>PBDR01000001.1 GCA_002717385.1 Chloroflexota bacterium
TTATCTAAGGCGATTCCACTTGGGCGATTCAATTGCCCCTCTTGAATTCCATGAATACCCCATTGATTGATTACTTCACCTTCAATGGTAATTTTAGAAATTTTATGGGTACCTTCATCTACTATCAATAAATGCCCTGTAGAATTCTTGACCATAGCGGATGGCCATATAAATTCACCTTTTACTTTACTATCACCAGTAGCTGTTGATCCACCCATCAAATTGAACGCACCTTTATCTTGATCTTGGAGCGTTAATCGGCGGATAAATACAACGCTGTCAAGCCTGCATATAATATGCAATTCATTTGGATCATCACCAACCACTACGTTGATCGGGGCATTTGTTAAAACCCGCATACCAACCGTTTTCACGTATGGGTAACCTATCCTAAGCATTCCATATGGTATTTTCAATTTATCCTACCTAGTAAAAATTGATTTTGATGTTAAACCTAAAAGAGAATTCCTTTTTGAAAAATAATGAGAATATTATATGATAAGGATTAATTGACAGTACAACAAACTCTTTCAATATATCTGTTTGGGGTATTTATGGCATAGTAAAATGAAAATCAAGTGAAGTTAAAAAGGTAGTTTTCAGTTCAAATCATGGAGCGGAAGAGGAGATTCGAACTCCCGACCCTCTCCTTGGCAAGGAGATGCTCTACCACTGAGCCACTTCCGCTCATTAAATATAGATTATATAAAAAACTTACAAATTCTGATAATTAATCCGATACATGTACTAATAATTTACCGAAATTTTTTCCATTCATAAGATCTATAAATGTTTTTGGAGCATTATCGAAACCTTCACGAATATCCTCTTTATATTTAAGCTTTCCGTCAGAAACCCAAGAAGAAAGCCTTGATAAAGCCTCTTCTTTTTCATCAGCCCAATCGGATACCAACATACCCTGGATCTTAGATCTGGTTCTAATTAAAGTCCATAGATTTCTCGGACCTACTGATTGATCAACATCATTGTATTGAGAAATTTGACCACACACTATTACTCTCCCATTTAATGCAATATTATTTATTGCTGCATCAGTTATAGGTCCACCAACATTGTCAAAATAAATATTTAATCCATTTGAACAATACTTTGAAAGTTTTTTTTCTATATCGTCAGTTTTGTAATTAATCCCAATATCGAATCCGAGATCATTAGTAATATAGTTAATTTTTTCATCTGATCCTGCTATACCTATGACTTTGCAACCAGACATTTTTCCTATCTGCCCAACCACAGCTCCAACTGCTCCAGATGCTGCTGATATTACCAATGTATCACCAGGTACCGGTTTTCCGATTTTCAGTAAACCAAAATAAGCTGTAAGTCCAGGCATTCCCAAAATTCCCAATGAAGTTGAAATAGGAGCTGATTTAGAAGTAATTTTTCTCACACTATATCCTTTTGCAACACCCCATTCTTGCCAACCAATATGAGAAGTTACTATGTCCCCTGTACTAATAGACTTATAATTACTTCTAATAACTCTTCCTACTACTTCTCCGGTAATTATTTCTCCTATTTGAACTGGTGTGGAGTACGATTTAGCATCTCTTAACCTGCCTCTCATGTATGGATCAAGTGACATATATAAGGTTTTAATCAATATTTCGTCATGTTTAATTTCTGGAATTTCATTTACATTAATTTCAAAATCTGAATCTTTTGGATATCCAACAGGTCTATTTTTTAGTATCCACTGTCTATTTGTTGTTTCTAATGACAAAGTAATCTCCAATTTATTTTTCGAATAATAATTTCTTTTGCATGATTATTTTATATAAAGAAAATTCTTTTTTATATTAAATTATTCTATTTGGAAAAAATTAATGAAAAATAGTTTATATTTTTCATTTGTTAGTGCTTAAAGGATGAGTTTTTTTTTATAATCTTCGTTTATATATATCATTTCTAGTTGAATAATTTATTGGAAGTATCAAATGAAAATTACAGATTTAAAATGCGCAATTATAGGACAAAACCCTGTAGTTAGGATCGTTACTGATGAGGGTATTGATGGGATAGGTGCTGCTGAAGGTTCAAAACCTTATTTGAAGCCTATGGTAATGTTTTATAAAGATAGCATCATCGGAAAAGATCCAACAGATGTTGAAAGAGTTATGCTCGGAATTCGTAAGATGGGTGCCTTTAAGCCTTGGGGGGCAGCTGTAAGTGCTATTGAAATGGCTTTATGGGATATAGCCGGAAAATCTGCCGGTGTGCCAGTATATAAATTATTAGGTGGAAAAGTTAGAGATAAAGTAAGGGTTTATAACGGTAGTAAAAGAGTTAAAATGACTGGAAATAAACCAGAAGATTATGCCCATAATATGAAAAAGATGCTTGAATTTCCAGAGAAATTTTCAATTATAAAACAAGGAATTGCATTTCATGGAGATATGGCCAAAGATTTTCCTGATTACTATTATGGAAATCCGACAACTGCTACCCAAGTTTCAGACGATGGTTTTAGTATTAGAGATGGTTCTTATAGAGGTTTAATCACCGAAAGAGGTTTTAATCATACTATTGAATGTATAGAAGCTATGAAAGATGCTCTAGGAGACAAAGTCGGGCTTGCTCTTGATGTTGGACCAGGAGTAACTGTACCTGATGCTTTGAAGTTAGCTAAAGCAGTTGAACATATGAATATTTTGTGGCTTGAAGATATGATAACAGGAGATTATACCCCATATGTGCTAGCAGATCTTTATTCACAAGTTACTCCATATACAACAACTCCAATACATACTGGCGAACAAATTTATCTTAGACAAAATTTTAAGGATTTATTTGAAAAAAAAGCGGTTAATGTTGTTGGTCCTGATCCGGCAGATGTGGGAGGTATAGCAGAAATGAAATGGATTGCAGAATATGCTGACTTGCATGGTATATTAATGGCACCTCATGGTACATTGGATGGTTTGATTGGTTTGGCTGCACATGTTCATCTTGGGGCAACTCTTCCACAAAATTATATAGCATTTGAATACCCAACCGGTAATCCTGATTGGTGGTATGAAATCGTGGATGGTCTACCTAATCCAATAGTTAAGGACAGTTATATTGAAGTTTGGGATTCTCCTGGATTAGGAATAACATTTAAGCGAGATTTAGCAGAAAAATATCTGAGAGAAGAAGATAAAGGCTTTTTTGATTAATTAGGAATGTTATTTTTATTTGGTGGTGCCGAGAGGCAGAATCGAACTGCCGACACATGGATTTTCAGTCCATTGCTCTACCGACTGAGCTATCTCGGCCCTGATCGTATAAGGATATCGTAATTTGCGATAGTAAATCAATCAAGTTATATAAGGCTTTTTAGTGATAAAAACAAAAATATACATTGTTATAATTTATGTCTGATATCTATGAAAATATAATTGTTTTTTTAAATTTCAACTCTAGGAGTATACATGCCACCTCTTATAATCGCATCTACTAAACCGCGAATGGGTAAAACTTCTTTAGTTGCGTCAATAGCACATATTTTAGGGTCAGAATCTTCTGATATCAAAATTGGTGTACTACCCAGTAATGAAAATGCACAAAAGGATATAGAAAATATAAAAAAATTATTATCAAGAAAAAAAAGATGTCAAATTACCCAAGATTTTTTTATAGGTTCGAAGAATAAGAAAAAATCATTCTCTGATATTTTGAAATCTAAAGGTATTATAGAAGGTTCAGATGATGTTAGATCTAATATGTCTTTGGCTGAAGATCTTGATGGTAGAATTTTGTTGATAGTAAATTTTGGTGACGATATTATAAATATTGCAAAAAAATATAGAGATAGATTATTAGGGGTGATTGTTAATAATGTATCTAAACATCGAATCTGGAATATTGAGAATCAATTAATTCCAGAATTGAATAATAAAAAAATTAAATTTTTAGGTTGGATACCGGATGAACGTAAATTTTTAGCTCCATCTATTAGTGATGTTGTCAATCATTTAGATGGAGAATATGTAACCGAAAAATATAACGATAAAAATCTTCTTGATAATTTTTTAATAGGAGGTCTAGTATTAGACTGGGGTCCGACATACTTTTCTATACATGAAAAAACTGGTGTTATTGTACGTGGAGATAGGCCTGATGTTCAGCTTGCCGCATTACATACGGAAAAAACGAAAGCGATTTTTTTAACTAAAGGTTTAAAACCTGTTGAATATGTTTTTTATGAAGCTCAACAATCGAAAATACCTCTGGTGGTGGTATCTGGAGATACTCACGATGTAGCAGAAAAACTAGAAGACTTGCAGCCAAAAATTGATTTTAATCATAAAGAAAAATTGGATTATATGGTAAAGCTGGTTAAAGGTAACGTTGATATTAGTTTAATCATTAATGCTCTTGAGAAAACTCCTACAGGCTAATACAATTTTTTCTATCCAAAATTTTACGTCTAAAATAATTTCAGTATGAATTTATTTTTAGTAAAGTAGATATATGCCCAATATGTCAATAAAAAAAACTATTCTTTCAGGCTTATCAGATAGACAAAAAGAGGCTGTTACGCATACTGAAGGACCATTATTGTTAATAGCTGGACCTGGTTCAGGAAAAACTAGAGTAATGGCTCATAGAGTAGCCTACTTAGTTGCTGTAAAAAAAATTCCTACGAATAATATTCTTGCTGTAACTTTTACCAATAAAGCTGCAAGAGAACTGAAAGAAAGATGCGAAAGATTAGTTAGTTATCAAAAAGAATTTTTACAAGTTCGAACATTTCATGGGTTTTGTTCTAGAATTTTGCGTTTTGAAGGTGAAAATATAGGTTTAAGTAGGGATTTTTCAATTTTTGATGAAGATGATCAGAAAAAAGTAATAAAAAGATCATTTGAAGATGAAAACATTGATATTAAACAACATTCTCCAGGGAAAATTATATCTGTGATATCAAAATTAAAAAATTCGATCATATCTCCTGAAAAATTTTCAAATGAGGTTACAAATTTTAGTGAAGAAATAATATCTAGAATTTTTTCTAGATATCAAGATATATTACTAAAATCTAACGCTGTTGATTTTGATGATTTATTATTAAAGACTTTTCATATTTTTGATGATAATAAATATATTTTAGATAAATATTCTGATCTATATAGATATATTCAAATTGATGAATTTCAAGACACGAACCCGTTACAATTTAGAGTTACTAAATTGTTATCTGATCAAAACCGTAATTTGTGTGTAGTTGGTGATCCTGATCAATCAATTTATTCTTGGAGATATGCAGATCCTACTAATTTAACTGAATTTAAAAAATCTTTTCCAGAGTCAACTACAATTACTCTCGATCAAAGTTATCGTTCTACCCAGAACATTCTTAATGCTGCTAATTCATTAATAAATAACAACTCTGCAAGATCAGATAAAAATTTATGGACCAACAATGGTTCTGGAGGCAAATTAATCCTATATGAAACTAATTCGGAAGAGGATGAAGCTCGAATAGTATTAAATGAAATTAAACGTTTAAATCAATCAGAAAATATACCTCTCGATGAAATTGCGATAATGTACCGAGTAAATGCTCAGTCAAGAAGTTTTGAAGTTATATGTAATCGATTAGCTATTCGTTATAGATTAATAGGGGGAGTTAAATTTTATGATCGTCAAGAAGTAAAAGATATATTGGCATATTTAAGGTTAGTTAGCAATAAATCTGATGATACTGCTTTACTCAGAATTATTAATACTCCTCGTAGAGGAATATCCGATAGAACGGTTTCTGAGATTACAAGATTAGCTAGGGAAGAAGGTAGCACTATATTTGAAATTATTTCTCTTATTAAAGAAGAAAAAATCAAAACTAATTTAATCCCCAGAGCAATTAAGAGTATCAGTGAATTTATTGAGTTAGTAAATAATATATTTGAAGTTTCAAATCAAATGGATATTACTGATTTAATTAATTACATTATTGATAAAACTGAGTATCGTTCTTATTTAAGAAGAGACGAAGAAAAATCTATTACTAGGTTAGAGAATATTAATGAATTAATAGCCTCATCTGACCAATATATAGGTTTAGATTCTGATGTTCAATTGAGTAGCTTTTTAGAAAATTTGGCTCTTGTATCTAGTGTAGATTTTCTAGAAACGGGAGATCAAATAGATTCTAATTCTGAAGAACTTACATTAATTACTTTACATCAAGCCAAAGGTTTGGAATATAAAGTTGTTTTTTTGGTAGGTTGTGAAGATGGTTTGCTGCCCCATATGATGAGTATTGGTGATATTGAAGCTTTAGAGGAAGAAAGAAGGATTTGTTATGTTGGGATTACACGTGCTAAAAGTCACCTTTATTTTTCTTATTCAACTACTCGAATGTTTCGAGGTTCTTTTGGAGGACAAATTTTATCACGATTTATAACTGAGATTCCCGAACATTTGATTGTCAGAAAACGTAATATGGGATATTCAAATTTTCATATGCCAGAAAATTCTGTTTCTTATAATAAAGATAAATTGGATCTTAAAACTCAGAAAAATAGTAGATCTGAGAAATTAATATTTCTCACTGGTTCAAAAGTCAAACATGATATATTTGGAGAAGGAATAGTAATGAAAAATTTTGGTGAGGATGGTGAAGTTTTATTTTCTAACTTTGGAATTAAAAAGTTAATGTGGAATTATGCTCCAATTATTTTATTGGAAGATCAAAATGAAATTAACTTTATTGATCCAGAAATTGATTCAGCGTAAAAGAAGTGAAATTTTTTCTAGTTAAAAAATTTGACAGAGTTTATTCTTTATGTATCATTTCCTTTTTTTTATCATTAGTATCTTTCGTAGGATTATTTTTTTTCCCTTTATTCTACATTCAAAATACTATCGAATCTGATTCATATATATCGTTACTCAAACATGGTTCTTACTTATTGATTTTCATTGCAATTATTCCTGTAATATTTACCGGGATTTTATTATTGATAGTAGAAAAATATACTCCTCCTCATAAAAACTCCAAAATAAACCTTTGGGTGACAAATTTATTTTTTTATTCGTATGTTTTTGTTGTTATTCCTTCATTTGGGATTCTATATTTGCCGTCGATTATTTTGCTAACGGGGGCTTCTGTAGCAGCAATAATTCCTAGAAAGTGACAATTTGTATTTAACGACGTTTGAGATTTTCTAATATTCGATCTTCTTATTTGATAGAGTAGAATCGTAATTTTCAAAAAATAATATCCATAGTAACCAAAAATGAGTAAAAATTTACATAGTACCGTTATCACTGATGATATTAAGTCCTTTTTAAACGCTGAATCAGAACCAGTATATTATCAAATTGAAAGACAGGCTATATATAATTTTTCTAATGCAACAGGAGATGAAAATTCTCTTTATAATGATGAGATTTTTGCCAGATCTAGTATCTATGGAACGTTGATTGTTCCGCCATTATTTATAAGATCACTTCGACCTATGAAATATGATCCATTATTTCCTGAACCCTTTTCTCATATTTTGGATGCAGGGAGTAAATTTTTTTTTATTCATCCTATTAGATTGGGAGATACAATTTGTGTGGTAAAAAAACTTGTAGATATTTTTGAAAAAGATGGAAAAATGGGAAAAATGTTATTTAGAAAAACAGAAATTACTTTCAAAAACCAGTTCGGTCAAGTTGCTGCGAAAGAATTTAATACAATAATTACATATGGATATGGTGAGAAAGACCCAGGGATTGATGATCATGGATAATAATCTGTTAGGTAGCTTTAAACCCAAAAGGTGGTTTGAAGAAATTAAGATTAACCAAACATTGGATCCAGTGTATAAAATTGCTACAAAACAGCAACTTGTCATGTATGCGGGTGCTTCGAGAGATTTTGTTCCTATACATTATGATTATCAAGTTGCTCAAAATGCTGGTCACGATCAGGTGATTATTCATGGCGCATTAAAAACAGCTTGGCTATCTCAATTTGTTTCCCAATGGGCTGGTGTAAATTCATTTATTTTAGAACTTGAAGTTCAATACAGAGCAATAGATTTTCCAGGTGAAAAATTGATTTGTAATGGTAAAGTAGTAAAAAAAACACTCGGGGAATTTTATGGGATTGTTGATATTGAAATTAATCTAGAAAAAGAAAATGGGCAAATTTCTGTTCCTGGGAAAGCTAAATTAGCTATTCCATCTAAAGAAAAAATTTTGGAGTAAAAAATGTCAAATCTTTTAAGTAATCAAGTAATTCTTATCACAGGCGGCTTAAGTGTTTTAGCAGATAAATTATCTGAAGAAATTGTCAATTTAGGTGGGAAGGTTTGTATTAGCGATGTCGATTCAAAATTTTCTATTAAAAATAATATTCTTTACATAGAAGAATCTACCGAAACATGGCAGGGGAGTGCGAGGATATTAGAGAAAGTTCTCGAAAAATTTGGAAAATTGGATGGTGTTGTTACGGCATCAAATATAAATCGATTAGAGAGAATTGAAAATTTAACATTTGAAGATTGGTCATCAGTAATAAACTTCAACCTTAAAGGTACTTTCAATATAGTGCGTCAAATAGCACCATTGTTTAGAAAGCAAAGAAGTGGCCGTATAATTACCATTCCATCAGAAACCGCATTGTTTGGTAAATCTAATCATGCTGTTAACTCAGCTGCCGCATCAGGGATTTTAGGTTTTACCAAAGTTGTAGCTAAGGATTTGGGCAAATATGGAGTGACAAGTAACTCCGTGATTCAATTTTTTGACAATAGGGATATGGATTCTAAAAAAGAAATTTCTGAAGTTATTTCACGATTTGGATTACCTTCTATTTCTAATGAAACTTTACTAGATGTTGAAGATATCATCCCTTTTTTATGTTATTTATTATCTGATTTTTCAGCTCCTGTTAATGGGCAACTTTTTTTGTCTTACGGCAATAATGTTGTACATATGTCTTTACCTAGAAGAATTGAAACTATTTATAATGAGAATCCTCCTGGTCGCTGGACATTGAATCAACTAGATATATTGATTCCGAAAATTTTATTGAAACAATCTGATGTTATTAAAAATAATTCCACTAAAAGACTCAGCGGTAAAGTAGCTATTGTAACTGGGTCTGGTAGGGGTATAGGACGTGGGATTGCACTTCAACTTGCTCAGGAAGGTGCATCAATATTAGTCAATGATATAGGGGCAAATTTGGATGGTTCTGGGAAGGATACTTCTCCAGCTCAAAAAGTTGTAGAAGAGATTATGGAATTAGGGAGTCGAGCCATAGTGTCAGATGATTCAGTTGGAACAGTTGAGGGTGGTCAAAATATCGTAAACAAAGCATTAGATTCCTTTGGTAGAGTGGATATAGTTGTAACTGTTGCGGGTATTCTTCGGGATCGGATGATTTTTAATATGTCCGAAGAAGAATGGGACCAGGTCATTTCTGTTCACCTTAATGGCACTTATAATGTTGTTAGGCCTGTTTCAGAGGTATTTATAAAACAACGTTTTGGTAGGATTATAACCTTTAGTTCAGTTTCTGGACTTTATGGGTATGGTGGACAGTCAAATTATGGAGCTGCAAAGGAAGCTATTGCAGGATTTACCCGTTCAGTTTCTGAAGATTTATATAAATATGGGGTTACCGCTAATATTATTTCTCCTGGAGCAAGAACTAGGATGACCGAATCGATTCCTTCTTCAACAACAAACTTGAGAAAAGGAGCTTTTTTACCACCTCCTAATGGAACTTTAACTGATGATCCTGAGGATGTTGCTCCTATTGTCGCATGGTTAGCTTCAAATGAAGCACAAAGTGTTAATGGAATGATTTTTCATTCTGTGGGGAATTCAATTTCTTTGATTAATACACCAAAAGCCACTAGGTATATAAGTAAGCAAGAACGTTGGACAACAAATGAAATAGCGGGGATATTCGAATCTACTATTGGTTTAGATTTAATAAATCCTGCTCCACCTCAAGAATAAATATACTATGGTGAAACATGTTCAATTGAATTAGTGATTAATTTTTGGAACATTGGATGAGATTGACTTGAACTTGAATGCCCTAATGCTATATTAGATACTTTCCCTTTACCATATTCTAATGTCCAGCCTAAAGGTTTAATTTCGTTATCTACTTTTCCATGCATGAATATATCAATGTTTTCTTTAATTTCTAGGCCACAGTAACATTCATCATAAGTCCAAAAATCATCTAAACCATTTGTGATTGGATGTTTTTTTTGATCTATAAATACTTTGAACCAACCAAATGGTGGATGCCAACTTTCACCTAAAACCCAGCCTCCACCCGTTATGTCTTTGATGTTTTTCCAATCTGGGCATGATGCTGCAGATATGTGAATTGAAACTAATCCTATTCCACTTTTAATTTGGTTTTCGAATGATTCTTTTTGTTTTTTTGTAAAGTCATTATTAGTCTTTTTTTGTCTTAATGAATTCATAACAATTACATCAAATTCAAAATTTTTATTTGTTAATTCTTCGGCTGTTTCAGAAATCAAAGTATTATGTCCTTGAGAAATTATAAGTTCATTTAAAATGGGTGTGGTTTCTTTATATGGATGGTCACCACCCGTAATTATTAAAATATTCATTTTTTTTTAACTCACTTTTTATAATTAGAGCTTGTTTCATTTTGTGGTTTTTTGACATTTTCCCATGAACTTTTTGTAATTTCCATTCTTACAAAATCATATCCATTTTTTCTGATGAAATTTTTGAAGATAAATCCTGATTTAATGAATGATTTTTGAGCTCTGAAATTACTTTTTAATGTGTGAAGGTAAACGAGATTAATTTCTGTGGATGAAAAAATATGAATTAATGTTAATTTTACCGCTTCACTACCGTATCCCTTACCCCAATATTTTTTATTACCTATCATGATCCCTAATTCGGCGGATTTTTTTTTGAAATCAATATCATAATACATACAGTTTCCTATGTGGATTTTTTCATTTGTTTCTATACCAAATCTTACCGACCAATTTGAAGGATATTTTAATTCTGACTCATGATATTTTAAATATTCTTTCAATGTTAATGTTATTGGAGTTGTAGCATCCAAATTTGAAAGTTCTGGGTCCGACCTCCAATAATAATCTGATTCTCCGTCAGATAAAATTTTTGGTCTAATATTTACATTTTCCCCATTAATAATTGATGGAGTAATGTTATATGATTCTATTTTTGAAAATGGAAAAAGCTTCTTCCAAGATTTTTGATTCATTTTTGTATGTTAACATCATTTTGGCTTTTTTATATGAAATCCATTCAACTAAATCAAATTCATTATCATGGAATTGAAAATTTCCTCCAGTAAAATGCATCAAATACCAATGAACAATTTTTTTATAATTAGTTTTATCTGAATTAGTTTTTCTAGAAAAAGCGTATTCGATTTTTCCTATTTTTGATACTATTTCTACTTTAAGACCAGTTTCTTCATTAACTTCACGTAATGCGGTTTGTTCAATAGTTTCATTTTTTTTTGGCTTCCCTTTTGGTAATGTCCATAAAGATTCTTTTTGTCTGTGGCAGAGTACTACCTCATTACCCAATTTATTAATTATTACACCTCCTGCAGCCCAAAGTTTTAATTCTTTCAATTTAAGTCTTACTTTTTTGTAAAATTCTAACAGTACTTTAAATTCATTAAAAGTATTTATTAATATTTTAATAAGACCTTGGGGTATTATTGTTATAAGAAAAATATTTTTTTGATTTATAATTTAGAATTATTGAAGTTTATTTAAATTATATTAACCTTAAGTGACAATAGTGATAACTGGATATTCTTGTGCAAAAAAAAGATTTTGTAATTAGATTTGCTGGAGAAGGTGGGCAAGGATTGGTCACCTCCGCTGACGCTCTCGCTAGAGCTGCTACATCTGCTGGATATTTTACTCAGACATTTTCTACTTTTCCTTCACAGATTATGGGTGGCCCTGCTTCATCTCAAGTAAGAATTTCTACTTCTCCTGTTTTATCATCAGGAGATGGTGTTGATGTTTTAGTTGCTCTTAATCAATATGCATATGATCATCATGAACAAGATTTGGTAGAAAATGGGGTTACTATATATAATGCCGAAGAATACACTCTTCCGGATGGGGGAAATTATTTTGGTATTAAGGCAGATGAGATTGCAAAATCTACCGGTAATGCCCGAGCAGCTAATATGGTTACAATTGGAGCTGTAGCCAATTTAATTGATTTTTCTTTAACTGAAGTAGATAACTTCATAAAAAAAAGATTTAATAGGGGTCGAGATAATGATTCAGAAATTATTCGAGCCAATATTCAGTCTGTGCGATTAGGAGCAGAAGTGGCTAGTCAAAGTGGTTTTTCTGTTGGAAAATTGGATAATCCTGTCAAACCCGATTATGAGCAAATTATGGTTACTGGAAATTCTGCTATTTCTTTGGGAGCACTTTCTGCTGGATTAGATTATTACGTGGGGTATCCAATATCTCCGGCAACAACTATTTTGGTTTGGATGGAAAATAATTTGATAGGTAGTAATAAATTTGCTTATCAGGTTTCATCCGAAATAGAGTCGATTAATGCAATAATTGGTGCAGGTTATGCTGGGAAAAAAGCTATGACAGCTACTGCAGGTCCAGGCATAGCCTTAATGAGTGAAGGTTTGGGTTTAGCATGGATGGCTGAAATTCCACTGGTTGTTGTAGATGTTCAACGTGGAGGTCCTGCTACTGGGTTGCCAACTAAATCTGAGCAATCAGATTTATTTGCTTGTATGCATCCTGCCCATGGAGATGTTAAGATTCCAATTCTAGCTCCAGGGAGTGTAGAGGAGTGTTTTTATGCAGCGGCTCTTGCAGTTAATTGGGCTGAAAGATATCAAGGCCCAGTAATTTTGATGAGTGAAATGGCTCAAGCTGATAGAGGTGAGAACATACCTAAACCGAATTTGGATAAAATCAAAGTTGAGTCAAGAAATGTTTACAGTGGAGATAACGGTTTTAAGAGATATCAATCTTGGGATGGTACAAATGAATTGACTCCTATGCCGATTCCTGGTGGGTCTGGTGCTTACGTTGCAAATGGTTCTGAACATGATGAAATTGGTGATACCACTCATTTACCGATTCATCATATTAGATTGACTGAGAGGCGTTTCAATAAACTGAAATTACTTGATGGAGCTCATTATGAAATTGAGAATGAAAATTCTCAATTGATTATTTCCCCATGGGGTTCTTCTAAAGGACCGTCAAGGGAAGCATATGAAAGACTTTTAGATGATAATTATGATATTGGCTGGATATATTCGGTAGCTTTAAATCCAATTCCTGAAGAGGTTTTTGAGGCGTTAAAAAAATCAAAATGTGTTTTAGTTCCTGAGCTTAACTATCAAGGGCAATGGTCTTCATTATTACGTCAAGATGGCATTAAAGCGCAATCTATAATTAAATACGATGGCACACCCTTTAAACCAGGGGAATTGGTAAAAGAAATAACTAATATATTTGATACAGTGAGGAAAAAATGAGTAAAAGAAATCCTGAATATGATTTTGTTTGGTGTCCAGGATGTGGAGATTTTGGTGTTAGAAGGGCTTTAGAATTTGCTCTGCAAGATTATATTACCGAACATGAAAAACCGCATAGTCATAATGTTATTGTTGCAGGGATTGGTTGTTCTGGAAATATGGTTCATTTAATCGAAGGTGACCAGCCATTTGGTATCCATGGGATACATGGCAGGACTTTACCGATTGCACTTGGAATAAAATCTTCTAGACCTGATCTTAATACTGTTATAGTTGCTGGTGATGGAGACTTTTTATCTATCGGTGCAGAGCATATTGGCCCTGCAGCTCAAAGAAATTTAGATGTCACTTGTGTAATAATGGATAATGGTGTTTATGGTCTAACAAAAGGACAATCTTCACCTACTTCAGATATAGGGATGATAACTACTTCAACTCCTCATGGAAAAATAGAAGTGCCAGTTTCACCACTTAACCATTATTTGACTGTAGGTGTTTCTTACATTGCATCTTATTATTCAAGTAAACCAAAAATACTTGCTAAATTTATCAAAGAAGCAATGGATCACAGAGGATTTAGTATAGTTCATGTGCAATCACCTTGTACAACATATAATGATACTTATGATCTATTGAAAGGTAAGCCAAGGGAAGGGATTCCTGGCTTGGCTTGGGATATACCTGATGATCATGATCCTAATGACTTATCATGTGCATTAAATTTAATTCAAAAACCTGGAATTCCTTTAGGTCTTATTTATAAAATGGAAGGGAAGACTCTTGAAGATAGACAGCAAGAAATTAGAAATAAGGTTAGTGAGAAAACTGTTGAATCGACCTTGTCAGAATACCTAATTTAAATTAATTAGGAAATTTTATATTTTTTCCTTATTAATTATATCTAGATCGAAATAGTCTTTATGTCTTTTATGGAAAAGAATACTGTGTATTAATACACATATAAACAACATTGAGATCCCAATTACCAATTGAAGACTGACTTGAGTTTTATCAAAGAATGAAAGAGCTATAAACACAGAGTATCCTATCAAACCAGCCCAAAGTGAAGGATGTGAGGATATTCTGGAGATCAAAATAATGATTATTCCCGACAAAAAAAATGGAGGTAATATGGCTTGAGGGGCTAAAGCTATTGATACACCTGCCAATGTTGATACTCCGTCACCTCCTCGAAATTTTGTAAAAGGTGAATTCCAATGTCCCATTATCGCTAGTGATCCAGGTATTAATAACATCGTACCTTCTAATCCAAATATTTTTGCAAGAATTATTGTGGTGGATCCTTTGGTGATATCAATGATAAAAACATTTATTCCTCCTATTTTAGATACCTTCTTCCAAACATTTGTTGCGCCAGCTTGGTGAGATCCTACATTGAACACATCTATACCCTTATATTTTCCAAATAGATAAGCTGTAGGAAATGATCCTAAGATGTAACCAAAGGTACAAGATAAAAACAGTATCAATAACTCATTCATAAATAGAAATATACTTTTGATGAAAAACGGAAATCATTAAATATAATTATATTATATTTTGTTTTTAAGATAATCTTTTTGATAAGGTGGTGTGATTTGATCTTTTCCAGCTTTTTCTTGTTCAGTAATATATTTTGAAGGACATTTTACTGTAATGTTACTTGCTATGAAAATTCCATCTTCTTTTTTGTGACCTTGTAAAATTATTTCTGAATGTTTATTAAAGAAAACTTGCCCAATTTCACCTTTATATTTAACTCGTAATTCTCTAGTATTTCCTTCATCAACAATTGAAAAATAAGCGGTTAATCCATCAGGGTCCTTATGGTAAGAATTTTCAACTAGTTTTCCTGATACTCCCAAAACTTCATTATTGATAGATTCAATGTTTAAAGTTTCTTCCACACTGAGATACTTAACAGTGTAATTTGAAAGAAGTACGAACCCGAAATAAAATATTACTATTCCAACCACAACAAATGATAATATAATTTTAAATTTTCTGTTCAGTAAAATACTTGTTTGAGTCATAACTGTATTTGGATTTCGAGTATCTTTTTCATTTTGATTTTAGTAGTTTTATTTCTTCTTTTATATTTAATAAACGTCTTGACAGATAAATGAGATATCCAAAGAAAGATAACCATGCAAGTGCAAAAACTATAAAAAGATAGTTTAAATTTGTCTTGAGATTTTCAGAATTTTTTGTCGTTATAGAATGAGCATATTTCGAATGGTGTAAGATCGTAATTGGGGATAACATATTTTGCTGATCATTTAATCTTTTGATAGATTCATTAATGTCATTACTGAATCTATCAATCCATCTTTCACCAACTGCATTATCCAAGCCTAGTACTGTATCTGAAGTGATTATTATATCGTATATTACTCCATTATTATCAGTTATAGATAAAATTGTATTTTCATTCGTAGATTCAATAGCAGAAATAAAACCATTTATAATTTCATCTTCACCATCATCATCTGAATATATTTTTTGAGGAATCAGCAAGAATGAAATTAAAAACAATAAAGCTAGTAAGATATATGAAATATTTTTTGTTTTGAAATATTTATTTTCCAATTTAAATCCTTTTAAGTTTTATTTATTATGATTAAGTCTATTTCATCTTCATTTTTTCGTAGAGTGTATCTAAGAAAAATTAAAGATGATAAAACTAATGTGAAAGTTACTACTGAAAACAATAGAGTAAGAATTATATTTTGAGAAATAAAAGAATCACTGGTTGCTGCTGGACCAGCTATTAAAGGAGGGTGAGCTCGTTCCCAAAGATTAGCTGCAAAATATATAATTGGTGTATCTATTGCACCAATTATACCTATAACAGCAGAAATTCTTTTTTGCTGGATCCCCTTAGGAAAATATGCTCTGAACATCAAATAGGCTATAAAAAGTATAAATAAAATAAGAGAGAAAGTTAATTTTGCTTCACCTGTCCAAAAAACACCCCATACAGGTCTAGCCCATAACATTCCTGATAGTAGCATCATTGCACCAAATATTGCTCCAGATTCTGCAGCGGATAGAGCAATTCTGTCCCATTTTTCAGCTTTTTTATATAGATACATTATAGATGAAAATGCAACTATACAAATTGCTGCCATACTGCCCCATGCAACAGGGACATGTAAATATAAAATTCTTTGTATAGCTCCCTGATTAATTTCAGTTGGGACCCAAACGAAAATCATCCACATGTCAATAACAACAATTATGCCGGTAAATATGATAAATATATTAATAAAATTTAATTTGGTTATTTTCATGGGATCAAAACTTTTTAAAACCAATTTTAATTGTAATTTATTCTTGTAGAATGTGATCGAATAAAAGTAGTGAAATCAAGAAAAAGATCGCATCATAAAATAACACAAAGAATATCCATGATTGTATATCAGAAAAATTATTATTTTGAATAATTTTGTCCATACAATCGACACCAGCAAATAAAAGTGGCGTGACAGCGGGGAAAAAAACAAGTGATAACATTACTTCTCTTGCCCTAACTTTGATGCTCATTATTGCAAAAAAAGTCCCTAATGTAGACAATCCAAAAGATATTATTATTGCTAATAATAAGTATTCTATTTTGAGGATATTAATATTGAACAGAATTGATGTGATAGGCAATGCAAAAACAGATGAAATTAGGACTAGGATAAAATTACTAGTAAATTTACCAAAAAAAATTATATCTTTAGATATAGGTGATAAGATTAATGCTTCAAACGCACCATTTTCAATCTCTATAGAAAATCTTCTGCCTAATGCTATTGTGAAAGAAAAAATTATAGCTGACCAATATATTGCTGGTACAATTTTCTGAGTTTCCTTAGTATTTACATCTATAGAAAAAACAAAAATTGATAAAACTAATGTTGAAAATCCTAATATTGTAAATAAAACTTCTTTTCTTCTTAATTCTAAAATGAGATCTCTTTTAGCGATATTCCATATAGTTTTAAAAGGGTTCAAAATATTAGATTCTTTCTATCCTTTGTAACGTTTATCAAAGATGAATTTTTCATAAACAATACTTGATCGGCTATATCAATCCATTTTTCCAATCTGTGTGATGCTAGTAAAATACTAGTTCCTAATTTTTTCTCCTCTATAATTTCTCTAAATAAAATTTCTTGGCTTTGTTTGTCTAAACCCGAGTCAGGCTCATCCAAGATAATTAACTTTGGGTTATTTAAGAAAGCTTTAGCATTTGCTATTCTTTTTATTTGTCCTTGAGATAAATATTTTATTTTTTTATCTAAAATTTCTGTTAATTCAAATCTATCTACTATATTTTTAAGGTTTCCTTTTTTATTCGTTATTCCGTATAAATCTGATGAGTATTCAAGATTTTCTTTTCCAGTAAAATCATCGTACATCATGCTATTATGCATTCCGAATCCAATTTTACTTTTTACTATTTCAAATTCTTTTTTAAGTGAAGTTTGAAAAATTTTTATTTCACCTTCATCATGTGAGCATAATGAAGAAATAATTCTTATTAAGGTAGTTTTACCCGATCCATTAGATCCTGTAATAAGTACAAATTCACCCTTACCCATTTCAAAGCTTATATTTTCTAATATTTTCTTATTACCAAAACTTTTATATAGTTGTGATACTTCAAGTAGGTTTATATTTTTTTGATTTTTCATTCGTATAAAATAATAAATAGTTATATATTTAAGAATACTATTCTGATCTATTATTATGAAGCAAAGACTGCAAAAAATAATAGCTTCTTCTGGAATTTCTTCCAGACGTAAGGCTGAAGATTTAATAAAAAATAAACGTGTGAAGATTAATGGTAGTTTGGCTTCATTGGGTTCTTTAGCTGATCCTGAAAGTGATGATATAAAGTTAGATGGTAAATTGATTGTTCCGGAAGAAAAAAAATATATTCTTCTTAATAAACCTGAGGGTTATGTTTGTACAATGAAAGATACACATAATCGTCCAATTATTAATTCTCTTATCAATATTTCTGAAAGGATTTTTCCAATTGGAAGATTGGATATTAATACTTCAGGATTGATTTTGCTTACAAATGACGGAAATTTTTCTAATATTGTTAATCATCCAAAAAATAGAATAGTAAAAAGATATATTGCGATAACCAAAAAACCGGTAACTTTTCAAATTTGCGAAGCTTTACAAAAAGGTTTTTACCTAAATGATGGTTTCGTAAAAGTTGATAATGCTATTCCAGTAAATAATAATATAGGTATTCAGATAGATATTCACATTGGTAGGAATCGCATTATTAGAAGGATGTTAGAACATTTAAAAAATCCACTTCTGAATCTCAAGAGAACAAAAATTGGTAATTTAAATTTATATGGATTAGAATTGGGCAGATGGAGGACGATTTCAAAAGATGAACGTGATAAACTTCTTTCTTAGGGATTTGACAGTAAGTAAACAATGAAAATCCAATATATATATTAGTAATGTTTTTGAGGTTTTTTTTAAATGAAATTTGTAAGATTTTCTGATGGTTATTCCGAAAAATTTGGTATTGTTGATGGAGAAAAAATAAATGAAATATCTAATTCTCCTATAGGTAAAGATTATAATGAAACTGGTGAAGTATTTGATTTAGATTCTATAAAGATACTTGCACCTAATCCTAACCCAGGTAAAATGCTTTGCCTAGCACTAAATTATGAAAGTCATTTATTAGGTGCTGATAGACCAACTAGACCTGAACCTTTTTATAAGAATTCTAATGCAATTATAGGTCCTGGAGATACAATTATTTTACCTAAAGATTCAGGTTTGGTTGTCTGTGAATCTGAATTAGTAGCTATTATTGGAAAAACAACATCAAATGTTTCTGAAGAAGATGCTTTAGACCATGTTTTTGGTTATACATGTGGTAATGATGTTAGTGCAAGAGAATGGCAATCTGGTACAAGATCTGATAAACAATGGTGGAGAGCAAAATCTTCAGATACTTTTGGTCCAACTGGACCATATATCGTTACAGATCTAGACCCACAGAACCTTTCAATTAGAGGTTTCGTTAATGGAGTCCAAGGGCAAAAATGTCATACTTCGGAAATGATTTTTACAACAGCCCAGGCTATATCCTTTATAAGTAGATATGTAACATTAGATTGTGGAGATATGATTTGGACAGGTACATCAGGGACTACACCTCCAATTAATCCTGGGGGAGATGTCACTGTTGAAATTCAAAGTATTGGAAAATTACATAATTTAGTAAATCTATCAAGCTAGTGAATTATTGTAATATTACAATACTAAACTTTTGATATTATCCAATAAGATCATAATTTAACCAGTATATTATTAAATATATTCCTACAAGAGAAATTAATATTCCAGATAGGTATTTGTACCATTTTGTTACAGATGTTTTTTGTAGATTGGAAATGTTTTTTAAAAAACTAGCCAATAAAGTGATAATTAATATCACTGAAGTCATTCCAAAAGAGTAACTAATGAATTGTTTTATTCCGTTAAGAAATCCGCCAGTGCTAATTGAATTGGATATAAGAGCTATAAATAATGGTAAGGTACAACTAATTGATGCTATTCCATAGGATAAACCATATAAGAAAAAATTTTTGAATTGAGAATTAGTATTGATATTAATCATTGATGACAAATTTTGAGGAAATGAAAGATATAAACTTTTTCCAGAAAAGGTATAGATCCCTAAAATTACTAATGAAAATCCTATTATTATAGTTAACCAAGATAAAAGTGGTTGTATAAAAAGTATTCCCCATGAAATAGCTAATCCAACAGATCCAAAAATACTAACAAACCCCAAACCTAAAGCAAAAGATATTTGGAATGATTTTAAAATTTGATTCGTAATATTTATTTTCTGTTTTTTTTCATTATTTATTGATAAGAACATAGAGATATATACAGGTAACATTACGAATCCACATGGATTTACAGTTGCAATCATACCGGACATAAAAGAGAAACTTAACGGTATAAGAGAATCTATTTTTTTAATGTTAACCGTACTGAAACTTGATAGTTCTAGGATATTCAAAAAAATGTTTTCTAATATTTCATCAAAAAATAAACCTATTAATAATGAAAACATTAAAATAAAAATAAATATTATTGATAACTTTTTATTAATAGTGGAAATTCCTGTGAAAAATAATTCATTTTATAAACACGAAAAATCAAAATATCAGTTTTGTTTTATTCGTGCAATGACATTTTAATTTGAAGATAATTACAAGTCTAACCCAAAATAATAAAATAAATTAATTTATCTTGAAAATTACCTTACTATAAATAATATTTTGACAATATCTAATAAACAATCTCAACCATTTCTAATTCCCCCAAATACTATTGAGAGTAATTTTGATTCAATAAAAAAAGTATATGTGAATGTAAAAAATAGTTATTCACGTAATGAGTTTCTGATAAATATGAGAGCATTATCTGATTATTTTATTTTGGATGGTAAACAAAAGCTCGACTCTAAATTTTCTGTAGAAATAATAGATTTTGATAAACTTCAAGATGAAAATTTTCAGATAGATAATTCTTTCAATGTGATCTTTTTGGGTGATGACTGGTCTGATAAAGAAATGATCAAGGCTTTTATTTTAGGATGTAAGGGATTTATCACAAAATCCTCATCTCATGTTTTATTAAGAGAAATTATTGGATCAACAATTCATTATAAGGGCAATTATCTTTTACATCAGATTTCTGAAAGATTTAAAGCAAGTGAATTATTAAATCTAACTATTAAAGATTTTAATCAAGTTATACAAAAAAAAGAATTTGACGATTGTCCATTAAATTCTAGAGAGATTTCTATTCTTGAACAAATTGCTAAAGGTACTTCGAGTAAATCTATTGCTGAGATTTTAAACTTAGGAGAGCAAACAATTAAAAACTATGTTTCAGGAATATTAATTAAAATTGGAGCCCAAAACAGAACTCATGCTGTATATATCTCTATCAAAAACAATTGGATAACCACTCTGAATTAGTATTTTAATATCCCCCTGGTATTCCTCCAACTTAAATTTTTTGTTAGAATATTTCTAGTCAATATTTATCAAATATTGGACTGTAGATTATTATTAGACCAATTCAAAAGATGCTGAATTGGAAATGAGGCGAAAAATGACAGCCGAGGAATTGACCTCTACTGAGGCTAATGAGCAACAGATTGAGGCGACGGCTCCTTTAGATCTTCGTACCTTATTCACTGCTGGGGTTCACTTTGGTCACCCTACTAAGCGGTGGAATCCAAAAATGGAAGAATATATTTTTTCTAAGCGTGCGGGTGCACACATTATTGACCTTTCTAAAACAATTTCTTGTCTAAACACAGCGAAGGAATATATTGAGGAACTGGTTGGAAAAGGTGGAGAATGTCTTATAGTAGGTACTAAGGGGCAGGCGCAAAAATCAATAGAAAAACATTGTAAACAATCCAATATACTTTATGTTAATCAAAGATGGTTAGGTGGAATGTTAACAAATTTTCAGACTGTGCAAAAACGTATTGAACGTTTAATATTTCTTGAAGATTCTTTTACAAAAGGAACAGTAGAAACTCAAACAAAAAGAGAGACTTTGAAAGTCAACAATGAAATAGAAAGATTGAATAAATTTTTTGGTGGGATTAAGGAAATGGAAAAAATACCTGATGTTATTTATGTCGTTGATACAGAATCGGAACATATTGCAGTTTCAGAAGCAAACAGATTGAAAATACCTGTAATAGGTATAGTGGACACTAATAGTGATCCTTCAGGTATTGATTATCCTATTCCTGGGAACGATGATTCTATAAGATCGATAGAAATTATTACATCTCATATCGTTGATGCGATAAACCGTGGTAAATCAACAGCCAAAATTAAATCGGAAGAAAAATTGGCAAATGAAGCTGATTTGGAAGCACAAGAGGAAGCGGCAAGGCAGGCTATACAACTTGCTGCAGCAGATAGGTCACAAAAAAAACCTGAAAAAATTAAATCTAGTGATTCGTCTTCGTCAAAAGTTATTAAAAAATCTAAAATATCAAATAATAATACAAATCCTGATAAAACAAATTCTTCAAAATCGAAAGTTTCTCAAGAAATATCGAATTCTAAAATAGATGATTCATCTAATACATCCGAACAAATCAACGATTCAAAGAAAAAAACTACTTCAAAGATTAAAAAGAAACAAGAACGAACATCTTCCAATGATGGGGAAAAAGTTTAATAAAGGAAAAAATTAAGATTTCATAGGATCTAAAAGTTATGGTAAATATAGCTCAGGTTAAAGAATTAAGAGATAAAACAGGTGTAGGAATTATGGATGCAAAAAATGCACTAGAAGAAGCCGATGGTAATTTAGATACGGCATTAAAGATTTTATCTGAAAAAGGTCTTGCTACAGCAAGTAAAAGATCTGGAAGATCTACATCAGAAGGTAGGGTGATTAGTTATATCCATACAGGAGGTAGAATTGGAGCAATGTTGGAGATAAAATGTGAAACAGACTTTGTAGGTAAAACTGAAGAATTTACTGATCTTGGGAAAAACATTGCTATGCAAATTGCTGCGATGAATCCATTTTATGTTGATAGAGATTCTATCGCAGATGATATTACGGATTTTGAAGACCATGAAATTTTGATGGAACAAGAATATATTCGTGACAGTAGTATGACTATTCGAGATTTGGTAAATGCAACCATTAGTAAAACTGGTGAAAATATACGTGTTACGCGTTTTGTGAGATATGAATTGGGCGATTAGTTGTAATTTACAAGTCAAGTGAAAATTTATGCCTGAAAAAAAATACTCTAGAATTTTATTGAAATTGTCAGGAGAGTCATTAAAGGGGAAAAAAGAATATGGTCTTGATATTAGTATATTAAAATTTATTTCTAAACAGATTTTATCTTTACAAACAATGGGTTTAGAAATTGGTATCGTAATTGGAGGAGGAAATATATGGAGAGGAGTTGACTATGAATTGATTGGAATGGATAGGTCAACTGCTGATTCAGCAGGTATGTTGGCTACAATTATGAATGCTTTATCATTGCAAGATTCTCTTGAATCAATGAATGTCGATGTTAGAACTCAATCTTCAATAAATGTACCTAGTGTTGCTGAACCTTACATACGGAGAAGAGCAATAAGACATATGGAAAAAGGTAGAGTAGTAATTTTTGCTGGTGGAACAGGCAACCCTTATATGTCTACAGATACAGCTGCAGCTTTGAAAGCCCTAGAGATAGGTGCAGAAGTTTTAATAATGGCAAAAAATAATGTTGATGGAGTTTATAATTCTGATCCTTTGGTAAATAATGATGCAGTAAAATTTAGCTCAATTACTCATTATGACGCTCTATCAAAAAAGCTTAACGTATTAGATAGTACTGCTTTATCTTTGTGTATGGATAATAATTTACCTATTATAGTTTTTAATATTTTTGAAGATATGAATATTATTAGAATATGTGAAGGGGAGAAAATAGGAACTTTAATTAGTACGGATTGATATTCTTTGATAACTTTTGAATATATTTGAATTTTTATTAATGATTTGAGATAAAAAATGTTAGAAGAAATTTTGAATGATGCAAGAATAAAGATGAAAGCTTCACTTACATCTTACAAAAGTAATTTGAAAGGTGTTAGGACTGGAAGAGCATCTACTGGATTGGTTGAATCAATGAAAGTAGATTATTATGGTTCCGAAATGCCATTAAATCAACTTGCGCAAATCAATCTAGGGGATTCTCGAATGATAATTATTCAACCCTGGGATAAAAATTCTATCGAAAGTATTGCCAAGTCTATTCAATCTTCTGATTTAAATATTTCACCTAACATTGATGGAGAGATAATCCGATTGAATATTCCTCCTTTAACTGAAGAAACGCGAAAAGAAATTGTGCGTATGGTGAAATCAAGATCTGAAGAATCAAAAATAACTATAAGAAATATTAGAAGAACTGCTCAAGAGTCTATCAGAAATGATGAAAAATCAGGAACATCTTCTCAGGATGAATGTAGAAGAGCTCAGTCATCTTTAGAACAACTTACTACTGAGTTTATAGATAATATCGAAAAAGAATTGAATAATAAGGAAAAAGAGATAATGCAAGTATGAATTGGTTCAAAAAATATTAACAGGAGTAAAATCTCATTGGAAGATATTCCGAAACATATTTCAATCATAATGGATGGTAATGGGCGATGGGCTACCAAGAATCATTTTGACGTATCTGAAGGGCATATTGCAGGATACAAGAATATAAGACCAGTAATATCTGAATTATCTTCTATAGGTGTTAAATTTGTTACAGTATATGCTTTTTCTACAGAAAATTGGGGAAGACCAAAATCTGAAGTTCAAGCTTTAATGGAATTAGCTGCATCTGTTATTAAGGATGAAGTAAAAGCTATTTCTGAAGAAAACATTAAACTCACACATGCTGGAGAGCTTAATAATTTATCAAATACTTTACGGTCCGATATATTAGATGCAGTAGAAGATACAAAGAATAACTCTGGTTTAACTTTATGTGTTGCTTTCAATTATGGTGGAAGGCAAGAAATTATTAATGCAGTAAAAAAAATTATTTTAGATGAAATTAATGTAGAAAAAATCAATCTGGAATTATTTTCAAAATATTTATATGTACCAGAACTACCTTATCCAGATTTAGTGATAAGGACTGGCGGAGAATTTAGAATTAGTAATTTTCTAATATGGCAATCAGCATATTCAGAATTTTTTTCAACGCCTGTTCTCTGGCCTGATTTTGGATCTAAAGAGATAAATGAAGCTATAGTAGATTATGGACAAAGACAACGTAGATTCGGTAGAAGATAATCTGAAAATGAATTTCGACAATTTTTTAACAAGAATACTGATTTCGATAATTTTAATACCTTTGGTAATTGCAGCAATATTTCTCAGTCAAATGATCTTTTATATATTGTTAATTTTATTTATGATTATTGCAAGTTGGGAATTTTACAATATGTCCAATTTGAAAAACAATAAAATTGTTTTATTAGTTGTTTTTATTGCAATTAATTTTCCAATTATTTTTTCAATTTCTATAATTTATTTGGATTATGCTAATTCATTATATTTTAATGTTATTTTAGGATTCTTCGTAGCAATATTTTTACTATTAAAGATTTTTCAACTTACAAAATTGTTTTTTCATATCGATTGGTTCTTTTGGATTTATATTGTCTTTTTTGGGTTTTGTTTAGGATTGATTCCATATATTTTGTCTAATGACCAAGGTCATTGGCATTTATTATTTTTATTGACTATTATTTGGATTACCGATACAGGTTCATATTTCGTAGGTAATTTTTTGGGTCGACATAAATTACCTGCTTTTTTGAGTAAGAAAAAAAGTGTAGAAGGCGTTATTGGAGGAGTTGTTTCTGGTGTTGTTTATTCTATATTTTTTCTTAAATATTTTCATTTATCATTAAGTACATTGCAATTTTTTTTGGTAGTAATATTAATTCCTATTACTGCTGTAGCTGGAGATTTGTTTGAATCGTTTATTAAAAGAAGATCTAATATTAAAAATTCTAGTAAGATTCTTTTAGGTCATGGTGGAGTTTTAGATAGATTAGACAGTATGGTACCTAATGTGCTAATGTTTTATTTAATTTCAGGATAATTTAGTATATGAAAAATATAATTTTATTAGGCTCTACTGGTTCTGTTGGCCGTCAAGTGTTAGATGTTGTAAGAAACTATCGAAATAATTTTAAAATTTTAGGCTTGTCGAATTATTCTAATTTAAAACTTTTTGAAGAGCAAATTCAAGAATTTTCTCCAAAATACCTTTCTTCCCATTCGGTAGATAAAATTAAGAAAATTGCAGATGGTGAAGTTGTGAATTTAGATGAAATAGTGGTTGTTGATGATGTAGATTTAGTAGTTAATTGTATTTCAGGAAGCCCTGGATTAATTCCCACTATGAAAGCACTTAAAAATGGTATCAATGTTGCATTAGCTAATAAAGAACCCTTAATAATGGCAGGTAAATTGATTGTAGATTTATCTAAAAAATTTGGAGGAAAAATTTTACCGATTGATAGTGAACCTTCAGCTATTTGGCAATGTATTGAAGGTGAAAACACTATACCTCGTAGGATTTTTATTACTGCTTCCGGAGGAGCTTTTAGAGGTCTAAAATGGGATGGTCTTTTGTCTGTGAAACCTGAAGAAGCTTTACGTCATCCTACTTGGAAAATGGGAGAAAAAATTACTATAGATTCTGCTACATTAATGAATAAGGCATTTGAAGTTATTGAAACTAAATGGTTATTTGATTCTATGTATGAATCAATAGAGGTATTAATACATCCTCAAAGTGTAATTCACTCGATGGTTGAATTTATTGATGGATCTATAAAAGCGCAAATAGGTAATCCAGATATGCACCATCCAATTCATTATGCTATGGCATATCCAAGAAGATTAGACAATAATTTTTTGGAATGGTTTAACCCTCTAAAATATAAAGAGTTGACATTCGACGAATATCATCAAGGTGATTATCCTTGTTTTGACTTGGCAATGGAGTATGCTAAAAAAGGAGGAACATATAATTCAGTACTTGTAGGAGCTGATGAAGTAGCAGTTTCAGCATTTATTGAAGGCAAAATTAAATTTACTGAGATTTATGACCTGATAAAATATTCTTTATCAAATCATTCACAGATTATGAATCCTAATTTAGATGAAATTCTACAATCCCTTGAATATGGGAAGCAATCTGTTTTAAATCAGATATAAGGTACTTTTAAATGTTTAGTAACGTATTTATTTTAAGTATTATAACTTTTTTATTAATTCTAATTCCTTTAGTTCTTTTTCATGAGTTGGGACATTTTTTAACTGCTAAGTTATTCAGAGTTAAAATTCTTGAGTTTGGAATAGGATTCCCACCTAAACTTGTAAGTTTTTGGACAGGAAAAACCCATATAAAAATTTCAAACCAGATTAAAACGGATATAAAACATGAAAATTATTTTGGAAAAATTATTGCATTGAATGTTAGTTATGAATCTGGTCAAATTGTGGCTACTTCTGTGAAAAATGCTCAGACACAAGATTTTGCTTTGGCATCACAAGGATCAATAATAGTTGGAAAACTTAGAGATATTTCAAAAAATGAAGTGACAGTATCAGAAATGTTATGGTCTGTTAACTTATTGCCTCTTGGTGGATTTGTCAAGATGGTTGGTGAAGAATCCTCAAATGTTATTGGATCACTAGGTAGTAAACCTCATTGGCAAAGATTAATAGTTATGGCTTCTGGTGCTTTAATCAACTTAATCATTCCATTAATTATATTTCCTTTCATAGGGTTGATTCCTCAGAAAACAATTACTGGGCAAGTAATTGTAAATAATGTTTTTCCGAATAGTCCGGCATTTGATGCAGGAATAAAAAAAGGGGATATTATTACTTCAATTGAAGGGAAAAAAATCGACGAAATACAAGAACTCCAACTTATGATAAGTTCTAATTTAGGAGAAAGTATAGATATGGGATTAAATAGATCTATTCCAAATCCTTTTCCTAGACCTGATCAAAAATTGTTTGAATATTCTGGTTCAGAAGACGAGATAAAAATAATTCCTAGATGGAAACCTCCTAGACGTAAAGTAGTACTGAATCCAAGTGATATATACACAGAAATTTCTTTATCCGATGCAAGAATAATTGACCCTAATATAGGAATTAATAATAAATTATTAGTGGTTAATAATGTTGGGGACTCGATCGAAGAAATTTCAATTTCAAAATTAAAACAAATTGGGAAAATTTCTTCTATTGGTGACGAAATATACATTTCTGAAAATGGTGAAGAACCTGAATCAATTTCTATGGTCGAAGCTCGTAAACATAATTCTAATTTAGGAACAAATAATTTTATTCAAGAAGGTGCTATTGGTGTTCAAATAGGAATGATTAATCAAATTGAAACAATTAGTTCTAAAAATGTTTTGAGATCAATACTTGATGGATGGCGAGAGATTTTAGATATGTTTTTCATAACTAAAAATTCTATAAAATCATCAATAATTGGAAGCACTAACCCTCAATTTCAAGGACCAGCAACTGTTGGTCCAATTGGAATAAGCCAAATAACTGGTAATATAGCAGTATCAAATATTGAGATTAATACAAAAATAGTTTCATTGCTTTATATTACGGCGGCAATTAGTTTGTCTCTTGGAATTATCAATTTGTTGCCAATTCCAGCTTTAGATGGGGGGAGAATATTTTTTGTTATAATTGAAATTTTACGTAACGGTAAACGTATTTCACACACCAAGGAAGCATTAATTCATTCCATTGGTTTTACATTATTAATAGGGTTAATAATTTTGATCTCTATTCAGGATATAATTAGAATATTATCTGGAGATCTTTTTCCTAAATAAGCTGAATTAGTTAAAAAAAGTATGACTGATTTTAATTTCACAAAAAGAAAATATACTAAACAAGTTTTAGTTGGCGATGTGAAAATTGGTGGGAATGCTCCCATTGTAGTCCAATCTATGACTGATACAGATACGGTAAACATCCTAAAAACTACTGAACAAATTATTTTATTAGCAAAAGCCGGTAGTGAGATTGTTAGACTTACAGTAAATAATGATAGGGCCGCAAAATCTGTTTATGAGATCAAATCTAGGATAAATGATCTTGGTTACAATATTCCTCTAGTTGGGGATTTCCATTTTATTGGACATAGGTTGTTAAATGATAATCCATCTTTAATTAAATCTTTAGATAAGTTACGTATTAATCCAGGGAATGTAGGGCGTGGAGTAAAACATGATGAAAATTTTTCAAGTTTTGTTAATTTAGCAAAAGAATATAATAAAACTATTAGGATAGGTGTTAATGCTGGTAGTTTAGATCAAGATGTACTTTCCAAAAAAATGGATAAAAATTCACTTTTGAAAACACCTAAATCTTCTGAAGAGGTAGAAAATCTTGCGTTGATTGATAGTGCATTATTAAGTTTAGATGCTGCTATAAATATAGGTTTGCCTGAAGATAAAATCATTATTTCTTGTAAAGTTTCTAGATTAAATCAAATGGTTAATGTTTACAGGGAATTATCTAAGAAATGTGACGTTCCTTTACATCTCGGATTAACTGAAGCAGGTATGGGACAAAAAGGTATCGTAGCAACTACATCTGCTTTATCTATACTTTTATACGAAGGTATTGGAGATACTATAAGAGCTAGCCTTACACCAAAGGTTGGTGACGATAGGACACTAGAAGTAAAATTATGTCAAGATATTTTACAGTCAATTGGTTTGAGGAAATTTCGCCCTTCAGTTACTGCTTGTCCTGGTTGTGGTCGAACAACCTCTACATATTTTAGAGAATTAGCTTCAGATATAGAAGGATTCTTGGAAATTAGTCGTCCTAGATGGGAAAAGGAATTTCCCGGATCAGAAGAATTAAATGTTGCTGTGATGGGATGTGTGGTTAATGGACCAGGAGAATCTAAGGCCGCAAATGTAGGTATTTCTCTCCCTGGATCTGGGGAAATGCCAAGGGCTCCTGTATATATTGATGGTAAAAGAGAGAAATTTTTGAATGGGAATGATATTGCCAAACAATTTATAACTATTGTTGAGGAATATGTTTCGAATAAATGGGGAATTTAATTTAGTTAATAAAATTTAACAATTGGCAAATAAAAATTTATACTTTATAGATATTACTTGGATAGGATTTATATTTGAATAATTATGATGAACCTGATAATAGGAAACGACTTCTTGTTGTTGAGGATGATAATAGTTTGGGAGAAGTTATTAAATATAACTTTTTATCTGAAGGATATGAAGTCAAGTTGGAAAAAAATGGTAAAGAAGGCTTGGATTCAGCACTAAGATGGCAATCAGATGTGATCATATTGGACCTAATGTTACCTTTAATTAATGGGATTGAAATTTGTAGAACTATTCGTAAAGAAGGAATTTTTACTCCTGTCATAATCCTTACGGCTAAGGACACTGAAGTTGATAGGGTGGTAGGTTTGGAAGTTGGGGCAGATGATTATGTTACAAAACCTTTTAGTACTAGAGAATTAATTGCTCGTGTTGGTGCCAATATTAGAAGGACGGAAATGATTAAAATTGCAAGAGAAAATTATTCTGATGAAATAATAAATACCGGTAACTTAATTATTGATAAGCTATCAAGAAAAATTACACTAAATAATCAAGATATTTCTTTAAGACCCCGTGAATATGATTTACTTTTACATATGGCGTCAAATCCGAGCAGAGTTTTTACTAGAGATCAATTACTTCAACAAGTTTGGGGATATGAGTATGCTGGTGATACACGTACTATTGATGTTCATGTGAGATGGTTGCGACGAAAAATAGAAAAAGATCCTTCTAATCCTATTCTTCTTCAAACAATTAGGGGAGTAGGATATAGATTTCATTCGGAAGTGTAGTTTTGTTTTTAGAGAAATTAAATTTGAAATGGAGAATACTTTTATCTTCATTTTCTGTTTTGTTTTTAATTACTTTTTCATTTTTATTTATAAATAATTTTGTTGGGATATTTTTTGTTCTATTAACTTTTCTTTCTACTTTATTTATTGCGTATAAGGCTGTAGATGATTTTAAAAAAATTGGTGAAGATATATTAATTACTGAAAAAAAGCCTGACTATAGGATAGTTGATAGAGGTCCGAAAGAGATTTATAACGTTACTAGAGCAGTGAATAATTTGTCTGATCAACTTTCCAAGCAATTCATAATTGAAAAACAACAATCTAAAAAATTAAATGCAATTTTAGATGGAATACAAGAGGGTATTATTGTAATTAATCAAGATAACTTCTTAGATTATATCAATCCTGTAGCAATAAAAATTTTAGGTATAGATCAAGAAAGATTTGATATTTTTTCTAACCCAATTTCAACATTAAATAACAATCCAGAACTAAATGAAATTATTGAGAAAACTTTTTTAACGGGAAAGCCAATGACTTCAGAATTTGATCTTGTGGATTCTGGGACATCTATTTTAGTTTCTACTTCAGTATTATTTAATTGCATTAATGATGTAGATAACGAAGGGATTTTTTCAAAAAGAGAAATCATTGTTTTGTTGTCTGATCTTACCGCATTAAAAAGATTAAATATTACACGGAGAGAATTTATATCAAATGCTTCACATGAATTAAGAACCCCGATAGCTGCAATTAAATCTTCTGCTGAGACCTTACAAATGGGAGCGATATCGGATCAAAATTTTTCAAGAAAATTTTTAAAATTAATTTTCAATGATGCTCAAAGATTAGAAGATTTAGTTACAGAATTGATGGAATTAACCCGTTTAGAATCTGGAGATATTGAATTAAACCTGATTAAGATTAGCCCTTTTCATATAATTAATAATTCGTTCGATAGATTTTTTCAAATTTGTTCAAATAATAAAATTGAACTATATTTGGATCCAAATAGTAAAAATGTTAATTCTTTGGTTAATGTAGATACTGATAAATTTGATCAAGTTTTGGCTAATATGATTAATAATGCTATTAATTGGACCGATGAAGGTGGAGAAATAGTTTTATCATGTATTGAAAAAGAAAAAACTATTGAATTTAAAATTCTGGATAATGGCTCTGGAATTTCTCAAGAAAGTCTACCTCATATTTTTGAACGTTTTTTTAAGATTGATTCTTCCAGATCAGAACCCGGTACGGGTCTCGGATTATCGATTTCAAATCATATTGTCGGCTTGCACGGTGGGGAAATAACTGTTAAAAGTCAAGAGAATATTGGAACGGAATTTACTATAACTTTAACAAAATTTTCAGATAAATTAACATTTAGTTAATATCAAAGTTAGAAGATCATAAATAACCTAAAATTTTATTTAGAAATACTTAACGTTTCTCCCTGAAACTCATAAGGAGGCACAGATCTTGAGGATTAATATTTATGATAGGGATATTAGGACCTTTTTCCTTTTTGTTATTTTAATGATAGTTTCTTTGGCTTGTACTGAAACTAAAACCGTTGAGGTTGAAAAGATTGATAAAGCAGTACTGAGTTTAAAAGGTACTTTAGAGATAGATGGATCATCTACGGTTTACCCAATAACTGTCGCGGTTGCTGAAGAATTCCGAAAAATTCATCCTAATATTCAGGTTCCAGTAGGGGTATCTGGTACAGGTGGGGGTATGAAACGTTTCACTGTTGGAGAAACTTCAATTTCTAACGCCTCTAGGCCTATCAAGGATAAAGAAGTTACAGAGGCTGCGGATAATGGAATTGAATTTATTGAACTTGCTATTGCATATGATGGTTTGTCAGTAATTGTAAATCCTGCGAATGATTGGGTAGATTGTTTAACAACGGAAGAGTTAAATAAAATTTGGGATCCTCATAGTAAGCTCAGTAACTGGTCTGAAATACGAAGTGGTTTTCCTGATCAACCTTTGAGATTATATGGTCCAGGAACTGACTCAGGAACATTTGATTATTTCACAGATGTGATCAATGGAGAAGAAGGTGCATCTAGAGCAGATTACACACCATCAGAAGATGATAATGTACTTGTTCAAGGTGTGTCAGGCGATAAAGGCTCTTTAGGATACTTTGGATACGCGTACTACCTTCCAAATGCTGATAATTTGAAGCTTGTTGCTATTGATGGTGGGACAGGTTGTATTACTCCTGATTCAACTACAATTAATGATGGTAGTTATTCTCCTCTTTCACGACCGTTATTTATATATTTGAACAAAGCACACTTAAACAGACCTCATGTAAAAGAATTTGTTAATTACTATTTAACTAACGGAGCTAAGTATGCTGAAGAAGTTGGTTACGTCGCTCTTACAGAAGGTATGTATAACGAAGGCAAAGAAAAAATTAAATAGCACTTTTATCTTAAAAAAATATCTTTAACTTTACGTTAAGAGATTTGGTATAAAGTCATAAAGTGTTTTTTATTTTAATGTTTAGTAGAAATTATCAAATGAATAAAAGATCAGAAAAAACGACGAGAGGGATAAACAAGATAGAAGAAGTGGTAATTGTATGGTTGTTGCGAATAATAACTCTTATTTCAATTTTGACAACAATAGGTATAGTTTATGTTCTACTAAAAGAAAGTTTAGCTTTCTTTGTCGAAACACCTGAAAATCGTGAAACCCCTGTTTCTGTAATGGAATTTCTTACAGGTATTAATTGGACACCATTATTCAATTGTGCAACCTGTGACCCACCAATGCCAAGTTTTGGTGTTTTACCACTTGTAGTTGGGACATTGTTGGTAGCTTTTATAGCTGGGATAATAGCTTTAGCATTAGGATTATGTACAGCTATTTTTTTATCTGAATATGCTCCAGAAAAATTAAGGAAAATATTGAAACCAGTTTTAGAAATTTTAGCTGGGATCCCTACTGTAGTTTATGGATATTTCGCTTTAACTTTGATAACTCCTTTTTTACGTACAGTATACAATTATTTTGAATTAGAAACTGTCTTTGGTTTTTTTGGTGTTTTTAATGCATTGAGTGCTGGGCTTGTAATGGGATTAATGATTATGCCTATGGTTTCTACATTAAGTGAAGATGCCATGATGTCTGTTCCAAAATCTTTGAGAGACGCTGCATATTCTATGGGTGCTACAAGATTTGAAGTTTCCACGAAAGTAGTGGTTCCTGCAGCACTTTCAGGTATAGTTGCATCTTTTATTTTGGCATTGTCAAGAGCGATTGGCGAGACTATGATTGTTACTTTAGCAGCTGGTGCAACACCAAATTTAACTTTCAATCCTATCGAAAGTATACAAGCAATGACAGGATACATCGTAAATATAGCTCTTGGTGAAGCTCCACATGGTTCTATAGAGTATCAAACGTTATTCGCAGTGGGATTGTTATTGTTTTTGATAACACTTTTGATGAATATACTTGGAAGATGGGTTATAAGTAGATATAGACAAGTATACGATTGAAAAATTAAATGAATCATAAAATAAACAGAAATAGAAACACGAATTATAGGACCATTAGAGACAATTTTTTTTACAGCTTGTTTGTTTTCTGTACAATGATTGGAGTTATAGGATTAGCAATACTACTAATTGATGTTTTTTTAGATGGATATAGTTGGGTAAACCTTGATTTTCTTACAAATTATGCTTCTAGATTTCCTGGTCAGTCAGGTATATTAGCTCCATTGATGGGTACCTTGTGGGTTGTTGGGTTAACTGCAATTATGGTTATCCCAGTTGGGTTAGGTACTGCTATATATTTAGAAGAATTTGCAGCAGATAATATTTTTAATAGATTGTTAAATTTGAACATTTCAAATTTAGCAGGTGTGCCTTCCGTGATTTATGGTTTATTAGGATTAGCCATTTTTGTGCAGTTAATGTTGGATGGACAAAGAGCTATAATAGCGGGTTCCTTGACAATGACACTACTAGTTTTACCCATAGTTATAATTGCTTCACAAGAAGCTATAAGAGCTGTCCCGTCTGGCTATAGAGATGCAGCTTTTGCTATGGGGGCCACACGTTGGCAAGTAGTAAAAACGGTTGTGATTCCACAGGCAATGCCGAGTGTGATGAGTGGAATTATATTAGCACTTTCGCGGGCAGTTGGTGAATCTGCTCCTATCTTGGTTATTAGTGCGTTGATTTTCCTTACGTATATTCCTACTAGTCCATTGGATAGATTTACGGTATTACCTTTACAAATTTTTAGTTGGGCTTCTCAACCCCAGCATGAATTTAGAAGTATAGCTTCTGCTGGTATTATAGTTTTATTAATTGTTCTGTTATCTATGAATTCTATTGCTATATATATTAGAAGTAAAACTCAATCAAGATCTGAGCAATAGATAAATGTAATAATTTTGCTAATATATTTTTGGTATAAAGGAAACTAAATGGCAAATAACAATACTTATTGGATGATTGTTACTGAATCAGATAATTTCAAGATAACAAAAGAAAAAAACTTTGATATACAGGGTATAGATTTTCCTAATCGAAAGAAAGCTCAAAGAATGATTAAGAATGATCGAGTACTTTATTATGTAAAAGAGTCGAGATCATTTTTTGCTACTGCCACTGTATTATCTGATTCTTTTGAAGATGATTCTAAAATTTGGGTTCACCATAATCCTGATGAAAAATTTATATATAGAGTTAATTTAGAATCCAATATTGTAGTTGATGAAGGTATTGATGCTAAATATTTAGCTCCATCAATGGAATATGTAAAAAGATGGCCCCCCGAAATGTGGGAGATGGCATTTTTTGGGATGTTACATATAATATCTCAGAAAGATTTTCGTCATATAGAATCTGAATTAATCCGCTCAAAATAGGAGTTTTTTTTATTTATAAAGAATTTTTTCTAGTTGGTTTTTATGATTATTGAAAATTTCCATTGAATTTCTTCTACTAGATTCGGAAATTTTTTCTATGTTTGTTTTTCTTAGTTGACTGATTCTTTTGATTATTTGTTGTAAGTGATAGGGTTCGGTCCATTTATTTCTATTTTTTTTGAAAGTTTGGGGATATGAGTCTGTTTCTACTACAAACATGTCATTAGGGATTTTTTTGACAATTTCTTCAAGTTCTTTAATTCTGATAATAGGTTTTGCGAAAGAAATATATATACCTAGATCTATTAATTTTTTAGCATATTTCCAATCTCCCTGAAAATAATGTGCTACCCCTTTTACCATTAAATTTTCTTTAAGTATTTCAATTCCAATTTTTCTCGCATCCCATCCATCAAATGAATCATTTTTTTCTCTAATATGAAAAATTACTGGTAAATTATTTTTATTTGCGATATCTATTTGACTGATAAAAGCTTTTATTTGCAGATTTTTATCAGTTTTATCATTTTGAAAATCTAGGCCAATTTCACTTATGCATATCACTTTATTATGATTAGAAAATTTTGTTAAATTATTTAATTCGTCTTTTTCAAACTTTTTTAATTCAGTTGGATGAATTCCTATACCAGCAAAAACATTTTCATTTCTTTCTGAAACTAATAAAGCTTTTTTAGAATCATTAATATTTGTTCCTGCTGAAACTATGATTTTTACTTTTGCAGACAAGGCACGTTTAATGATTTCTTTATGTTCATTTTCATTGTATTGATGTATGTGTGTATGACAATCAATTAGTGCATTCATAAGATTATTTCTTGTAACTTAAGTATTTTACTGATATATATTCTATGATACTTTTATTATTTATTCAGTTTATAAGGTAGGAAAAATGAGAGCAGGTTTTGGACAATTTAGTGAAGCTATACCTGAATATTTACGCTTTGCTCTTCAGTATGGTGTTACTGATATTCTATTGAATACACCAAAACTTCCTGCAGTTGGAGGAAAATGGGAACTCTATGATTTGGTAAAACTTAGAGAAGCAGTAGAGTTACGTTTAGGAGGAACTAATATGAAACTTTCAGCTTTGGAGAATGTTCCAACAAATTTTTATGATCATATTATGCTTAACGGTCCACGTCGCGATGAACAGATAGATAATATGATCTATACCGTTAGAAATATTGCACGAGCTGGGATTCCTATTTTTGGATACAATTGGATGCCCTCTCATGTTTGGAGAACTACCCCTGCAATCATAAGAGGAGGTGCTATAGCAACCGCATTTAATTATTCTGAAGCAAAGAAACTTCCTCTTACTCATGAAAGGGAATATAGCGATGAAGAAATGTGGAATAATCTTGAATATTGGATAAAAATCATTACTCCCATTGCTGAGGAAGAAGGTATAAGGCTAGGTATACATCCATGTGACCCTCCAGTAAAAAAATTAGGAGGAATTCCTCAGTTATTCAGATCATACGATTCTTATAGGCGATTATTATCAATTGTGGATTCACCTAGTAATGCTATAGAATTTTGTCAAGGGACTATATCTGAAATGAAAGATTCTGCGAATGATGGAATTTATGATTTTATTGATGAAATGTGTAGAAGAGATAAAATATTATATGTACATTTTAGGAATGTTTCTAAACCTGATCCTGAAGATTTTCACGAGGAATTTATTAATACAGGTCATGTAGATATGTATAAGGCAATGAAAACCTATTTTGAGGCCGGATATGATAGTTTTTTTATAGATGATCACGTTCCTCAAACTTTTCAGGATACTCATTGGGGACATAGAGGTAGAGCATTTGCTAATGGTTACATTCAAGCAATGATAGAGGCTATCACAAAGGAGAAATCTGAATAGATTGTATTTGAATGACTTTTTAGGAGATGGGTTAACGAATCGTTTAGATTATAGATTAAGTCAATTATAATGATTAGTAAGGATAAAAAATGAAGATAGAGAAAATTGAATCTTGGGTTGTTTCAAAATGGTTAGTAGTTAGAGTAACTTGTGAGGATGGAACATACGGAGTAGGAGAAGGAAATTTTTGGAGTTTTGCTGATGCTACTCAAGTAATAGCTAAAAGATTAGATGATGATTTAAAAGGATTTGACTCGAGAGATACTGAGCGTATTTGGAATACTATTTACAGAAAGTTTAGTTTCCGGAGTCCAGCTTTGACCGCTGTAATTAGCGCTATAGATATTGCATTATGGGATATTAAAGGGAAAAGACTTGGGGTTCCTGTTTGGGATTTACTTGGTGGTAAATATAGGGAGAAAGTTAGAGCGATAGTTCTTTTGGGAGGTAAATATGGACCTACAGGAAATGCGGAAGAATTTGCTCTGGCAGCTAAAAAAGCAAAAGCGGATGGTTATACTGCTCTTAAAATGACTCCTTTTCCTCAAAATTGGGCAAATTTGTCTTATGGAGATCTTATTAGGGAAAATACTAAAATTGTTGAAGCAGTTAGGGAGGCAGTAGGTTGGGATTTTGATATTGGTATAGAAATTCATCGTAATATGGTTCCAGGAGAAGCTATAACATTTTCAAAGAATATAGAAAAATTTTTACCTTACTTTATTGAAGATCCTATTGCGCCAGATTCTGTAGATTCTATGGCAAGTATTGCTGAGAGAATTTCTATACCATTGGCGGTCGGTGAACGAAACAACACAATGTGGGAATTTAAAGAATATTCTGCGATTCCAGGTGTAAGGTATATTAAGCCTGATATAGGTTTAGCAGGTGGTTTTAGTCATGTGAAAAAATTTGCGGCTATTGCTGAAAGTTATCATCAAGGCATTTTACCTCATCATTTTCTTGGCCCTATAGTTAATTTAGCTTGTGTTCATTTAGCCACGGCAGTTCCTAATTGGGATATGAATGAGTTTGCTCCAGAGCATGGTACTTTTAAAGAGAAATTAGTTACTAATATAGCTAAAATTCAAGATGGATATTTTATACCTTCAGAAGAACCAGGTTTAGGAACAGATATAGTTGAAGAAGAATTCAAAAAATATCCTTATGAAGTTGGAGATGGAGAAACTTCAAGACGAAATGATGGATCAATAGCATTAAGATAAAGGAGATAATAATGTCTGGTTTACTGTCAGGAAAAATTGCTGTTATAACTGGAGGTGGAGGAGCAATGGGAGGTGCTCAAAGTTCCTTGTTTGCTTCAGAAGATGCTTCGGTTTGTGTAGCGGATGTTAATTTAGAAAAAGCTGAAGATCGCTCTAATTTGATAATCAAAAACGGTGGTAAAGCTTTGCCTTATCAATTAGATGTTCGAGATGAATCTGAATGGGCTCAATTGGTAAAAAAAGTCGAAAATGAATTTGGACCAATAAATATTCTATGTAATAATGCTGGTGCCAATTTCAGGGTTTCATTCGAAGAACAAACTCTGGAAATGTGGAATCAAATCATTGAAGTTGGTCTAACTGGTTCTTTTTTGGGAATTAAAGCTGTAGTACCTTCAATGAAAAAAGCAGGAAATGGAGTCATTCTTAATATGGGTTCACTTGCTTCAATTAGGCCAGGTGGAGGTAGTCCAGGTTATGCGGCACAAAAAATGGGGATGTTAGGAATTAATCGTTCTGCAGCAGCATCCTTCGCTAAGTATAATATTCGTTCAGTTATTATCTCTCCGGGTCATGTAGATACACCATTTCTTAGGGAAAACAATCCACACAGTCCAAATGGTTGGGATACCAGTATAGATAACCCTGAAAATTTCAATAAAAGAAAAGATGGCACACCATTAGGAAGGCTGATGGTTCCTGATGATTTAGCTCAAGCATTTTTATTTGCTGCTTCTGGGAATGCTTCCATGATTACAGGTTCAATGATTACTGTTGATGGAGGCGCTGCACTTTAAATGTATATCATGCTTTACTAAGATAATTGTAACAATCAGTAGCAGTTTTCAATTCGTCGTAATTTGCTGTTCTTGATAATTGCATACTAACTTCAGCGAAAACTGGTAAATGTGTTAAATTGGCTTCAGTAAGTGAATCCAGATATTCGGTTAGATTTAGATTACCTTCACCAGGTAATTGAAAAACTACATTGTTATTATTTACAGGTTCTATAGTAGGGTCATCAAGCATGTAACCGTCTTTAACATGTATGAGAGCAGTGTGTGGTCCGCATAAATCCACAGAATGTTGTAAGTCTATTCCTTGGCAAACAAAATGGCTTATATCAAAATCCACTTTTATATTGTCATGATTTGCTTCTGTAATTGCCCAAACTACTTTTTCAGGTGTGTCAATTAATTGATTGATATGAGCTTCTATACCAATAACGACATTAAATTGAGACGCTATATCTCCCACTTCATTGAGACCATCAACAACACGTGCTTTTTGTTTTATTAATAGGGTCGAAAGGCCCCAACTCAGTTCCGGTTCAGGTGTACCTAACTGAGTAACTATTAATCCGTGTTCTCTATTATAATTTAAGTTTCCAGCAAGTTCGCAGGTTCGTTTAACTCTATCCATTGCTTCTTTTCTATTTGATGGTTCAGCACAAACACTAAATAGATCAAATAACACGGGTGCGATTAAACCTTCAGATTGAGTTAAATTTCTCACGTCTTTCCATGAATTACTTAATGCATTTAAATTTGTTTTCCAAGTGTCTCCAGTAGGAGTAATTGGTCGATCCATTACACAAAACTCTATGGCATCGTAACCGATTGAACTGACCATAGAAATTGCTTTAAAAGCATCAATCTTAGGCATTGCAAAAGTACTATATCCTAATTTTATATCTCTTTTTGACATGTATATTTCCCCTTTTTATTTATCCTTGTTGAGGCCAAGAATTTCCTACGGAATCCCAGCGATCATATAATTTATTTATAATTTCATTAGAGATTGGCAACTCATTTTTTATAATCGAAACATTTGATGTGACATGATCTGGTCTTTGAGATCCTACAATTGCTACATTGACTTCATTATGATATAACGTAAAACCTAAACACAATTTTATTGGATTAGAAATATCATCTGTTAGTCCTTCTGCATTTAAAATGTTCCATCTTCTAAAATATTCCTTGGTATAACCAGGTAAATGTTGCATTGGATCTGGATCAATTTTCTTCCCCCACACCCCATTTCCAATTGGCCGTTTAGCTATTAATCCCATATTCTTATTTTTTATTAATGGGAACAAACTTTTTCTTGCCGATTGGTCAACTATAGAAAAACTTGTTTGAAGAGTATTAAATTCCCCGCTTTTAATAGCCCAAATCGCATTTTCATTATCTCCACTGTAGCCGATATATCGTACTTTTCCTGATTGTTTTGAATCTTTAAGAGCTTTAATAATTTCGCCTCTTTCGAGTATTTCAATCGTAGGAGAGTGTAATTGTAAAAGATCAATATAATCTGTTTTCATTCTAACTAATGATCTTTCAATACTTGAAATAATAGTGTTATAACTCCAGTCATCACCATCAGATTTGAGAGGACTTGCTTTTGTAGCTAATATATATTCATTTCTACGATTAGATATAGCCTCTCCAATGGTTTCCTCGCTGATCCCATATCTTGCAGCAGTATCAAGGAAGTTAATTCCATTGTCCAGAGCAGAATTTAAAACCTTACTGGCTTGATTGAAATCATCTTTTGAAAGATTATTGCCTATTTCAGATAGACCTATACCTAATGGACTTATAAATAGTTCTGTTTTACCTAATCTTCTTCTGTCCATTTTATTTTTTTGCGAATTGTATTAATTCAACCCTTACATCGTCTGGACATCCAATCCAACATGCCTTTACTCCATCCGATCCACTAACCGGCCCTTCGAGTAGAGTGGCACCCAACTTTTTTAATCTTTCAAGTTCATCATCTAAATCTTCAACATCAACTCCAAAATGTTCAATGCCTTGTTTAACTCCTGAATCACCTTTTGGTAAAAATTGATCTTTTCTAGGACCTGAAATATATATAGGAATACCATTTTCAGATTCACACCAGTAAAAAAGATCACCATTTTCTCGAACTTTATGATCTGTAATCTTGAAATTAAATGCCCTTACCCACCATTTCACAGATTTCTCAGGATCAAGTGATTTAATATGTAAATGGTTAACGTTATAAGGTATTTAGCTTATCCTTTTACATGCTTGATTATTAGAAACCAGGTCTAGGTTTTGGTTGGTCTCCTGATACTATATATCTTCTTGATTCTGCAATTGTGAGGAATTGATAATCTCCTCTAACGGCATAAAGTCTTCCATTAGAAATACGTAAACCTATTTTTATGACTTTACCAGCAAGTTGGGACATATTTTTATTCCCTGACCATTTAGGTTCCCAATTTACTGAATCTCCCCTAAAAGGTATAGAATCTTCATAACTATAACCTGGGATAATTTCACCTCTGTCGTCCATTATTTCCACTAAAACATCCCCATAAGGAAGAGAAGCATTAATAGATAGTTCTCCAGAATTCCAAAGAATCCACTTAGTGTTTATTTCTCCAGTTCCTCCAGGTGGTTCGAGGTAAATAAATCCATCTTTTCTTAATTCATGCATAAATATTGAACCTTGCCTGGTATCAGGATCTGAACGTAATTGAGCATGTTCTCCAACAGAAGCACTCGAATAAATTCTTATTTTATCTTTATAGTTAACAATTGATGTTGGATAAACACAACCAGAAGTAGGATCACCAGGTTCTCCATTTGCAATTAACGGTTCCCTCAATGTTCGTTGGAAATGCCATCCGTTTAGGCTATATGCTAGTTGGCAATCGATTTTTCCCATTATCCGAGCTATATCATCTCCTTCATTCATTTCCAATAACCCTTTGAATTTATCATCCCATCTGAGAATTGGGTCAGTATGATATACCCATAACAAAGCTATAAACATTTGATCATATTGTATTACAGGCATTCCATAAAATAGAGCAGATGGTGTATCAAGTGCATCAGGCTGTAAAATCAAAGAAGGTTCAGTAAAAGTTTTCCAGTCTTTTGTTTCTGAAATAGCCTGCCTTCTATCAGCTAAACCAGGCCTTACCGATAAGACATATGATTTTCTATAAGGGTTCCAAAATATAAACATTCCAGGGTCAGCACCAGTAGGATGCCACTGTATATCATCGTGGATTTTCCATTGCATTCCATCTGGACTTGTTCCTAATCTCCCTTCTAATCGCAGTTTTTCCTCAGGTCTAAAGTTAACAAAAGCTTTTAGCCATTCATCTGTGTTTTCTGCATTAGGGTCGGCATATACGCCACACCATTCACTAAAACCATCTGCTTCAAAAAGTTGATTTGGGGCAAATCTTTTTTTTAACGATACCCTGTCCGTAAGATCTGGGATAGTCCATTCAACACCATCTTCACTTTCAGCTAAAAGAGGGACATGCTTTTCACTTTCTTTTGTTTCACCTTGATAGTAACATTTCCAAATATCAGTATTTGGATCTTGAATGACACTAGGATAACCCCATGCGGAGTCAGCTATAGGATCTCTAAAAATTGATTCGGGAATAAATTTTGGGGTTCCTATTTTTCTATCTAAATTAATTCTATTGTGTAGATGCCAATCATCAAAAAAAAACAATGTGTACATATTAAATCCTATTTTAAGAGCAATTTTTATCAATATTGTATAAGATATGTGAGATAAATGAGATGCTAAAACTCAAATCTCTAGTAGTTATCAAGAAAATTGGTGAAATATGAAAATTGAAAACCTGGAAACTTTTATTGTGGATTCATGGTTAATTACAAAAATAACCACAGATAACGGGTTGATAGGAGTAGGGGAGTCTACATTTTTTGGTTGGCCAAGAGCTGCAAAAGAAGTAGTGCTTTCATTTAGAAAATATTTAATCGGAAAAGATCCATTAAATGTAGAACATCATTGGAATTTTATGTATAGATCTAAATCTATGAGAGGTGGATCAATTGTTGGGGGGATAAGTTCAATTGATCAGGCTTTATGGGATATTAAAGGTAAACATTTTGATACCCCAGTTTGGCAACTTCTTGGAGGGAAAGTGAGAAATAAAGTTCGAGCAATGTTGTGTTTACGAACAGGTACAAGTGATGAAGTCGCAAAACATGCATTAGATGCTAAGAATTCAGGATTTACTGCTCTAAAAGTTTTCCTTTATCAACATGGACACTCCACAATGCGTCACTCAGAGAGAATAAAAGATTTAGTTGAAAGACTTCAAGCTATCAGAGATTCAGTTGGGTGGGATTGTGATATAGGAGTAGAAATTCACAGGAATATGACTCCAGGTGATTCTATTGTATTAGCTAAAGAAATTGAACATATTAGGCCATATTTTTTTGAAGATCCTATTGCTCCAGATTCTGTATTATCCTTTGGAGAAGTATCTGAAAAATCTAATATACCAATGGCAGCTGGAGAAAGGAATTTAAATATCTGGGAATTTAGAGAATACGTAGAAAAGGCTGGGGTTCATTACATACGCCCAGATGTAGGTTTAGCAGGAGGCTTTACACATTTAAAGAAAATTTGTGCGTTAGCTGAAGCCCATCATCAAGGTATTATACCTCATGCGGTTCCATCTGGACCGATAGCAACTGCGGCACATGTTCAGTTAGGGGCATGTGTTCCTAATTGGGAAGTACAAGAACACATTATTGAAGATCAGCCTGTTCATTCCAAAATAGTTAATAAAATTTCCACATTGAAGAATGGTTTCTTTGAAATTCCTGATAGTCCTGGGATAGGTATTGAATTTAACGAAACTGGCGCAAAACAATACCAACTTTCCAGTCCTGATATGAAAACAGACTTACGTGATGATGGATCAGTATCTTTAAGATAATACTATTTTCTAGTAGTTTACAAACAATTCTACACTTTCGATAGTTAGTGAATTGTTGACCATTTTATTTCTTTTGATTGTGTTTATATCTATCGAATTAAAACCTTTTACTAAAACTCTTCTATCCAATTCAAAATCAATCCAATAATGATTGTAATTTATATGTTTTTTATTATACTCAATTTTTGTTTCATTGATTTTATATTCCAACACATCTAATGAAGTAAGATTGTTAATTAGTATTCTGAATACAACAGACTTAATGGAATCATCAGTGGGGTCATCAGCTATATCCATTTTAAGATTTATGCTATCACCAGCCTTATCAAGTTTTGCTGGTAATGGTGCTTTTGGAACAGTTCGCCCCAATTCACCCATCCTTGGTATTATGACTATAGGGTCATAATCTAATAAATAATGTTTATTTAGTTTAGATATTTTATTTGGATCAGCCACTTCTTTCCATGGACCGCGATTGTAATTAGCATTTGCAGCCCATTCGATTAGGTGATTGTTCCATAGATAAATTCCATCGATTCCCGCTTGCCAGTATGTTGCAGCTGAAGCTCGACACATTTCGTCTGTAAAGACGTTGGGTTCATTGAAAAGTATTTCGGAAGAATACGGTCTAGTAAAAAAAAACAAACCAGGATTTTGAACTAGAACTTCTGTTTGAGTGTTTTTTGTATATTCGATTAAATCTTCTACAGGAACTCTATGCATATTTCCATGAGTAACACCTGCAACTACAATATCAACTAAACCTTCGTCTATCCAAGTTTTTACATCTAACCCATAATTTTTGGATGTATCTATGATAGGAGGGACTCTTACAGAGAGCGCGAGTTTTCTATTTATTCTTTTTCCTTTTTCGTCTAATTTTGATCTAACCATCCGCATCATTTCAGTAATAAGATCAATATTTTTTTCTTCGGTTCCTTCGGGGAAAAACCTAGGGAATCTACAAAAATCCCAATCCCAGCCATCGAGGTCATATTTTTCTATGGATTCATAAACGAGCTCCATTTTGTATTCTCGTACTTCTGGGAGAGCAAAATTATAAGCAAATCTTGTAAAGGATTTCAATCTTTCAATTTTGGAAGGATTACTGGTTGGTCCTAGCAACCAGTCAGGGTTATCACGTTTTTTTGAAGAATAAGGTACTTTAGTATCAGTGATACCGTCATGGACATCATTAAACCTGGTTGAAATGAATACTTCAAGCCCCATGTCTTTTCCGGCTTCGATAAGAACTTTAGGTGGATCGTTTCCCTGTTCAATTAATGATCTGGTATTTTCGTATATCCTCCAGTCTGTAGAAGAGTTGAATATTTCCATGTCTTCACCCCACATTGGTGCGGCTGAAGTATCATGACTGTAAACATCTGAGTACCTGAGAGTTGGTGAGCCATGGAATACATCAGTCCCCAATTGCCAATAAAATGTATCGATTTGAGTGTTTTTTAGAGGTCCCAAAGTAACTTCGATAAATTTTTCCTTTGTCATAGGGGCGTCATCTGCGGGTCCACTTAATGATTCTCCATCGTTACATAAAACAAATCTTCTCTCTCTATTATTTTTCAAAATTTATCATTACTCCTTAATAATCTACAAATTACAAATAATTTCTATTACCATTCAAAAACAACTTTACCGGTTCCTCCAGAAGCAAATTTTGTGAATGCATCTTCTGCTTCAGAAAGTTTATATTTATCGGTGATAATACTATTTAATGGAATTTTCCTATCAACTACCCACTGTGATAATTCGCTTAAAACATGAGTACTAAATGTCCATGATCCCATAAGGTTTAAATGTCTGTGAATTATATCCGGAGATGGTTCAAATGTAACTGTTCCACCTTCACCAACTAAACATGCTCTTCCCCAAATTTTTGTTGATTGAACCATCTGTCTTCTGACAGGTCCAATAGCGGTGGCTTCAAATCCTGCATCAGCACCTTCACCATGAGTTAGATCTTTTATAGCTTCAACAGGATCAATTTTATTTGGATTGATCGTGTGTGTAGCTCCGTGTTTTTTTGCAAGTTCTAATCTTTTTTCATCTACGTCAATTCCTATCACAGTTGCGCCCATTTCTGCTCCAAGTAAAGTAGCTGACAATCCAACAGGACCTTGTCCAAAAACAGCTAAAACATCCAAGCCATTTACATTAAGTCTTTTTAATGCTTGAAATGCTGTTCCTGTTCCACAGGCAATCGCAGCACCTTCAGCGAATGTGATTTCTTCAGGCATAGGTATGCACATTTCAGGGAGCACAATCATATAATCAGAGTTTCCTCCATCTGTAGAGAATCCGTAAGTTTTATTCTCTCCGTTTAAACATAGTTGAGGCCATCCAGCGACACAATGTTTACATTTTCTACATCCACTATAGTGGTGAACAATTATACGTTCTCCAACTTTTATCCCTTCAATATTTTTACCAACTTCTGCTACAACTCCGCAGGGTTCATGTCCACTAATATTAAGTCTGCCTTTACTATCAGCAAATTCTCCTCTTTCCTTTTTGTCCATTGCATATGGCTTCAAATCGCTTCCGCATAATCCTGAAGATTTCACTTCAATTAAAATTTGATCATCAGTTGGTTGTGGGGTTTCCTCTTCTTCAAATAATATTTCTTTTTCTCCAGGCAATTTAACTGTTAACATATTTTTATCCTTAAATTTTTTATGTCAAGATGAGTTCGATTCATTATACACTTAATATGTTCTTGCAATCCAATCTGCCCAATACTTTCTTCCATTTAATCCAATTTCGTTAAATGTTGGTGTACCGAAAGGATAATAATCTCTTTTTTCTAAATTTATTAAAGGAATCGAAGTGAATTTATAGTTCCAATTTTCGTTAGTTTTACTTAAACCACATTCGGTGAAAGAAAAATTACTTAGATCAATGGATGAAATCTCATTCATCATGATGCTGTTTTTTACCCATTGATTATCATCGTTATTTTTTATAGGGATGCTAAATTTGATAGTCTTATTTGGTTTTATTAGAATACCTTTATCTTCACATCTGTTACCTGTAAATCTAGCTCGCGTGTTCAAAAATTCTCCGCTAATATTTTCTAACTTTATTCCATCAATACCATTGTCATCATAAAAAAAATAAGTTATCGTTTTTGAGGTTTTGTTTTCAATATAACCATCTATAAGAATGTATGGTTCTGATTTTTTTTCTGAGTAAGCACTTAATCGTATATGGAATTTAGGTTGGAAAGTTATCCTTTTTATGTGTAAGGTCACATTATTTTTAGTAATAGATTCATCTAATGAAAAAGTATCTACAGTCACATATTTTTTATTAGAAGTATATTTTGTAGAAAATTCCCAAACCACTAATATTGACGCAACAACAAAAAAAATTGCACCTAATCCCATTAATGGATTTTCTATCGCCCATCCTATTCTTTTTGTGTGCTTAAACTTATTAATGAAATCTAACACTGAAGGTAGGGTTTCAAAAAAATATTATAGAAGATTATTCTCTTAATTGTCTTAACCTAGGATCAAGATAATCTCTTAGCCAATCTCCAAGAAAATTAAACGCCATAACGGTGAGGAAAATAGCTAGACCAGGAAAAAATGTAACCCACCATGCTGTAGCTATATAATCTCTACCATCTGAAACCATAGCACCCCATGCGGGGGTAGGGGGTGGTACACCTACACCTAAGTAACTTAATACAGATTCAGTAAGAATTAGTGATCCGACTCTAAGACTGCCGATCACAAATAAAGTGTTGACTACACCGGGGAAAATATGTTTCCAAAGAATATACGGTGTGCTTGCGCCCGATATTCTGGCTATAGAAACGTAATCTCTTCCTTTTAAAGCTAAAGATTCACCTCTGATTTGTCTTGCAAATGCACCCCAACTGAAAATTATCAGTAAAAGAACAATGACTGACATACTTTGACCGAGGACAATTACTACAACAAGTGCTACAAGGATAAATGGAATTGCAAAGGTCAAATCTACAAATCTCATAAGTAATTCGTCGATTTGCCCACCTTTATATCCAGCTATAAGCCCTATTAATGTACCTATTAATCCTCCCAAGCTAAGAACTATCGTTGCAACCATTAAGGATATTCTTGCACCAAATATTACTCTAGCAAATACGTCTCTTCCTAAAGGATCAGCACCCAGAATGTAATAAGTGGATCCATTTTCATACCAAGAAGGAGGAAAATTTCTATAAAAAAGATCACCACCTTCACCATTGTTTGTAGTAATGAGTTCTGCAAATACAGCAGCAAAAACCAATAAACCTATTAGTATTAGAGGAACTACAGGATATACTCTTACAAATTTCCAAGAGGATTGTAATTGTTTCATTCTAATCTTATCCTCGGATCAGCCCATGAATAAAGAAGATCTACTATGAAATTTGCTATCACAAAAAAACCAGCGAAAATCATTACTACACCTGTCATAATAGGAAAGTCATTATTAAATACAGATTGTACCGCTAGACGTCCAAGTCCTGGCCATGCAAAAACAGTTTCTGTAACTACTGTCCCGGTAAGATATGCAGCTAAAAGTACACCAGCAAAAGTCATTGGAGCTATTAGAGCATTTCTAAATGCATGTTTCCAAACAATCCATCGGGTCGCAACTCCTTTAGCCCTTGCAAGTACTACAAACTCAGAATCTAGAACTTCTAACATTGATGATCGTACTAATCTTACGAAAGCAGCAGATGCTCCCCATCCTAGAGTTATCCCGGGTAAGATAAAATGCGTCCAATCTCCCCTTTGTGAGGTTGGAAGCCACTTCAGTTGTACTGAGAAAATTAGTATTAACATTACTCCTAACCAAAATGCTGGTAGTGCTTGACCATATAAGGCAAACGTTCTACCTATATAATCCCACACAGAACCTCTCCTAACAGCTGATAAGACTCCTAGAGGGAATCCAGTTATTACAGCAAAAAAAAGACCACCTAAAGTTAATTCCAATGTAGGTCTTATTCTTTCACCAATAACTGCTCTAGCAGATGTCCTATGGTACATAGATCTTCCAAAATCTCCTGTAAGTGCATTTCCAAACCACAACGTATATTGGACAATTAATGGTTTGTCCAGTCCCATTTCTCTTCCCATAGCTTCCCAGGATTCTGTTGTTGTATATTCATCTATGTATAAATCCCTAGGATCTCCGGCAGCTCTGGACAATCCAAAGACGATGAAACTTACCAACCAAACTACGGCTAGACCGTAAATAACTCTTCTAATAATAAACGTTCGCATAGATATTAAAAAAAACTACTATTTTTTCTTTCTTTTATTAATGAATGTTCGATACATATGAGAAAGGGACCGATCCGCATTCCGCATCTCCTGTCCCTTTCTCATATTTAATTTTTACACTATTTTATAAATGCAGGAATATCATTCCTTCATTTTAATAGTTTGTGGGTTACCGAAGTAAGGTATGTTACCTTGGTAAGGATTCCACTCTGCAACGGTTGGGTGCAAAGCCCAGTAAGGAGTTGATTCTACCTTGCTTATAAAGATATGCCAATCAGCAACAAATCCTGTGACTTGTTCGTTGTACGCACGTCTCTTATCTGAATCTGGTTCAGCATCGATTACAGGGTGAAGTTTTCCGAGTTCATCTGGGAATTCGAATCCACCATTCCAGCTTCCAGCTCTTGGAACCCAAGGGCCAACACCGTTTGTATCTTTCGGTGAAGCTGCTCCAGCAGTGTTCCAAGCGAAGAATACGTTAAGATCTCTTGATACTAGAGTTGGGCGTCTAGCAGAATATGCTGTCTTTTCAATTTCGACCTTACATCCGCCATCAGACCAGAACTGAGCTACAGCTTCAGCAAACTCAGGATCAATTACAACTGTTACGTCAGGTGGTATCCAATAAGGAACTGTGAAACAGTCGGAGTATCCAGCTTCATCCAATAAAGCTTGGGCTTTATCAGGATCGTAGTCTATGAACCATTCGTCTTTCCATTCAGGCATATCAGGAGTCCATCCGAAATAAGCTAAAGGAGCGGCAGAACCTAGTCCACCGAATATAGCATTATTTAGTTTTTCTCCATCAACCATGTGTCCCATAGCTTTTCGAATTTTGTGAGCTCTTTCCATAGACTCATCGTTTCCCCATTCACCTATCCATGGGTGATCATCATCATGCATATATCCTGGCCTAGCAGCTGGGTCGTTACCTTCACCAGCAGCACCTAGATAGTCAGTTTGTGCCCAGAATTGACCGGAAGCAAACCAACCTTGACCTTTACCACCACCAATTTGTTGAGCTGAACCACCAGATTTCTCTACTGCTTCTGCAACAAATTTTGGAGGAAGATCTGACAAGTGAATTTCACCATTGACTAGAGCCGCTGTCCTTACAGATGTTTCTGGAATTTCAACGAAAGTCATACTGTCAAGATGAGGAGGGTGACGCCAGTGATCCTTTACACCAACTGATTCAATAGTGCTTCCTGCAACCCATTTTGTTGCACGGAATGGACCTGTCATATTATCAAGATCAGCCAAAGAAGCCTCTTCTCCTAATTGATCAAAAGCATCTTTACTTGTGATTGATGCAGTTTGACCATTATAGTTTGACTGCTGTCTGATCCAGTCCTTCTGACAACCGGTGTCCTTACATTGAATAAAGACTTTACCGTCTTTTGCTTCAATTGATACAATCCAAGCTCTAAGTTGACCTGCTCTGTTGAAAGTTGATCCTTCAGCCATTGCTTCATTAAAACTGAAAGCAATGTCTTCAGCATCGACTGTGCCAAAGTCAGGGTTATGGAACTTAATACCTTCCCTGATTGTCCAAGTTAGGGTATTTGCAGTATCATCATGTTCCCATGACTCTACCATACTTTTCTCTGGGACATCTTCGTCAACCTGAACAGGTATAGGAGCGTGTTTCATCCAAGTTAATCCCTCAGTGAAACCCCACATTTGTACACGTTCAAAACAGGAACCTGTTAGGAATCTGTTGTTAAATATCGGTGGACAAATCGCTGGGACACCTATGACTACGTCTTGAGTAACCGTTTTTGCAGGTGCTTCCTCTTTAGCGGGAGCCTCCTTTTTTGGAGCTGATGTTGCTGTTGGCTTTGGGGCTTCCTTAGCAGGAGCTTCCTTAGCAGCAGGTGCAGGTGCTTCAGTTGTAGTTGTTTCCTCATCAGAACTACAAGCTGAAAAAGCAAAAACTGCAAACAAACCAAAGGCTATCAACCCAAGTTTAATATAGTGTTTCATACGTTTTTCCTAAACCAGATTCACTGGTTTTAAATTATTCAACCCAAACGAAGTTGTTTAGGTTCTTGAGAAATTATACTATACAGTAATTTTCTTTTATAACTTCAAAAAAAGGTCTTTTAAAAAAGTTTTTATAAATTTTTTTTGAAAAGCGAGCTTTCGATTACGTAAATCAGCATATAATGTATAGTATTTACGCATTTCGTAAATGCTATACCTGTTCATAACAAATATGAATTTTAAATAAAATTTAGTTTTTTTGGAAGGAATTTTTATCTGATATATTATAATGTCCATCGCTTCATATATTTGTTATTGGATACGATAGAAGTAATATGTACTTCATCCAAATCTCTACCTATGTATCTTTCCTTTAATTTCTTCTAGTCTAGTGGGATCATTATTTTGGGAGTTGATATTCCTAAAACACCGATTATTTCTTTGTTTTTAGAAAGTAAATTTACATTGACTGTAAATCTATTACACTTATTTTGAGAATTATTTTTTGCCTGGTAAATTAGTTCTCCGCCTTCTGGAAATTTTTGGTTAGTAATTAAGCTTTTTATTGTTATATCAGTTTCATGCTCAGCCTAAGCTGAATATTTATTTTTTTTGTTTGTACAAGAAAAAAGAAATAAAGCGAATAATAGTAATAGTATTAATTTATATATATTAATTTATATATATTGAACTTTTTTCAGGCTCTACTTTGCCAAGGGTCATAATCACATGTAAGTTCTGTTACAACAGCTGTACTTGCTTCTTTACCAATATATCCTTCTTTTAAAGTTTCTTTTCCTGATGGTGGGATTGATTTAGGTGCTTTCAATCCTAGACTAACTATTACTTTTTTTGTTTCCGAGAGAAGGTCAACATTAATTATTAGACCACCACATTCTTTATCAGAAGTGTTTTTAATATTAATGATTACTTGACCACCTAGGGAACCCTTGGGTTTAATTATTATCTCTGTTACCTCAACTCCAGTGTCATTTTCAAATTCATTTGTAGTTTCTTGAGATATCGTTTCTTTTTTATTAGTTGAATTTTCTATTTGTTGCCCAGGAAGTGGAGGAGGTTCGCTATTCAAACATCCTGACAAAGCAACTAAACCTAAACCGAACAAAAAAAATAATATTTTTCTATCAAAAATCATTTTAAAAAAAAATTGATTCAAAATTAGAAATTCAATTTACGACCAAAGTGATGACATGTTATCACAATTAATACTCTTGATTTCCGCTTTAACAGCACCTTTACCTATAAATAAACCTTTAATCTCCATTTCTTCTCCAGGCCCAACTAGTGTTGGAGAATTAACTCCCACACTGACTATTAATTCATCTGTATCGGATAACATATCAACTTGAATAACTAAACCACATTCTTCGTCAGATTCATTTTGGACTAGGAAAACAATATCACCACCTAAAGTTCCTTTGGGTTTAATTGTTATATCTTTTACGACAATTCCAGTATCGTTTTCGAATTCAATTTTAGCTTCCTGCGAAATATCCTCTTTTTTATCAGTTGAATTTTCTATTTGTTGCCCAGGAGGTGGAGGAGGTTCACTATTCAAACAACCCGAAACAAAAAAAATTAATGTAAAGACTAGAACTGTAAACTTCATATAAACTTTCTAAATCTCATTTTTTTAATCTATTTCATTATGGACAATAGGCTTGTGCCATGGTACATGCCGCATCACATGTAATTTCAGTTACAACCACTTCCTTTGCACCTTTACCAATAAACATTTCTTTTAAAGTTTGTTTTCCAGATGGGGGGATACCTCCTCTAGAATTATATTTCAATCCCATACTAGCTACAACACTGTTCGATTCTGTAAGAACGTCAACATTAATGGCAAGACCTGCACAGGCTTCTGATGCAGAATTTGTAACATTTATAATTACATCACCCCCAAGAGTACCTTTAGGTGCAATAGTTATATCATCTATAACAATTCCAGTGTCGTTCACAAATTCATTTGTAGTTTCTTGACTAATAGATTCTTTGGTTTCAGAAGATGTATCTATTTGTTGCCCAGGAGGTGGAGGAGGTTCACTATTCAAACATCCAGAAAAAACAATTAAACCAAACAAAAAAAATGTTATTTTCATATTAAAACTCTCCTTAGACAATTATCTACCGCCTTTATCTTTTTTCCCACCAGCATCTCCAGAAGTGTCTCCTAAAATTGATGCATCACATGTAAGTTCTGTTACAACTACTTCAGTTGCTCCTTTACCAATATAACCTTCCTTCAAAGTTTCACTTCCAGATGCAGGTACAGTTTTCGGAGATTTCAATCCCAAATTAACTATTACATTCCCTGTATCAGAAACTAGATCAACATTAATAATTAGACCAGTACAATCTTCTGAAGAAGTATTTTTAACATTTATAATCACATCACCACCTAAAGATCCTTTTGGTTTAATTGTTAAATCTTCTAATACAATTCCAGTGTTATTCACAAATTCATTTGTGCTTTCTTGGATAATGGCTTCTTTTTGTTGATCAGTGGTGGTATCGATTTGTTGAGGAGGTGGAGGTGGTTCACTATTTAGACATCCGAAAAAAAAGGTAAGAATAATTACAATACTCAAAGTAAGTTTTAGGCGATTAAATATTTTATTGATAATAATGAACATTATTAAGCTTTTTATCAGAAATAAACAATTTGATCAAATAAAATTATAAATTTAACTGGGATTTATATATGATTTATATATTAAATGATTTAAATAATTTTGGAAATCAAAATACGGTATTGTTATATTTTGTTTATTTTAGGAGAATTTTGCGAGGATTATAATATGTCAATGAATTTAGCTATAGTAGGTTGTGGTGGTATGGGATTAAGACATGCTTTAGGTTATATAGAATTATTAGATAAATCAGAATCTTTTAAACTGGTTTCTGTTTGTGATCCTTATTATGATTCTGCTAAACATGTCGCCGATATAGTTTATAAATCTACAAGTGATAGACCAAGAATTTACACTGATTTTTCAGAAATGCATGATCAAGAAAATTTAGATGCGATTGATATAACTACTAATACTTTAAGCCATCATTCTATAGCTATTTCTGCTATGAAAAGAGGTATTCATGTCATGACAGAAAAACCTATGGCAGTGACTTTAAAAGCATGTAGGAAAATGAAAGAAGTTAGTGAAAAGAATAATGTAGTACTTTCAATAGCAGAACAATATAGAAGGGATCCAATGTGTAGATTTACAAAAGCTTTACTGGATTCGGGCATAATTGGAGATCCGTCTTTCGCAGTAAAATTATCTGTAGGCGGAGGAATTGAATTGCCGCATAACACTGTTTGGAGATCTAAAAAAAACAGTGCTGGTAGTATGATAATTGATCAAGGAGTACATGAATCGGACATGATTCAGTACCTATTGGGAGATATACAAACTATCTATTCTGAAACAAAAATGGTCCACACTAATCTATATTTGGGTAAAATCAATCCAATTTTAGCAAAATTTTATGAACATAGATCAGATGAATATCCTGAGGATAAAAATTTTATTCAAGCAGATCAGGAAGATACAGCTTTTGCAGTTCTTAAAATGAAGTCTGGTGTGATTGTCAATTTCGTTACATCTTATGCTTCTATAGGTATTTCTAATGGTGTAAACACTATCCAAGGAACAAAAGGTTCAATGGCTTTTGTATATGGAAGGACTGGTAATCCACCAAAAATATATATCATAGGAAAAGATGAACCACTTTCAGAAGAAGAAATGCTTTCTGCAGTTCCTGATTGGAAACTTGACGAATTAACTGCTAAGTTCTGGGGATCGAATAGGATGGGTCATTATAATATGCCATTTGAAGTAGCTGACAAAAAGTTAATTGCTATAGAACTAGAAGAGTTGGCAAGATCTATTACCGGTATAGAAAAGCATGAAGTAGGACCTGATATTGGTATGAAAGCTCTGGCTTTACCTTACGCTATCTTTGAATCAGGACTAACATCAAATGCAATTGAAATGTCAGAAGTAATCAATGGAAACATAAGTAAATATCAGGATGAAATTGATAGTAATCTTGGGATATAAATCACCCAATATTTTTCTCTACAGGGATTTTTTTAAGAAATATCATTGATAAAGCTCCAATTATTCCAACCACAGTGAATATTGGGAAGGTGATTTCATAAGAATTTGTAGTGTCGTATATAATTCCAGCAGAAATAGCCCCAACAGATTGACCAAAACTAATAAAAGGTTCAGTTATACCTCTAATAGCACCAAGAGATTTTCTACCGAAGTAGTTAGCTATTGCAACTGGAGGTACAACCAATAAACCTCCTAAACCAATTCCAAAAATTAAAGCAACAGGATACGCAATTAAAATGCTATCAACATACAGGAATAATAAAGATGATAATCCTAACCAGATATTCAACAAAATATATACAGATTTAACTGAAATTTTATCTAGTAGATTACCCCAAATAATACTACCTATTGCTGAACCTAATGCCATTATTGAAAGAGAAGCAGCGGCAGCAGTTGCGTTAATTCCCTGATCACGCAAAAATGCTGCCTGATGAATATTTACACCTGTGTGTATAAAAAATACTAAAAAACTTCCTATGCATAAAATCCACAATGAAGATGTTTTTATAGCTTCTTTTGCAGACCAAGAAATTTCGTCTTTAAATTTTGATTTATCTTCTGTATCTATTTTTTTGTCATCATTAGATTTTGTTCCAATTTCTTCTGGAGTTTCGACTAAAAAAATATATGAAGCTGGAAGAGCTATAACCCATACAGATATTCCTATCCAAAACCAAGCCATTCTCCAATTATTATTATCAGAACCAATTAATAATTGTGCAAAAAGAGGAAACAAACCCATACCAATGGAGTGAGATAATCCTAGAATTGATGTGGCTTTTCCTCTACCTTTTACAAACCATTTTGCTACAACAGTACTTGCCCCTATCTGTATAGGGGATTGAAAGATTACTCTACCAATACCAAAAAGTATGTAAAATTGTATAGGATTTGAAATCCATCTAATTGAAATTAAAGTTGCTCCTAATAATAATATTGATCCTGTAAGTAGATTTCTTGAACCGAACTTTTGGATTATGAACCCTACAATAGGTGACACGAATACAGCTACGATTCCTGCAACAGCTGCAGCTCCGACGATTAGAGTTCTACTCCAACCAAGTGATTCACTCATTGGGAAAACAAAAATAGCCATTGTTAATGTTGCTGCAGCATTTCTTGAAAACATTGAAGTACTACTAGCGAAAACTATTAACCAACCATAATAAAAAGGGGTAAATTTAGAGATTTTATTACCAGGTTTTAGTAAAAGAGACATAAAAAAATATGTGAAGGTCTTAAAATTATAATTATTAATTATTTAATCTAATCTAAATATATACTTATTGGTATAGTTAGTTTAATTTAAATGGATAAAGAAATTTCTATTATGAATTAATTATTTACATCTCTATAAGAAGTAAAAAGGTGATTTATGTTAAAAAAACAATTACAAACTAATTTTGGGCAGTTTGATTATTTTGATATTTCTTACTTTGAGAAATTAGGATCAATAAAAATTAAAAATACACCTTACACAATAAGGGTTCTTCTTGAAAATTGCTTAAGAAATTCTGAAAAAAAAATTGTCAATCAAGATCATTTAAATTTACTTTCTTCGTGGAATCCTGAAAAAAATACTAATGGCGAGTTTCCTTTTATGCCTGGTAGGGTAATTCTTCAAGATTTTACTGGTGTACCTGTTGCAGTTGACCTAGCTGCAATGAGAGACGCTGTATCTGATATTAATAAAGATCCTTCAATAATCAATCCTATTGTTAGAACAGATATGGTGATTGATCATTCAGTTCAAGTCGATTATTTTAATTCTAATGGAGCTCTTTCTAACAACATTGAAAGAGAATATGAAAGAAATTCGGAGAGATATAAATTACTTAAATGGGCTCAGAAATCATTTGCTAATTTTCGAATTGTTCCACCTGGTACAGGAATAGTTCATCAAGTGAATCTTGAATATTTGGGTGATGTTGTATTACAAGAAGACACAGGTACTAATATAGTAGTTTATCCTGATACCTGTATTGGTACAGATTCGCATACAACAATGATTAATGGTTTAGGGGTTTTGGCTTGGGGAGTAGGAGGAATTGAAGCAGAGGCTGTTATGTTAGGTCAACCTAGTTACATCGTTTTACCTGATGTTGTAGGAGTTAAAATTACCGGTGAATTAAATGAAGGAGTTACTGCTACTGATTTAGTTTTATCTATTACAGAAAAATTGCGTAATTTAGGAGTTGTTGAAAAATTTGTAGAATTTTTTGGGAATGGATTATCTAATTTATCTTTAGCAGATAGAGCTACAATAGCTAATATGTCACCAGAATATGGCGCCACATGTGGTTTTTTCCCTGTTGATAACCAGACCATTAAATATTTAAGGGATACTGGGAGAAGTGAAAAGCAGATAGATTTAATAGAATCTTATTGTAAGTCAAATAATTTGTTTCATGATGAAGAAAACGACCCCGAATATTCACAGGTTATGGAATTTAATTTGAATGAAGTAGTTTCTAGTCTTAGCGGACCTAAACGTCCTCAAGATAGGATATCTTTACAAGATGTTAAAGACAATTTTGAGAAATCATTTCCTCAAACTATGCTCAATAAACATGAAATAACGATAGATGATATAAATTGTTCGATTTCTGATGGATCAGTAGTGATTGCTGCAATTACGAGTTGTACAAATACTTCTAATCCTTCGGTTATGATGGGTGCTGGACTTTTGGCAAAAAATGCAGTTTTAAATGGATTATCTCGTAAACCATGGGTTAAAACTAGTTTGGCTCCTGGATCCAAAGTAGTTACAAGTTACCTGAAATCTTCAGGTTTGGATAAATTTCTTGAAGAATTAGGTTTTAATACTGTTGGTTATGGATGTACTACTTGCATAGGTAATTCTGGTCCGTTACCCCAATCTGTATCAGACACAGTTAATGATAATAATTTAGTAGTTGCTGCGGTACTTAGTGGGAATAGAAATTTCGAAGGTCGTGTTCATCCTCAAGTAAAAGCAAATTATTTAGGTTCACCTATGTTAGTAGTTGTGTATGCACTATTTGGTCGAATTGATATTGATATTGTAAATGAGCCTATAGGAGTTAATGTTGAAGGAAGAAAAATTTATCTACAAGATATATGGCCCACTTCTGAAGAAATTTCTGAAACTTTAAACAATTTCCTTACTCCAGAAATATTTAAAGAACAATATTCTAACGTTTACTTTGGTACAAAAAAATGGAGGGATTTACCAAATTCTGAAGGAGATTTATTTTCATGGGATTTTGATTCTTCTTATATTCAAAAACCTCCTTTTTTTGATAATTTTCAATTATCTCCTTCTAAAAGACAAGAAATAAAAAAAGCTAGAGTTTTAGTATATCTTGGTGATTCAGTGACGACTGACCATATTTCTCCGGCAGGCTCAATTCCTATAAATGCACCTTCTGGTAAATTTTTAATTTTAAATGAAGTACCACGTAGAGAATTTAATTCCTATGGATCACGCAGAGGTAATCATGATGTTATGGTTAGAGGAACATTTGGGAATATACGCTTGCGTAACATGTTAACACCAGATGATGAAGGAGATTGGACTATACATGTGCCTAGTAAAAAGCGTATGAGAATTTATGATGCTTCTAAAGAATATATAAAAACTAAAACACCAACCATAATATTGGCAGGTAAAGAATATGGTACTGGTAGTTCCAGAGATTGGGCAGCTAAAGGACCTTCATTACTTGGTGTTAGAGCTGTGATAGCGGAAAGTTTTGAACGAATTCACAGATCTAATCTTATAGGTATGGGGATCATACCATGTGAATTTATGGAAGGTCAGAATTCTACTTCTCTTGGATTAAATGGGTTTGAGGAATATGAAATATGTGATTTAGAAGAAGAAATTAAACCCGGATCAATAAAAAAAGTAAGAGTTACTAAAGAAAATTCTCTCGAATTCTTTTTTGATGTTTTGATTAGAATTGATACAGAAATAGAATCTGATTATTATAAACACGGTGGTCTTTTACCATATGTTCTTAGACAGATGATTTCAGATATTGATCCAGATAATTAAATTCAAATTTATAACCTGCTTCTACTAATTTTTTTGGTGCAACCTTAGAATTTGTTAGTATCATTTCTTTTCCCATTTCACCTAAGATGGATCTTATAAAGAAATTAGGAATTTTAAAGATAATTTTTTTATTGTAATAATTTGATAATATTTCACAAAATTCATGAATATATATTGGTTTTTCATTAACAATATTCACTGGTCCAGAAAGGTCGTTTTTTAGGATAAAATCAAAAATTTTAATCACATCTATTAAACTAACCCATGAAATCCATTTGTCACCTTTGGTAAGTAAAGCTCCAAAGCCATATTTAAAAGGAACAGAAATTAACGGTAACGTTCCTCCAGAATGATCTATAACCATTCCAAAACGAGTATTTGTGACAGAAATGTTTTTGAGGTTAAATTCAGATGTTGTATCTTCCCATTTTCTTGCTGTATTAGCAAGAAATCCGTCTCCATATTTTGCTGTTTCATCAACCAATATATTTTTAGTGTTTCCATAAAAACCAGTTGCAGATGCAATAATAAATTTTTTTGGAGGATTTTTCATTTGAGATAGATGTTTAGCAATTAATCTAGTTGTCTCAACTCTACTTGAAATTATTTTTTCCTTATGTTTTTTTGTCCATCTAAAAGAAAATATTCTACACCCACCTAAATGTATCACTACGTCACTTCCCAAAAAAGGTTCATAAGGTATTTGAGAATTTTCCGGATCCCATATATGAGTTTCGTGTTCGGATGACTTTTTGGAAGAATTGTTTCTTGTTAGTCTTACAATCTGATTACCTGAATTTGACAGATATTCACACAAATTTTTTCCTATGAATCCAGAAGAACCTGAAATAACTATCTTCAATTTTTCAATCTTTTTAATTCTTTTGGAGGAAGAGGAAAAATCCAACCACGGTTTTTAATAATGGTTATTGATAATTCTGGTGGAATGGCAATTATTATCTCTGGTTCGAGAGAAAATCTTCCTGTAAAACCTCCAATGGCTGACCTTGCATGTACACCAGAATAGTTTTGGTCTTCTCCATTGTTTGAAAATTCTCCTAATCCACCTCCAAAAATTGATTGCCATCTCACAGAAAAACCATTTACCACTGAAGGTGCTGAGTTAAAATCAACATCTGTTGATACAACCATTCCCAGTGCTTTGACAGTATAAAGTACATCGTTTAAATCTCCTCCTTCACCTCCACAGGTTAAAGCCCAATGTAATCTAACAATCATTGAATCAGCTATTTTTTGTCCAAAGTTTTGTCCTATTTTAATTCTTTTTGGATCATCATACATTTGACCAGGTCCCAAACCTAATCCTGAAAGATAAGTCGTTCCCGATTCGTGGAAAACTACACTAGCAATAGGGGCATTTCTTAAATCAGTTACCCAATCTTTTTCATTTCCTAAATCTATATTTAATTTTTTGATTCGATCATAAACATTAAAATTTCTACGTAAATGATTAGGGATTATAGAATTTTTATAATATTTTCCCATAATAAATTTCTTTCTTAATCTTTCTTAAAGGTATTATTTACATTGGTAGATAGTATATTTCTGCCAATTAGTTTATTGGAGATAACAGTGGAAGACAACAGAAATTTATCAAATTGTGCACCAACTACTGCAAAAAAAATAAGAATATCTACTTTGGATTTCCTTGATTCATTAAATAGTAATCAAAAGAAAAAAGTAACTTTCAAATTTGATTCAACCAATGAAAGATATGAATGGAACTATACGCCTGTTGATAGAAATGGTTTGTTAATGTCTGAAATGAACCAAAAACAAGTTAATTTATTGTTGAATATTATGGAAAAATGTTACAGTCCTTCAGGTTACAAAACTGCCTTAGAAATAATTGATTTGGAAAAAATTTTGTGTGAATGGGAGTCTATTTTAAATCATAAATCAAGGTTTGCTAGAGATACTAGACGTTATTGGGTTAGTGTATTTGGGGATCCTAATAAAAGTTCAAATCCTTTTAGTGTGAGGGTAGGTGGTCATCATATAGGTCTGATAGCTACAGTTGTTGATCAAAAAGTATCAACATTACCACTATTTTTTGGCGCTAATCCAAGTGAAATTAAACATGGAGAAAATAAAGGAGTAAAAACTTTATTAGAAGAAGAAGAATGGGCAAGAAATTTAGTTGTAAATATAGATAATGAATATAAAGAAAAAATTATTTTTTCACCAATAGCACCTGATGATATTTTAACTGCAAATTTCAGTAATATTCGAGATATTTCTATACCGACAGGCATTTCATTCAAAGAATTACCTGATGGATCCCGTCAAGAATTAGTTAATTTGATAAAACACTATATTTTTCGTTCGAACAATGAAACTGCTGAAAATTATTGGAATCAAATAAAGGCTCAAAGTTTTGATAGTGTTAATTTTTCATGGTCAGGTTCATTGAATCCTGGAGAAGGTCACTATTACAGTATTAAGCATCAAAGTTTTTTAATTGAATATGATAATACTCAAAATAATGCAAATCATATACATTCTGTTTTACGTGATTTCAATGGAGATTATGGATTAGATATTCTTGCAGATCACTATAAAGTTAATCATAATTAATTTTTATGGTTTTATTGATAATTTGTCTTTACAAAATTTTTCCAAATAGTTGGAGAATAATTTGAAAAAAACAAAGCAATTAAATAGATCATGTGATGTGCTAGTTATTGGTGCTGGACCAGGCGGGCTTGGTGTGGCTGCTACTCTTGAGGGTTGGCACCCTTTTACTAAAGATTCGTTAAGTTTTCTTCCCGAACATGTATCAAGAGAAGTAAAAAATTTTTCTTCCGATTTATTGTCTTTTGATACTCGTTTTCTTATGAGAAATGGTGTTAGGCCTATAGAATTTTATAGGAATCTTCATCATCCTACCAATCACCCACTTAATCCATCTGAATATAGATTAAAATTTTTTAAGACGGATCCTGTTGATTGGATCATGATTTCTATTGATGAACCTGGTGGTTTATGGAACAATGTTCCAACTAATCAGTTAACTTTAGGACCTGCTTACTGGATGGAATTGGCTCATTATCCGATAGAACAATTTTTTCAAGATAATGGGATAAATAAAGATCCAAATGATTTGGCCCATAAAAACGATCTAGTAAATTATTATCAGAAATTTGTGGAATATTTGGGGATGAGTAAAAAAATAATTACAAAATCTACAGTTAGGAGTATTTCTAAGGGTAAAAATCATAGAAGATTCAGATTGGTGGTTGATTCTTCAAATTCTTCAAATATTTATGAATGTGATTATATTGTTTTTTCTGTAGGCCCAAAATCAAAAGAACGGAAATTTAATTGGCAAAAAAATGAACTGGATTATATTTCAAGTCAGTTTACTTGTGCTTCTGACTATTCGGGTGAAAACGTTTTAGTTGTTGGAGGAGGCAGATCATCGGATTGGGCAGTAACTGAGTTATTTAAAGCAGGTAAAAAAGTCGAATATGTAATGCGACAGGATTCTGATAATCATTTGAGACTTGTTAAAGACTCTTTAAATCTACCTTATTACGATTTTCTATACGGTATTATTCAAGAAGATAACCAAAGATTGACTATCCATTATAATTCAGAAATATCAAATGCATTTCCGGGAGGAAAAGTTTTCGTAATTAATAATAAAGCCCAATTAGAAACAAAATTTTATTTAGATCATTTGATTATTGAAATTGGAAGTTCTGTTGCATATGAATTGCTCGATGAATGGGCTCCAATTAAATTTGTAGAAAAAAGAGATAATTATAGATTTCAATTGAATCAAATGTCATGTGATCAGTCAACTTTTGAATCTTCCGATATAAAAAATTTATATCCTGGCGGTTATTTAGCTCAAGGAACTGGGTTGTCGGTTATTGGTTTTCATGCCGGAAGTTATTTAATTTCAGGTGATATTTATAGAAAAATCAATAAACTTTCCACCTAGGAATAGTTCCTCCCTCCGGACCTCTTGAAGTTGAGTATAGAGTTCTTTTCCCATATAAAGCATTTTCATGATTTTGTAATGAGTTTGGTCCTGAAAATGCTACTAATGTAGAGTTACATTTTTTACATTTGTTTGAGGAATATGTTGGTGAGATTTCATTGCAATTACTGCAAATTTTTTCTAGTGAATTTTCTTCTGGAACTGTTTTTGAACCACATGATGGACATGATGGAGCTAAATTAGGAATAAATTTTGGCGATAATTTAATATTGCATAGGGGACAGTTAAAGTTAATATTTTTATTTTTTTTCAAGTACTTAGAATTCCTTTAATTTCACCTTTTGAATTTAGGTCTATTTTATTAGCATTTGGACTATCTGGTAAACCCGGTAAAGTAATGATATTTCCAGCTAAAGTTACAATTTGTTGTGCACCGGAGAGTATTTTTATTTTTTTTATCGGTAAAGTGTGATCCTGTGGCATACCTCTTAATTTTGGGTTTGATGATACTGACAAGTGTGTTTTTGCCATACATATAGGGTAATTAAAGTTATTATACTCTATTGTTTTTATACTATTTTGAGCATCATTACTCCACTCCACTTTTTTTGCTTTGTAAATATTTTTAGCCATAATTTCTACTTTATCAACAATAGGTACATTATTTTCGTAAAGTAATTTAGGAGTAGTGTTGTTTTGAGAACATATATTTAAAATAGATTCAGCAAGATCTTTTACACCATTTCCACCTAGATTATAACCATCTGATACGTCACATCCATCTGCACCATAATTTTTTGATAATTCTTTGATGAGTTCTATTTCATCAACTGAATCTGAAGTAAATTTATTTATTGCTACCATGGCAGGCAATCCATAAAGTTTAACTATTCGAATTGCATTTTTTAGATTTTCGCTTCCTTTAATTATTGCTTCAGAGTTTTTCAAGTTTAGGGATTCTGGATTTATTCCACCATGCCATTTTAATCCTTTTATTGTTACTACAATAACTGCGCACTTTGGATAGAGTCCTCCTTGACGGACTTTTATATCCATATATTTTTGAAACCCTAAATCAGCTCCGAATCCAGCTTCTGTAATTACAAAATCACCGCAAACGGATGCTAATTCATCTGCTAAAATCGATGAACAACCATGGGCAATGTTTCCAAATGGTCCCATATGTACTATTGCAGGTTGACCTTCTGAAGTTTGTACTAAGTTAGGTTTTAATGCATCTTTTAACAGAGCCATTAATGATCCGATACATCCAGTACTTTTAGCGAATACGGGCATATTATCCACTGTCCATCCAACTATAATGTTTTCTAGTCTTTTGCGTAAATCATCATATGAATTTGACAAGGCACATATAGCCATGATTTCTGATGCAGAAGAAATATCAAATCCAGTATTTTGTCTTTCTTTTTCAAATTTGCCTCCTATATTCATAGAAATATTTCTTAATCCTCTATCTTGTGCATCGATAACTCTTCGTAGAGTGATTCCTTGAGGTTCTAAACCATCAATTTTTTTTCTGTAAACTAAATTATCTAAAGAAGCAGCTAATAAATTATGTGCGGATTCAATAGCATGAAAGTCTCCAGTAAAATGTAAATTTATATCAACTGCTGGTTGTATCGTAGATTTTCCTCCACCAGTACCTCCACCTTTATTTCCAAAAACTGGACCTAAAGATGGTTGCCTAATTGTTAAAATTGGTTTTTTGCCAATTTTTGCTAGACCCTGAGTTAGACCTATTGCTGTAGTTGACTTTCCTTCACCTGCAGGAGTAGGTGTAATCGCAGTAATTACTACCAAGGAATTATTATTTTCCAGATTTGATTTTGGGAAGTTTGAAAGTGGTATTTTCGCTTTGTCACCCCCGTATATTTCTATAGAGGAGTAATCCAACCCGATTTCTTTAGCTATTTTATTAATCGTTTTCAATTTTTTATCTATGAAGTAATGAAAAAATTATATGATTAATATTAAACCTATACTACATTCACAAACTAGTAATTGATTAATATATACTTGAAAGGCTTTAATTTTTGGAGGATTATATGACTTTAGAACGTAGATTAGAAAACAAAATTGCGATAGTTACAGGTGGAGCTTCTGGAATTGGAGAAGCAACTGTTCGTTTATTTGTTAAGCATGGTGCAAAAGTTGGTATAGCAGATATTGATAAAGATAAGGGAAATGAATTAGAAAAAGAATTAAATTTTTCAAATCAAAATGTATTTTTCAAATCTTTAGATGTTTCATCAGAAAAAGATTGGGAATCATTTTCTGATGACTTGATTGATAAATGGGGGAAATTGGATATTTTGGTTAATAATGCCGGAATGTCAGGTGTTAAGGGTAGGGCTGTAGTTGAAGATATAATACTAAAAAATTGGGATGATGTTTTTTCAATTAATTCTACAGGAGTCATGTTAGGAACTAGGATGGCTATAAAACATATGAAAGATTCTAATGGAGGTTCCATTATAAATGTATCATCAATTTTTGGGATTGTTGGATCAAAAGCCGGTGCGGCATATCATGCATCTAAGGGAGCTGCAAGGATTTTTTCGAAAGCCGCTGCCGTACAATATGCAAAATATAATATTCGTGTAAATTCTGTTCATCCGGGCTTCACTGATACTCCTATGACTTTGGATATTCACTCGGATAAAGAAATTAGAGAATACAGGGAAAATATGACTCCTTTAGGAAGATTGGGTAAACCTGATGATATTGCCTTTGGGATTCTTTATTTAGCATCAGATGAATCTGAATGGGTTACAGGAACTGAATTAATCATTGATGGTGGAGAAACCAGTTGGTAGTCGTGAGTAATCATTTAACAAGATAACAGCCATTATAAGAAGAATTACTTTCTTTATTAGTTTTAGATTTAATGTTCATTATTTTTAGAATTGTGGGAAATATATCAAATAAATTAACGATGTAATTTTTTCTACTAGGACAGATCAATTCTTTTTTAGAAATAATAGTAGTCAGAACGTCATTAGAAGTATGAGAAGGGGTATCGTTTTCTATATTTCCATGATCTGAAGTAATGATTATAGTAAAATCGTTTTGTAATGCAGTTTTTACCATACTGTAAATAGCTTTGCCAGATGATTCATATGCCGTTACTGCTTCTATGTAATGTTTTGGTAACAAATGTCCTATCATATCTGTAGCAGCTAAATTACAAGCTATTAACTGATGTTTGTTTTCTTGTATTTTTCTAATAACATATTCAGATATTTCACAATTCCTCATTTTGGGGAATTTATAAAAATCCGTATCAGAATTTATTCCTTCATCTTTACCTAATGTTTTAATAATATATCTACATTCATTGTTACTTAAAGGTAACTCTCTTTTACCTCTAATAAAATATCCCATATGTGCTGATTTAACGCTTTCTGCAACCAGAAGATATTTCGCATTATTAGTATAGGAATCCCATTTTGAAAAAAAATTATTTTCCTGAGGTTTTATTTTAAAAGCAATTTTTATATTTTTGAATTTAGGATGATATTCTGTCATAGTACAAATATTTAGTTGCAATTTTTCGTCAATCCAGCTTAATTCCCATTTTTTATTTCTCTTTGAACTCTCTTGAAGTAATAATTCTTGGTCATTTACCAAACATGCGGTTGTTATAATCTGTCGGTCAGCTCTAAAATTAAGATTAATAAATGCGTCACCAGATGTTACTTTTTTTGTTGTATTTAGATTATCAGCTATTATAATTGGAGGTATATCTTGATCTGTAATGTCTGATTGATGTAAATTTTCAATATATTTTCTGAGTTCATTGAAATTTTTCACCTTTTTGCCAATAGATTTTGTTATAAGATTGTAATTTTGTTTTGCAGATTGTTCTCTGTAATCTCTATCCATTGCCATTGATCTACCTATAACCCACTTCAGAGAATTTTCGGCATTAAATTTTTTAAGTAATTGTTGTAAAATTCCCAAGTAGTTTCCTGTTCCGTTTTTGCTTTTTATTGATCCAAATTCATATGAATCTCTTCCATCTATAATAGCGTGGATATGAACTCTTTCTGGAGGGATATTTCTTTTGTTAAATAGAAGTTTTAGTGTTGATTCTAGGTGATCCCAAGAAGAATGAACTTTTCCATCGTCACCTCTTATTCCCGATAATAAAGTAGAAACAATAACATCATTGGTATTTTTTTCGCAATCATCTATTATTGAGTTTATAGCTTTATTGTAGAAGAATGTATTTTTTTTAATAGAGTCATTAATTTCCATTGTTACTTGTCTAGCTAATGAAAGATTACCTATTTGTTGATGTCCTGTTTCAGAATTACCTTGAATCGTGGGAGAAATATTTTCATACCCAACCCACATTCCGGCAGCTCTTGTGGGCCAGGTAAAATTTTTATTTCGTAGATTTTCTATTTTTTCAAATTTGCTTACCCAGGGCACGTAACGATATTTATGTGAAGTTTCTCTTATTATAGATCTTATTTCATTTTTTTGTTCAATAGGTAAAGAACTTCTGATTTTCCTTGATGTTGATATCATTTCTTGAGCTAAATTGGATTCTATTAGGGGGTTAATTTGTTCAGAAATAATTGGTGCGATCAAGTGTTCTTTGTTTATATATTTTGTGTTATTGCATATTCGATCTATGTTATTTCTAATAGATTTATCTAATAAACTCCATGTATCTTGAAGAATTTCCGAAGATTTTTCACGATTAAATCCTAGACCGTCATTTATTATCAACAAGATTTTTTCTTGTTGTATATTTTCATAATTTTTTTTCACAAGATTATTTTTTAGTTAGAAATCTTAATTGTCTTGGAATTGTGAAAACAATATCTTCATTTCCTTCTTTACTTTCGTAAATATTTTTTGGAGAAAGATATTTTAGGATAGATTCCACTTGGATTTCTGGAGTTGAAGCTCCTGAAGTGATGCCTATCTTATTCTTTTTTTGAAACCATTCTTTTTTGATTTCTCTAGGACTACTAATAAGATATGCAGGTTTTCCCATTTTTTCGACTGTTTCTTTTAACCTATTACAGTTTGAGCTGTTTTTGGCACCAATTACAAGAATTATATCGACTTTTGTTGATAAGGATTCGATAGCTTTTTGCCTATTTGTTGTTGCATAACAAATATCATTACGCACAATTGATTTTGGGTAATATTTTTTTACTGATTCCACTGCATTTTTTGTATCTTTAACAGAAAGAGTTGTTTGAGTTATTATAGCAATGTCAGAACTTTTATCATACTTTGGGATATCTGGGTTTTTATCATCGATGATATCCATTTTTGCTTGACCTGAAGTCCCGAGTACTTCTTGGTGTCCTTTATGTCCAATTAGGATTATTTTTTTCCCTTCAGCAGAATATTTTTTAGCTTCATTATGAACTTTAGTAACTAAAGGGCATATAGCATCTAAAACAGTTAAATTTCTTTTTTTTGCTTTTTCATAATCTGAAGGAGGAGAGCCATGTGCTGAAAAAACTACGATAGAGTCAGTAGGGATTTCTTCCACTGAATTAACTGTAATAGCGCCTTTTGCCTCAATCTTTGCTACTACTACCGAATTATGCACAATTTGGTGTTTAACATATATTGGAGGGCCGTATTTTTTAAGTGCTAAATCAACTATCTCTACAGCTAGTTCAACTCCGGCACAAAAACCTCTAGGTTTTGCTAAATATACATCCATATTAAATTTCTAAAAATATTATAATAAGTATATTCTCTCATTTTTATCTTTAGAAAGAGTAGTAGATAAATGATTAAATTTTATTATTGGTCACGTTGAAATACATGTCGAAGAGCTATGAAGGTTCTTGAAGAAAAAGAAATTCAATATAAAAAAATTGATATTTTCAAAGATAGATTGTCTTTGGAAAATATCAATGAGATTTTGTTATACGTTGACATTAATGATATTTTTTCTTGGTCTAGTCCAAGTGCAAAACCTTATAGAACTAAAAAATCCACAATTAAGGAGTCGGAATTAATTTCTTTGATTTTATCTGAACCTAAACTGATTAGACGTCCAATTCTTTTGATTGAAAACAAAGTTGTAATAGGATTTAAACAGGGTTATTATGATTTTATTAATTGATTCCGATTAAACATTTTTCGATATAATAAATTCAATCTGAATATGAAAAATTTTTAATGTAATATCTTTTATGAGATCAAAAAATAAAACAAATAAAAATGAAGATGTTTTAATCTATAGTGATAATAATAATGGAGTGGGGATAATACAGTTCAACCGTCCGTCAAAACTTAATGCATTAAGAAATAAAACGTTGGATTTTCTCGAAAAATATATTACCGAAATGAACGAAAATGATTCAGTTAAAGTAATTATAATAAAAGGTTCTGGCGGATCTTTTTGTTCTGGGGTTGATATAGATGAATTAGCTGGGGGAGTTAGTAAAGGTCCACATAAATGGTCTAAAGATGAAAGTGTTGATGAACTAAGACGTAGATTTTCTCAATCACATAGGATAATTTCTATGATATATAGATCGGAAAAACCTTATATAGCAGCTATAGAAGGTGTCGCTGTAGGTGCTGGATTAGATATAGCGTGTGCTTGTGATATACGTGTTAGTTCTGAAGATGCTAAATTTAGATCTGCCTATATAAAAATAGGTTTATTTCCAGGGTATGGTGGAATTTGGCTTTATCAAAGATTGATTGGTTATGGGAAAGCATCAGAATTAGTTTTTACAGGTCGTTGGATGTACGCTAAAGAAGCACTTAATAGTGGATTATTGAATTATACTTTTAGTAAGGATGATTTTCAAAAAAAAATTATGGAACTTGCAACTGACATATCTCAATCTGCTCCTATAGCTTTGCGTTTGTCAAAAATTTTAATGAGAGATGCTAATACAATAGATTTAGAACCGTCATTACGTATGGCTTCCATTGCCGAGTCTATCACCCTTTCTTCAGAAGATCATGAAGAAGCTATGCAAGCACTTAGACAAGGTCGCGACCCGATTTTTAAAGGTATTTGAAAAAGAAAAATGATAGGTGTAAATGGTAATCCAATAATTTTCACAGGGAATTCGAATCCAAAATTAAGTATTGATATATGTGAATATTTAAATCAATCTATTGGAAAAGCTGATGTTTTTAAATTTAATAATGATAATACTTTTGTGAAAATTTTAGAAAATGTTCGCCAAAAAGATGTGTTCATTGTACAATCTACATCCACTCCGGTAAATGATCACATAATGGAAATGTTAATTATGATTGATGCTGCCAAAAGAGCATCGGCTGGTAGAATAACTGCTGTGATCCCATATTATAGTTATGCGAGAACGGATAAAAAAGATCAACCTAGAGTTCCTATCACAGGTAGATTAGTAGCAGATTTATTAGAAACGGCAGGAACAGATAGAGTTTTAATGATGGATTTGCATGCTGGTCAAGTGCAGGGATTTTTTAGAGTTCCAGTAGATGAATTGACTGCAATGCATTTGCTTGTAGATTATTTTAATGAAAAACAAATTTTGAATCCTGTAGTTGTTGCTACAGATATCGGTATTTCAAAGAAGGCAAGAGATTTTGCGTTAAGAATGAATGCTCCATTAGCAATTATTGAAAAACGTAGAGTAGGTAATCGCGATAAAGTGGAAAGTTTAAATATTATAGGTGATGTTAAAGGAACCCAAGCGATTCTTTTTGATGATGAAATCAACACAGGAGAATCTATGGTTTCTGGAGCAAAAATATTAAATCAATTTGGAGTAGACGAGATTTATGCAGTTGCCACTCACGGAGTATTACCAGGTGAAACTGTTAAGAAATTATCTACTGTGGATATTATTAAAGAATTTGTCATTACTGATACTGTTCCAATTAAGTCGGATCAAACTTATAAAAAATTTAAGGTTATTTCAATTGCTCCGTTGTTTGGGGAAGCTATAAAAAGAATTCATGATGGTAAATCAGTGGGAGCTCTTTTTGCTCATTAAAATAACTTAATGCAAGAATGTTTAATATTATATCTAAATTAATAGGTGATTCTAATGAGAAAGCACTTAAGAAAATTCAACCTCTTCTAGCAGAAGTTAACATTTTAGAGAATAAATATATTTCTTTATCACATACAGAATTAAAATCTTCTACAGAAAAATTAAAAATTAGGTTTTCAAATGGAGAAGATGTTATTGCTTTATTACCGGACGCTTTTGCTATCGTTAGAGAGGCCTCAAAGAGGATTTTAGGGATGAGACATTTTGATGTTCAAATAATTGGAGGGATAATATTAAATGAAGGGAAAATTGCTGAAATGCGTACTGGGGAAGGCAAAACTTTGGTTGCTACCTTACCAGCTTATTTGAATGCATTAACTGGAAAAAATGTTCACATAGTAACTGTGAATGATTATTTAGCAAAACGTGATGCTTCATGGATGGGTCAAGTTTATAATTATTTGGGTTTATCTGTTGGATGTCTTCAAAATCAAGGTTCATTGAATTTTGTTGATAATTCAAATGATGAAAACTATGAAAATAATTCTTCATCTTTTGCTGCAGTTGCTGGTGAGAATCTTCAAGAATGTAGCCGAGAATCTGCATATCAATGTGACATTGTTTATGGTACTAACAATGAATTCGGATTTGATTATCTTAGAGATAATATGAGTGAATCTGTTGAAAAAAAAGTTCAAAAAGGAAGGCAATTTGCAATTGTTGATGAAGTGGATAATATTCTGATTGATGAGGCCAGAACACCTTTAATTATTTCTGGCCCAGCTAAAGATAAAGCTAACGAATATCGAAAATTTTCAAGAATTGCTAAAACATTATCTTCAGGAGAAGACTTTGAAATAGAAATTAAAAGAAAAAGTATTTCTTTCACTGATTTGGGAATATCTAAAATAGAGAGAAGTTTAAACGTAGATAACTTGTATGATCCAAATAATGATGTTCTTTCTCATTTTATTGAAAATGCAGTTAGAGCTGAATATGTTTATGAAAAAAATCGAGATTACGTAATACAAGAAAAAGAAATACTTATTGTTGATGAATTTACAGGACGCCTAATGAAGGGGAGAAGATTTTCCGATGGTTTACATCAAGCTCTTGAAGCTAAAGAAAATTTAACTATACAAAAAGAGTCTGTCACCTATGCCACTATTACATTACAGAATTATTTTAGGATGTATGAAAAATTATCTGGAATGACTGGAACAGCTTCAACTGAAGCTGAAGAATTTGAAAAAATATATAATTTAGAAGTTGTAGAAATTCCAACTAATAAACCATCTAAA
>PBDR01000002.1 GCA_002717385.1 Chloroflexota bacterium
CTGAAAGAATATTTATAATAAAAGATAATAAATTAGATGTCACAAATTTGGTCAGAACCGATAATATTATTTAATTATTTACTCTTAGTTTTATATTTTATTAGGTAATCTTGAGATATCGTCCAGAAATTGATGGTCTTAGAACTTTAGCAGTTTTAGCTGTAGCTTTTTTTCATATAGGACTTCCATATTTTAATGGCGGTTATATTGGTGTAGATGTCTTTTTTGTAATTTCAGGATATTTGATAACTTCGATTATAATGAATGATATTTCCAAAAATAAATTTTCGCTATTGAATTTTTGGGAACGTCGTATAAGAAGAATATTACCTGTTTTATTAGTGGTAATAATTTTTACTTTACTAATAAGTGTTTTTTTTCTAGTACCTAATCACTTTTTGGATTTTGGGCAATCTTTAGGAGCCCAAGGACTATTTTTAACTAACTACATGTTTTGGAGAGAAGCTGGATATTTTGATAATCCAGCTTAATTTAAACCCCTTTTACACACTTGGTCTTTATCAGTAGAGGAACAGTTTTATGTAATCATACCGATAGTATTTTTCGGTATAAAAAATTTAACACGAAAAAAAATAAATATTATAATTGTTTTTTTATTGTTAACATCGTTTTTATTTTCAATATATTACTTAGAAAAAAATCAAAATTCTGTTTTTTACTTTTTACCTTTTCGAGCATGGGAGTTACTTTTAGGTTCATGTTTGGCACTAAATTTAATTCCGGCTAGAGTAATTAATAAATCAGTTAGTGAGATATTGACGATTTTTAGTATAGGTATGATTTTTTTATGTTTTATATTTTATAATGAATCTACACCTTTTCCTGGTCTTTTAGCATTTCCTGTTTGTTTTGCAACAACCCTTTTTATTTGGCTTACTACATTAAATTCAACTAAATTTACTAAGATATTTTTCTCTAATAAATACATAGTGGGAATCGGTAAAATGTCTTATTCTTTTTATTTGATCCATTGGCCTTTATTACTCTTTGGCAGTTATATAATTTTACGCCCATTAAAAATATATGAATCATTGGCGTTATTGTTGTTATCAATGGGATTAAGTTTTTTTTCTTGGAGATATATTGAGCAACCTGTAAGACAGAAAAAAATTTTTCGAAATAAGACTAAAATTTTTTTGGGTGCAGTTATAACTTTAGTTACTTTTTTTATTATTGGAGGGATCATACATATTAATAAAGGATTTCCAAACAGATTTAACTATCAAGTTAATGCTTATGCAAATGGAAATGCAGATAATAATCCTAGAAGAATGGAATGTCATTATAAATCTAATGAAGAAATTCAAAAAGGAAATTTGTGTGAAACAAATATTATAGATGGATCGACCCAATCTTCTTTCCTTAGTTGGGGTGATTCTCATGCAGATGCAATAATGCCATTACTAGAAGAGATTGCAAATGATAATAATTTTGGAATGTATCATGCATCGAAAAATTCTTGTCCACCTTTGCTTGGTATATCAACAACAACTCAAAGTGATGATGAATGTAATAAATTTAATGAGTTAATGTTTGAGGTGATTTCAAAAAACAATATTCAAAATGTGATTTTATCTGCAAGATGGACTGTATATACCAAAGGCCGCTCGAAAATTGAACCTTTATCAGAAAAAGATCCATTAATGATTAGCTTTGATGAAAAAAAATCAAATGATATTAAAACTGAAGATGCATTAAAAACTTTTGAAAGACATTTATTGAAGACTATCAACGAAATTACTGAAATGGATGTTAATATTTGGTTTTTAGAGCAACCTCCAGAACAAAAATTTATTTCACCACCTGATCAATTAGCTCAATATACAATTAGAGGTAAAGATGTTTCAAATTTAGGTATAAATAAATCGGATCATGAATCTAGAGAAAATGAGGTGGCAGAAATAATTTACAAGCTTTCTGAATTAAATCCTAGATTTAAAATTTTGTCTCCCGATACAATTTTATGTTCTAAATTGAAATGTTCATTAGATTTTGAAGGGATTTCCATTTACCGTGACGATGATCATCTAACTGCTTCTGGATCAAGGTTATTAAAACCTCTATTTGAGGATTTTATTAATTCAAATAAATCTATAAATTAAATTTTTCAGCACTTTCAGTAGGTTGGTATCCTATTTGATTGTTAGCGTGTTTCCAATCTCTATAACTAAATTTATTATTTGATATTGCAAAAAAAATATCAAATAATAAATTACTTGGTGCTTCAATAGATTTTATTATCATTTGTGATAGGTCTTTATGACTTACGAAGACAGATTGTCCTCTTCCATTTCCTGGTTTACCATCTTTTGAACACCCTCCAATACGTATACATATTATTGAAATATTATATTTATATGAATACATTCTAGCTAGATCTTCTCCAAATAATTTTGAAACAGCATAATGGCTAGTCGGTCTAGGTTCTGATTTATGAGTAATGATAGGTATAGGTGATTTATCATCGATTTTACCTTCAATTAAATTTGAATAAGGATGTTCATTTTCATAACCCATTATTGTAGAACCACTAGAAGCGTATATTATTCTTTTAATACCATTTTTAACACTTGTTTCAAAGACATTATAGGTTCCTACAATATTTGACCCTAATATTGAATTCCATTCCGCTTTCATACCTTCTGGTGAATTTACCCCACCATCAGCTGCCAAGTGAATTACAGTATGTATGTTGTTAAATGCTTTAGAGATTGAATTTATATAACGAATATCACCGATATGGTTTTTTTTAGAATCTAAATTTTTTGTTCCATTTCTTGATAATGAATGGACATTATATTTTTTTTCAAGAGAAGGTTTAATCGCTTGTCCCACTGCTCCACTTAAACCAGTTATGAGTATTTTTTTTTTCATATTTTCAAAGCCATTTTGTTACATTATTTACAGGAATTCTTGATGCAGTCAATTTAATATTTGTATATCCAATATATAGAGCCCCTATAATTTCCCAGTTTTCTGTTATTCCTAATGCATTTTTTACTTCTGGACAAAGACATGGTTTTCCAGTAGACCATCCAACACCAATTCCCATTGAAAAACTAGCAAGTTGTAAATTTTGAATAGCGCAACAAGTAGCACCATAATTTTCTTTTGTAATGTCATCAGTTTCTCCTGGGATAGAGTAAACATAAATAAAAAGTGGGACATCAATTATTTCTTGTTTTGCTGATAAAGCACTTGCTTTTCTTCTTTTTGTATTTGGGTTTTTGACGTTTTTATATGTCCAATCATATATTAGATTAGCTATTTCGATTCTTTTCTTGCTGTTCTTTTCAAGAACAAAAAATCTCCAAGGTTCTGTTGATCTATGATTTGGAGCCCATGTTGCAGCTTCTAAAATTTTTGTTATTGTATCTTTTGATATCGGAGAGTCATTAAATTTTCTAACGTTTCTTCGATTTTTTATAATTTCTAAAATATTTTGATTCATTTATTTATCCATTGTAGTTAGAAAAATATTTAGTATATTTATTATATTGTTTGAGTGTTTTTCTATGATAAAGTATTCGATTTTTAAAACCAATATGGGATGGGTTGGTGTTTTAGTTAATCAAAGAGGCGTTTTGAGAACTACATTACCTATGGGAACTAGATTAAAAGTTAAAGAATATTTCACTTCATTTAATAATTCATTATTATATTCAGGATTAAATGATGAAATAACTTTAGTAAAGAGGGAAATTAATTTATATTTTAACGGATGCAATCCAAAATTTAATTTAATTAATATGGACTTATCTGAGCTAACTAATTTTTCTCGGAATGTTTTGAATATTTCTAGAAAAATACCTTATGGTGAAACTCGTAGTTATAAGTGGATAGCAAAAAGTTTAGGCAACCCTAGATCATATCGAGCTGTTGGTCAAGTTTTAGCAAAGAATCCTCTACCTATTTTAATCCCTTGCCATAGAGTCATAGCTACATCGGGGTTATTACAAGGATTTATGGGAGGAAAAATAGATTTGGATTTAAAACGAAAGTTAATAGATTTTGAAAAAAATCATATTTGATCAAAATTTAGAATAGTTTCACGTAGAAATTTTTTTGCTTTGCTAAATTCTTTTTCAGGAACAAGTATTCTAACTGGAAGATTAGAAATTCCATTATACCTGAAATATGTGGAATCAATTATTTTGCATTCAAAACCGTTATTTGAGAGTAATTCACACCAAGATTCTGCTGTAATTTGATTTGGAGCAGTTGAAATAATTTTCCAAATCATCTGATAGTTGATACATTGTTTTCTCCAACAACTTCAATAAGTCTTTCCGTCAGAATTTTGTTTATCTCAACTTTTTTTGGCAACAAAATTTTTACAATTTTATCTTTTGATGTAACGTGTAAATTTACTTCACTTGTCCCAGGAGAATCTTGTATTAAAATAAAAATATCTTCAATAGTTTTTTTTGCATTTTCAGCATCATTAGTCTCAATCATTTTAATTAAAAGAGATTTTATATTAATTTTTTCTATAGATGAATTTTCTACAACTTGATCATTGATTGAAGGATTAGGAGAATTTTCAATATATATTTTATCCTCTTTATTAGTTTTTTCTTTATATGCTGATGGATCATGATTTTTCGTAAAATTATAAACAGACGCTTTTTCAACGGATAGGGAAGTTATTCCATTTCTTTCTCGTTGTGTAGCAATAATCGAAACAAAATCTCCTTGAATCCACAACTCTTCTGTTTTTCTTAATATGTCAGGCCAAACCACCAACTCAATTGTCTTATCCAATAGTTGTAGTTGTACAGATTTAAATAATTCTCCCCGTCGTGTCTTTAAATTTTTAACATTTCCAATTTGGCCAATTACGGATATTTTTTTTCCATCATATTCTTTAGTGATTTCTGAAGCAAAGACAATATAGTTTGTTTGAGATTTCAACTCTTCAGTAAGTGGATTATATGTAAATTCTACACCTATTAATTCTCTTTCCCAATTTACCATTTCATTTACAGGAGTATCTTCATCATCTATTTGGAATTTTTCAATAGAATTTTCTACTGATTCACTGAACATATCAAACAATGATGATTGACCTGATTGACGTAATCTAGTTTGATTTTGAATTACATTAATAATGTTTTCTGAAGCATTAAAAATACCGCCTCTGGAACCAAATTGATCAAATGCACCACATCTTATAAGACTTTCTAAGGTACGTCTATTACAGTACTTTGCATCAGTTCTAAATGAAAAATCTTCCAAAGATTGATATTTTCCTTTTGCTTTTCTTTCTTCGATAATTTGATTAATAGCATTTTTCCCAACATTTTTTATTGCAGATAACCCGAAACGAATAGAGTTCATGTTCCCATCGGCCATTTCAACAATAAATTTTGAAATAGAAGCATTTATATCTGGAGGCAGAATTTCTATTTGATATTTTTTTGATTCTCTTATGCATTCACCAATTTTTTCAGGGTTATCTGTGTTTGAATTCATGAAAGCACAAAAATATTCAACAGGGTAATTAGCCTTAAAAAAAGCGTCCCAATAAGCTATATATGCATAGGAAACTGCATGTGCTTTATTAAATCCATATCCGGCGAAAGGTTCTATCAATTGAAATACTTTTATTGCTTGTGTTTCAGTATATCCTTTTGATAAAGCCCCTTGTATAAATTTTTCATTTTCGGATTTCATCACTGAAGGGATTTTTTTCCCCATGGCTTTACGTAAAATATCTGCTTCGCCTAAAGTATATCCTCCGAATTCTTGAGCTATTAACATCACTTGATCTTGATAAACAATTACACCATATGTAGGTTCTAATAGGTTCTTTAAATCGTCGTGGGGGTATTTTATTTCCACTCTGCCATACTTTGAATTTATAAATGTTTCTATATGTTCCATAGGTCCTGGTCTATACAAAGCAATCATTGCGGCTATATCCATTATGGAAGTTGGTTTTAGGTCTTGGATATATTTTCGCATTCCGGCAGATTCTAATTGAAAAACACCGAAAGTATCTCCTTTTGAAAGTAGATCAAATGTTTTGGTATCATTGATAGGTATTTTATAAATATCTATCAATTTTCCAGTGGTGTCATTAATTAATTCAATACAGTAATTAAGCACTGAAAGATTAGTAAGTCCGAGAAAATCCATTTTTAATAATCCAACAGCCTCGACTGATCCCATTTCATACTGAGTAGTTGGGATAGAGTTTTCTTCAGAATTAGTTGTCCTCATCAAAGGGACGTTTTCAGTTAGAGGAGATTCTGAAATTACAATTCCTGCTGCGTGTGTGCTAGCATGTCTGACTGATCCTTCAATTTTTTTTGCTGTTTCTATTACATTTTTTGAATCGTAATCTTTTTCTGTTAAAGTTTTCATTTCATCCGATTCAACAAGAGAAGTTTCTATATTAATTCCAAGTTTATTAGGAACTAATTTTGCAAGTTTATCTCCTACTGCCAATGGTAAATCTAATGCTCTAGTGGTATCTCTAATAGATGCTCTAGCTCCCAACGTTCCAAACGTGATTATTTGAGCAACGTGATCTCGACCATAATGATCTACACAATACTTAATAACTTCTTCACGTCTGTCATCAGCAAAATCCATATCAATATCAGGCATTTCTCTTCTTTCAATATTGAGAAATCTTTCGAAAAATAAATCCCTATCGACAGGATCAATATGAGTTACTTCAAGGCAATATAAAACTAAACTTGAGGCAGCTGAACCTCTAACTGCTGAAAGAATTCCTCTTTTATTTACAAAACTAAAAATATCCCAACATACTAAGAAATAATCAGCGTATTGAGTTTCTTCAATAATATTCAATTCATAATTTAATCGATCTATAAGAATTTTAGATGGATTATTGAATCTTTTTCTCAAACCTTCGATTGAAAGTTGTTTTAAATAATCAATTGAACTGAGATGATTTGGAACAGGAAATTTTGGCAATAAAGTTTTACCGAGATCTAATTTTAAATTACATGATTCTGCAATAATTATAGTATTGTCACAGGCCTCAGGTAATTCACTCCATTCATTCCTCATTTCTTCAGAACTTTTAATATAGTAAGTATCGTCCTCCATGTGTAATCTTTTGGGGTCTTTTATATTTGTTCTAGTGTAAATACAGGTTAAGATATCCTGTAGTGGTGCATCAGATTGTTTTACATAATGAGAATCATTGGTTACTACCTGAGGAATGTCAAATTTTTTTCCAATTTCAACAATTGACCGATTAATTTTTTCCTGATTTTCAATACCTTTATGCTTCATTAACTCTAAAAAATATCTATCATCAAATATTTCTTTGAACCACAAAGCACTTTTCTCTGCACTTTTTTCATCTTCTAAACGAAGTGATGTAGATAATTCTCCTGATGGGCAACCAGAAAGGACTATTAAGCCTTCTGAATATTTTTCCAGTAAAGATTTATCCATTCGAGGTCTTCGATAAAAACCTTCTAGATGTGCCTTTGAAGAAATTTTCAATAAGTTTTTATAGCCTACGTAATCTTTTGCTAATAAAGTAATATGGTAAGGATTTTTTTCTTTTCTTTTTTCAAATCTGTCAGTTTGAGCAACATAGCCTTCCATTCCAATAATTGGTTTAATCCCATATCTCTGTGCAGATTTATAAAAATCTATTGCTCCATGCATTACTCCATGATCAGTTAAACCTACAGCTGGTTGTTTCATAATTGAAACAGTCTGAGTAAGATCGTCAATTTTACTGAATCCATCTAGTAATGAATATTCGGTGTGATTATGAAGATGTACAAAATTTTTTTTCAAAACATAAATTTTTATTTAAAGAAAATTTGATAGATTAGTCTGACTATTAGAGGATACGTCTTTACCAGACATAGGTCGAGAGTTAAATGGGGTTGGAAAAGAATTAATAAAAAATTATTTTCGCAATGGTTTTAATTTTTTTAAAAACTCTGTTGGATTATCTAAAGTTGAGCAAAGTGGGATAGAAATTGACAGTAAAATTGTTATCAAAAAAAATCCGATTCTATAATCGTTATTTAAATCATACAATAGTCCAACTAATGCAGGTCCTATGGCACCAAAGATAGCATTTATTGAACTAGTTATTCCTAGTATTGAACCATAACTTCTACGACCGAAATAATCAGCCAAAAGAGCTAAACGTAACGGAATAGATGCTCCAAATCCTATACCGAAACCTATTACGAAAATAGGTAAAGGTATAGAACCAAAATTTATTTCTTGAAAAGAATAATTAACTAATGGGAGAGCTCCGATACCTATGACTTGTAATAAAAATGATAATGTAAGTAAATTTTTTTTATCTAATTTATCTCCTATTATAGCTATTCCTGCTCTTCCCAATAAGTCTCCTACAGCAACTGATCCAGCGGCGAGAGCAGCAAATTTAATTGAGATACCAAAATTTATTAATGCGTCAAAATGGAATAGATTAGTTGAACTTACAAGTTGACCTAAAGATGTAGCTATTGCTAACTGCCAAAATACCCTTAATTTTACTGCTTGACGTAAAGTAATTTGAGGTTCTTGTCTTGGAGGAAAGTTTTTTGTATTTAAGGAATCTTTTTTTTCTAAATTACCATCAGGTAACAACCCATAATTTTCTGGATTTTTACGCATGAAAAATGCCGCAGGAATTCCAATAAACCAGAATCCAAAACCTATCATCATCATCACATCTCTCCAGCCAAATCCTTCAATTGCTATCACTAAAAGTGGTAATGTAATTCCTCCTAATGCTGAAAAAGACATTAGTATACTTAAAGCCCGGGCTCTACGTTTAATAAACCAATTTCCAACAGTTACTACAAAAACAATAAATGATCCAAATGACATTCCAAGAGTGAGAATTAAAATTGACAAATAAAAATGCCATAGGTTTTGCATTCTACTCATTATAATAAAACCGATTCCAGTAGTGATAATACCCAGAATCATGACCTTTCTCGGTCCAAATTTATCTATGGCAAAACCAACAAAAGGTGATATTAGACCACTTTCACTTCTTTGTATTGAAATTGCTGCTCCTGTAGCAGCAGCACTCCATCCAAATGTACTTAAAATATGAGGTATGAATGCTTGAAAACCTCTCCAAAATACTGCTGACGTATACCATTGAACAATTCCTCCTGCACCAACAATATACCAACCATAAAATAATCGTTTCAAAGTTAGGAAAATTTATTATCAGATATTTCAGTCATGAGTTATATCATATTATCTATTTATAATTTTCCGAGAAAAAAGTATGGTATATAAATAAATATTTCAATAAAATTTAGGTAGTAATTTTAAATTGGAGGGTAATATTACTTTATTTAAAATATTGGGGATTCCGATAAAAATCACCTTGACATGGATATTAGCCTTTATTTTGATAACTTGTTGGTTTAGTGTAGGGATTTATCCTGCTAGAGTTGAGGGTTTCACAGTTATAAATTATTGGGTTATAGGAGCTATTACATCACTATCTTTATTTATATCTGTTTTAATTCATGAATTAGCACATTCTTTTGTTGCTCTATCTAAAGGGCATTCAATTGAAGGGATTACACTTTTTCTTTTTGGCGGTGTATCAAAAATTATTGGTGAATCAAAAAGTGCTTCTGATGAGTTTTATATTTCTTTTTCTGGTCCATTTTCTTCTTTATTAATAGGTGTTTTATTAATTTTTATAGATAGTTACTTGAATTTAGGGAATGGACTAATTTCTACAAATATTAGTCTGCTTATAACTAGTATTTGGTTTATGAATATTAGTTTGGCTGTATTTAATTTAATCCCTGGGTTTCCCATGGATGGAGGGAGGATTTTGAGATCCATTATTTGGGGTATCACTGGGAATAAAGATAAGTCTTTTAGGATAGCTTATACTGTAGGAAAATATATTGCTTTTTTGATTATAGCTTGGGGAGTATTGACTATTATAAGAGGGAGTTATTTTGGTTTATGGACTATTTTAGTTGGCTTTTTTTTATATAGTTCAGGTAGGAATGAATATATGATGAATCGTGTAAAAAACGCCTCTAATGGGAATATATTTTTCAACTTTGGGACCCAAACAAAAAAATCTCAACAAGCTTATATTCCAATCAGTATGGCTACTAAACCTTTATCGGTATCAATTGACGCCAATATGGAAATAAATGAATTGAGATCTATGGGATACTTAAATTCATATAAAGATGTTGTCTCCGTGATTTCTGAAGGTAAGATTGAAGGTTTTATTGGGTTGAGAGATTTAGAACAGATGGATATTGATCAAAAAATGGTTTCTGATGTAATTAAGACTCGTTTATTTTTTTCAATTCAAAAGGATGAATCTTGTGAAATGGCTCTTAAAATAATGGATCAAAATGAATTATTTGCTCTTTTAGTATTAGACGGTAATGAAAACTTTGGTTCTGTTATCAGGGAAGATATTTTAGATGTATATAATTAGCACAAAAAATAATCAGTAAATTATTACAATGCTATTATTCCATATCCTGCATCAACTGGAATAGTTCCACCTGTTATTCCAGAAGATAAATCACTTATTAAAAATAACGCTGTATTAGCTACTTCATTATGGTTAATATTTCTCTTAAGAGGTGATTTTTCTCTATGAGCTCGAGTCATTTCACTGAATCCTGGGATACTTCTGGCTGCTAATGTAGGTAAAGGTCCTGCAGAAATTGCATTAATTCTTATATTTCGGTTTCCATATTCTACAGCCAATTGTCGTACTTCATTTTCTAGAGCAGCTTTAGCTGTACCCATTATGTTGTATCCTGGATACACTCTTACAGAGGCATCAAATGTCATTGTAATAATTGAACCTCCATTCTCACCAAAAAGATGTGATGCATTTTTAGTGATTGATATTAAAGTATACGCACTTGCTTCTAAAGCAGTTCTAAAACCATGTAAGTTTGTATCTGAAAAATTTCCTCCCAAGTCCTCTCTTTCGGCATAAGCTACTGAATGTACAATAAAATCAATTTTTCCCCATTTTGATTGAATTTCTTTATAAACTTTTTCTACCTGTGAGTCATCTGTAGCATCGCATTCAAGGAGTATAGGATCATTTAAGCTTGAAGTTGTTTTTTCGATTGATGATAGAAGCCTGTCGTTCTGATAAGTGAAAGCTATATCTGCACCTGCGTCTATTAATTTTTGAGCTATTGCCCAGGCAATACTCCTTTGATTTGCTACCCCCCAAATAACACCTTTTTTTCCAGATAAATCTATATTTACTGTCATTATTACTCCGAATTTCTAGTTTTTTTAATATTTAAATATTACGACCTTCTCTAGGTAAATAGGTAGTTATTAGATAAGGAATTTTATTAATTAATGCTAATGGGTTTGTTTTCAATTGCAGATTTTTGTGCCGCTCTTGCAAAAGAATATATTTCTTTGGCTTGATTTCCAGTTAGAAGAACTGTTTTTTTATTTTGGATTCCAGATATAAAATCATGTACACCTATTTCAAATGATTTTGCCCAATCTAATTCGAAATCTTTGAAGTTTTCCGAGTAGTAGTGTCCGTTTGAATAAATTTCTAGTGGAGGTTTATTCGACATTTTTCCAGAACATCTATTAACCCAAATTATTCCTTTAGTTCCATTTATTTCGATGCATTCATCTTCAGGGAAATAGTCAGAATTCACTTGAAATTTTGATGAGAAAGTTGCATCCCATGATCCATAAATATTTTTTCTTTTATATTTCCAACTTATTAATGATGGTGATTCTAAAATCATATCATTTGAGGTCTTTGTTTCTCCGATCCAAGAAAAAACTTGATCTATTTCCCCGATTAAATATCTTGCGATAGTGAAAATATGATAACCATAATCGAAAATAATTCTTCCTCCCCCACTTTGTTTTTCGTCTGCTCTCCATATATTTGAAGATGTTGGAATTTTCCAACCAAATTTTTCTGACCCGTGAATAGATTTAATTCTTATAGAAATTGGGTCTCCAATTTTCCCTTCAGCAAGTATTTTTTTAGCTTTGGTAATAGGTGGGTAATATACAAAATTTTCAAAAACTCTAAAAATTTTATTTGATTTTGATGCACTTATGATCATTTTTTTACATTCATCTAAAGAGATTGCCATGGGTTTTTGAACTGAAACATGTTTACCAGCTTTAAGGGCTTCTATTGTCATTTTTGCATGTAAATTGTGTGGTGTTATTATATCGACTACATCAACCTCTTCATTTTTTATTAGATCTTTGTAGTCTGTATATTGATATTTAGCTCCCCATTTTTTGCTCATTTTAGTTGAGTTATTTTTATTAATATCTGCTACAGCTAAAATTTTAGAATCATTATGAGAAATATAACCCTTAGCGTGAAGGTCTGATATGTTTCCTGCTCCAATTATTCCTATTTTTAGATATGGAGTCATTTTTACCAGTTTGTATGTGAACCATCTTCACGATGAGGATGAGGAGCTTCCCAAAATTTAAAAGGTTCATTCAATTTATTTTCATCTACTTCAATCCCTAGACCTGGTTTATTTGATACTTTATAGCCATTTCCTTCAAATAAAACTTGTTCAGGAAATATATCAAAATCTGGATTTTCAGCTCTTTCCATATTTATTTCTAGCCAAGAAAAATTAGGTACAGCAGCACCGAGATGTACGGAAGCTGCTGTACATATAGGACCTAGTGGGTTATGAGGCATTAAATCAATATAATGTGCTTCAGACCAACCTGCCACTTTCATTGATTCTGTAAATCCTCCAACATTACATATGTCTACTCTTGCATAATTTGTTATTCCTCGTTCTATATATGGTAGGAATTGCCATTTCGAAGCAAACTCTTCTCCTATTGCAAATGGAACATCTGTCATTTTTCTAAGGGTTTCATATGCTTCAGGAGTTTCGTCACGTATAGGTTCTTCTAGGAAATCTAATGTGTGTGAAGGCATCATCTGACAAAATGAAGCTGTTTCAGCTACAGATAGTCTATGATGATAATCAACTCCCATAATTGCTTGATTTCCCAATTCTTCTCGAGCTTTAATTAACCATTCAGAAGAATTTGCTATAGATTCTCTTGGTTCGAATAACCCACTATTTTGTATGTCCATATTATCGTATGATAATCTGAAAGCATTAATTCCTATATTCATAAATTCTTTTGCTTGTTCTATCATTTCTGGTCCATATGGTCCTTCAGTTGTTGCGAAAACTGGAATCTTGTTTCTGTGTTTACCACCAAGTAAATCGTAGACAGGTACACCTAATTTTTTCCCTACAACGTCATGTAGTGCTATATCTAGAGCTGAAATAGCTGCAGTTAATGTTCTACCACCTTCAAAATATTGGCTCCTATACATTTCTTGCCATAACGCACCACGATTTAGAGGATCTTTACCGATCAAAAATTCTCTATAGTGTTCTATAATTCCTTTTACTCCTAATTCCCTTCCTGAAAACCCAGATTCTCCCCATCCATATATTCCTTCATCAGTTTCAATCTTTACAAGCATTTGATTTCTTCTTCCAACCCAAACTGCAAATGGTTTTACTTCTGTTATTTTCATAATTTTATTTCCTTATAATTACCAATTTGTATGTGATCCATCTTTTCTTTTTAAGTGCGGAGATTCTGCAAATTGGAATGGTTCAGTTAGTGAAGCTTCATCAACATCGACACCTAAGCCTGGTTGATTAAGTACAGTTACTTTTCCTGGAATAATTTCCGGTTGAACAGGGAACACTTCTTTTGAGTAAAATCCAGTACTTTCTCCTGAAGATTCTCTAATTTCTAACCAAGAAAAATTTGGCGTCGCCATAGCCATATGTGAAGTTGCAGCTACACATATGGGTCCTAAAGGATTATGAGGCATTAAATCAATATAATGAGCTTCTGCCCAGCCAGCTACCTTCATTGCTTCAGTAATACCTCCAATGTTACATATGTCTACTCTTGCATAATTTGTTAACCCTTTTTCTATATACGGTAGGAATTGCCATTTCGAAGCGAATTCTTCTCCTATTGCAAAAGGCATAGGTGTCATTTTGCGCAGAGCTTCATAAGCTTCAGGAGTTTCGTCACGTATAGGCTCTTCTAGGAAATCCAAAGTGTGTGAAGGCATCATTTGACAAAATGATGCAGCTTCAGCTACAGATAGCCTATGATGATAATCTGTTCCAATAACTGGTCTATTACCAACAGCTTCTCTAACTTTAATTATACCTTCTGCTGAGTCTGCTATAGATTCTCTTGGTTCATAAATATCTTCCTTAAGCTCAGCTTCGTAACTCCTACCTATTCTGAAACATTTAAATCCTTCAGAAATCATCTTTTTTGCTGAATCTACCATCTCATCTGAAGAATTACCACCTCCACTAGCAAAAGTAGGGACCCAATTACGATGTTTACCACCAATTAAATCATAAACAGGGACTCCAATTTTTTTACCTACTATATCGTATAAAGCGATATCTATTGCTGAAATGGCTGCAGTTAAAGTTCTTCCACCTTCAAAATATTGACTTCTATACATTTCTTGCCATAAGGCGGCACGATTCATGGGATTTTTACCTATTAGCCATTCTCTATAGTGTTCTACAATTCCTTTTACTCCGAGTTCTCTGCTTGATAAACCTGATTCACCCCATCCATATATCCCTTCATTGGTCTCTACTTTAACTAGCATTTGATTTCGTGTTCCTACCCAAACAGGGAAAGGTTTAATATCAGTTATATGCATTTTTTGCCCTTATATTAATTTGAATTTATGGTTAATTAATACCATTAATTTAGAAGAATAATTTATTGAGTTCTAAGTTCAAGACTATTATATAGAGCAAATATTAGATTTTATTGTACTATTGAGAAATAACAGTTCTAATTACGGATTTTTTCATCGGTGGATATTAATGGGATTTCGGGATCATATTAAAACAAAAATTCATGCATGGGCGATGTATGACTGGGCGAATTCTGCTTTTGCTACTTCTGCGGCAGTAGCCATAGTCCCCGTATATTTTGTAAGTTTATTTAAGGCTTCTTTTGGTGATTCTATAGAATTTTTTGGGTTTAATTTTACCGGTTCATCAATATGGGCTGTAGCTGTAGCTTTTTCTGCTTTATCTATAGCTATTGTAGGACCAATTTTAGGAGAGATATCTGATAGAGAAGGTAAAACACAAAGGTTTTTATTTATTTTTACCATTGTTGGTTCTTTAGCAACTTTTTTATGTATATTTACTACTTTTTGGGGTCCTGGGTGGTTGTGGTTATTATTTTGTTTTTCAATAGCATCATTTGGTTTTCTAGGATCTTGTTTATTCATAAATTCTTTGATGACATCTATTTCAGAAAAAAAAGATTACGATAGAGTTTCAAGTTTGGGATATGCATATGGATATATTGGTGGTGGAATTTTATTAGTATTTCATTTAGGAGTAATTTTTTTCACCCAAGATACTGATATCGAAGATACTATTGTACGTTTCAGTATTGCTTCAGTAGGGATATGGTGGTTTTTATGGTCCTTATGGACATTCTGGAGTATTCCTGAAACAAAACCGAAACCTCGAAAAAATAAAGAAAAATTTAACTTTTTATCATCTCTTAAACAAATTTCTACTATTCCGATGCTACTACCTTTTTTTATTGCCTTTTTTTTATTTAATGAAGGAATTCAAACTGTTTTGTCTGTTTCAGGAGCGTATGGAGCAGATGTTTTAGGAATAGATTTAATAGTTAACATGGCTTTAATAGTAATCGTTCAATTAGTTGCTGCACCAGGGGCAATATTTTTTGGTTGGCTTGCTAATAAATGGGGGTCAAAAAATTCACTTTTAGTTACTTTAGTTGGATGGATTGTTGTGGTTTTTTTAGCATTAAGCTTTGCTCCTTTATCTCCTGATTCAAAAGATGATTATGATGTTATATTGAAAACTGAAGGGTCAGGAGCTTATATGGTTGAGATGCCAAAAGGGGAAAAATTATCAGTCGATTATAAAACTAGTACAATTCCTTTGATTTTACGTAATGGTAACAAAATTATTGAAGGAGATGTCTTATATCTTTTAGATGAAGTGGACGGAATTGAAGGTATAAATTTTTCTATATTGGTGGTTGGAGGAAAATTGGATAATTATTTCGCTATTGGAGGAGATCATCCTAGCTCTTTAGAAGGAAATTTTTTGGAAAAATGGTCGTTATTAGTTAGAACCATTTTATGGAAGCCTCTGAATTTGGATGTTACCTACCAATGGATAATTTTAGGATTATTAGTTGGTATGTTTATGGGAGGTTCTCAAGCATTATCTAGATCATATTTTGCATCACTAATACCTTTAGATAAATCAGGAGAACTTTTCGGATATTTTTCTACTGTAGGAAGAATTTCAACAGTGGTAGGTCCTTTCTTGTATTTTGGAGCTGTAGGCTTAGCTAATCAGAGGACAGGAGTTTTTATTATATCGATTTTGATTCTTCTAGGTACAATATTATTGAAATGGCCATTTTTACTTCGTATAAAAGATGATGACTGAAAGATTTAAAGAATTAATAGTTTCTGGATCTGAATTTGAAATGGGTAGGCAAATAGGTGAGGAATGTAAAGAGCAAATAAAAGATTTAGTACAAATTACTTTACAAAGATTTAATTTGAGTTCGAAAAAAATTATTTCTCTAAATCAAGCAATTGACTTGGTTAATAAAATAATAGATTCTTCGGGAGAATTTTTAGAGATTGAATTTAATGAACTTAAGGGTATTTCTGAATCTGCAGATGTACAGTTTGAAGAACTAATGATACTTAATTGTAGAAATATGCTTGGTTCAATTCCTGATGGATGTACATCTGTCTTAGTATCTTCAGAAAGATCAAGTGAGGAAAGTTCTATAGCTGGTCAAAACTGGGACAATGATCCATTAATGAGAGATTATTCTATAGTATTGACCAGAATACCTAAAGATAAATCTAAAAATATAACTTGGACTCAACCTGGATTGTCAGCATATATGGGTATAAATTCAGAAGGAACAGCGATATGTATGAATGCTTTAAATGGACCTGTTGATACCAAAGGTATTCCTTGGTATTTTATTGTAAGAAAGATTTTTGATACTACAGGGATCAAAGAAATAAAAGATATATTAAAAAATATTACTCCTGCGATTTCAGCTAACGCAGCGATTGTTACAAATGAAGGTCCAGTTAATTTTGAATTAACTCCTTCAAAAATTAGATATATAGAACCAACAGAAGGTTTAATTGTGCATACAAATCATTGTGTTCATAATGATTTAGTAATTAATAATATCGATTTCAAAGATAAGATTTACGGACAGTCTTTTGATAGAAAAATTAGATCCGAGGATGTTTTATCCAATATCAATAATCTTTCATTAGAAAATATTAAATCAGTTCTTTCTGATCATGTTGGTTTTCCGACATCTATATGTAGGCATGAGAATAGTGATAAGCTAACTGGATGGCAGAAAAGTGTAATTTCTCTAATAATGTTGCCAGAATCAGGTCAGCTACACATATCTGCTGGTAATCCTTGCGAAAAAGAATACGAGGTATATTTCCTAAATTAGTAAAAATTTGGCGCCCCTGAGATGATTCGAACATCCGACTTGCAGTTTAGGAAACTGCCGCTCTATCCTCTGAGCTACAGGGGCATGAAAACATTTTACATTTATATTGGTAGTAACTAAATAAAACTTAACAATATATTATTTAAGTCTTCACAATTTTAGTAGATTTTCGCATAAAATGTTTAGTATACATTGAATAGTATATAGAGGGTTTCGTTTGAAAAAACAAAAAATTAATTTTGAACTTTCTGAAAGATTGTCTACGTTATATACTGAGGCAGTTTATGATGTAATCCGCGAAATGAAATTCAAAAACATGGTGGAATTTAGCTTTAGGGGATAAAAAATGAAAATAACAAAAGTTGAAACTATTACATCTAAAGAATTTAATCAAGTATGTTGGGTAAGAATTTACACTGACAACGGAAAGATAGGTTTAGGTGAAACTTGGTATTTACCCCAATCTGTGGCTATGGTAATACATGAATTATTTGCTCCTCAACTAATTGGTTTAAATCCTATTAATAAAGATGAAATATGGACAAAGTTATTCAACTTAATGAGTGTATTTACATATTCTGGATCAGAGTTAAGGGCTCTTTCTGCGATAGATATTGCTTTATGGGATATTGTTGGGCAACAATTTGAAGAACCTATTTACAATTTACTTGGAGGTAAGGTCAGGGATAAAGTAAAAATCTATAATACTATTGGTAGCTATGGAGATTATCAGGATAATGAATTCGAGCAAAAAGATCCTGTAGGTTTAGCCCAAAGTTTGTTAGATGAAGGGATAGATGTGATGAAATGTTATTACATGGCACCTTATTCAGAATCTCATGGGGGAAATTTTATTTCATCTAAAGAAATCAAAGAAGCTCTTAAACCTCTTGCTCTTCAAAGGAAACATCTAGGAGATAAAATCGAAATAGCTCACGATGGAGCTGGAGCATGGCAATTGGCTCCTGCAATTAAGATTGTCAAGGCTATGGATGAATATAATATTTTTTGGCAAGAAGAGATGATTCAACCATTAAATATAGAAACCCATTTGAAATTATCAAAAGAAACTGATACGCCTATTTGTGCTGCCGAGAGATTGATGACGAGATGGGGATTTAGGGAATATATTGAAAAAGGAGCTGCCGAGATTGTAATGCCAGACTTAATTTGGACAGGAGGAATAACAGAAACAAAAAAAATTGCTGATTATGCTCAGGTATATCAAACACCAATTGCTCCACATGACTGGACTGGACCAGTTAATGTTTTTGCTTGTGCTCATATTTCTTTTAGTTCTCAAAATGTTATGCTACAGGAAACTAATCGTGCATATTACAAAGGTTGGTATGATAAATTCATCGAACCAAATATTAATATTAAGGATGGCTATATATTACCGCCTAATGAGCCTGGATTAGGCACCAGATTGTCCCAGAAAATGTTTGATAGAAATGATTTAGATATACGATTTACAACAGAAAAATCGCATTGGAATGTAGTAGGTTTTATAGATCCTTCTCAAAAAGTTTCGAATTATTTTTCAAAGAAATAAGAATAACAAAATTTATATAGTTTTTTTCGATTCAAAAAGTTTCACTTTTTGCATAAAAAACGATAAACTTCTTTTCGTAATTAGATTTTGAAAAAGACTAAATTTTTGGAGAAATATGTAAATGGGTAAAATTGTTCAAATTTCCAGTCCCGCATCAGGAAGTAGAAAAGCTCAAAAATTCGATGTTGATGTCCCAGATTTTGACTATGATCGCATAGAAGATATTGGATTTATTACTGCTATGACTTTAGTTTTAATGGGAAATTATTCACAAACTGGTCATTTTGGTGGTCCTTTAGCTTATACTCCTTTCAACGTTTGTGCTCATTTGGCTGGTCCTGAGAATGGAGGTTTAAGATTTGACTATAGGAGGCTTAAACATCCATATTCTGACAAATTTATGCTTGCTGGAGGTCATAATGCCCCTACCATGTATGCATTATGGATGATTATGGGCGAGGCTTTGAATAGGAAATTTAATCGTACCAATGATACAAAATTTAGAATTGATCCTAAAACAGCAATGCTTCCTATTGATGTATTAGGTTTTAGACGAGGATCAACACCTTTAGAAACATTGCTTAAAAATAATAATTTAATTGATCATCCTGAAATGGCACAAGCTAAACTAAGAGGAATTAGAGCATTAGCTGGTCATTCAGAGACCACAGATTTAACAAATGATGTAAATGGAGGTCCATCTGGAATTGGAATTGCTACTGCTGCTGGTAAAGCAGCATTTTGGGATATGATGGGGGCACCTGAAGATTTGAAAATTATTGCAATGGAAGGTGAGTTTGCGATGACATCTGGTCATTCACAAGAAATGAAAACTCAAGCAGTTGCTCAACAAGTAGGAAAAAGGTTAAGGATTTTTCTTTCTTTTAATAACTCTGGTATTGATGATGAATTAATTGGGAGTGTAATCAAATCTGAATATGATGGTTACGTTATAGAAGATCAATGGTCTTCTTATGGGTGGAATGTTTTAAAAATTGAGAATGGAAACAGTTATCAAGAAATAATTAGCGGCCTTAAACTTATGGAGAAATGGGATCCATCTGATAATAGACCCATGATTTTAATAGGTAATACGTTAAAAGGATGGTGGCCTGCGGCAGTAAATAAAAAATTACCTGATGGAACTGACCAATTGGTAGATCATGCTAGTCATCCTTATCAAATGAAAATGAATTCGGATTATTTTGTTTCATTGGCGCGTTCTTTTGAAAGTAAATTTGGGGTAAAATTTGTTGGAATAAATGAAGGAGAAACTTCTAACGAAAGAGATAGATTAGTTCAATTTATTACTAATATAAATATTGTAATGTCAGTTTTAGATAATGATGGTTTGGGTGATTGGTTATCTGATAGATTGGTAAAAATTGGGGACAGTGTAAATGATGACATGCATCTAATTGCTGATCCTAATATAGATCCATTTAAAGATGAACGATTAAAAGTACACAATCTTCCAAAAGAGCCACAAGATTTAAAAATTAAAACAAATGGATCAAAACATGATGAACAGATAAATATTAAGTTATTTGAAGAGCCAGGAAATATTAAGGGGACTAGAAGAGCGATTTCAGAAATTTTTAAGTGGATGAATTATGTTACTAATAACAAATTTGTGATTGTGGCAGCCGATTTAGCTGAATCTATTAATGTAGAACATGGTTCCTTGACCGGTCATTTCGATCCGGTGGAAAATCCTTCCGGTGTAAGGCTTAAGGCAGCAATTCAGGAAGCTGGAAATGTTTCTACAGCTATTGGTTTTGTTGGACAGTCGATTTCTTTGGATCCTGAAACCCATTCGGGTGTTTGGGCTTTATCAGGAACATATGGAGCATTTACACCTTTGATGTATCTTCCTGCCAGAGTTTGGAGTCAACAAAATCAGGATAGTCCATTTAGATTAGGAGTATTAAATATACTTGCTGGCCATTCCGGTCCTGAGACAGCAGCCGATGCTCGTACCCATTTTGGGATTTTTTCTCCACAAGTCTGGAAACTTTTTCCTAGAGGACAAGTTATCACGCTTAGTTTTTGGGATTATAATGATGTTGCTCCAGGCTATTTTGCTGCTGCAGAAATTGCAGCAAATGATCCTAAAGTTGGAGTAATTGTTTTAGAAGTAGCTAGACCTGATTTTCCTGTGGCTGATCGATCTAAATTTGCCGATAAGGATATTACAGCCGCTTCAAAAGGAATGTACCTCATTAGAGATTATGATCCATCGAAAGATAAACATGGAACGGTTATAACTCAAGGTTCTAGTTCTACAATGAATTTAGTAAATATTATACCCAATTTAGATTCAGAAGGAATAAATATCAGAATTATTGCTTGTATTAGTGAAGAACTTTTTGAAAGACAGACAGATAGGTATAAAAAGTTTATTTTTCCAAAAGGTTCAAAAAATGATTTAATGGTTATTTCTACCGGAACCAGACGAGTGTTTCCTGTACAAAACTTAGGGCCCTTAACTGATGAATATTCTCTTTTTTCCGACTGGAATAATGATTGGTTATCTGGAGGTACAGAATCTGATGTTATTGCAGAAGCTCATTTAGATGAAGGATCTATTCAAAATGCTATAAAAAGATTTGCAAATGATCGTGATAAAAGATTAAGAGTTCAAAAAGAAGATTTGAACTCTTTATAATTTTATATATATATAAGGAATTGAAATGTCAGAAATTATAGATATAAATAGACCTAGTAAAGATTTAATATCTTCGTTAGAAGGGTTAGGAAGTGCTACTGCAAGTGGGGAATTACATAAATTAGGTATTAGAGATCCATATATTCAAGGTCCTAGGACTTTCACTAGAGGCAAATCTATAGTAGGTCCTGCATTAACATTACAATTTTTTCCTTTACGTGAAGATATTTATCAAGATGGAGAGTACTCTGATCCTGAAGAACAACTTCATAGAAGGGTTCTTTATGCAACTAAGCCAGGGGATATTGTTGTTGTTGATGCAAGGGGAGATATGACGAGTGGTGTTTTTGGTGAAATGATGTTAACTTTTTTTCAGGGTCAAGGTGGAGCAGGGATTGTAGTCGATGGATGTATACGTGATTATGTACATGCTCAGGAATTGGAGATTGGAATGTGGTTGAAAGGAGTGACTCCTAATTATCATACACAGACTAATATTTATCCTAATGCTTATAATATTCCTATCGCATGTGGAGGTGTTTTAGTAAATCCTGGAGATATCATAATCGCTGATGATGACGGAGCAGTTGTTGTTCCAATCAGTTTAGCGAAGGAGCTAGCAGGAGTTGGAGGAGAACATTCTGAATGGGAAATTTTTACGAGAATGAAACTTGCTCAGGGTGGGCATTTAAGAGATTACTATCCAAGAAAAAATTGGTCAGATGATACAGAAAAAGAATATGTTAATTGGAGTAATAACCAATAATAAAGAATTGTTATGTTAGAACATTTTAAAATATCTGACGATGAAGCTATTAGAGTTCCAATAGATTCTTTAAGAACAACAACTGAAGAGCTTTTTTTAAAGTGCGGAGTATCTGAAGAAGATTCGAAATTAGGTGCCGATGTTTTGATGTTTGCTGATTCTAGAGGTATCGATACACATGGAGTTTCTAATGCTTTGAGAGGTTATGTTAGTGATTATCTATCAGGTGCATGTAATCCGCGTCCAGTTAATTCTATTATTAGATCAAGTCAGTCAACGGCATTAGTTGATGGAGATAATGGATTGGGATTAATGACTGCTCCATATGGAATGAAAATTGCGATTGAAAAAGCTAAAAAAACTGGGGTAGGAATTGTTTCAATTCGTAATTCAAATCATTTAGGTGCAGCTGGATATCACGCAATGATGGCCATAGAACACGATATGATTGGTTGGTGTATGACAGGAGGAGGTAAAGCAATGGTTCCTACATTTGGTGCTGAACCTCAACTTGGGACAAATCCTATTGCTTTTGCGGCACCTGCAAATATAGAAGCTCCATTTATGTTTGATGCTGCCACAACGGCTATTGCTGCGGGGAAGATCGCTCTTGCAAGACGTATGGGTTTGTCTATGGAACCGGGATGGATTGCGAATGAAGATGGGACCCCTAATATGGAAAGTACTTTAATCAAAGATGGGGCTAAATCAGAAACATCAACGGGGATGAGAATGCAACTTCCATTGGGTTCTACAAGAGAACTTGGTTCACATAAAGGTTATAGTCTAGGTGTGATGGTTGATATTCTTTGTGGTCAATTATCATTTGCTCCTGGTTTTGAATCTTTAGACCAAAATAGAAGAGCTCATTTTGTAGCTGCATATGATATTTCTGCTTTTGGAAGTGTTAATGATTTTAAAAATAATATGGACGGAATGTTAAAAGGTTTAAGGGAAACTAAGCCTATGCCTGGAAAAGATAGAGTTATGTATGCTGGTCTGCCTGAAGTGGAAACTTTAAAAGAGCGTACAGAAAAAGGAGTTCCTTTACATCCAGAGGTAATTGATTGGTTTAAGGATATTTGTGCTGAGCTACAAATTCAATACGAATTAAGTTAAACTTCTTTCCAAAATGGTTTTCGTAATTTTATGGTATCTAAAACTTCAGGGTTAAATTTTTCTAGTTCCCATCCTTTTGGTTGAAGTGTTTTTCGTTTCCAGTTTATTCGATCCAAAACTTTATTATTAGAATAATAGACTAAATAAATAAGTTCTAATATATTTTCAAAAATATCAGGGATATTGTGTTGTAATTCTTTAAGAACATTTTCTTTACTTTCGTAATTTAATGATTTAAAGCCACCCGATGCTCTACAATATGGGTCTAGTCTTAATGCATTAATAAATTTATTAAAAGAAGAAGAATATTTATCATATTTATTTAGTAAATCTAATATTTTTTCATCAGTTACTAAAAGACCAGCCGAAGGTAAATTATCTACCTGGGGGATAAGTATATCCATTACTTTTTTTAGGAGTGATAATTTTGATTTATCTATATTTTTTTGATTATTTGGCATAATATTTAAGATTTTAAATCCTTTCTTGATTTTATAATGTAATCAGATGTTTTTAAGGCGATTGCTTGAATAGTGGGTGTAGGATTAACCGCCCCTCCAGTCACAAAAACAGATGCATCAACGATAAACAAATTCTCTATATCATGGGACTGACAGTTTTTATTAACTACTGATGTTTTTGGATTTTCTCCCATCCGAGCTGTACCCATTAAATGCCAACCTTGATGTTTACTGAATGGTAATTTTATTATTTTGTTCGCTCCTGCTTCTCTTAGTATAATTTCAGCATTTTTTAGTCCATGTTCTAATAATTTTCTCGATTCTTTACTAATCTTATAAATAATTTTTGGTGATGGAATTCCATTTGAATCTTTTAGGATTGGATCTAATTCTACACAATTACTTTCTTCGGGTAAGTCTTCTCCACAAACACCTATTCCTAATCTTTTACCAAAATTCTTTTCAAATTCCGAATGATGATTTTTACCCCAATCAATACTTTTTGATAAATGCACTGGACCTGGGGTTCCTCTATTCATTATTAATATATAACCTCTATCAAAACCTCTTGTAGTATCAGTTTCATAAAATTCTTGACTAATCAATATATTCACAGTAGGTCCTTTGTATGTTTCTTTAAGATTGTCAAAAACACCTTCAACACTAGCAAAAACATGAAACATTAAATTTTTTCCTACTTGTCCTGACGAATTTGAAAGTCCATTTGGATGAGCATTTGATTGAGAATTGAGTAATATTCTAGGTGTACCTACTCCATTCATTGCTAATACTATACCATTTGCTGGCTGAAAATGTTCTTTTCCATCCTTATCAAAATATAAAGCTCCTGTAGCCTTTCCTTTACTATTAGTTTCAATTTTACTCACTCTAGCTTTGACCCTTAATTCTGCACCATTTTTTATTGCATCAGGTATATATGTAACATCTGTGCTAGCCTTCGCTTGTCGAGGGCATCCATAATTCAAGGGCCCGCACATATTACAGGCTTTTCTTCCTCTGTATTCAACAGAATTTACATTGGCATCTGCTGGCCACCAATGCCAACCTAACCTATCAAAAGCTTTTGCTATTAATTTTCCTTCTTCACCTAAAGGTAAAGGTGGCATTTGTTTAGGCAATCTTTTGGGATTTGCAGGATCTCCATGGATACCCGACACACCCATCATTTGATCATTTTTGTCATAAAAAGGTTCTAAATCCCAGTATGTGATTGGCCAGTCGTCCGCTACTCCATCTAAAGTTTTAACTTTGAAATCAGATGGGTGAAGACGTGGGATATGTGCAGTCCAATGAATTGTGCTTCCACCAACTGCATTGAACATTAATGGGTTAATATCGGTATTATCGGTATTTATAGGGTAATCATCATTATTTTTTCTGACATTTGGATTGTAATTCCATTCATTTAAGGCTAGTTCTTCCCAATTAGGATGGTTTACGGGATATTTATCCGCTTGAATTCTTGATCCTTGTTCAAGGCATACGACATTGAATCCAGCATTGGATAAGTCCCACATAACGGCAGCACCTGAGGCTCCAGCACCAATAATTAAAATATCTGTTTTATCATGTTGAGTTATCATTTTGATTTATATTACTACAAATTGTAGAAAAAATATTTCGTAATTATAGAAGCAGTAAAATTTTCAGAAATTATTAATATAATTAAATTGTGTAATTTTTTAGACTGGATACAAAATGTTAAAAGGTTCTTTACTTGCTTTTTTTATTATGATTGTAGGTATACCAATACCTGTAGCACATTTTATTCTAATTCCACTAGGTCCCTTTGTTGGAGGTTTTTTTGGTGGGAGTCTTGCTAAGGCAGATGAAGGAAGAATTATTTTATTTGGGATATTTGTTGCTTTATTGATGTTTATACCGGTTTTAATAATGTTTACATTAAGTTTTATTTTCGGGATTAAAGATTTAATGGGTTTCGATTCTAAATTTTTGATAATTCTTTTATTTTTACTCATACCTTACACTTGGTTCGGAGTTACTGTAGGAGCATTAATTAGCTATCTAGTAAGAAGAAAAGAAAAAGATACTTAGAATTCTTATCAAACTAATTAGGAAGAATTATTGTAGGGGTTTTTGATTTTTTTAAAATTTCAAAAGAAAAACGATCATGGATAATTCTATTAATCCCACTATATTTACTTAGTGTAGAAATTGTCCAAAACTCATTATTCAATTCATTCATTTTATCGATTTCATTGTTAGTTGATTTTTGGGCAATCTTGATTTCATATTCAATTTCATTTTTTTCAACTAAATCAATTAATTTAGAAGGTAAAAGATTTTCTCTTTTTTTACTAATGAATATTAATTTAGATTTAGACCCCATACATATGGCGATTATTCTATTGATATTTTCATCAGAGATAGATTTATTAACTTGTGAAATGATTACTTTTGGAGGTAAAGGTTTTAGAACTTTGACATCTATATTATTAGTATTGATTACTAAAATTGGGATATTTGTTTTTCTAAATAATTCATTTAGAAGGTTATTGAAAAAGACTCTTCTAATTTTTGATTTAAGCTTAGTTGCTATTGCTATGACGCCAATACTGTTACTTTCTGTTCTCGAAATAATCATTTCTGATTCTGATCCGGTGCTAATTCCCCATCTCGCTTTAATTCCTTGAGGAGCTATTGTATCAATAATTGCTTCTAAATAAGATTTTGCCAATATTTCACCTCTATCATGTTGTTCATCTGGGTAACTAACATTTCCAGATCTTTCTACTGCAGCTATTGGGTTTTCGGGTAAAACATGTAGAAGCATAATTTCTCCATTAAACCATCTAGATAGCATTGCAGCATATGGGATGGAGATTTCAGATTCTAATGATCCATCCAGTGGTAACAAAATCTTATCTAAATTAAGATTTAAAATCATTTGATTTAGATAAGTTTTCTTTTTTTGGAGGTTATTTTCCATTACTTATTTACTTTTACTGAATTGGGCAAGAAAAATCGTTTCCCCATTCTCTCCAAGATCCATCATAATTTTTTACGTGGTCCAAACCTATTAATTTTAGAATCCAAAACGTATGAGCAGCCCTGATACCACCTTGGCAATAAGTGATAGTTTTTTTATTTTTAGAAAAACTTGTCTTGCTTAGTATATCTTTAATTTCATTTGCAGTTTTTAGTGCAGGGATTTCACCTTTTGTATGAAAATTTGTCCATTCGATATGGATAGCTCCTGGAATATGACCTCCTCTAGGTCCTCCTCTTTTGTTTATTCCATTCCATTCGTCGTCGCTTCTAACATCTAAAATTTGAATTTCATTATCATCTAATGCATTAATAACTTCATCTTTTTTTGCAATTAAATCTTTATTCACATGGATATTAAATTTTGAAAATAGAATTTTAGGAATAGTTTGGCTGGTTTTTTTTCCTTCGTAAAACCATTTTTGATATCCTCCATCTAATATCTTTACATTTGAGTGTCCATAATAGTTTAAAGCCCAAAGTAATCTTAATGAATAAAGACCAGCAGAACGGTCATACGCAATAACAAGAGAACTGTTATTTATGCCTAACTTTCCCATAGTTTCAGAAAATTTTTCAGGACCTTGTATATGGGTTCGGTCACTAGGTGAAGTTTTGTAATAATTATCTACAACATTCACAGATCCAGGTATATGACTATTTTGATATTTTTCAGAAATATCAGTGTCGACAATTCTAATCTTCGGATTATTAAGATTCTTATCTAGCCATTTGGTAGAGGTAAAAATATTATCTATTGAATAACCTCTTTTTTCTGGTGGTATGTATTGGTTTTTTTTCATACTGATTTTTTGTTTTCGAGTATTTTTATTTGTTTAAAAAAACATCACCTATTTTAAGGTTTGAAATTTTACTCCATTCAAAAGCAGAAATTTTTTTCCCGTTTTTTTCACGTACTTTTTCAAATAAAATTTCTCCTTCTTTGCATGCTATTCTAATACCTTCTTTCCCAATTGAAGATACAGAACCAAATTTTTTAGTTTGATTTATTATAAATTTTTTACTTCCATAAATAAATATTTGTTTTGTTTTATGTCTCGTATGGGCTCCAGGTTGAGGATCTGAACCCCTTATTAGATTATGTATAATTTCCACATTAGATTCCCAGTTTATTTTTGTATGTTTTTCTTTACACCAACCTTCGTAAGTTGCCTTTTTTTCATCCTGGAGATTAGGTTTAGGATTTCCTAATTTAATTTGATTAATTGCCTCAACTATTGCATCTATTCCAAGTGGGAATAATTTTTTAAAATATAGTGATCCAACAGAATCATTTTTATCAATAGTTATTTTTTTTTGAATTAAAATAGGTCCTGTATCAAGTCCTTTGTCAGGATAAAATATTGAAATTCCTGTTTTTTTTTCTCCATTTATTATTGGCCAATTTATTGAACTTGGCCCTCTGTGTTTTGGTAATAATGAAGGATGAAATTGTATTGTTCCAAATTTTGGGGAAGAGATAATTTCATCGGGAACTATTTCTGTCACATATGCCATAACACATAAATCAGGGTTAAGATTTTTAAATAATTTTATAGCGTTATCGCTTCTGAGTTTTGGAAAAGTAAATGTTTTAATTTGTAATTCTTCGGCAGTTTCTTCAATTGGATCTTTTAAATATGAATTATTTTTATAAGGTGCAAAAACACCGATAATTTTATTCTGAATTTTAATTCGTTTTAACGTTTCTGCTCCAAAAACAGATTGTCCTATTAGAACTATTTTCAAAAATTGTCTCCTAATTTTAATATTTTTATTTATAACATACTTATTCTTAGTATTATATTCGAATAATTTTTGTATATTATTTTAGTATTGTATTTTTGGAATTTTAAAATTTACTAAATAAGGATCAAATAAGCTTGAATTCTGATTTAAACACTTCAAAACATTGGTTTAGTAAAGGATTAGAATATGCCAAATTAGGATTTCCTGATAAAGCTGCGAAACATTTTGAAAAAGCAGCTTGGTTGGATTCAGATAATTTTGAAATTCAATTTAATTTAGGTACAGCTTATCTTTCAATGGGAATGTTTGAACAAGCTTTAGTAAACTTTGATCGAGTAATAAAAATAAAACCAAAGATGCCTGATGCTTATGGTAATAGAGCTGTTGCTTATGCAGCTCTTTTTGAAGATGAGTTGAGTGAAAATGATAGAAAACGGGCAATAAAATATGGAGCGCCTCCACAGGGTTTGGAAGCTGTCATTTCTCATGTTAAGTCTATTAGAAAGAAAGAGGAATAATATGACTAAATTGAATGAAAATGATATTCGAAAAAAATTAAAATATCTAGAAGGTTGGGATTTAGTTGATCGACAAATTGAAAGAAATTTTACTTTTGATACATTTTTGGATGGAATAGATTTTGTGAATAAGATAAGTAAAATTGCAGAAGAACAAAATCATCATCCAGATTTAGATATTCGATACAATAAAATTAAATGTAGAATGATGTCACACGATGTATCGAGTATAACTGATAGAGATTTTAATCTTGCTCAAGCCCTTAACTTTATCTATTAGAGATTTAACTTTCTAAGTTCATTTTCACGTAGATATCTTCTAATAATATTGAAGGAATTAATAATTTGTTGATTAGAATCTGCACTTTTAGGATTTTTTGATAGTTCGAGGTGTTCTTGTAAAAAAATTGCTTCGGCTACAGATAATTGTAAATAGTCAATGTGTTTGTTTAAAATATTTTCATTTAGACCATTCAAAAGTAAGTTAATATATGCTCTAGCAACAATGATATCCCTTCTGTTGTGAAAAAATATTCTTTCATTTGTTTCAGAAGGTTTGTTAATTAATTTCTTTTCAATAAGATATGAATAAAATTTTTTATCTATTCCTAAATCTTTAATAAATTCCTCAATAGTATACATATTTTTTTCCATAGATTGATGAGAATTAATTTTCAGTTTGCTTTTTCCATCGATGATTCCTTTAATTCCTATAAGTGTTAGGCCCTGTGTTTTTAATTGTTTAATTTTTTTTATCTTTTTGATATCAGATTTTGGGTATAAGGCTCTTGTACGGTTCAACTTTTTAGGAGGATTTAGTAAACCTTTTTTTGTATAAAAATTTATAGCTGATGTGCTAATTCCAGTTTTTTTTGACAATTCACCAATTAAGATCATATTTTTCTTAACATTTAGTTCCATTAGTTCATTTATTCCCATTTGAAAGTCTTTATGGCTAAAATTAGTGATATTAGTAACCAAACTAATAAACCTATAATTTCATAAATTATATCCGTAATCGATAAACCATATAAAGCTATAGATCTTAAGCTGTCAGCTAAAAAAGTTAATGGGAGATATTTTGCAAAACTTATAACCCAATCTGGCATTACAGAAAGTGGGAAAAAAACCCCTGATAAAAAAATCATTGGTAAAGCTATGAGATTAGTGACAGGTGCAGCAGTGTTTTCATCTTTAGCCCATCCCGAAATTGCTAGGCCAAATGATAAAAATATTGATCCACCCAGAAATGATACTATAGCTATTTCAACCCAAACTAATGGATTTTCTTGCCCAATTGAAACTCCCAAGACCAGAATACCAACAAGAATTAAAATGTAAGTTTGGATTATAACAACTATTATTCTTGTTATTAGTTGTCCAATAATAAAATGAGAAGATCCTATTGGAGTGGCATTTAATCTTCTCAAAACACCTTGTACCTTAAATTTTATCAATGTAAAAACCACAGAAAAAAGTCCAGTTTGCATTATAGCCATCGCAGCAATCCCTGGAACCAAAAAACCTTTAAAGCCTTGACTTTCTGTTACGATATTAACTTTGGTGATTTCAAAACGTGATTCTATTTTGTAATTATTAGGGATATTTGAAATTTCATTAAAAATTTCTGTGATAGATTTTTGAAGGATTATTTCTATTGCTGATCGTTCCTCAGGGTTATTATCATCAAAAAAAACTTTAACTTTTGAATTTTCGTCTATATTTCCAAAATTTTTTGGGATATTTAGATAAGCATCAATTTTTCCGTCTTTTAGTTGTTTTGATAGTTCTGTTTCATTTCCAAAGTTTATTTTCAGTATATTGTTTTCTTGGTACTTAACTAAAGATTCAATCATCAAATCTGATATTTTATTTTGACTTAAATCGTTAATTCCTAATTTTGGGGCATTATATTTTTCAAAATTGAACAATCCAAAAGTTAGCATAATAATTAAAGGGAATACTAGCGACCAGACAATAGCTGTTCTATTGCGGTAATACATTTTCATTGAAGCCAGTATTAATGAAGTATATAATTTCAAAATCTAGGTATCTCTTAATTCTTGTCCTGTCAAATCTAAGAAAACATCATCAAGACTAGCTTTTTTTATTGAACGTTTTGATTTGAAACCTTTTTTAATTAATTTATCAATTAAATTTGATGGGCTATCCAATGCTATTATTTTTCCAGAATCAATTATTGCTACTCTATCACATAATTCTTCAGCTTCTTCCATATAATGAGTAGTCATGATTATGGTTCTACCTTCTGATTTTATGTTTTTAATTAAATTCCATACATGTCTTCTAGCTTGGGGGTCTAAACCAGTTGTAGGTTCATCTAAAAAAAGTACATAAGGATCATTGACCAATGCAATTGCTATAGATAATCTTTGTTTTTGTCCACCTGATAGTTCTTTGAATTTTGATTTTTCTTTTTCCGATAGTTCAACTTTAAAAAGCAGATCAGAAGGATTAATTTTTTTTCCATAAAGGTTTGCATATAAATCTATAATCTCAAATAAATTTAGGTATTCAAAGAAAGCATTTTGCTGTAATTGAACACCTATAATTTGTTTAATTTTTTTTTGATTATTTAGAGTATTTAGACCATTAATAAATGTAGTACCAGAATCAGCTTTTCTCATCCCTTCAATTATTTCAATAGTTGTAGTTTTACCTGCGCCATTAGGTCCGAGCATTCCAAAGATTTCCCCTTCAGGCACTTCAAAGGATATTCCTTTTACTGCATATATATCACCATATTTCTTAAACAGACTTTTAACTTCTACTATATTAGGGTTATTTTTTTTCAATTATTTTCTTCGGAAAGAAATGTCGTTAGATTAACAAAAGCTTTTGTGGTAATACTTCCACTAAACCTGTTATAAACTTTTCCTTTTTCATCTAAAATTATCCATGTAGGAAATGATGTGATTCCGAATGACTTTCCTATAGAACTTTCTATGTCATCAACTATAGTTTTTACAGGCCAATCTTCTTGATTAAGCCATATATCAGGTGGATAATTCGGTCTAGAATTATCTATGCTCGTTGCGACGGATATAAAATCTAAATTTTTTGAGATAGGATTATCTATTATCCATGGCCCGAGCATGTCTACTTCTGACCGACAATGTTGGCACCAATGTGCTAAAAATAGAATAATTGTGAATTTTCCTGACGGACGAATTTGAATCGGCTGTTTTTCAAAAGAGATCCCAGTAATCTCTGGAGCATTTATTCCAATAGCAGGATCAACAGTTCCTTTTTTTGGCATTTTCATTAGATTATTGCCTTTTACTTCTACTTTAAAATCTGAATGATTAAAACCATCATTACTACATCCACTTATGAAAATCATTGAGGTTATAAAAGTTATTATAGATATGGTGAAGATATTTATTGTAAATTTCAAAAAGTTAGATTTCATTTTTAATCCAATATCCATATATTGATAGTATTGTGATGATTCCAAAAGCTGTTAATCCCATCATTGGGATAGAAATATATCCATATTCCCAAATCCATTTTTCTGTACACGTAATTTCAGAGGAACATATTTCAGCATTAGAAAGATTTATTTGTAAAAGATAATGGTAACCGGATATTAAAAATCCGGTAATAGAAAAAACTGGTGTCCATTTAAGAAATAATTTTTCTTTCCCAATTGAACCTATTAATAATAGTGGGAATAAAGGAAACATGGCTATTCTTTCAATCCAACATAATTTACATGGATAAAAATTTGCGATTTCAGAATAATAAAGACTAACTAATGTAGATACTGAAACTGTTATTAGAGCTAGTGAAGAAAATGTTAAAGAGGTTTTTATTCTAGGTAATTTCAAATTAATTTTTCTTTTTAAAATAACTTTAAATAAAAAAAATAATAAAAAAACAAAAATTAATATTTGAGAAATTAATGTTGCAGTAGTAAAGATTAAAGTAATTGTAGTGGTCAATTTATTTCTTCTTAGAAATTTTTTCAGGTGTCACAATCATCAAAAGTGATGGTAACACGAGAACAGATGCAGAAAAAGCCATAATAATCATTATTGCAGTAATTAATCCATATGAAGAAAAAAGTGGCATAGGGGCTTGTGACATTACAATGAATCCACCTATAGAAGAAGCAGCTGATGCTGCTAAGGAGATTCCAGTACCATTAACTGTAGATAGTAAAGCTTTATATTTGTTTGGGTTATTTGTAAATTCTTTTCTGAATCTTTGGGTCATATGTATAGAGTAATCTATACCAACTCCTATTGATATTGCTCCAATTGTAGCTGTGACAAGATTTAAACCAAAATCCATCAAATACATAGTTCCATATAACCATATAACTACAAGTAAAATTGGAATTACCGTAATAATAGAATATTTAAATGATTTCATAAATAATAATAGTAAAAGAAAAGTCCCGACTGTTGCAATGGGGATAGATAATTGTAGAGATCTTGTTGTTGCCTCTAAACCAGCTTTTCTGGTGAAGGGTGACCCAGTTATACCATAATCTGAAATGGTAGATAAGTTTTCCAAAAGAATTATATCTTCACTAATACTATCCCATGCTTGAGTAGTTTTTTTTAAAGATCTTGTACCCGGAATAGCGAAAGAAATTTGAGTAGAATAAGTTTTATCATTAATATTTAATACATCTTTAACCCTGTCTTTAGTATAGATTAGTTCTCCTTCATTGTTATAGATTCCATTTTCAAGAGAAAATTTTAGAATGGATTCAATTTGTTCGTTCGTATCTGGAATTCCATCAGAATTATTGTCAGAAATAGTAATTCCACTAATGTTAAGTATTTGTTTTTTTGAAAATTTAGAAGAATTCCCGTTTTCTATAATCGTTAATATGTTTGGTTTAAATAATGTAGGTGTCCCATCTAAGTTCCGTCCGATTGATTTATTGTTTTCTAAATTAAGTATCAATTTTTTAATTGATACTATGGTTTCAACATCTTTAAAATTTCCTTCTATATAAATAATTCCTGGTTCCCCTCCTTTTTTCCCGAGATGTTTATCAGTTTTATCTAATCCTTTAACAATATTTGAATTTGGGTCAAAAAAATCTTCAACATTAAATGTAGCTTCAAGTTTAATTGCATACCAAGCAAAAAAAATGGTGATAAGACTAAAAATAATAAGAGTAATAAACTTATATTCTGTCAAAGATATTATTCCTTTCTTAAAGATAATAGAGAAGATTTTTTGCAAGGATCTAGAATTATTATTGTGCGCACTTTTTTGTTTTTCATCAGTGAAATAAAGTAAAGGCAAAACAACTGAAAATATTCCTACTAAAATTAATATTGATGTTCCCAATATTAAGTTAAATGCAATCATTACGATTATTGAAGAACCTGTTCCTATAGCCACAAATGAACCCAAAACTATGCTAATTATCTTTCCTGTATTTGAATTTCCCCAACTTTTAAACTTTTTTTTAGAAATTTTTGTGAATATTAAAGGAACAACAAAACCAAGAATGATAAATGCTGAAGTAACAGCTATAGCAGCTGAATATCCAAAATATTTAACAGATTCAACTTGAGAAATAGTATTAGCTAAAAAAGCAATATTGTTTGATAAAAATGCTAGAAGTATTGCAGTGAAAATTCCTCCCATCCCATAAATAAAAGTTTTTTTGATATTTAAATTTTTCTCTTCTTGTATCCTTCGAATTGTGTGAACAGAAAAGTCTACTCCGAATGAAATCATCGCAATGGGCACTATCATATCTATAGTAAGACCACCTTTAATATTTAATAAAATAGATATACCTTTTAGCCAAATTATTAATATTCCTATTCCTATGCCTGTTAAAGCTACAGCCCAATATGATCTTAGAGCCAAACCCATTATTCCTAATGCAACTATAACTGTAAATGTTATAAAAATACCAGATTCTGTCCCTTGTTCTTCTGATTCAAGATTTACATCAATAGCTATACTCCATAGGTTATAAGTATTTTGCTTACCTCTGAGAAGAGTTTGAATTTTTCTATCTAGTATCTCTTTATTAATAGTAGATTGATCAGAACTGATCCCTATCGTATAAACCCCTCCTCCTAATTTTTCATTGTCACTAAAAACGTTAATAAATATTGCTGGGGAAATCCACCAATCTATTTCTTCACCTAGTACGATTCTTTTTTCTTTTTTTGATTCAATAGAAATAGCATCGCTAATGATGTATGCAAAATCACTTTTCATAATAGCGTTAATAGCAAATTTTATTTGTTCATTTGATGCATTTTCAAGAGTAGTATTTAATTTTGGATGAGAAATCAGCATTTGTTGAATTGCTGATGCTACAGAATATATTCCTGTTACTTCTGTTTGAGTTATGGGGTTGAAATATTTAAATAGAAATGAATCTTTTTCTAAATTTCCAGGTGTGAGGTCCTTTTTTTTATCAGAATCTAACAATTTTTTTTCATTTTCTAGTAATTCATTTAAAACATTAGAGGTTAAAGCGTCTCCATTTTTCGATTCTAGAATTGCTGTTTGTATATGAGTTCTAGGAGAAAAATTCTTTCCTATTTTTTCTGTCAAATCAAAAACTTTTCCTGATGGATCTAAACTTGCCACTGGAGGTTTATTCATAAGTGAACTAGGTAAAAGTAAAATTAAAGTTAGAAATCCAACCAACAATAAAACAATATTTACATGGGAGATAGACCATTCAAAAAATTTTTGTAAAGAATTTTTTTTCATATAACTAGGGTAAATTTTAAATCGATATATAATATTATAGATATCAAATGTTATAGTATTATGAAATTTAGTAGTAGAGTTATTTTTATAGAAAGGAGACCAAATTGGAGTATGTAAATTTTGGATTATCCAGCATGAAAGTTTCTAAAATAGCTTTAGGTTTAGGTTTTCGTGGGCAATATGATCCAGCTGATGCTATTAAAACCATTACTTGTGCTTTTGACCAAGGGATTAATCTTATTGATTGTGCCAATGTTTATGGGTTTGGTGATGACAGAAAAAATATAGGAACATCTGAAGAAATATTAGGTAGGGTGATTAAACATTGTAGAGATTCTGTTGTTATTACTTCAAAGGTTTCAAGTGAAGTTGGAGAAAGCCCAAATGATTATGGAGGTTCACGTTACCATATAATTAATCAGTGTGAAAAATCTTTATCTAGATTGGATACTGATCGAATTGATGTATATTTACTTCATGAAATAAATGAAGATTCTTCAATGGACGAACAATTTAGAGCTCTTGAAGATTTAATTAGACAAGGAAAAATCCTCTATGTGGGAGTTTGTAATTATCAAGCATGGCAAATTATTGAAGCTGTAGGAGTTCAAAAATCTTTGGGAGCTCAGTCATTAATCACTGCTCAAAATCCTTATAATTTATTAAATCGACAGATAGAAACAGAATTATTTCCTATGGCAAAAAGTACCGATATTGGTATTATGGCGTATAGTCCATTAGGTGTTGGATTATTAGGTGGCAATTACTTACCAGGTCAACCTGCTCCAAAAGAATCATTGTGGGGGACGAACAGGAAGAATTTTTATGATCAATATATGCAGGGAGATGTTTCCAGAACAATATTAACTGTAAAAGAAATTTCTGAAGAATTGGGAGTAACTATGTCTCAGTTAGCGATTTCTTGGGTTTTATCACACCCTGAAATTACTTTAGCAATTTCAGGTGCGGATAATGCTAATCAAATTAAAGAGGTATCTAAATCGGTTGAAGTTAAATTATCAGATGAGCATTTAGAAAAATTAAATTATGTTTCGAGAAGATTAAGGCTTGATTTAGATTTGTATTTGGGGATGGGAGATATAGGAGAAGGTTAGTGATAATAAATTATATAATTATTAGCAGATATTTAATCTACTTTCATATTTGAGATATAAATAGTAGTATTACATCAATTCAATAATTCTTATAAATTTCATTTTATGGAGGACCTATGATCGTTGATGTACACACACATCTACCTACTCATATGAGTGAAGTTCCACCAGATCAAATTAAAACTGAACAAACTATGAGATCTGGAGAAACAGTTAGATTGACTAATAGTATAGATGATTACTTAAAAGATATGGAGGTAGTTGACAAAACATTTTTATTTGGAATAGCTCCAAGGCCTTGGCTTAAAAGATCGCCAGGGGAGGATTTTGGTGCTGGTATTGGCTGGGATGAATCATTAAACCATAATGATGTAGCATATATTACGGCTCAAAAAGCTCCAGATAAAATTATTCCATTCATGAGTCTTCATCCAAAAGATCCCGATTGGAAAAATGAATATGATCGCTGTGTTGGGGACTTAGGATGTAAAGGGATTAAAATTGGTCCTAATTATCAAGATTTTGATCCAAATGGGACAGATGCATTTAAATTATTTTCTCGTCTAGAAGAAGATCAAATACCAGTAATATTTCATCAGGGGACTAGTCCTATGTCTGATGCTCCGCTTACATATGCCCATCCTCTATATACCGATAAAGTAGCAATGGCTTTTCCTGAACTTAAGATTATTTTGGCCCATCTAGCACATCCTTGGCAAACAGATTGTTTGTCAGTTGTTAGAAAGCATAAAAATGTTTGGGCAGATGTGTCTGCACAATTCTATAGGCCTTATTCTTTTTGGCAAGGGATGAGACTATTTTATGAATGGGGGTCAATCGGCAAAATTTTATTTGCTTCTGACTGGCCTGTTACGAAACCAATAGATAATATTAAACATTTGCGATTATTGCCAAAATTTGCTGCAGATCATCATTTACCGACTATTCCTGAAGAAGAGATTGAAGGGATAATTAATAGAGATGCATTGGATATTCTTGGTTTATAGTGGTTATTGAATGTTTAAATTTGTTTTATTAATTATCTTTGTTGCTTCTTTTATAATATTTTGGATTGGTAGAAGAGAAGGGATTAGGTCGATGAAAAGAGAAAAAATAAATCTTGATGATTTTACGGAATAAGATTTTTTATGGCTGGTTTATTGTTGCAGCTTTGTTTATTGCAAATATTCTAGTTTTGGGTGGAGTGAGGAATGGTTTTGGGATTTTTGTAGAAATTTGGGAAAAAGAATTTTATGCTTCTACAGCTTCTATTTCATTTGCAGCATCCATAGGTTTATTAACCCAAGGAATTGCTCAACCAATACTAGGTAGACTTGCTGATATTTACGGCGGAAGAATCATAATCCTTAATACGATGATAATTTTAGTTCTAGGGGGATTTGCAATTGCTTTAGCTAATGGAGTTATTTTTTTAATTTTTATTTATGGGATAATTATTTCTTTTGCTTCGGGGGGTATAGGTGGTAGTGTTAGTGGCGTAGTGATTGTAAGATGGTTTCGGAAACGTAGAGGTACAGCATTAAGTGTTTTGGCAGCGGGAGGTTCAGTTGGTGGTTTAATTTGTGTGCCATTAATGGCCTATATTATGGATCTTTATAATTGGAGAGTTTCTTGGATTGTTTTAGGGTTATTGGGGGTTATTTCTATCCCTGTTATTTGGATTATAATTAAAAATCGCCCTTCAGAATTGGGAATGTGTCCTGATGGAGAAAATTTAGATAATTCAAAAAACTTTAATAATGAGGATGATGAACAAGGACCATTAGTTGTAAATCGGTGGAAAGATTCTCTTAAAAGTTGGCCAATTTGGCAATTGTCTGCAGGATATTTTGTTTGTGGGGTTACTACTTCTTCGATAGGGGTGCATTATATTAGATGGGCTATAAGTGAAGATGTTTCCACTAATACTGCTGCTTTAGCTTTTGGAGTCTTAAGTGCAATTAATGCTATTTCAGTTGTAATTGTTGGTATTTTTGCAGATAGAATAGAGCGACGTACAATGCTTGGGGCTGTGTATTTGTTAAGAGGTTTAGCTTTTGTTGCATTGATAGTATTCCCCGGCTATCAAGCTGTGTGGATTTTTGCTTTATTAGGTGGGATGTCTTGGTTAGCTACTGTACCACTCACTTCTTCTTTAACAGCTGATATATATGGAGTTAAAAATTTAGGAACACTTTTTGGTCTGGCTTCACTTTCACATGCGATAGGTGGAGCTATAGCAACTTACCTTTTCGGATATGCATTTGATTTATTTGGTAGTTACGATATTCCTTTTCTATTTGGAATTATCACTTTATTGGGGGCAGGTGTAGCTTCTTTATCTATAAAGGAAAAAAAATATTCTTTACGTTATATTAAAAAAACAGCTTAGTAATGAACCCAATTATAAAAACTATATTGCATCATCCTGATCCAATTGATCCGACCCTATGGGGATCGATAAAATTTTTTTTGGATTTTTTACCTTTGGCATCACCTATAATTATTATAATTGTTATAATTTCTCTTTTTTTAATTGCATCTGTTTTATTGATAGTAGTAGGAATTAGAAGTAGAAATTAAATCAAAAACTTTAATTATCAAGCTGATCATATTCTGGATTTAAGTTCCATCTCAATTGATCATCTGGATCTATATTTGATGCCCAGTCCTCCATTATAGTTTGTTCTTGTTTTAATATTCTCATTTGAGATCGTATTTGGTTTGGATCCCATCCGTCAAAGATTTGATCCATTAGAGTTGATTTAATCCCAGAAAATGATTTATCTTTGCATAAATCATTTTTTTTCCTAAACCTAAACTTTGGCTCTATGTCCGCCGTCAACAATAAGGGAGGTTCCTGTGATCCAATCAGATTGATCTGATGCAAAAAAAACTGCTGCTCTTCCAATATCTTTTGGTAATCCGAATCTTCCTAATGGAATAGTATTTTTATATTCTTTTAGAATCTTTTCAGTCATATAATCTTGGATTGGAGTTTCAATCGCACCCGGGCATATCGCATTTACCGTAACATTATGTGAAGCTAACTCTATAGATAAATCTTTAACTAAATTTAATACAGCAGCTTTACTTGGTGGATAAGCTGGTCCTAATCCACCGCCAAATGAGTGTATTGAAGCTATTTGAATAATTCTACCAAAATTTGATTTTTTTATGTGAGGGATACAGTATTTTGAAGTAATGAATTGTCCTCTAAGATTAACACCAACAACTTTATCCCAATTTTCAATAGATAATTCTTCACTATTTCCAGGGATGTGTATTCCTGCATTATTAACTAAAATATCTATTTTTCCATACAAATCCACTGTAGAGTTAATCATATTTTTTACATCTTTATCATTAGAGATATCGGTTTGAAAAAAACTTGAATTACCCCCTTTGGAATTAATTTCTTCATCTACAGGAGGAGTAGGTGTTGTTTCAAAAAATTTCCCTTGTTTAGGTTTGTTTGAAACATCAGCAACAACAACTTTCGCACCTTCTTTAGCAAATTCTAAACATATTCCTCTCCCAATACCTGAACTTCCACCTGTTACTATGGCGACACGATCTTTAAGAAGCATTAAATTTTCGGGTATTCAAGTTTCATTCCTACAACGCCTGTTATAATTTCTGTGATGTGGGTTCTACCGAGATTGGCACTTAATAATATATCTCTTTTTTCTCCACAAAAGGCTATATTAGTTGGGGAGGCAAGTACAGTATGTTCAGGATCCTCTACAAGAATTTCAAGATTACCTTGTGTATCTAATTTATAAATTTTACTTGGGATATAACATGAAATATATAGATTTCCTGAAATGTCCCAAGCTAAACCGTCAGGTACGGTATTTGGAAGCTCAATAACCTTTTCAGATTTTCCAGCAGTTCCATCACTATTAATCCTAATTTTTTCCACTCTAGGTGGATTAAGGCTAGCTATTACATATAGAAAATTTCCGGTGGGATCCAGAGCCATTCCGTTTGGGAAAGAAGTTACTGCTTCTGACCATATATCTAAATTACCATTTGGGGATATCTTTATTATTTTTCCATCATCTTTTTTCCAGGTACCTGAATCAGAGACGTACAAGTTTCCGTTTTTATCAAATACAGGATAGTTAGCAAGTTCTAATACAGATTGTTTATTGTTTGGATATGAAGAAGTATCACCATTTTGGGTAACTTTTACAACATCTGGACCGCAACAGCAATATATATTTCCGTTGCCATCTTGGGCTAATCCTGCAACAAATGCACCAGTAGAAGCAATCTGTGTAAAAGTACGTTCTTTTGTGTCTATTTTATATACTTGTCCTTCCTCTCCGCCAGCATAAGCTTCTCCATCTTTTCCAGAAGCAATACCTTCAGGATGATCGAGACCTCCTCCAATGAATCCTCCAACAAAGTAATTTAAATCTTCAGTATTAATTATTCCCATAAATTTCTCCTTATATTGAATATTACGTATATATCAATCCTGATTCTAATATCATTTTTATTCCCATATCTAAATATTTTTGTTTGTCCGTTGATTTAAATGCTCTAACACAAAGTTGGGTATCAGAATCTAATAAAAGTTTCATAACGTGTCTGATACAATCTTCATCTGATTTTAATGGATGATTTGGATTCATCTCCATATCAAATGCTAAATCATTTGGACCCCAAGAAATAACATCAACTCCATCAATTTCAGAAATTTTATGAGCTGATGTTACAGAATTAAGTGACTCAATTTGCATCCATAATACTCCATGAGAATTCCACCAGTCCGCAGTTTGAATTCTGTTAAAATTCTCATGTAAAATATATTTTGGTCCCCCCCCCCAACTTCTTTTTCCTTTTTTAGGGAAATAAAAATTATCTACGGCTTCTTTAACTGTATCAATACTTTCGACTTGTGGAACCTCTATTCCTGAAGGTCCTAAATCTAATATGTTACCAATTAAATATGTAAGTTTAGTATTCTTAATTCGAAAATTTACTGGGATTCCGAGATCATTAGTATATTCGCAAAATCGTACTAAGGTCTCTTCATTAAATGGGCTATGTTGACTATCTGTACTAATAAAATCAAAATGACTCTTATCAACTATTTTTTCGATATTACTTTTAGAAGAAGTTATTGGCATTGAAACTCCAATAATTTCTTCTTTATTTTTTATTCTTTTTTTTATATTGTATGCACCGTGCGGTTTCAATAATTTTACCTTCTAAAATTTTTCGAATCATTAGATCATACACTTAAATTTATAAATCAAGAAGGAATAAAAGATCGATAAGAATTTAATGATTGTGATTTAAGTGTGTTCCCATTTGTCACATTATCAGGGGTGACCCAAATTTCTGCAGGTAAGTCTAAAATAACTGAAAAACGTTTTTGATTTTTTATGAACCAACTAGTAAATCTTTTATATTGTTTATTTTGGAATGTATATGAATTTTCAAATTCATAGCCATTATAAGTTGTAATTTCATTTGTTGTCGATTTACTTGTTCGAGAAATAGCTCCTTCATTATTGGTTTCCCATGACAGAGAACCTGGAACTTTTCCTAAAGTCCAATCATTAGTATATTCATCAATTGAAGAATATCCGGTTGCGGTATTAACGGTTACTTCTATAGTGATTTCAGTTTTATTGTTGTTTCTAATTAACGTAGTATTTATGGCAGAAGGATTAAAAACATTATTATTGATGCTCCATCCTGGTGATATCTCTATAGAGTAATTTAAGATAGGGTTTATATATACTCCATCGGGAGCAAGAGGATCTACAAAGGGAGCTTCTTCACCTTGAAAACCATCAAGTAATTTAGGGAGAATATTCTCTATTGTGGTATGTGAAACAGCAAATCCAAATCCTTCGGTAACAACATCTCCATTTACTGTTGAAGTACTATGGATTTTATATGTATTGATACCAGCAAGCGAACCATTAATAAGGATCATAGGTCCACCTGAGTTTCCTGGATTAATTGCAGCATCAGTGTGAATTTCCTGTCGATTTTTTTCATCTGAGTAAATATTTCCTGAAATTATTCCACTTGATGCCCTAACTGTTTTGGCTCCTAAAGGGAATCCCATAACAATTACTTTTTCTCCAATTTTAATATCTTCATTATTCGAAAATTTAATAGTTTTGAATGAATCATTACAACATATCGAAATTACAGCTAAATCTCTTCCAGAATCATACCCGATGATTTTTCCAGGGTATGAATTGTCTTCTATTTCAATTATCAATTCACCTTCAGAATCGATAACATGGTAGTTAGTTAAAAGTAAACCTTCTTTTTTATTTTTATCAGATCTAATAAGTACTCCCGATCCAGAAGATTGACCTCGAATCACTTTTACCACAGATGGCGTAACATTTTTTATAACATCTGATATTTCAACTATTTGAGTAGGTGTTGGAATTGGAGATGGAAGAATAATCGGTGTTGGTGTTGGTATTGGAGTCGGTGCTGGATTTGGTGTAGCAGTAGGAACAAGCGTTGCAGTAGGAACAGGTGTTGTAGTAGGAACAGGTGTTGTAGTAGGAACAGGAGTGTTGGTAGGTAGAGGGGTATTCGTTACAGTGGGTATAGATGTTGAAGTTATAGTGGGTGTAGCAGTGAAATTTGCTATTACTGTTTCCTCAACATTTTTTTCACTTTCTAAATAAGCAATTACTGTCTGAGCTATTATATCGTCTAAGATACGTGTAGCTTCCACTTGTGCCTCGATAGTTAAATCTATATTTGGCGTGGGTGAGATTTTTTCTGTACAACTCCATAAAGAAACAGAAATCACAAGAGTAACAATTATTAACAAAGTTATTCTCAGGGCTATCTGAGAAAGGATCATTTAATTTTTACCTATTTTTAAATTTCTTGTATTTTTCTTCCGATAATAGTTCAAAAAATTCAATATATTGATCTATTATTAATTCTCTTACTTCAGAACCTATATCTAAAATATTTTTAGGAATATCATTACCACTTCTGTAAGGTGATTTTATTGTTTCGTCTTCCCATTCCATGTATACGATATTTTTATTTCCAGGTATTGTTCCTCCATTGAAATATATTTTGGTAGGCCCCCTCTGATTTATATTTTCATACATTTTTGCTTGTTTGTAAACTAGAGCAGCAACTTTATTAGCCATGCCTGGTTTGGTTTCGTAGACCCTTCTAATTAGGTACATTTTTAGATCTTTCTACTTTAGTATTTATATTTGAATTATATATTCATATATATAATATTCTTGTTTAAGAGGAAAAATTACTAATAAATTGAGTAATACAATAAATAAATTATATTTTAGGATCTATTGATGAAAAAAAATATGAGAGCAGCTTTGGATGATGGTACTGGACGATATGTTGTAAAAGATTTTCCAATGCCAGAAAAAATAAAAGATTATGCTTTAATTAAAATAAGACAATCTGGGATATGTGGTTCTGACTTACATTTAACGACTAAACGATTAAAAGATAATGAGAAACAATTATTACCTGGTGGACATGAAATTGCTGGTGAAATTATTGAGATTCCAACTGGGGGGCATAATTTTTCTATAGGAGATAGAGTAGCGATAGAAGGTATAGGTGCAGGTAAAGCTTGTTTGAAATGTTTCTATTGTAATAATGGTCAGTGGAAACATTGTCAATATCCTACTAAAGATACTGGAGGTGGATTTGCAGAATATATGACTAGAAAACCAACCGGATTGTTTAAAATCCCAGATAATGTTGATTGGTTAGATGCTGCTTTAGTTGAACCTCTTGCTGTTGCTGTACATGGTATTAGGTATGCTGAAATGAAACCTAATAGTATCGTAGGTATAGTTGGAGCATCTACTATAGGATTAGCATGTGTTGGGGTTGCAAAATTTTTTGGCGCATCAAAGGTTATTGTTTCTGCAAAACATAAACATCAAGCCGAAGCTGCTAAAAAAATGGGTGCAGATATAATAACTTGTGCCGAAAAAGGAGAATTTGAAGAAGTTTGCAAATCTCAAACTAATGGGAAGGGAGCCGATTTAATAGTTGAATCAATAGGAGGATATCAAACTGATACCTTCCATCAGGCAATTTCTAGTACTAGATCACAAGGATCAATGTTATATTTAGGAGGAGTTAAGGTCCCTTTAGTATTTGATATGTTTGCGCCTCTTATCCGAGAAATTAAGATTATTAGTTCCATCTGTTATGGAATGATTGATGGTCAACATGATTTTGATTTAGCTATAAAAATCCTGTCTGAAAACTATTTTCCGTACAGAGAGATAGTGACCCATACCTATACTTTAGAAGATATTCAGAAAGGGATTGAAGTAGCTGCTAATAAAAATTCTGGATCTATTAAGGTACATATTAAACAATGGTAGCCCCAACGGGACTCGAACCCGTGTCTCCACCTTGAAAGGGTGATGTCCTAGACCGCTGGACGATGGGGCCAATAAATTATGACTAACATAATTTTATCTTTTCTTCATTGTGATAGATATTAAAAATTAGTTTTACTAGAGTTATTACGGATAAATGGTTAACTGTTCAAGACCAGTTTTTTCGGACAATCCCATCATTAAATTCATATTTTGTACGGCAGCTCCAGCGGCTCCCTTAACTAAATTATCTAGAGCAGTAATTATAATTAACATATCATTTTTTTTATTTATTACTGGATAAATGATGCAATGATTGTTTCCCCATGTTTCCTTTGTAGAAGGAGGAGACTCTGATATCTTTATAAAAGGGGCATCTGAATAATAATCATTGTAAAGTTCACGGATATCTTTTTGATTCAAATTTTTTGAAAGTGGAGCATAATTTGTTCCAAGAATACCGCGAGTCATAGGAACTAAGTGCGGGACAAAAGTTATATTTATTTTTTCTAATTTGGAAATTTTACTTAATTCTTGTTCCATTTCTGGTTGATGCCTGTGACCAGATAATCCATAAGCACTTGTATTTTCATTTAGTTCAGAAAATCCATATTCTAACTTAGTTGTTCTTCCTGCACCTGATATTCCAGATTTAGAATCATTTATTATTAATTTCCCAATGATATTTTCATTTACTGCAGGGGCATTTCCTAAAATTGCTCCTGTAGGGAAACAACCTGGATTAGCGATTAAATTATTGTTTATGATTTCTTTTTTATGAATTTCTGGCAATCCATATGATGAATTTTTTATATGTTGGGGGCATGGATGTTTTACATTATAAGTAGATTCGTAAAGTTCAACATCTTTCAATCTAAAATCTGCTGATAGATCTATAACCTTTATGTTTTCATTAATAAAGGACTCTATTTTTTCTGCACTTGCAGCATGAGGAAGAGCAGAAAAAATAATTTCAGGAGAACCTTGTATTTCTTCTGATACTATGAGATTTGTTTCATGTAAATGAGGGTATACCTCACTCAAGCGTTTTCCCGCAGAACTTCTACCAGTTACAGAAGTGATTTCTACGTGAGGGTGTCTATGTAAAATTCTTACCAGTTCTGAACCTGCATAACCAGTAACATTTAGTATACCTATTTTTATCGTCATAAATTTATTTTATATTAAATTTAATTATTTTTACTAAAAATTTACTTATAGGTTTGCAGAAGGACAATATAAAGATATTGGACACAATGAACATTTTGGATTAATTGCCTTGCATATTTTTCTTCCATGAGTGATTAAGAGAATATGAAAATAAAATTTATCTTGTGGGGGGACTAATTTTTCCATAATTATGTGAGCTTTTTCTGCGGAAGTTTTATTTTTTATAAAACCAAGTCTTTTTGAAATTCTGTGTATGTGTGTATCAACTGGAAAGGCTGGAAGTTGCAGTGCAAACGACATAACAACTGCTGTGGTTTTTGGGCCTACACCTGGCAATGATATCAACCAATTCTTAACTTCACCATATGACATTGTTTTTAAAATGGATAAATCAAATGTTCCTAATCGTATATGTATTTCAGAGAGTATTTTTTTTATTCTTTCTGATTTTTGTTTTGCAAGACCTCCAGATCTAATAGTTTTTTCAAGTTTAGGATTAGATGAGATTATGATTTCTTCCCAATTTTTATATACGAGTTTTAAATTTCCGAATGATTTTTCTGCATTTATATCTGAAGTGTTCTGGGTCAGAACTGTAAAGATTAATTCATCAAGAATATCCATTTTTTTTCTCCACTTTATTTTTCCGTAATAAATTTTTAGAGAATTTTTGATTGGGATATAATTTTCAGTAAATTTAGTTTTTTTTTTAGTCATTTTTAGTAGGATCTATCAGCAATATAATCGGATAGAAGTTTTAAAGATTTTAGATTTTCGTTATTAGGTAGATTACTCAGTTTTTTTTTGGTTTTGAGTATATGTTCATCTGCAATTTTTTTTGCTATTTTTACTGATCCTGTATTTTTGATTTTTGAAATTACTTGATGGATATTTGTTTGTTGTTCAAATTTACTACTTTTTACATAGTCGTCAATTAATTCTTTACATCCATTTTCGTAAGCAATTATTGCTGGTAAAGTTATAACCCCACTTAAGAGATCATTTCCAGAAGGTTTGCCTAATTTATCTGCTGTAGAAGTATAGTCTAAAATATCATCGTAGATTTGATAAGCCATTCCGAGGTTATATCCATATTCCCTTAAATTTAAAACATCTTCATTGCTTGCACCACCTAAAATTGCTCCGCCTAATGCCGCAGTAGAAAATAAAGTGGCAGTTTTGTTATAAATTCTTTTGTTATATAAATCAACTGTAGTGTTGGTTTGCCAAGTTGATAGTATTTCATCAAGTTCTCCACATGCTAGTTCTGATATAGTCTCAGCGAATCTTTTGATTAATCTTATATTTCCAGTTTCACAAACATACATAGCAGAAGTAGCGAAGATATGATCACCTAATAAAACAGCTATATTTCTACCCCATAAATTACTCGCAGTAGCGTGCCCTCTTCTTGTGTCTGCTTTATCGACCGTATCGTCATGTACCAAAGTTGCAATATGAAGTAATTCCACCGCTATAGCCATTTTTAAGACTAATTTATCAATTTTATTTTCCCATAGACCAGCACATAATAGTGTAATTGCAGGTCGTATTCTCTTTCCTGGAACAGATAGAATATGTTGTAATCTATCCCCTATTCCCGAAGCATTTTTAGGAACTTGTTCTGATTCGTTAATAATTTCCCGAATGACAATATCCAAATTTTCAGAAATAGGTTTATAAATAAGATTTTGTATTGATACGTCAGACATATATTAGTTAAGCAAGCGATTATTTTCTTCTATTATGATTTCTTCATCTAGTTTTTGGAAAAGTGGTGTAGGTTTATCGATTTTTAATTTTGCTGGGAGCACTTTTCTTTTCCATCCGTCTGATAATGTATTGTCTTCAAAATTTAGCATTTTATGTATCAAATCAGATGATTTAGGCAAGAAAGGATAAAAAACAGTTCTCAGAGTAGAGATAATATTTATTCCAACCCATAAAGTATTTGATGCTTTAGTTTTATTTATTTTTACTGTAGCCCAAGGTTTTTCATCATCTATGTATTTATTCCCAATATGAGCAAGATTCATTGCATTTTGTAAGGCTAATCTAAATTTTCTTTTTTTAATTGAATTTGAAACTTCACTAAGTGTAGTATCACAGGCCTGTAAAATTTCACGATCTTTTTGATTTAATTTTTTTGGTTTAACCAAAAAATCAAAATTTTTGTTTGAAATAGTTAGTACTCTATGGATAAAATTTCCTAAAGTTGCTACTAGTTCGTTATTATTTGATGCTACAAAACCAGCCCAAGTGAATTCTGAATCAGATGTTTCAGGCATAATAGAAGTAAGGTAATATCTTAATGGTTCTGGTTCGTATCGTTTCAGGTAATCTGATAGCCAGATAGCGTGGCCTTTACTTTTTGAGAAATCAAGTCCCCCTAAATTTAAATATTCATTAGCGACTACATCTGTGGGTAAATTATGATTTTCATAACCTAATAATATAGCAGGCCAAATAATTGCATGAAATGGTATATTGTCTTTTCCTTGAAAATAATATGATTCTGCATTTTTATCAAGCCAAAATTCTTCCCATAAGTTTTCATCACCTTGGATCTTAGCCCATTCTACTGTTGCTGAAAGATAACCTATTACTGCTTCAAACCAAACATAGATACGTTTGGTTTTGTATCCATCTTTAATTGGGATTGGGATTCCCCATTCAATATCTCTAGTGATTGCACGGTCTTTTAAACCTTCACGAAGCATCCCAATAGATTGATTTTTGACATTAATCCTCCATTGGTCTTTTTTTGAAATCCACTCTTCAAGAATTTTATTATATTTTGAAAGTTTAAAAAATTGATGAGTTGTTTCTCTAAATTCTGGAGTTGAATTATCTCGAATTGATTTAATGTTAATTAAATCTGTTGGATCCAATGTTCTGCCACATTGTTCACATTGATCGCCTCTAGCCTTTGAAAAAGAACATTGTGGACATGTTCCTTCAACAAATCTATCTGGGAGAAATCTATTTTCAGTTAGTGAGAAAGGCATTTTATGTGTTTTTTCATACAATAGACCTCTCTTTTGAAGTTTTAAAAATATTTTTGAAACAACTTCTTCATGATTTTTAGTATGTGTATGTGTGTATAAATCATATGAAAACCCCATTTTTTCTAATAAACTTTTCCAGATTTTATGAAATTTAAAAGCTACTTCTGAAGGTTCTACTCCTTCATCTGCAGCTTTTAATGCAGTAGGTGTGCCATGCATATCAGACCCTGATACCATAGCAACTTTATTACCTACTATCCGATGGTAACGTGCAAAAATATCAGCTGGAACATTCATCCCAGCTATATGTCCTAAATGAGGTTCTCCATTAACATATGGCCAAGCAACAGCTACTAATATTTTTTTAGACATAATGATAAATTAAATTTAATACCTAACATTTTGAACATAAAATTACAAGAAATTTTAATTATAGACATTTTAATTAAGTAATTTGTTTCCTTGACTGGATTTCTAAACGATAAACTCTACTTCTTGAAACAGAAAAATTATTTATTACATGATCAACAATTTTTCTTCCAGTAAGTTCTTTGTTTCTAGCGATTGAAATTTCTTTGAGGATGGTTTCATCAGATATAAGGGGTTTATGTGATGAGTTATCTTTAAGGATTATAGTGAATTCTCCTTTAGGGTTAGAGAAGTACTTTATTGCATCTGAGGGTTTACCTGTAAATGTTTCTTCATGAATTTTAGTAAGTTCTCTACAAATAAAAACTTCACGATTATTCATTACTGTTTTAATTGATTGTAATGTATTAATTATTCTATGAGGACTTTCAAAAAAAACTATCAATCCTGATATATTAACGATTTCTTCCAAACTAATTTTTTTTTCTCTTTCTTTGCGTGGTAAAAATCCAATAAAAGTAAATTTATTTGTTGGCCAAGGACAAATAGATAAAGCTGTTGTTATTGCTGAAGCTCCAGGGATAGGTACTATAATATGACCTTTGTCCATTGCTATTTTAACTACTTTAGCACCCGGATCGGATATACCTGGAGTACCTGCATCAGAAACTAAAACTGTATCTCCAAGGTTTAGTAATTTTATAGCTTGGTTGATTTTTGATATAGAAGTATGATCATGAACTGATATCATTTTGATTTTTTTCTGATTATTAGAAAAAAGTTTTTTACTAAATCTTGTGTCTTCAGCGATTACAAATTCTATATTATCTAAAATATCTTTTGCTCTGAAAGATAAATCGGAGAGGTTTCCTATCGGAGTAGATAAAACATATAATGTACTCATCTTAGAAATGTAGTTTTTTAATTCACTATTGATTGATTTAATAAATGTTCTATTGCTGCATCATGTTGTTCATCAGCATGGTATGAACTTCTAACTAATGGTCCAGAGGCAACATGCTTAAATCCAAATTTTAATCCTAAATCTTTTAATTGTTCGAATTCTTTTGGATGATAAAAACGAATTATTGGGTGATGTTTTTTCGAAGGTCTTAAATATTGACCTATAGTAAGGAGATCACATCCAGCGGCAATTAAATCTTTCATAGTAGAAACTATTTCATCTTTTGTTTCACCTAAACCAACCATCATACCTGATTTTGTCGGCATATTAGGATTGATTTTTTTTACATTTTGAATAAGTTCTAGTGACTTATTGTAGTTACCTCGTGGTCTTACTTTTCTAAAAACTCTTTTTACGGTTTCTATATTATGATTTAGTACCTGAGGTTTAGCATCAATTACTTTTTTAAGTGATTCAAAATCCCCATCGAAATCAGGAATAAGCACTTCAATTTTACAATTTGGAGAGAAATTTCTTACAGATATAATAGTTTTTGCAAATATTCCTGAACCATAGTCTTCAAGATCATCCCTGTCAACTGAAGTAATAACCGTGTATTTTAGGTTCATTTTTTTTACGGTGGAAGCAACTCTAAAAGGTTCTGATTGGTCAAGTGTATTTGGCCATCCAGTTTTGACATTACAGTATGAACATGCTCTAGTACATGTATCACCTAGTATCATAAAAGTTGCAGTTCCTCTATCCCAACAATCACCTATATTTGGACATGCAGCTTCCTCACAAACTGTGTTTAAACTTGCACCAGAAATTTTAGATTTAAGTGATAAAAAGTTTTCACTTCCTGGGGATTTTACTTTAAACCACTCAGGTAATCGGCTTTTTACTGACAAATAGCTCTCCAGCGTATATTAATATTATTATGTAAGAGAATACCAAAAAAATTACCACATCATAATTATATAGTCACAGTGTTATAAAGATTTGAAAAAAAACAAACAAAAAATTAATAGTATTTCTGCAACTACTCTTTATAGAGAAGATGATTTATTGAAACTTTCGGTAGGGGAATTTACTAGATTGGGGACATGTATTTCTTTTGTAGATGGCATTCCAGTAGAAATATTAGGTGGTATACCTGGAGAGATTGTTGAAGTGAAAATCATTAAAGTTTTTCCAGAAAAAATAGTTTCCGTTGTAAATAACGTCCTTAAAGAGTCTAAGTATCGAATTCTATCACCTTGTCTGAAATTTTTAGAATGTACTGGGTGTCAATTTCAACATATTGATTACTCTTATCAATTAGTAGTTAAGAGACAATTTATTGTAGATGAGTTATCTAAATATAGTTCCCTAAATAAAACTTTTATTGATGAAACCTTTCCTTCCCCAAAAAAGTTTAGTTATCGTAATCATTCTAGATTTACTGTCAGAAGTAAAAATTCTCCTGGAGAAGTTGGGTATATTAACTCTTTTAACAGAAAATTTATAAAAATTGAAGAATGCATACTAATGACTAATAAGATCAATGTTATTTTAGAAGAAATTCAAAATAGGATGAAAAATTGTTCTCAGGTTTCTATACGTTCTTCTGAAAAAACAGATTCATTTTTAGTTCAGCCTAACTTATTTGATAAAGATTTTTCTTTTGAGTCGGGTCAAAAATACTATTATGAAGAAGTAATTGATAGAAAATACAGAGTAGCTTCTCCATCATTTTTTCAAGTTAACATTTTGCAGTTGGAAAACATCATTAATTTTTCCCGTGAAATTTTGCAATTTGATGGCAAAGGAACTTTAGTTGATGCTTATAGTGGAGTGGGGATGTTTGCTTCCCAATTTTCTAAAGATGTCAAAAAAGTAATCAGTATAGAAGAATCTGCATCAGCTGTTTTAGATGCCACCGTAAGCAGCTCAGATTTACAAAACATAGAATATGTACAAAAAAAGACTGAAATAGCACTTTTGGAGATCAAAGAAGTAGTAGATTATTTAATCCTTGACCCACCAAGAATAGGTTGTCAAATTGATGTATTGGAGTCTGTAATACGAATTAGACCTAAAAAGATTTTAATGATTTCTTGTGATCCTGAAAGTATGATGAGAGATTTAGATTTTCTTGTTAGCAAAGGAGAATTTAACATCCAATCAATCATTCCGTTTGATATGTTCCCGCAAACTAGACATATAGAATCTGTAGCTCTAATACATTTAAATGATTGATAAAAGAAAAATAATTTTACTTTCGGCATCAAAGAGACGTTTGGAATTACTCGATAAATCAGGTATTTTACCAATTCAAATAATTCCGAATTTTGATGAAAGGTCGATTGCTTTAGAAAATATTAAACCAATATACTATCCTAAATTATTAGCTTTGGGAAAAATTAGAACATATAAAAATTTTTCTAGAAGTGTAATTATCAGTGCGGATACATGTGTGATTTTTAATAATATTGTGATTAATAAACCATCTAGTGTTTTGGAGGCTAGTGATATTTTATTCAAACTTAAAGGTCTATCTCATAAAGTTATTACTGCAATTGTTGTAAAAATTGAAGGAAAAATTTTTACAGTTTCTAAAACTACAAAAGTTACATTGAGGAACTTTAGTTGTTTTGAAATAAACAAATATATTGAATCTGGACTACCATTTGATCGAGCTGGAGGATATGGTATTCAGGATTTAGAATTTTCTCCGGTTATTGATTATAAAGGGTGTTATTTAAATGTTGTAGGTTTACCAATGTGTGCTTTAGATTCGATTCTTTCACGTTTTGATATTTCAATTAATAAATTAGATTGTCAAAATGATTGTAATGACGAAAAAATAGAAGAGGTAAAGAATGAATTTTTTAGGTGTAGGTAGTTTGGAATTACTCTTAATTATGATAATAGGAGTAACGGTTGTGGGCCCAAAGAGATTAATTTTAGGAATCCGTTCCGCAAAAAAAGTTCTAACTCAACTTAAGGAACAAAGAGATTATTTATCTGAAATAATTCTTGATGAAGAAAGCATTATAGAGAATGAACTGGATTATGATAATAATTCAGATATAAATCCTGTTCCAATTGATAAAAAAGAAACAAAAGGGGAATTAAAAAAAGTTGACAATTTGGACGAAGACTTAGGAGATAAAAATAAAGGTAATAAAAATGGATAAAGATAAAGCTGTATCTTTATTAACACATTTCTCTGAAATTAAGAAAAGGTTAATTAGAATATCAATTATAGTTATTTCGTCTACTATTGTTTCTTTCATTTTTTATCAACCAATTTCAAAATTTGTACAAAAACCTGCTTTAGATGCGTTAGTAAAAATTTCTCCTGATATTCCTGCTACGCTTGTTTTTTTAGATGTTTTTGAAGGATGGTCAGCTATAGCCAGATTATCTGTATTAGTTGGTTTTAGTATCTCATTCCCATATATTATGTTTGAATTAGTAATGTTTTTACGACCAGGTTTAACTAAATCTGAAAGGACATATATATATAGTTTAATTCCAGGAGGGACACTTTTATTTTTTCTAGGAGTTGCATTTGCATACTATATATTAATCCCACCTGCAGTATATTTCTTGTTTTCTTTTGGGAGTGATATAGCTACTCCAACTCCAAGAATTGGTTCTTATATTGCATTAATGAGTTCACTTGTATTTTGGATGGGAGTGATTTTTGAGATTCCCATAATAATGTTTTTACTTGCGAAAGCAGGTTTATTGAAATCATCTTGGGTATCTAAAAAGAGAGTGTGGAATATTCTATTTGGTTTTGTTCTTGGTGCTATTATTACACCTACTTTTGATCCTGTTACTCAAACTCTAGCAGCATTACCAGCAATTTTTTTATTTGAATTAGGGCTTTTATTGGTGAAGATTACCGAAAGGTCAAGAAAAAAATATAGATAAAAATAATTTATTTTTTTATATCATCATTTTTTTTATTTGAGCCTACAGAATTTCTGAATTCCTTGATTGCTTTTCCCACACCTGAACCAATTTCAGGGAGTTTTCCTACTCCAAAAACAATCAGAATTATTACTAGAATTAGTATAATTTCTAAAGGACCTATATTTCTTAGGAATCCCATAATTTTCTCCGTTATTTTTTTTAGTCAATGGTATATATTATAATAATATTAGCTTAGAATTCTCCATATAGCTTTTACTTTTCCAACTACTTCTATTTCTGATGATTTTATTATTATGGGTTTAAGCTGAGTGTTTGCTGGTTCTAGACGTGTAATTTGTCCTTCGTAAAAGTAATGTTTCAATGTGGTGGTATTATCTTTTTTAAATCTTACGGCTGCCATCTGACCATTATGAACACTTTTGGTATGTTGCATAATCACCATATCACCATCTGAAATTAAAGAGTCAATCATTGATTCCCCTTTTATTTTTAAAGCATAAATATCATTTCCAATGCCTACAATAGATTGTGGTAGGTCTATATATTCTTTGTTATCTACATCAGACCATGTCTCGTTTTCTGGTAAAGGGAAAGGTGATCCGGCTGCAATTGTACCTAACATTGGTACGGCAATTAGTTCATGGGTTTCATTCCTATTTTTGTCGAAAGGGTAAAGTTGGTTTTTTTTAAATTGAATTAATTTTAAACTACGTGAAACTTCTGAATGACTTTTCAAGATACCTAATGATTTTAATTTATCCAAATTATACTGTACAACTGAAGTGGAACTGATATCACATCCTATTTGAATGTCTCTAACGCTTGGTGCGTAGTCGTAATCTGAAAACCACTGTTCAATGAAACTTACAATTTTTTTTTGACGTTCAGTTAAAGTGATCATTATTGAAATTTAGTTTTAATATGTTTATTTCGAAAATACCAGTTTTTTTTGTTAGTTGTCAAAAAAAATTGTCACCTTATTAAAAAATTTTTTTCTATTTATGAGGAGGGTGAAGTTTATCATTATCAAACGAAATAATTTCCAGTGATTTAGGAGGGTCATTTTGATTTTCTGATGATCCAAAAGCTATATAGTGGGGAGGAGGAACTTTTAATATAATTATCGCTGCTAAATTTATTGAAAGAGGTTTATGCCCACCAAACCATATTACATTTGGCCCATCGATTAGTTGTGTAGGACCGTTTTCTATGGGTCTTAATACATTTTCATCAACATTATATGTTCCAGGTACGATTATTCCCCATTTAATTAGACCATTATATTCTGATGGTAATACAAATCTCCATCTTGGGATCAATCCTTTCCAAGGCATTACTTCGACTCCCAAGGTACTATCATTATCGAAGGGGTGAATTATTCGCCAATTATAAGATGAATTTTTGGCGAAAGATTTTTCAAGTGAGGGGCCAATGAATTCTGCTGGATTTGATTCTTCCATCAGCTTGATTTATGAATTTATAGATTGATTAAATTTTTTTAGGAGTCGAGATTTTTTTCTCGCAGCATTGTTTTTATGTATTATACCTTTAGATACAGCTCTATCGAGAGCAGAAATTGCGGATTTAACATTTGCTTCTGATTCAATTGCTTCTGAGGCAATCTTCAACCTAGACCTAGTATAAGTTCTGGTAATTTTATTATTAATTGCTCGTTTTTTTTGAGAACGTAAGGTTTTTTCTGCTGGCATAAACTGATACCTGATTAATCTTTTATAATAAACTAATTATATTAGGAAAAAAAAAGATTTACTCTGTTTAAAGTTATTCGTTTATTCTAATTACTGATTCTATCCCGGGGATTGCCTCTAATCGTGAGAATAATCTACTTAGTTGTTCAACTCCTCTAGTATAGACAGTTAATGCTATATTAACTGCATTCGACCCTTCATTTTCCTTTGAATTCATTTTGTGAATATTGACCCCTTCGGAAGAAACTACAACTGTTATATCTCGGATTAATCCTATTCTGTCGTAAGCATTAATAATTAATCTTGCAGAGTAAGTAGTAGCAAATTCACCCCAATTTACGTCAACAATTTTTTCTGGTTTGGATGAATATCTTGCGTTATTACATGATGATTTATGTACGGTAACATCTTCATTTCTTGTAAGGTACCCTATAATTTCATCCCCGTGAATTGGATTACAACATCTTCCAATTTTCGTGAGGATATCTTGTTCTCCCATTACAACTAAAATACCAGATTTTGACATATTTTGTTTTCCGGTGGAAATTTTAGTTGTTTCCATTCCATCAATTACTTCAGCAATTCTAGTTATAGGTACCTTACCTGAACCTAATGATTCATTAAGTTCTTTAATATTCTTAAAATCCATTTCTTTCACAATTTCAGATTCACTTAGATTTATTCCTAAACGGGTAAGTTCTTTATTTAGAATTTTTTTACCCTCGCGTTCTATGACTTTTTTATTTTGCTTATTAAACCATTGCCTAACTTTAGATTGTGCTCCCATAGAAGATAAAAAATGTAATTCAGTATTTAACCAATTTATGTTAGGTCCTTTCTCCATATGAGATTTTTTAATTTCTACTAGATCTCCATTTTGAAGTATAGAGTTTAACGCAACAATTTTATTATTAACATAAGCTCTTGTAGCATTATGGCCCAATTCAGTGTGAACACGGTAAGCAAAGTCTAAAGGAGTTGCCCCAATAGGAAGGTCTATTACATCTCCTTTTGGTGTATAAACAAAAACCTGATCACTTAGGATGTCTGTTTTTACTGATGATAAATATTCTTCATCTTCTGAGAATTCTCTTTGCCAGTCTAGAATTTGCCTTAACCATGATAATTGTTGTTCGAAATCATTTCCATTAACTTTATTTTTTTCACTTTCCTTATATACCCAATGAGAAGCAACACCTTCTTGTGCGATTTTATCCATATTTTTAGTCCTAATTTGTACTTCCAATGAGTAATTTCCTGGACCAATTACAGAAGTATGAAGTGACTGATACATATTTTCTTTAGGATTTCCAATGTAGTCATCAAATTCTCCTTGTAAAGGTTTCCATTTGGAATGAATAATGCCTAAAGATTTATAACAATCTTCAATATTGTCGGTAAGAATTCTTATAGCAAATAAATCATGGATTTCATTAAATTTCCTACCTATTTCTTGATAACGATTTATTTTTTTATAAATGCTATATAAATGTTTTGCCCTCCCATAAACTTGTGATTTTATTTTTGAATTTTCTAGTTCAGATTTTACTGTTTTGACTGCAGCATTAACATATTTTTCTCTTTCTAACCTTTTCCTAGAGATCAACTTAGATATACTTTTATATTCTTCTGGATTTAGGTACCTGAATGATTCATCTTCGAGTTTCCATTTAATTTCATTCATTCCTAATCGGTGAGCTAACGGTGCATGAATTTCTAACGTTTCTCTAGCTATTCTAATTTGTCTACTGGTAGGAAGATATTTAAGGGTTTGCATGTTGTGTAATCTATCCGAAAGCTTAATCAAAACAACTCTGACATCTTTTGCCATAGCAATTAAAATTTTCCTTAGAGTTGCAGAACGAGTATTTTGTGGGTGACTAATTTCTTTAGCCATTTGACTTGATTTATTGATCTTATCTATGTTTTTTAATTTTGTTGCCCCTTCAACTATATTCGCTACTTCACCACCAAAATTACTTTTTATTTCTTCATAAGAAACATTACAATCTTCAATTACATCATGTAAAAGAGCAGCTTTAATGGTGACTGAATCTAATCTCATCTCTGCAAGATTTTGAGCGGTTGCAATTGGATGAATAATATATGGTTCACCAGATTTTCTTGTTTGACCTTGATGACATATTATTGCAAAATCTAAAACTCCACTGACCTCCTCAAGGTGAGAATTGTTTAAATATCTTTCTAGAGTTTCTATAAGTTTGTTTTTTGGGGTGGTTATTTCAGTTGTTGATTGCATAAAAAACCTATTAGCTTCTTTCGAAGAATCTAACTATTTCATCTTTATAAAATTTTTTAATTGGTGTTTTCTCTCCGTAAGAGTTGATGAATAATGTTTCAGAATTACTAGTAATCTCGCCAATTTTTTTTATTTTATATCCTTTATTAAGTAAATTATTAATCAGTTTAGATGAATTTTTTTTTGATGTCGTTATCAGTAAAGCACCTGATGAGATCAAACCTAGTGGGTCTAAATTTATTTTGTTACAAATGTTAGATGTTTCTTTGAGTATGGGAATTTTATCTTGATATACTTTAACTCCATTTTTAGTAGCTTTAGATATTTCATTTAATGCAGTACAAATTCCTCCTTCTGTAACATCATGCATCGAAGTTACTAAGCCAGTAGATGCTGCAGCTAGAGCTGGTTTTATTATCGATATTCCTGGGTTTTTAATAAATTTTTTTGCTTTATTTATCACATTTTTTTCTACACCTTGAATTAGTAATGTTTTTTGTGATTTATCAGCTAAAATAGATGTTCCTTCTATTCCTGCGTATCCATACATTATAATATCGTCACCTACGTTAGCATTTGAGGTAGTTAAAGCTTTAGAAGCTTCAATTTCTCCTAACATAGTTCCACAAATTATTGGCTGAGATAAACCTAATGTTATTTCTGTGTGCCCTCCGACAATAGTTACATTAATTTCTTTAGCAGCGTGATTCAATTTTTTAAAGATATCCAGAATTTTTTTTTCTGTAATTCCTATTGGTAATAAAATAGTGGCTAGAAACCATTTGGGAATTGCTCCTGAAGTTACAATATCATTTGCATTGACATGTAATGAATACCACTCAAAGTTATCACTAACAAATGTAATTGGGTCGGTTTTCACTATTAGGGTTTTACTTCCAAAAGAAATATGAGCTGTGTCTTCACCTATATCTGGACCTTGTAGTACCCTTTGATCGCTTTCAAAAGTATTAATTTTAGAAAAGATTTTTTCCAATATAGAATTGGGGAGTTTTCCATGTGATAAATTCATTTTTTACATTCCTGGAACTGCGGGGATTGGTTTTCCAGTTAAATATTTTCCTATAATTATTCCAAATTCTTTAGATACAATACTTTCCGATTCGTCCCATGAATTTTCGTGACCTCTTATCATGTTTTTATTTTCTTTACATAACCAGTCGAATTTAATTTCTTTGTCCTTAACTATAAAAACTATTTGGAAGAAGGGTTTACAATTATAAGTACCTTTTAGAGGGATATTTACGTTTAAAATTTCTGTAATTTTCTCGATGTCAATTTTATTTTCTATTTCAGCTGTAAGTACAGGGATTCTATCTTGACTATATCTTAAAATATAAATTTTATTTGTTTGTTGGAGAGAATTTTTTTTTGTTATATTTATTGTAGGAATATTTGTGTTTTTTATTTCGTCACAATTAACTGTTTTTAATCCTGTAGAATTTGAATGGAATTCCCATTGTTTGTCATTAGATTCTAAAATATAAATGTAGCCAAAATCTGGAGGGTTATATTTTTTATAGTAAATCCCTGGTTCTGGGCAATCCATAGATTCATCTTTCCAATATGTGCGTTTGACTGAAGTTAGGATTAATTCATTAGCGGTTACATTTTTTTCAAAAATTAATTTTGCCATTTCATCGATATATGTTGAAGGAGGATCCGGTGTTGAAGTTGGATCTGGAATTGTAGTAGATGTTGGAAGAATGGTAGAGATATTATTTTCATTTTTTTTATCAGGTACTGGAGTATATGTTGGAGATGGTAGAGGAGTTATAGTAGGAATAGGTGTAGGTTTTAAGGTTTTTTTTGTAATTGAGACTACTGGTGTGTTACTTTTATGAGATAAATTTGGAGAATTTTTTTTATTCGTTTCTGTACATGAAACAATTAAAGAAAAGGTAAATGTTATAAAAATTATTAGTATAAAATATTTCATTTGTTGATTAAAAATTTATATTTCCTAATGCTGAAAATCTAATGATTATATTTTTTTAAGACTAAACAAGCATTTTGTCCCCCAAAACCAAAACTGTTCGATAATGTTATATCAACAGCTTGTTCTCTTTTTTTATTAGGTACGTAATCAAGATCACAATTTGGATCAATTTTATTCAAATTGATGGTAGGGTGAATAACTGAGTCATTAATAGTTTTGACACATACTATAGCTTCTAGTGCACCAGATGCTCCTAAAGAATGACCGATCATTGATTTTGTTGAACTAATGGGGATAGAATTTGAATTTTTACCGAAAACTTTTTTTATAGCTAATGTTTCTAATTTATCGTTAGATGGCGTAGATGTTCCATGTGCGTTGATATAATTTATTTCACTTGAGTTAATTTTTGAATAATTAATTGCTAGATTCATAGCTAGAGATGCGCCATATCCATTTTTATGTGGTTGAACTAGATGAAATGCATCTGATGATACTCCCCAACCTAGAATTTCAGCATATATTTTTGCATTTCTAGATTTAGCATTTTCTTCACTTTCTAAAATTAATATACCAGCACCTTCGGATGGTGCGAATCCATCTCTATCTGCATCGAAAGGTTTAGATGCTTCAGATGGATCACCTTGCCAATTCGTCAGAGCATGCATGGTACTAAATCCGCCCATTCCTAATTCACAAATACCTGCTTCGGATCCACCTGTTATTACAATATCGGCTGTACCGCGTTTGATTACTTCGGAAGCCTCTCCAATTGCTTGTGTTGAAGCCGCACATGCTGTAGTGCAAGTATTTGTGTATCCAGTAATACCCCATATTCGACTAATGTTAGCAGCAGCCATGTTAGGGAGCATCATAGGTATAAAAAATGGACTCATTCTCATTACTCCACGTTTAGATTTTATTTCAGCCTGTTGATCAGTTTCAGGGAGCCCACCTGAACCTACACCCAATAAGATACCTATGCGATTTCTATCAAAGTTGTCAAGTTTAATATTTGAATCAATGATTGCTTGATTAGCAGCGTGTATTGCGAATTGTGTAAAGCGAGCCATCCTTCGAGATTCTTTTTTATTTACGATATGATCTATAGAAAATTTTTTTATTTCGCCAGAAACTTTACAAGGAAAAGGTTCTGGAGGGACTATAGATATAGTTTCAATTCCAGATTTACCATTTTTAATATTATTCCAAAAGTCATCGACATTATTTCCAAGGCATGTAACTGCACCTATCCCGGTAATTACGACTTTTTTTTCAGATCTCATAAGAATATTAATTTTTTTGTTTTAATTATTATTATAGATTTCTTTTTTAAGATTATTAACTATTTCTATAATTTCTCCAGCTACAAATAACGATCCTGTAGCAATAATAATTTCGTTATTTTTTATAATTTTTTTTGCAAGATTCATTGCAGAAGTTGTGTTGTTTTCAGTTCCTATAACATTAAGTTTATACCTTTTTGTAATCTTTTTTAATTCTATTACAGGAATAGATTTAGGATGTCTAGATTTAGTTAAAATTATTTTTGGATTTAGTTTAATGAATTGTTTTATTACTGAATTAGTATCATGTCCATATCCAGAACCAAAAATAAGGATAGGATTTTTTATATTTACACCTGAATATTTCAGAGTATCTAGTAATGCTTCGGCTGAAGTTTTATTGTGTGCCCCATCAACAACTATTGAGTAAGGTGATTTTTTTAAGATTTGAAATCTTGCTGGCCATTTGACTTTTTTTATAGAATTTTCTAAAGAATTTATAGATATATTATAATTCATATCAGTTAAAGTAGTTAATGTTGCAATCGCTGTACAGGTATTATCTATTTGATGTTTTCCAATTAAAGGACAAATACAATTAATTTTTCCGTTTTTTGTATTAAATAATATTTCAGAACCTTTATCTCTTAAATTTTTTATATTTTTTATTTTTGCTATCTTCCAAGCCTGATAAACAGGGGCCCCAAGATTTTCTGCAAATTCTTTTATAATTTTTTCTACATTTCTTGTTTGTTTAGCTAGAATTACTGGAATTCCTTTTTTAATAATTCCAGCTTTTTCTAACGTAATTTTTTTTATTGTTGTCCCCAAAATATCCATGTGGTCCATACTGATTGGTGTTATAACTGTCAACAAAGGAGATATAACATTTGTTGAATCCAATCTGCCCCCTAAACCCACTTCAATAACAGCAATATCTACTGATCTTTTTTTAAAATAGTTGAGAGCCATTACGTTTATTGCTTCGAAGAAAGTGATATTTCCTAAGTTGTTTTTTGACATTTCTATAATATGTGGCCAAATATTATTCAATTCTTCTGCAAAATTATTTTCAGAAATAGGTTCTCCATTAATTTGTATTCTTTCAGTGATTTTATGTATGGAAGGTGAAATAAATAACCCGACCTTTAAACCAGATCCTTCTAACAAACTGGCAATGATTGCACATGTACTACCTTTTCCGTTAGTTCCGGCAATATGGATTGATTTCAATGTGGTTTGAGGATTATTTGAATATTTGAGTAGTTTAATAATTCTTTCTAGATTTAATTTTGGTAGTCTTTCTAAATTATTTATATTTTCAAAATTTGCTAGAGACATTAATTTTTTTATTGATTTTTCGTATGCTATATTCATATGTGTTTTGTTATTTATATAAATTTTTCAAGGGGTTAATTTTAATTGAAATACAAAGATATCTTTTTTGATATTTTAAATAATAATCCTTCTGACTATTCAGAGATAAGGATTGAAGAGACAGATTCTACTCGTTTAGTATATAAAGGCAAGGAATTAGATAATATTTCTCAGAATAGTGGTTTTGGAGGTAATGTACGTGTAGCATATAAAGGTGGATGGGGGTTTTCAAGTTTCAATTCTATTTCTAATATTGAACAAAATTTAAAAAATAATTTAGACGAAGCTTTTTTACAAGCAAGAAATATTGGAGATTCTAAAACTTATATTGCCGAAGTAGATCCAAATGTAGACATTGTAAATAATTTTTCGGGGAAAGATCCCAAAAATATTTCAATAAAGGAAAAAAAGCAATTAATGGATCATTACTTAGGAATAATTTCTTCTGCGAGTATAATTTCCAGTGCAGATATAATTTATGCTGATACTAGTCGTAAGGTCTTTTTTGGTAATTCTGAAGGAACTTACATTGAACAGGATCATGTTCATGTTGTATCAAGAATTTCTGTTCAAACAAGATTAGGAAACGATATACAAGAATCAGGATTTTCTATAGGATCTTTAGGGGATTTTGAACTGGTAGAAAACTTGGATGAAAAAATTTTAAAATCTATTGAAAAGGCTACTGATCTATTGAAGTCTAAAACAATATCTGGTGGAGAAAAGACTGTAGTGCTAGATCCAATATTAGCTGGTGTTTTTGTTCATGAAGCTTTTGGACATTTATCTGAGGCAGATAATGTATATGAGAATCAGGAGCTGAAAAAGTTAATGTTTTTAGGGAGGAAATTTGGAGGTGAGCATCTTAATTTTACTGATGGAGCATTAATTAAAGATAATGGTACTTTACTTAGAGGTAGCTATAAATATGATGACGAAGGTACTCCTGCGACTGTAACTCCATTAGTGCGTGAAGGTGAGTTAGTAGGGAGATTACATTCTCGTGAAACAGCTTCAAAATTAAGAGAGAGACCGACTGGAAATGCACGATCTATAGGTTATTCATATCCTCCAATAGTTCGCATGTCTAACACAATAATTGAACCAGGAAATGCAGATTTAGAGGATTTATTTGAAGGAGTTAAAGAGGGAATATACGCAAAAAATTGGTATGGAGGAATGACTCAACATGAAATGTTTACATTTACTTCGGGAGAATCTTATATGATTCGAAACGGAAAGATTCAAGAACCTATCCGTCCTGTAAAATTGACAGGAAATTTATTTGCGACTTTAAAAAATATTGATCGTGTAGGGAAAGATTTGGCAATGAACCAAGGTGGTGGTTGTGGAAAAGGGGGACAATCCCCTTTACCCGTATCAAATGGTAGTCCACATATAAGAATACAGAATTGTTTAATTTCATGATTCGAGAATTATTTAATAAATCTTTAAAATTTTTTGATCAATCAGAGTTCTTTGTGGTTAAAAGTGAGAATTATCCTGTTTCTTTTGAATCTAATAAACTAAAAGAAATATCGAAGAATCAAACTTCTGGATTAGCAATCAGAGGGATAAAAAATGGGCGATTAGGTTTATCATCTACAACTGATCAAAAAAGGAGAAATGAATTACTTGATCGGATTAGTAATTTAGTTCTATATGGTCCTGAAACAAAGATGGTCTTTCCAGGGCGATCACATTTTATAGATTTAAATATTTTTGATGATTCTTTAGAAAAAGTAACAATTGATCAAGTTGTGAATATTGTTCAATTGTTTATTGATAAACTTACGAAAATTTCACCTAGTATTTTAGTTGATTCTAAGATGGGTTACTTGAAAGGGAGCACTAGAATAATTAATTCTTCAGGTTTTGATTATGATTATGATTATAGTGGATCATATTTTTATGCTAATGCCAATTTAATTAGAGGAACAGATATGTTGAATATATGGGATGGATGTTCATCTACTGGACTAGTTACTCAATCTCAATTAGACAATACTTTTTTGAAAATCCAAAAAAATTTGGAATGGTCCGAAAATATTACAGATTCTATTGATTCTGATGGTGAAATTTCTGTAATATTTACACCTCAAGGTTTTGCCGGTACATTTTTAGGACCCTTATTGGAAGGTTTTAATGGAAAAAATTTTGCTAATAAAACATCTCCAATTTCAGATTTAATTAATAAAAAATACTTGCATGAAAAATTTTCCATTCGAGATAATCCTCATCTAATTAACTCAAGTCAAAGTAGACCTTTTGATGATGAAGGGACACCTACACGAGTCGTAAATTTTGTTGAGGAAGGTATAGTATTGGAGCCATATTATGACTTACAAACTTCTACCCAAATTGGGAAAGAATCTAGTGGTTCAGGTTCTAGATCTCTTTCTTCAAATCTGTACCCTTCAATTACAAATATTGAAGTTAAATCAGGGGAGGAAAATTCTTCTGATATTATTTCGAGGATGAAAAATGGAATAATTGTTGATAGTTTACTAGGAGCAGGTCAAGGGAATGAACTTGGGGGAGAATTTAAGGCTAATGTCTCTTTAGGATTTAGAGTAATTAATGGTGATGTGGTTGGAAGAATAAAAGATACAATGATTTCTGGTAACATTTATAAGTGTTTAGCTCAGATAGAATCAATTAGTAGTGATTTCGAACAAGTTTATGGTTCTTCAAAGATACCATTTATTGAATGCAAGGGTGTAAAAGTAGTTTCAGCTAGTTGAAGATTTAGTATTTGGGTGTCTAAAAACTAATTCAGCTGCTCCAAGTAATGAAACATTTTCACCTAGGCTAGTTATTTTAATGGGTACTTTTTTTCTGTATCTTGGTAGAGCCGTGGACGATATCATTTCTATTATTTCATTTAACCTATGTTTTAAAGCCCAAGTAACACCGCCACCAATAACTAAAATTTCTGGTTCGAATATGTTTAATATTGACGATAATCCTTGAGCGATATTTTCTAATACTTCGATTACAATATTTTCTGCAAAAATATCACCATTTTTTGAACTATTAATAATATTTTCTGGAGAAAAATCATTATTTATTTCATTTCCAATGGGGAAGTCGTTATATTTTTTTTCAGCTAATTTTTTTATGGCTGGACCTGAAGCATTCCCTTCAAAACAACCTAAACATCCTACATTACATTTGATTCCATCTGATCTGACTAAAATATGTCCTAGTTCTCCTGCTTGACCTGTTGCACCTGTAACCATTTTGCCGTCTGCTATTATTCCACCACCAACACCTGTTGAAATAGTAACATAAATTAAGTTTTTAGTATTTTTATTTTCTCCAAAACTTGTTTCAGCTAATGCAGCTAAAGTCGCATCATGCCCTACAAAAACTGGAAGATTAGGGAACTTTCGTTCCAAAATAGGGATAAATGATTTTTGATGCCATGTAGGGAGATTTGGAGGGAAACTATATTTTCCATTTAACGGGTTAACTGGTCCTGCAGTTGAGATACCTATACCGGAAATTGTTTTATTAATACTATTTTTAGACATATTAGCTTTGCCTATTGTGTTTTTTATTAAACTGGATAATCGTTCGGCAGCTTTATCTATACCTTTTTCAGGTAAAGTTGATATTGATTGAGAGTGACTTACTAATCCATTAGAATTTATCAAGGCAGTTCTGATGTTTGTTCCTCCGATATCTACAGAGATAGCGTTTTGTTTACTCATTTCTATATAATTCCGCATTATCTTTTGGGGAATAATTTAATGTATTTTTTGCATGTTCTATGTCCCAAATTTTCCAAGTGTTATCTGACACTCCATAAAATATGTTGAAATTTTCTGAGTTTTTCAAACTTAGCTCAATCATATTACTCAGATCTCGATGACTAACCCACGTAGAAAACGATCTAATGTCTGTCGGTTTATTAGCAGTATTAAATGTGCCTATCCTTAAACAAGTTACATCTAATCCGAAATGTTCATGGTAGTATCTTCCAGATGCTTCCCCAAAGGCTTTACTTATTCCGTATTGGCTATCTGGTCTTATTGGAACTGTATGGTCAATTAACTTGTAACTCCCTGGAGATAGTTGATTGTAATTTCCATTAATTATGTCAGAATATGGGTGTACAAATTCAAAGTTTCCAACAACATGATTTGAACTTGCAAAAACCACTTTAGTAATTCCGTTTATTTTTGCTGCTTCAAAAATATTATGCGTTACAATAATATTATTTTTTAATGCTTTTTCCCAAGGTGTGGTTACAGGTGCATTAGCAGCTAGGTGGAGAATAGCATCCACATAATCTATTTTAGAAATTACATCTTTAATATTTAAAGCATTATCTATAATAGTGTCTAGATTGGGGAGGTCCTTATTTTTAATGATGTCTAAACCTAAAAAATCAAATTTTCGATTTAATATTCTGATTATGTTTGATCCTATTAAACCTGAAGAACCAGTAACAAGTACGCGCATTTTTTTAAATAAACAACTTTTCTGTTTTTAGAATCATTTTAACTTAATAAATGATTAATAATTTTATGATAATTATACTTATATTGTATTAAAATTTTATTTGGTAGATAAGTTGATATTAACCAAAAGTTTAAGATATAAACAAAATAAAATAAATAATATTTTATTTTGTTCTTTTTTAGTATTTACTTTTAGTGTGCTAGGTTATTTTTTAGGATTAAAATTTTTTATTACTGACAACCTAACGGAAGATAACAGAATCGCTATTCCTGTAAAAAAGGGTAACCTTGAAAAAAAGATTTCCGCATCAGGAATAGTTTCTTTCCCAGATTTTGAAATTTTACGTTATCCTGTTGCAGGTACTATAGGGTATATTTATTTTTCTGAAGAAGAATATGTTAGAGAAGGGGAGATTTTATCTCAGTTGGATGATTCCACCATAATTAATTTAAAATCTGAAATTACTAAACTTGAGAAAGAAGTTAATGACGCTAATCAAATCTTACAAAATTTAATTGATCCTCCCTCTAATCTTGATATAAAGAATGCAGAAAATGTTCTAAGTGAAGCAAAACTTTCTGAAAAAGAAGCCGAGGATAGGTTAAATGATTATTTAGATAGGCCAACAGAATTAGAAATCAAATCAGCTGAAAATGATCTATCAAATTCTAAATCCAAACTTGAGGGAGCTTTTAGAGACCTAAATGACTCAAAGGATTTTATTACAGGTGATAACTTATTAGAAATCAAGGCACTTGAAGATGTAAATAATGCAAAATCTGATTTAAATTTTGAAGAAAAAAACTTACAAATAATCATTGATGAATACGAAGAAAAAGTTAAAAATGCAAGAGAGAATTATGAGAATTCTCTAGAGTTATATAAGGATTTATTACATGGGTTTTTTGGTCCGAATATTCCCGAAATACAGGTTAAATTATCTCCGGATGATATAGAAAATGAATGGGGATTTAAATTTAGTACAATTTTTGAATCGGGTGGTTCAGTTAAGATTGATGGGATTGTATTAGAGGAAAATAAAACTCCATGGAACGAATCTGTTGTTTTTGCTTGGACAAATTTAAACCCCAATCCTATTTATACCAATTGTGACACTTCATCTTTAACTTCTAGATGCCCTGAGTCTGAAATAGATGATCAGTGGGATATAGTTAAATCTAATTTAGATTTATTAGATAGTACTAAAGAAAATCAAGAGAAGAGTATAAAAGCTCAAGAAAATATAATTATTGTAAAACAGGAAACTTTGGATGATCTTAACGAGATTTTAGATCAAACCAAATCTGAAGTTCAGATCGATGAGAAAATTTCTAATTATGAATATTTGAAATTGCAAGTAAATGATTACGAAAAAAAATTATCTGAGTTGTTGAATTTACCAGATAATTATGTTCTTGAAAATTTAATTATTTCTTTTGAATTGGCAACTTCGAAAAAAAATGATGCTAAAGAAAAACTTCAAGATTTATACAAAAAAGATGAAAATGAAATTGCTGTTGCTCGTTCAGATATTGAAAAAGCCGAGTCAAAGTTAAATGATGCTAAAAAAGATTTTGATAGAGTAAGGATTTTCGCCCCTTTTTCTGGAGAAATAGAAGAAATATTTATTGAAGTTGGAGATGACATACAAAAACAACATCCTAGCTTTAAATTAGTTAATAAAGAACGTGCCGTTGTTATTGCAAATGTTGATGAAATAGATATTATGTCATTATCTGTGAATGATCAAGTTTCAATAACACTAGATGCATCATTAGATAAAAATATTAATGGAATAATAACTGATATAAGAAATGGAGAAACCAATCAAGGAATTACTAAGTTTCCTATAGAAGTAGAGATTAGTCAATCAAAAAGACTTAACTTAATAGAAGGATTGTCTGCTAGCATTTCTATACAAACTATGATGATTAAAGATGTTATTATGATCCCTAATCAGGCTGTAAAAGGAAATTTTTCAAATCCTACGATTGATATTTTAATTGATGAAGAAAATCATAAATCTATTCCAATAGAATTAGGGGAATCAGACGAATTTTGGGTAGTAGTTAAATCTGGTCTAAATGTTGATGATAAAATTTTGATGACTGTGGTCACAGAAGAGGATCCATTCCAAGAGTTACTTAGGTTGAATACAGGTAGATTCAGATCCCCTTTAGGGTCTCGGCCAGGCCCTCCTTCAGGTAACATCACTCCTGGAAGGTAAATTATGAAAACCAATGAATTAATTCGACTAATCGATATCAAGAGGACGTTCTACATGGGGCAAGAAGAAATTTTAGCATTGGCGGGCATAAATTTAACAATAAACGATAATGATTTTATTGCTATTGTAGGGCCTTCTGGATCAGGGAAGTCAACAATGATGAATACATTAGGTTGTTTAGATTTACCGTCGTCTGGAACATACTTGTTAAATGATATTAATATAGGTAATCTGTCGGATGATGAATTATCAAGTTTAAGAGTCGAACAAATTGGATTTGTTTTTCAAAATTACAATTTATTATCAAGGGAAACTGCTATAAATAACGTCTTGTTACCATTAAATTATTCTTCTAAATATACTAGATCTGAAAGGAAAACTTTATCTCTTCAAACTCTAGAAAAAGTAGGCCTTTCTCATAGAATTGATCATAAACCCTACGAATTATCTGGTGGTGAACAACAAAGGGTAGGTATTGCAAGAGCATTAGTGAATAATCCTAAAATTTTATTAGCAGATGAACCTACTGGTAATTTAGATTCAAAAACTTCAATGGAGATAATTCATCTTTTAAACAATTTAAATCAAGATGGGATTACTATAGTTTTAGTGACACATGATGAAGAAGTTGCAGATATGGCCAAGCGAGTTATAAGTTTCAGAGATGGAATTATAGAGAACGAACGTTTTAATTAAGGAGAATTTAATATGGATCTAATTACACTTATTACAACTTCATTTAATTCTCTTATGGTTAATAAGTTAAGAGCAATTCTTACATTGTTAGGATTAATTATAGGTGTATCCTCAGTTATTACAATGATGGCAGTAGGAAGAGGAGCTCAAGTTGCAGTGACACAACAGATTCAAGGTTTAGGATCTAATTTTTTATCAATTACTCCTAGTTTAGAACAATTAGGGAGAAGATTTTTTTTTAATGACAATAGTGAAAATCCATTAAATATGAGTGATTATTATCTTTTAGATGATCAGATTTTTGCTCCTAATATTGGTTTGGTGGCACCTGAGAATTCCTTTTCAGGTGCTGTTTTATCAACGTATTCAGGTGAGAACACATTTATAAATGGAATAGGTACCGTTTCTTCATATTTAACTGTAAGAAATTTAGAACTTTCTTTTGGGAGATTCATTTCACCATCTGACGTGATTAACATTTCAAATGTAGTTGTATTAGGGTCCGAAACTTCTAAAATATTATTTAATGAACGTAATCCTATCGATGCAGAAATAAAAATTCTTAATAGAAAATTTACTGTTATTGGAGTTTTGGAAAGTCAAGAGGGAACATTATTTAATCCTGATAATACTTTAATAGTACCTATTACTACTGCCCACTATAGACTTAATAGGGGATCTGGACTATCTAATTCAATACCAGTTAATGCGATACATTTTCTTGCTATCGATAAAGGGTCAGTTTCTGATGCAAAAGAACAAGCCAATATGGTTATGAGATTAAATCATAAACTTCAAGAAAATGAAGAGAATGATTTTATGGTTAGTTCTCAACAAGATACAGTTGAAACTTTAGAAGGAACAGAATCTACCTTTTTAATATTACTTGGATCTATAGCTAGTATCTCTTTAATAGTTGGAGGAATAGGAGTAATGAATATAATGTTAGTTTCTGTAACAGAACGAACTAGAGAAATTGGTATCAGAAGAGCGGTTGGAGCTAGGCGTAAGGATATTTTATTACAATTTGTTACTGAAGCCGTTATTATGACATTTGGGGGAGGAATAATTGGGGTAGTTACTGGGTCTATAATTGCGATTTTAATTGATGGCACCATAATTTCGGGAGAAATAGTAAATACTATTTTAGAACCTTTTACCGGATTACTTGCATTAGGGGTATCAGTTTTAATTGGGATGTTTTTTGGTATATATCCAGCACTGAGGGCATCTACTCTAAGTCCGATAGAAGCTTTAAAATATGATTAGATTTCAGATGTAATTTATGATGATACGTTTATTTTCTTTCAGTCTTTTTGGATTAGTCATTGGATTTTCAGTAGCTTATGCCCAAGTATTTTTTTTATCTGAAACAAAAGAAGAAATTAACATAATGGATACAGATTTTTTCTATTCAATTGATGGGAATATTCGATCTGAGGGAGAAATATTTTCAGATGATAAAGATATTTCAACCCAATCAGAGTCTACTAAAGGGGAGGTATTATTAAAAGAGGATGATGTTCCATTAGCAGAAGAAATGTCCGCTCGAGATCTAATAAATAGATTGTCACCATTATTTGAAGAAGGGAATAATGAAATTCCTACTTTGGAAGAAATAAATAAAACTCTTAAAACGTTAGGAATAGAGATATCAGATGATATTTCTATTGAAGAAATTATTTCAGAATTTCAACCTGAGATAAATAATTTTTTAGAAAACAGGGGACAAAATCCTACGGGTCCTAATATTCCCATAGAATCTTTGCGACAACGATTGCTACGATTTGGGATAGAAGTACCAGAAAATGCTTCAAGAGAAGAATTAATGCGTATATTACGTGAAAATGCACCTGCGAGATAAATTTTATTAATCAATAGAAAAATTTCAAACAATCTTTTAACAAACGACGAATATTATTTTTCTGCGACAGGAATATTTTGGAACTAAAGAACATATGTTCTATTATTTATTAAATATTAATCAATAATAAAAATAACAAACAAATTTTAGGAGAAAATCTCAATGGAAAAAGAAATAAATGATGCATTTAGATCTCAAGCGACAAAAAGAACTAATGCTGTGATAGATAGGATAAGAATTCTTACTCAATGTTCAAATAGAAATGCTTTTCAATTTAATAATGATGAAGTAGAAGAAATGTTTGATGCAATTGAAACTGAATTAAAAATAGCTAAGTCTCGTTTTACTTCACGGTTTTCTTTTAGTTAAATATTTAAACAAATAATGTATTTAAATTGTTTTAGATGCTTTGAAGATAATTATTAAAGTAGAGATTATATTATTAATTCAAAAACAAAAGCAGATGTTCTGGTTATTGGACTAGGTGCACATGGTAGTTCAATAGTTTATAGCTTAGCTAAAAATGGAATCAGCGTCATAGGATTTGACTCTTTTCATCCGCCTCACAGGATGGGTTCATCTCATGGTAAAGCTCGTGTGATAAGAAAATCTTATTCTGAGGGGATACATTTTGTGCCTATGTTAGAAAGATCGTATGAACTATTTTTCGATTTACAAGATTTGACAGGTTCAGAATTAATTAAAATTACTGGAGGGCTAACTGTTGCCAAAAAAGGTTCAGATGTATTAGATGGGATTAAGAATAGTGCTAAAACATATAATTGTGAAATAGAAATACTTTCACCTAGTGAAATGAAGTATAGATGGAAAATTTTTAATCCAGATCAAGACATGGAAGGTGTTTTGGATTTAATGGGTGGAGCTTTATTTCCTGAAAGAATAATTAAGGCTAATTTAGATATTTCTAAAGATCATGGTGCTGATTTACGATTCAATACCAAAATTGTAAAATGGAGGTCCACCGGTAATGGAGTCAGTTTAGAAACAGAAAAAGGAGATATTATTTATGGAGATACGCTTATAATTTCTTCTGGGGCATGGTTATCAACTTTATTAGAAGATTTAAATTTACCTTTATTTGTTGAAAGACAAGTATTGTTTTGGTTTAATCCGATAAAGAATTCTAAAATATTTTTACCAGAAAATTCACCTAATCATTCTTGGGAATATGAAGATGGGAGAACAATATATGTACAACCAAATTTTGGTCAAGGAGTAAAAGCTGCAATTCATCATGATGGATACGAAGTTCATCCTGAAAAAATAAATAGGAATAGACTTAATGTAAATGAAGAAAAAAAATTAAGGTCAATCATGAATCCTTATATACCGGATCTGGATATTGATTCTATAGATCACGCTGTATGTATGTATACCAATACACCTGATCGTGAATTTATTATTGATTTTCATCCCAATTATAAAAATGTATTAGTAATAAGTCCTTGTTCTGGTCATGGATTTAAATTTTCTCCAGTTATTGGAGAAATAGTTTTTAATCTAATAATTACCAATAAATGTGAATTTAATTTAAATCCTTTTTCTATAGAGAGATTATTATAGAAGAAAAATTTATTTTTTTGGAGTAACTTATGCGTATAGGAATTATTGGTGCAGGTGGAATAGGTGGAGTTATTGGAGGATTACTTTCATATAATGGGTATGATGTAACTTTGGTTGATCAATGGGAAGAACATGTTAAAGCAATAAAAAAAAATGGTCTAATTGTTGAGACTCAAAATGGGTCATACACTACATATCCTAGAGCAATATCTATAAGTGAATTACAAGAGCAGAAAACTTTTTTTACTGTTTCATTTATAGTTGTAAAAAGTTATGACACTGAATGGGCTACGTCATTAATGAAAAGTTATACAGACCCAGATTCAGGTTATTTTGTAGATTTTCAAAATGGGATTAATGATGAAAAAATTGCTTCAATTGTAGGAAAAGAAAAATCAGTGGGTTCTATCATCACTATTGGAGCGGGATGTTATGAACCTGGGAAGGTTATTCGTACAGATAATTACCCTCTGGGATTTAAAGTGGGTGAACATGATGGGGCTATTTCGGAAAGACTCAAAGCTTTAAATAATATTTTATGTAGTGTAGCGGATTCAGAGATCACAACTGATTTATGGGGAGAAAGATGGTCAAAACTGATGGTAAATTGTATGGCTAATGCATTGGCAGGATTAACAGGATATTCAACTTCCGAAGTTAGAACAATTCCTGAAGTAAGGCGAGTTGGGATTCAACTTGGAGCTGAAGTTGTTCGGGTTGCTTTAGCATTAGGATATAAATTACATTCTGTGGCAGGAGTTTCACCAGAACTTGTAATGGATGCTGCGAATGGTAAAAATATTGAAATAGTTGAAAATTCTTTACTTGAAGCTGCTCGTAAAGGAGGTCCAGGTGGAAGACCTTCTTTTGGGCAAGATGTTATAAAAAAACGTAGAACTGAGATCGAATTCTTAAATGGTTACGTTTCCGAAAAAGGGAAACAAATGAATATACCAACTCCATTTAATGATGAAATAGTTAATATTGTTTTACGTCTAGGAATTGGATTTGATTCTGACCCTGCACATATTAAAAAACTAGTAGAAATGTTACCATATTGATCACTATTAAGAATAGTAATTAAACTTTTAAGGAGATTTTCAGTTGAGTTTTAGAATGGGATTAATTGGTTGTGGGGGTATGGGGAGAAGACACATTTCAGGGTATCTGAAGTTAAGAATGCACTATAATGATGTTGAATTGATTTCTGTTTGTGATGTGCATAAAGATGTTGCAGATGCTGCAATTAAACCAATTTATGAATCTGGTTTAAATAAACCCAAAATTTATAGCAATTATAGTGATTTAATTGCTTCAGATAATTTGGATGGTGTAGCAATTGTTACTAGTACTCCAATGCATCATAAAATTGCTATAGAAGCCATGAATAGTGGGTTGCATGTAATTACTGAAAAACCCATGGGTTTAACTATGAAAGCATGTAGGCTAATGGAAGAATCTGTAAAAAGTAATAATAAAATTTTGGCAGTTGCTGAAAATTATAGAAGAGATCCTATAAACAGATTATCTAAAGCAATTTTAGATGAAGGTATTTTAGGCGATCTTTATTTTACATTAGATATTGGCCTTGTTAGCAGTGCAAGCGCTGTTATGCATAGTACTGTTTGGAGGGCAAAAAAAAATCAGGCAGGAGGAGTAGTTTTAGATGCTGGAGTCCATAATGCTGATATGCTACTTTATCTTATGGGACCTGCGGAAACTGTTTATGCTGAAACGGGAGTTTTCGAGTCAAAAAGAAAATTACTTTCGATGAATGACGTAGCTCCTCGACTTGCTGGAATGTATGGACATCGACGTGAACCGGGCTTTGATATAGGTGATGAAGTAATACAAGATGCAGTTGATACAGGATTTGCGTTGATAAGATTTGAATCTGGTGCTATTGGACAGTTGGTGATTACAGATGTATCCCATGGACAAAATACTTCTATTTCGAATATTACTGGCAGTAATGGGACTTTATTTAGATCCCGGAGTAGATCGGGGGAACCGATCAAAATAGTTTTGAAAAATGGTGAAGAAATTTCAGGAGATAAAATATTGGAATTAATTCCAGATTTTAGTTTAGATGAATTAACAATAAAATTATGGGATGGTTATAATCGTATTGGGAGTTATGATTTGGATTTTCTTGAAACAGATTCCCGCATACTTGCTTATGAATATTTGGATTGGATCAGAGCAATTGAAAAAGGCATTTATCCGGAAGTAGGAGTATTGGAAGGGAAAAATGCTCTTGGTTTGGCTTATTCGATAGTTGAATCCGGTATATCTAAAACAAAAGTGAAAATTTCAGATGTAATTTCTGGAAAAATTAATTCTTATCAAAAGGATATCGATATTTCAGAAGGTATTTGATTTTTTTTAATCCAATGAATCAGAATTACCGAATAGTTCGATTATTTTTTTCGTTATATCCGAGTCAATCTTTGAGTTTGCGGCTTTTATATTATCTATCAAATGTTTTTCATTTGAAGTTCCAGTAATAATTGTTGAAACACTTGGGTGTGATCCTGCAAAAGCATATCCTTTAGAAATTATTTCTTTATTGTTTATTAAATCTCCATTGTTAAGTTTTATTAAATCTTCAAGTGTTCCAGGTATATCAGGACGGTTAATTTTCCATTCATTAAATCTTTCTAATAACCTATTATTTCTTGTAAGGGTAATTCTTACTGGAGCCATATTAAGGATACCTATATTATTTTTTTTTACAGTTTGGAAAATATTTTTTGCAGCCCATTGATTCATTATTCCGTATTTCAACATTATAGTATCCCAAATTTCCGGATGTTTCTGTAAGGCTAGAACTATACTATCATGTCTCGGTTCTATAACTAAATTTTCCGTAATTCCAATGTATCTGATTAAACCTTCTTCACGGGCCTTTATGATTGATTCTAAAAAACACTCCATAACACTATCATAGTTTTTTTGTAAAAGACCGTGGAATTGGAAAATATCAATATAATCCAGATTAAGTTTTATGAGACTTCTTTCTAGTGATTTACGCGGATATAATGGATTATTCAATTCTACTAAAGAATCTCCACTTGCTGACAAATCTTCATTTCTTGTAGAAACTTTCGTTGCAATTAAATATGAGTTCCTATCTATACCTTTTAGTGCTTTTCCAAGTAATTCTTCACTGTTTCCATATGCAGGAGCAGTGTCAAATAAATTGATACCATTCTCAATTGCAACGTTTATTAATCGTGATCTAGTGTGATCGTCAATTCCAGTTTTTTGTCCAAATTGAGATGGCCCACCTGTGCCATATGAAAGTAAAGATACCTTTTCTTTAGTTTTACCAAGAATACGATATTGCATTATTTTATTAGTATTCCATTATTGCTCTGCCCAATATTTCCCCATTCCTTAAATCTTCACATGCATCATTAATTTGATCGAGCTTGTATTTTCTTGTAACGAGTTGATCTAATGGGAATTTTCCTTCTTTATGCCAGCGCAAAAACATATTGAAATCTTTGTCAGGATAGGTTGCTCCTAATGATCCCCGATATTGCCTTTGATGGAACATGAAATGTTTTGGATCTACTGTCATTTCATCACCTGGCATCCCAATCATTACAGCCATTCCGCCAATATTATCAGCACCAGGACCCCCGCCTCTAACCGAAGGTAATATTTGTTCATTAGTAATTTTCAATCCTATCGCATCAAAGGCATATTCAACTCCTCCTGAAGTGATTTCATGAATTTCATTAATGGGATCAGTTTTCAATGAATTAATAGTATGAGTGGCACCAAATTTTTTTGAAAAATCAAGCTTTGAGTCATCTATATCTACAGCTATTATAGGAAAGGCTTCTAAAATCGATGCCATTTTAATTGCAGACATTCCTACTCCTCCGACTCCATAAACAGCTACTGATTCATTAGGTCTAACTTTAGCAGTATTTAGAACTGCACCTGCGCCTGTTAAAACTGCGCATCCAACAATGGATGAAATATCTTTCGGGTTGTCATCATCTATTTTTATTACATAATCTCCCCAAACAGAAACATCTTCACACCATGTAGATCCTGTTCCTTTGAGTGGAGTTTCATTCCAAGTCATATTTCCTAGATCAGGAACCCATCTACCTTTGATAGGGTTTCTTGGAACCCATGTAACTATTGTTAAATCACCTTCTTTTAGATGTGTGACATTTTTTCCGACATCTGTAACAATACCAGTACCTTCATGTCCTAATAATGAAGGTGTGGGGTAGTCAGGATTATCCATTTGGTGTAGTTGAGAATGACAAATCCCACTTGAAAGCATCTTAACATTTACATGGTCATCTTTTGGCGCTGATATTTCTATATTATCAATTATTAAAGGTTCCCCTTTTTTTGCATGTATGGCTGCTTTACTTTTCATGTTTTTTCCCTTCCAAAGATTTTTACTTCATATAAAGATGTAGATTTATTTTACTAGTTATTTTTTTCGCGATAATATTTCAAATACATTCATATTACATTTATTTATGGCAGTAAATAAATCTTGAGTAGGGGAAAGATTTGTAAGAATTTCTTCAATTTCTTCTTCTGATATATATTGTTTTAGACAATTGATTTCTGATTCTTTAAGTACATTACTGATTTGTGATTCTAATGTATCAGATTCTTTTTTTGAATCATTTATTGTTTTTTCTTGTTTAATTAAACTATCCGGATCAAATGTTTTAGAAGGTGGTGGAATTTTTAAATTAGTATTTTTTAAACTAATATTACATTTTTCTAGGATATTAATTAATGGAATTAAATTTTCATTAGAAAGATCCTCATTATTTTCTACTATAGATTGTATTAGTTCAAGATTTGAATTTTCAAGAATACATAAAACTTCTGAAGATGAGATTCCAATTTCTTCAAGTTGATCATCCAAATATCCACAGGACAAAAATATTTCTATCGTTTCTTCATCGATTTTATTATTATTAAGAGATAGTAGATTCGATAAGGAATTAAATGATCCGGTAAGTTTATTTAATCCTAATGGACCTATTTCATTAACAAAACATTCAATTTTATCAATACCTCCTAATGAAGAAGTTATTTTTCCTAGGTTACTATTTTCAAATATATTTCTTTCATCTTGATTTAAACAAAAAACAGTTTGTAGTGTTATAAGATATATTTCTGGAGGAGGATTTTCAGCAAAAAGATAAACGAATGAATTATTTCCAACTTTTACATTTTGTATGCAAGTTATAGAATTTTCACTTAAACCACCTGAGTATAAGTCAAGTTGACCTATAGTAATTCTTTCTATTGTTTCGTAAGAAAGGCATTCATCTGATATTTTAGCCTTATCGTTACTTATCTGATATGTTCCAGGATCTGAAGATATCAGATGAATTAGATTCTGTTTATCACCCAAAATTTTGACTAAACAATTTACTTCTAATTCAGGTATTTGATCGATGAATTTTTTAGGATTTTGTATAGGATCAACATTAATTATTGTTTTTGGTATAGCTGTTGGAGTAGGTATTGGAGAAGAAGTAGAAGTAGGTGTGGAAATATTTTCTGAAATACTAGGGGTGTTATTTTTTGGTTCTGATGATCTGCAGGATGCAATTAAAATCAACATCGAAATTATTAGTATTCTTATATAAATTTTAGAGAACAATCTTTTCAATACTCTTGACTAAACAAGAACATTTGTTCTATAATAGAACAAATGTTCTTGTTTAGTGGTTGAAATCTACTACTAAATGATAAGGTAAAAAAAGTTTATTAACAATTGTTCTTCAAATTTTTTTATGCATTTCATGAACAAAATTTATATATAACAAAATATTTACACAAAATGGTTACTTTTTTAAGCAAAAATTTAGAAAATGTTCGATCAGATACATTGCCTGAGAATACAGGTTATAGAGATGATGGATGTGATTTATCTTCTTCTTGTTTGAAATGTCATCTTCCTTTGTGCAAATATGATGATTCGAAATTTATGGTACGTGAAATAAAAATTATTAGGGATAAAGAAATTTATAATTTGAGCAATAACGGTGCTTCAGTGGATGATCTTTCAAAAAAATTTAATCTTAGTAAACGAACAATACAAAGAGCAATAAAATTTAGTAAAGATTATAAAACCAGAGGAAAAAAAACTGAAGAATCTGTACTGCCATTGAATATGTTACCAAACATTACTTTTTATAATGAAGATATAAAAAACAAGATAATTACTCTTAAAGACGAAACCTTTTGAATTGATAGGTTATTCATCTGAAATATGTTTTAGTAAATCTTTACTTCCATGAAATGAATCGCCAGTAACAAGATAAAATGCTCGTTCTAGAATGTTAGTAGATCTATCTGCAAATCTCTCAATATTATGTGATGTCCACATCAGATACGTTGCTCTTTCCGCAGTAGAAGAATCTTTTTTCACTATTTGTAATAATTCTGAAACAATATTTTCGTTAAGTTTATCTACTTCATCATCTAAAGAATGAATTTCATTTGCTGATAAATTAGCATTTTGAGGGTCTCTTTTTATAAATACATTTATAGCATTTTTTAACATTTTTACAGCAATAGATCCCATATTAGGAATATCTATTAATTCCTTTAGTGGTGGTTCTGGTCCCATCATCAGATTGATCTTAGCGATACCTTCTGCATAATCTCCCATTCTTTCAAGCTCATTTGATATTTGTAAAATCGTAATAATACGTCTTAGATCAGATGCTAAAGGGGCTTCTTTTCTTATTAGATCGACACATGACCTCTCGATCTCGATTTCTCGAATATCTATTCGATCATCAAGTTCAATTACACGTTGTGAATGATCAATGTTTCTATCCTTCAAAGCTTTAACTGAACGCAGTAGAGCATCTTCTACCATGCCTGACATTACTACTAAACTATTTTCCAGTATAGATAATTTTTTATCGAATTCTTCTCTTGCCATAAAATCTAAATCCTTTAGCTAGCCAATTCTACCTGTCACATAAGCTTCAGTTCTTTCATCTTTTGGATTATCAAAAACTTGTTTATTTTCACCATATTCGATTAACCTTCCTATCCTTTCTTCTCCTGACATCATTACTAAAGCGTAATCTGAAATTCTTGCTGCCTGTTGCATATTGTGAGTTACTATTATAATGGTAACTTCTTGTGATATGTCTTTGATTAAATTTTCAATAGATTGTGTAGATATCGGGTCAAGAGATGATGCAGGTTCATCCATTAAAATTATTTCAGGATTTACTGCAAGTGTACGTGCAATACATAACCTTTGTTGCTGCCCACCTGAAATACCTAATCCCGAATCATTTAATCTATCTTTGACTTCATCCCATAAAGCTGCTTTTTTTAATGATGTTTCGACAACTTCATCCAAATCAACTTTCAATCCGTTAACTCTAGGTCCGAAAGCCACATTGTCATAGATACTTTTTGGAAATGGATTCGGTTTTTGAAAAACCATCCCGATTTTGTATCTTATTTCCGTGGGATCAGTATTTTTATCATAAATATTTTGATTATGAAAAAATACGTTACCAGAGACTTTAGCACTTGGAATTAAATCGTTCATTCGATTAATACATCTTATTAATGTACTTTTTCCACAGCCAGAAGGGCCTATTAATGCTATAACTTTTTTTTCTGGGACAGAAAAATTTACATTTTCTATTGCTAAAGTATTCCCGTAAGAGACAGATAGATTATTTGTTTCAATAATGGGATCATTAAATTTAATTGCGTTATTTTGTGATTGTTTATTTGTCATGTTTTTGTTATGTATTATTTGTACCTATTTTAGACCAATGACTATAATTTAATCACGATAAGATTCTATTATGAAACTGTTAACATATGAATAAAATTTCTTTTATTTAGTAAATATATATATATGAATCATAAAAAAAATTCTATATTTGATGTTTCTTTTGAAGACTTGAAAGATATATTAGTAGATTTAGGGCAACCAGATTATAGAATAAAACAATTATGGAGATCTCTTTATCACGAAGGGAAAAAATCCTTTTCTGAAATAACAAATATTAGCAAAGACTTACGCAATATATTGTCAAAAAGGTTTTATATTGACTTATTTAAACCGAAAATCTATTTATCTTCCAAAGATCTTTCCACAGATAAAGCTTTATTTGAATTAAAAGATGGTGAATTAATTGAAACCGTTTTAATGCGATATAATTCAGATGGACACAGAAATTCAAGAAAAACAGTTTGTATATCTACACAAGCAGGATGTGCCTTAGGTTGTACTTTTTGTGCAACTGGTCAACAGGGTTTTAGGCGAAATCTTACTTTTGGTGAAATAGTAAAACAAGTATTATATATGAGGCAGTTAGCTTTATCTGAGGATATGAAGGAAGTTGCAAAAGGCTCTAGAACTAAGGGAGAAATACAAGGTGTGACAAATATTGTTTTTATGGGAATGGGTGAACCATTAGCAAATTATGACAATATAATTTCGGCGATTAGAATATTGAATGATCCTTTAGGTTTAAATATTGGAGCAAGACATATAACAGTCTCTACAGTAGGATTAGTTCCTCAAATATTGAAACTTTCAGAAGAAAAAATTCAAATAAATTTAGCAGTTTCTTTACATGCATCAGATAATGAGACTAGATCTTCAACTATGCCTATAAACAAACGTTATCCAATTGAAGAATTGATAAATGCATGTAAGAAATATATTTCAAAAACAGGGAGGAGGATATTTTTTGAATATGTATTATTATCAGAACATAATGACTCAGAAGAACATGCATATAAATTAGGTAAATTGTTAAATGGTATTAAATGCCACGTAAATTTAATACCTGTTAATCCTACTGATGAAGGAATATATGGAAGAACCAAATCTGATAAAGCAAGAAATTTTCAAGCAAAATTAAAAAAATTTAATATCCCTTCTACTTTGAGGAGTGAAAAAGGTATTGATATAAATGCAGGTTGTGGACAACTTAGATCGAGGATTGAATTATAATTTAGAATAAATTTACAAAACTATAGGGATTATTATGTCTTATCACGAATGGCCAGAAGTTTATAGAAAATTGGGAGTTAAACCAGTGATTAATGCCCAAAGTTGGGTAACTGTTTTGGGGGGTTCTATAATGAGAAAAGAAGTATTAGAGGCTATGAATGATGCATCTAAAGTTTTTGTAGATATGATAGAACTCAATAAATCAGCTGGAAAATTTATAGCGAAAGTTTGTAATTCTGAGGCAGGATTAGTTACTAATGGTTGTGCATCTGCACAAGTATTAATGTCAGCAGCTTGTATGACTGGAGAAGATGACAATAAGGTTGAAAAACTTCCCAATACCGAAGGTATGAAGAATGAAGTAATTATATTTAAAGGTCAAAGAAATAGGTATGATAAAGCATTTGAAACTTCTGGGGCTATAATTAAGGAATTTGGTACTGAAGAAGATGCTACTGAAGAAGATTTAATTTCTGTGATTTCTAATAAAACTTGTGCTATAGCATATGTGATTATGCCTTTTTTTAAACCAGGAATTGGTTTAAAAAAAACAATAGAAATTGCGCATAAAAATTCTATACCGGTAATTTTAGATGCAGCAGCAGAAATACCACCTAGGTCGAACTTTCATCGGTTTATAAATATGGGAGTTGATATGGTTGCTTTCTCAGGAGGTAAAGGGATAGGTGGACCTCAATCAAGTGGAATATTAGCTGGTAAAGAGAATTTAATAAATTCAGCGTTTAAGAATTCTCTTAATCTTCATAGTAATATAGCTTGTGTGGGAAGACCCATGAAAGTTTCCAAAGAGAATATTATTGGTTTAGTTACTGCGTTAGAATTATATTTAGATAGTAATGAAGAGGAAGAATATCATTTGTGGAAAAAAAAATCTGAATATATTAAAAATCAGCTAAAAGATATTCCTAATTTAGATATAAAAATAGAAAATACCCCTACAGATAGACAGGGCACTCAACCTGTTTTATATTTTCATGATGATTGGAAAGGTAAATCTCCCGAAAAAATTAGAGAGGAAATGATTAATGGTGATCCACCAATATATTTAGGAGTTGGGGGATCTAACTTATATGGATATATAGGAGAAATCAACATAGTGATGACAAACGTTATGCAAGGAGAAGAAATTATAATTGCTGATAGGCTAAATAAACTTCTTAGAGAGTGAAATTTACTTTTTGGGAATTCCTTTCATATTTCCTGCATCATACATACAATTCCATTCATCTAAGAAAATTTTGTTCCATTCATCAGATAGTTTATTTTTCATCATTTCTTCAAAAACTGGCCAAAATACGATTATTCCATCAGCTCCATCTCTTAAAGCTTTGTATGCTGTTTCCTTTGATCTAACTAAGGCAGCTGTGATAAATGGTCTATGATCCCAGTTTTTGAATACTTTATTGCAATCACGAATTAATTTTGTTGGATCTCCATCAACATCATTAAATGGTTCGCAAAATGGCAGAATATGAGTGGCTCCTGCCTGGGCAATTGAAACAGCTTGGTTAAGAGTGAATACTGTAGTACAAAATGTTGGTACTCCAGATTTTTTTAGTTCAGCAAAAGCATCTAGAGCATAAGTTGTTGCCGGTATTTTTAAAATAATCTGATCAGACATTTTAGTAAAATTTTCACCTACTGATAAAAGTTCAGATGATGAGTGACCATCAATTTCAACTGCAATTGGCTTATCAGTGATATCGATATATCTTTTTATTACATCATTCAGTTGGCCATATTTTTTTGTCATATCATTTAAGACGATTGTATTTGTAACAATACCTGCAGCACCTCGGTTTAACCATATTTTTAAATCTTCAGGATCTCCCGCTATCCATACAGAAGGTCCATTTAGTTCAGATTGAGCATTTTTTGGATTGGTAAATAATGGGTTTTTATTTTTCATTTTCATTTTGCAATGCATCTGCTAACATTTCAGTAAGATATTTTGCATTTACTCCTGTTCCATCTTCAATTTGTTGTTTACATGATATACCAGTAATTGTAGGTATAGACGATTTAGATGCCCTTCTAATAGCAGGAAAAAGTCTTTCTTCACCTATTTTGATTGAAACATCATAATGTTCTTTTTCAAATCCAAAGGAGCCTGCCATACCACAGCAACCAGCATCAATTAATTTAGCGTTATAACCACTAGGTAAATTTAATGCTTCTAATGCAGAAGTTGTTCCAGATAATGCTCTTTCATGACAATGTACATGTAAGTTTATATCTTCAATTTTTTTATTCCATTTTATTTGTTCTTTACCATCTCCTGATGTTTCATTTATAAGATCTTGTATTAAAAAAGTGTTTTCGGCAACAACTTTTGCTTTTTTATTGTTTACTAATAAATCTGGATAATCGTCCTTAATAGCAATAATACAACTAGATTCACATCCAACTATTTTTATACCCTTTTTAGCGAAATTATATAAAAGATCAACATTGTATTCAGCGAACATTTTTGCATGCTCTAACATACCTTTTGAGATAATTGGTCTTCCACAACATTTTCTATCCACAATTCTCACATTAAATCCTAAGGCTTCTAATAATTTTGTTGCAGCTATACCCGATTCAGGGTGGTTGAAATTCATAAAAGTATCATGAAATAGAACTATTTCTCCTCTTGATCCAGTGGTAGTAGAACTTCTTTTCTTGAACCAACTTTCAAAAGTTGTTGAAACTACTTTTGGAGTTTTTCTTCTTTTATCGAGTCCTATTAAATAATGTAAAATTATTCGCGAAGGTAATGATCTGATTAAAAAATTTATAATTATGGGGAAAAATTTTGATGTTAATGAATTTATCATATGTACATTAGCTATAATTTTGGATCTAATTGGGATCTTATGAGTGGAGTAGTAATTATTCAAAAATTCATACTTAATCTTAGCCATATCTACATTAGAAGGGCATTCTGATTTGCATGATTTACATTCTAAACATAAATCCAAAACATCAAACATTCTTTTTGATGACAATTCTTTATATGGTAACGCCCCGGATATAGCAGCTCTTAGTGCATTTGCTCTTCCTCTAGTTGAATGTTCTTCTTCTTGTGTAGCTTGATAAGATGGACACATTGCACCACTATACATTTTTCTACATGCTCCAACTCCATTACATTTTTCAATAGCACTAGTAAAATTACTTTCTTTTGACCAATCTAGTTTTGTTTCAAATGTTTTGGTTTTATATTTTGTTCCATATCTAAGATTCGAGGTCATAGGAGGAGTATTAAAAATTTTTCCAGGATTCATTATTGAATTAGGATCAAATGTTTTTTTAACATCACTAAAATAATTAACTAATTTTTTCCCGAACATTTTTTCTGCCCAAGCACCTCTAACAATGCCATCTCCATGTTCTCCAGTATAGGCACCTCCAAACTCCAGGACTAAATTCGAAATTTCATCTGCAATAGAGTGCATTCTTTTAATGCCTTCTTGATTTTTTACATTTATTACAGGGCGAACGTGTAAGCAACCAACTGACGCATGCCCATAATAACCAGCTTCAGTTCCATGAGATCTTACTATTTCATCAAATCTTTTGACATATTCAGGTAATTTTTCTGGAGAAACAGCTGTATCTTCAACAAATGGAAGGGGTTTAGCATCACCTGGGATATTCATTATTAAACCTAAACCCGCTTCACGCATACTCCATACTTTAGATTGATCTTGCGGTTTTTCAAGCGTGGTTATGTCTTCACATAAACCTAATTTGATTATTTTTCTTTCAAGTTTTTTTGTTTTATATAAAAGTTCTTCATGATTATTTCCTGACATTTCAACAACTATAATATCCGTAGGGTTTCCTTTCAAAAAATCTATATTTTTAGCAAATCCTATTGATTGTTTAGCCTGTTGTATTATCATTTCTCCAATATGTTCAACTGCAGAAGGTGATTCAGACAATATTTCTACAGTAGCTTCCATTGCATTTGCAATATTATTAAAATGAAAAATAGATAAAATTTTGTATTTCGGTATTTCTACTAGATTTAATTTTGCTTCTAATATCGATACTAAAGTTCCTTCTGATCCAACTATAATTTTCGAAAGATTAACATTTTTATCTTTTTCTATTAGGTCTAAATTATAGCCACCTACTCTTCTTAAAATTTTAGGGAAACGTAATTTAACTTGTTGAGAAGCTTTTGAAGAAATATCTAAAATTTCTCTATATATTTTTCCTTCAAATGAATCAAGGGATAATTTATTTTCTAAATATTCAGTTGATATTTCTGAGAAATTAATTTTTTCTCCATTTGAGAGTACAGTTTTCAATCCAAGAATGTGATCTACTGTCTTACCATAAATTATCGAATGTGAACCACAAGAATTATTACCTATAGCTCCACCAATATTTGCTCTTGACTTAGTACTAGGATCTGGAGTAAAAAATAATCCATAACTTTTTAGTTCTCTATTTAAATTATCGATTGATATACCAGGTTGAGTAATTACAAATTTCTCTTCAGGTGAAATTTGTATAATCTTATTTAGATATTTTGAAAAATCTACTATTATTCCATCGTTAACGGTTTGACCTGATAATGATGTTCCTCCACCTCTAGGAGTGAGAGTTACATTATTTTTAAATCCGAATTCATGCAAAGCAATTACATCATCATAATGTTGAGGAATTACAACCCCCATAGGATCAATTTTATAAATAGATCCATCTGTTGAATACATCTGCTTCGAATAATCATCAAATCGTATTTCTCCAGAAATATTTTTTTTAAGTTCATTTAATATTTCTATAGATGAAGTGGTCATGATTTGTTTTTACTAGGTAAAACTATTGATACTAATATACTAATGAACAAAATTCCAATAATTATCCCCATCGAAATAAATACGTCTGACTGTGGACCAATAATATGACCATGATGTAAATGTTCGAAAATCATTTTGGACCCAATAAAAAACAATATAGTTGCTAGTCCAAATTGTAAGAACCTAAATAAGTCTACAAGATTAGAAATAAGGAAAAAAAGTGGTCTTAATCCTAATACAGCCATAGCATTAGAGGACCAAACGATAAAAGCATTGTCGGTAATTCCAAAAACAGTTGGTATTGAATCCACCGCAAAAACTATATCAGTGGAAGCTAAAACTATTACAGTAAGAAAAAAAGGTGTAGCTATAATTTTTTTTGAATTAGATCTTATAAAAAATTTATATCCTTCATAGTTGGCAGAAATTTTTATGAATTTAGTGAATATTTTGACTAATAAATTATTTTTAGGATCTGGATCTTTATTTCTCTTAAACGCTAATTTGTATGCAGTGAAAATTAAAAATATACCTAAAATAACCATTACCCATCCGAACTTAGAAATTACTGCTACTCCTATAGTAATAAAAATAGCTCTGGCTATAAGTGCTCCTACAATTCCGAATGTTAGAGCTCTCATTTTTAAAGAATCTGGAACAGAGAAATAATTAAATATAATTATAAAAACAAATAAATTGTCGATACTAAGAGCTAATTCAGAAATAAAAGCAGTAGTGTATTCAATACCTAGTTCAGTATTACCGTATAAAAATATCCATAATCCTACAAGTGCTGCTATTGATTTCCAAAAAACAGTTAAAAGAGCAGCTTGTTTGAATGCAATAACCTTTTCTTTTCTTGAAATTATTACAAAATCAAAAAACAAAAGAACGGCCAAAAAAATATTAAAAAATAACCAAATATATATAGAGTCAAACATGTTATTTTCTAATAAAATAGTCCAGACAAAAAATCAAATGAATATAATAATAATAATATTCCAGATTTATTGGGGAAATTTTTACAGTATTTATGATGTTTTTTCGACTCTATATGTTATTTGACCCTGTGGAGTGGAAACATTAACTTCATCTCCTACTCTTCTACCAAGTATTGCTTCTCCAACTGGGGAACCGATAGAAATCTTTTTATGTAGTGGACTTGCCTCTCTAGGTTCAACAAGTTGATATTCTAATTTTTTGTTTGAATTTGATTGAATTAGCAAGACCTTTGACCCTATTTGTACTTTGGTTTTATCTGTTTTGCTGTCAATTATTTCGGCAATTTTAAGAGTTGATTCAATTTCTCTTATTTTTGACATTACCATCCCTTGGCTTTCTCTTGCAGCCTCTAATGGAGCATTTTCTCTTACATCACCATCAGCAGCAGCTTTTTCTATTTCTGAAGTTATCTTAATACGTTCTTTCTGCAACTTGCTAAGTTCTTTTGTCATATCGTTATATCCGTTTTGGGTAAGATTAACTTTTCTATCTGAAGTGCTTTTTAATCTGCTCGAACGCCTTGAGCGTCTTAACCTGAGATGTTGAGAAAGATTTATCTCTGTGTAATTATTTGATGCAAGATAAACCAAAAATTTTTTAACACTTTTTAACTTTTCTGGATCAGGTTGAGCTGTCCTTTTTATAAAATCTTCTGAGTATTCGCTAATTTCTGATGGGATAACACTTTTTACATCTCTCTCTCCACCAATATGTCTAACAAATCTTCCAATTTCAGATTGAGCAGCATTTTTCCTATCCTTTTTAAGTGATTTTGAATCTTTGTTTAGAAAGATTTCTTGAACATAGCTTTGAAAGAGAGTATTTACTGTATTGTTTAAACCATTAATTTCATCATTATTATCTTTAGTATCATCAGACATAATCACTGACTCGCTTTCAAAATATTAAATTTCCCAATCGATTTAAAAAAAACGAATCTATTAATTTTATGTTTTTTAACGTAATTTGTCTTTAGTATGTGGATTTTTTTTATATCTATTTTTGTAAATAAGACGTATTATATTCACATTGATATATTTCTGTTTTAATATTTTTCCCTTTTGATTCTAATTTTTAAATATTTGAAAGAACCCTTTATAGAATGCCGAAAAGAACTTACCAACCAAAAAGAAGACGTCGTGCTAGAGTTCATGGATTTAGATCTAGAATGAAAACGGTAGGAGGTCGTGCTGTATTAGCTCGTAGACGCCAAAAAGGTAGAGCGATCTTAACAGTTTAAATAAATTATATGAAATTAAGTAGGTCACAAATGATGTGTAGACCTAGTGATTTTGAGGAGATTTTTTCTCAAGGTAGTAGGTATTCCTGTTCAATTATGACTATATGGATTAAACCAAATCCGAACGTTCCTACAAAGATAGGATTTTCTGTGAATAGAAAAATCGGTAATTCAGTAAATCGTAATTTAGTCAGAAGACGATTAAGAGAATCATTAAGAAAATTGATGCCTGATCAAGGTTGGACTTTATTTATAAGTGCTAAACCAATAATAGTTAAGAGAACATTTAATCAGATATTAAGCGATTTAAAAAATATTTTATTTAGTCATGGAGTGTCTTTGTAATTAAATCATGGGTATTTTTTTTATCAAAGTAATTGATATTTATAAAAAGGTTATTTCTCCTTACATTAATTCCCAATGTAGGTTTTATCCTACTTGTTCTTTCTATGCTAGAGATGCTTTTATAACACATAATTCTTTAAAAGCTTTGTTTTTAGTAATTGTAAGATTATCGAAATGTAATCCATTTTTTTCGGGTGGTTATGATCCAATTAATCAAAACAGAGGATTTCAACAAAAGGATATTAATAATGAATAAATATCTTATAGGTATTTTGTTACTTTATTCAATAGTTTTTGTTGGATGTATGAATGATTTAAATCCAGAAGGAGGCTGGTCTGATCCAATAGTTGCTGATAATGATCTAATTGTAGCTAGCAAAGATGGTTATTTACATCAGTTCAATTTAGAAACAGGTTATTATAACGATATTTGGAAATATCCTAGGGGAGATGAGGGTTTGGGGGCAATTTATGGTTCTACTATATTATTTGATGATACTCTATATGGGAATTCTTATTCTTGTAGAGGTAATGATTGCGCAGGTAGAGTTTTTGCAGTTAAAAAATCGGATGCGATTCCTGAATGGGGGAATCAAAATATTCCAATTAATAGTAGATTAATTGGAGATATTGCTGTAAGTGAAGAAATGATTTTAGTTTCAACTGGTACAGTGAGAGATGAAATTAATGACTCCAACATAAGTGGATTACTGATTTCTATTGATAGAGTGTCTGGTTTTATTAATTGGGAGATTCCCTTAGATGGCGAATCTTGGAGTGGAGTTTATTTACAAAATGATATAGCTTATTTAGGAACTTTAGGCGGTTCGATTTATGCTATAGATATTTCAAAATCAAATAGATTTTTGGATGATCCATCAAAAAGAATTTTATGGACTTATGATTCAGGTCGAGCAATAGCTGGGGGTATATTAATCAGTGGCGATAATATTATTTTTGGTGATTTTGGTAATAGGATATTCAAAATCTCAAATCAAGCTAGATCAGAAGGATTAAATTTTCCTTCGAAATCTGAATGGTTATTTAATACAGAAAATTGGGTTTGGGCTACACCGATAGAAGATGAAGGAATTATTTATGCTTCTACTTTATCGGGGGATGTTTATGCTATAGGAAGCAATAATGGTGAAGAAAAATGGAGCGCAAATTTAGATAGTAAAATAATTGCCTCTCCGATAGTTTTTGATAGAAGACGAGGAGATAAAATTCAAAGATCATTAGCTGTCCCTTCAGCTGATGAAAATGTTTATGTTCTCTCTCTTTTTGATGGTAAAGAATTAGGAGTTTTCGCTACAGAATCAGCCGTAAAATCTTCTCCAGTGATTCATAATGATTTGATTTACGTTCATTCAGTTGAAGGTAAATTACTTTGGTTTTCTACTGTTGATATGTCTTTAAGAGGTTGTACTGATTTAGTTGAACGGAAACCATGTTGAAAATATTTATAACTGGAGAATAATTACATGGAAATTTTTGGACTTTTATGGTCAGAAATAATTATGAGACCTATGATAAATAGTCTAGTGTTTTTATATTATTTTCTTTTTAGTAGTTTTGGGATTTCTATCATTGTTTTTACTGTAATAATTCGTTTATTAATGATTCCACTAACAGTGAGGCAATATACTCAAATGAAAAAAATGCAAGTAATTCAACCTAGAATGAAAGCATTACAGGAAAAATATAAAGAAAAAACCTCAGATAACAGACGTAAATTATCACAAGAAACTATGGGATTATATAAAGAAGCCGGGGTTAGTCCTATTGGATGTTTAGGTCCAATGTTTATACAAATGCCCATTTGGATAGGTCTATATAGAGCTATAATAAAAACTATACCTCCCACGCCCGAAGGATTGGCAGATTTATCAGTTTTACTTTATAGTTGGAATCCTGGAATTTCTTCTATTCCATTAGGGAGTGTTTTTTTATCTACGATTGATTTAGCGGATTTAGTTTCTGCAGCAGTTGTTCCGTGGAATTTTGCTCTTCCAGTAATGGTTGGGGGATCTATGTGGTTAATGCAAAAAATGACCACTGTACCATCAAGTGATCCGAGACAGCGCCAAACTAATCAAATGATGTTATGGATGATGCCAATCATGTTTGGAGTTTTCACTTGGCAGTTTCCTTCAGGTTTAGCAATATATATATTATTTTCTAATATCGTCGGAATAATAATTCAGTATTTTATTTCCGGTAATGAAATGTTAGAAAATTTTTCGATCAACCCTTTTTCTAGAGATAAGAATATCAAAATTAATAATCAAAACAGCTTGGATTTAGCAAGTGAAAAAATTACAAAACCTAATTCTAAAATAAAGGATGGTAATAAAAATGGCGAAGAGATTCACAGGAAAAGACGTAAACGAAGCAACAGACATAGCTCTTCAGGAAATAGGCGTAAAGCTAGAAGATCTTGATATTAGGGTAATAAATCCCGGTAGATCAGGAATACTAGGATTTGGTGGTGAACATGCTGAAATAGAAGTTTCTTTAATTAGTGGAGAACCTTTTGATGATGAATTAGTTATTAAGAAAAATAAAAGAAAAATTTTTAAATCATCAAAAAATGTTGCTCGCAGAAAAAATAATAAAGATAGGGATAAAGTGGATAATGTATATCCAGACAATGAATCTACTAAAGTTAGAGATGCTGATGAAGAAAAACTAATAGGTCAACTTTTAGATTATTTTTTAGGTGCTATGGGTGTAGTTGCTGATACTTTTGTTAGAGACGATGAAGAATTTGGCTCTTTAATTTTTGAAATTGATGGAGAGGATTCCGGATTATTAATTGGTCGAAGAGGTGAAACTCTTAGATCATTACAGTTCATAATTAGAATGATAGCCCGAAGACAATTAGATAGACCAGTTGATGTTTTTATTGATATCCAAGGTTATAGAGATCGTCGTTACAGATTTGTGAAGAATTTAGCTTATAGAACTGCAAAAAAAGTAATTCAACTAAATGAACCAATTGAACTAGACCCAATGCCACCTAATGAGAGAAAGATAATTCATCAATCTTTGTCAAGAGATTCAAGAATTCTTACTGAGTCTAAAGGTAAAGGTAACACTCGTTATATAACTATTTTTCCTGTGAGATGATTTTGTGAATAATTATGTAGATTTCGTTTCTATCGGTCATGTTTCCTATGATATTAATGAATATTCTGATGGATCTATTGTCAAAAATCCTGGTGGAGCTGTAGCTTATGCGTCAGTATTAGCATTAAATCATGGAATGAAGCCTGGGATTATCACTGCTTGTGGTGATGATTATGATTATGAGATTTTTCTACCAAATATTAAAGTGTGCGCTTCAAAAAGTCTACATACCACGACTTTTATGAATGATTATAGAGCTGATATTAGGAAACAAGCTATAATGTACAATTCAAATAAAATAACAAAAAATTTAATCCCTATAAATTGGACGAAACCTAAAATATTTTTTGCAGGACCTTTATTACATGAAATCCCAAAATCATCTATTGGATGGATCCAAGCTGATTTTTCATATATAGTTCCCCAAGGTTGGTTCAGAAAGTGGAATCATGAAGGAATAATTAGCATACAAGGGAATTTATCTGATTTAAAATTTAATCACCGATGGGATTTATTAGTTTTATCCGAAGAAGAATCAAAAAGTTTTACTAAAGAACAATTGTTAGATTGTGGAAAGATAGTTTGCATTACAAAATCTTCTAATGGCGCAAAAATTTATTGTGAAACTGGTGAAAATTATTTTATTCCATCCTACACAGTTAAAGATTTAGATCCTACTGGAGCAGGGGATATTTGGGCTACTGCAATGGCAATTAAATTACATTCTGGTTCTAAACCAATTGACGCCGGTTATTATGCTTCAGCAGCAGCGGCAATTTCTATTGAATCGATTGGATTACCAAAATTTCTTTCACCCGAAAACATCGAAAGAAAATTACAAAAAAATAAAATATTGTAAGAAGATTAGTTTATTTAAACTTACGTAGATTTGTCAAGAAGAGTAATTAAATCTATAGTATTTTTTTCCTTTGAATTATAATTTGATTCAATTCCTTCATCCATCATTTGAATACAAAATCCACATGAAACTACTAAAGTATCAGCTCCTGTAGCTATAAAATCATCCACTCTTTTATGGTTAATCCTTTGCCCACTTTCTTCCATCCACATTCTACCTCCTCCAGCTCCACAACAAAAGCTTTGATTTTTATTATTTTGGATTTCAGTAAAATTTAATCCTTTTATAGAACTAATTATTTTTCTAGGTTCGGAGATTAATTCATTGTGTCTTCCTAAGTAACATGAGTCATGGTAAGTAAATTTTTTAGAATCGAAAACAGCTTTAGGATTAAGCAAACCATTTTTTATTAATTTTCCAACAAACGATGTATAATGTTCTATTTCGTATTTGCCTTCAAATTGAGGGTATTCGTTTTTAATTGTATTAAAACAGTGTGGACAAGTTGAAATGATTTTTTTTATTTTATAATTTCTAAATGTCTTAATGTTTTCTTTTGCTTTAATTTGAAAAAGATACTCATTCCCCATTCTTCTAGCCGGATCTCCTGTACAAGTTTCATTGTTCCCTAGAACAGCAAAGTCTATACTAGCTTTTTTTAATATTTTTGCCATAGATCTTGTACTTTCAATACCTCTTTTAGTTAATGCCCCTGTACAACCAACCCAAAAAAGAAATTCTGTATTTGGATTTTCTTCAAAAGTTTTTATCTCCAAACCATCCATCCAAGACATTCTAGTATACTCAGTACCTCTCCAAGGATGCCCCCTTTGTTCTATATTTTCTATAGCGCTTTGAGCAGAGGAAGGAATAGACGCATCCTCTAATGTTAGAAATCTTCTTAACTCAATTATCGTATCAACTTGATTAATATTGACAGGGCATATATCTATACATGCACCACAGGTGAGGCAAGACCAGAGTACTTCATCACCTACAACATCTTTTGCAATAGAAAATTCTGAACTGATCAGGTTTTTTTTATAAGAAATCATTTCTTCTTCCATATGATTTCTCATGTCTTGTATGACTTTTCTTGGGGATAGAGGTTTTTTTGTGTTCCAAGCCGGACACATTTCTTCACATCTTCCGCAATTAGTACAGGAATCATAAGCCATCAATTCGTTCCAAGAAAAATCTTTTAATGTACGTGCACCAAATGATTCAAGTGATTCAAAATCATCCATTGGTTTTAGTTCACCAGATTTTCTGAAAGACCGGAAAAATATGTTTAATGGAGAAATGTATATATGGGATATATGACTAAATTTAATAGCACCATAAGATAATCCAACTGTAAATAAAATTGCATGTGACCACCAAAAAGATCTATGTAGTATTTCCATTGCTGGCACAGAAATTTCTAATAGTATAAAAGATTTTGCAAATAACCATCCAATAATTGACCATTTGGCATTATCAGGATTAAATAATTCTGAATAAGGATTAAGTTCAGTAGATCCAATCCTTAATCCTTCCAAAATAAAACCGGATAAAATTAGTAAGGCTAAAATTATCAGAATCATTGTGTCATCTAACATTGTATTTAACCTAGATGGTCTAATTACATATCTTCTCCACACAGCCATTGCGATTCCCACCGTGGCTAATAATCCCCCCAAATCCCAAATTAAACCCATTTCTACCCGATATGGTGCTGTTGGGAAAATTACACCAAAATACTTATGAAAATTGAATTCTATTGCACCTATAGTTGTAGCTATAAATAAAATAATAAATCCCCAAAATATTGATAAGTGCATTATTGCGGGATACATATGTCTCTTTTTCGAAAATTTTTTATGAGCGAGTAATCCGATAGAAATTTCTTTATAGAATCTATGTATTCGATTTAAATATTTTTTTTGTTCGATTTTTTTTGTTCCGATTTGCCATAATTTTATCCTTCTAATTATTCCGTAAAAAATAAAGGCTAAACATATAGGAGCAGAAAGGTAGACTAACATTCCAAAGAGAGGGTATCCTATATTCCAAAAGTCAGGCCTACCTGGGAGTTCAAACATATTAAGTTACCTACCTAATAATAATATTGAAGATGAAATTATCAACCATAAAATGATATTAACCAAAAGTGGTAAATCAGTCATTAAAATTTCTTCAGGTTTTTCTCCTAAATGGTTTTTATGAATTAAATATAAATATCTAAAAACTCCAAAAAAAACAAATGGGATAGTTAACATCATGGAATTGTTATTTGGGAGGTTGGTTTGTGGAGAGGAATAGCTAAAACTATATAATGTGTAAGAAAACAAAGTTGCAGTAGCTACAATATTAATTAAAGTATCCAATAAAGGTATAGTGTAATTATCTAAAGTTTTACGTGCTTTAAGCTTCAAAGTGTGGGAATTTATTAATTCACCTCTTCTTTTCGCTAATGCTAAAAATAAGGCTCCCAAACCTGTAATTATGTATAACCATGGAGAAATAGTTAGGTTCAATATTTCAGGACTTTCTTCAAAATGAATCGAAGAGTTATTTATTGCTATTGAACCTGCTACAGCTCTAAGAATAAATCCTGTTGAGATTGCAACTACATCTATTATTACGAAATTCTTGAGGGATAAACTATAAAGTATGTTAAGTATAGTAAATGCAAGACTTATAATGATTAACTCGTAGTTGGTTAAATAGCATATAAAATTACCTAAAATACATAAAAATATAGACCATAAGCGAGCTGATAATAAAGAAATCTGTCCTTTTGCAATAGGACGATTTTTTTTGAAAGGATGAATTTTATCACTATCCTTATCTATAGAATCATTAAAGAAGTAAATCGATGCAGAAAGTAAAAAAAACGCAATCATTGTAAATATTGCCTTCATACATATATTAAACATTCCAAAATAATCTTCTTGACTGAACCAAATATTTATCGTAAAAAAAAGAGGAACCAAAACCAAAATGTTTTTTAGGGATTGATTTATTCTAAAAGTTTGTATTATTGGGGATATATTTTTATATATATTTGAAAACATGTATTTAATTTAAAATATTATTTAACAATATTAAACCTTTGAAAAATTTTAATCTTCGGATACGTCTAGATCATGCCTTATATATGAGAGGTTTTATAGATCAAATCGATGACGCTTTGCCTTTAATTATGTCAGGAAAAATTAAATTACCAGATTTAAGTAAATCTCCGACTCCAGGGCTTATGATATCAATAGATACAAAAATAAATCTACAACAGAACAATTTTTATGTTTCAAGAGGAGGAGAAAAATTATCAAATGCAATTAAATATTTTAATCTTTCAGTGTTAGATTTAATTTGCATGGATGTGGGAGCATCTACAGGAGGTTTTACAGACTGTTTACTAAAAAATGGAGCATCAAAAGTCTATTCTATAGATGTCGGAAGAGGACAATTGCATAATAAATTATCTAAAGATCAAAGAGTAATTTCTATGGAAAGAACAAATGCAAGGAAGAAATTTTCTTTGCCAGAGAAAGTAGATTTAATTGTAATTGATGTATCTTTTATTTCATTAAAATTAATTTTACCGTCAGTAATTGAACACTTAAAATTAAATTCAAATATTCTTGTTTTATACAAGCCTCAATTTGAATTAAGTAAAGATGAAATACCTAGAAGAGGAGTGATAAAAAACTATATATCTATTGCAGAAGGTTTGGGGTTGTTTATAAATTGGTGTTTACTAAATAAGATTAATGTTAAGGGAATTACAAATTCAAATATTAGAGGCAGATTAGGAAATAAAGAAATATTTGTATTATTAAATAATTCATAAAAAAAATTATAAATACCCAAATATTTTTAGTATTAATTATCTAGTTTAAGCAAAAATTATTTTAGGGAAAAAAAATATATCAATAATGCATTTCAGAAGTAACAAAGATCAATTATTTACTAATGATTCTCCTCGTGAGGCATGTGGAGTGATAGGTGTTTATGTTCCAGAAATGGAAGTGTCAAAAACTGTATTTTTTGGTCTTTTTGCTTTACAACATAGAGGACAAGAAAGTGCTGGTATAGCTGTTTCAAATGGAGAGAATATTCGCATACATTCTAAAATGGGACTAGTCTCTCAAGTTTTTAGAGAAGATGATTTAGAATATCTTAAAGGCTTTTTAGGTATTGGTCATACAAGATATTCAACAATGGGTGGAAGTAAAATTTCTAATGCACAGCCATTGATTGTAGATGGGATTAGAGGTAATTTAGCTGTTGCGCATAATGGTAATGTAATTAATGCAGATATATTAAGGGAAGAAATAACTAAAGAATGGGGTGTAACTTTTGAAAGATCTTCTGATACTGAAGTGATAGCTGAATTATACGCTAATACCCCTGGTAAAGACTGGTTTGATGTGTCTTCAACAATAATGCGTCGTTTATCAGGAGCATATTCATTGGTTATAATGAACAAAAATGAGTTAATTGCAGTTAGGGACCCATTAGGTATAAGACCTTTGTGTTTGGGAAAATTAAAAAATGGCTGGATTGTGGCTTCAGAGACTGTTGCATTAGATAATATTGGAGCAGAATTTATAAGAGAATTAGAAAATGGCGAAACTGTAGTAATTAATGAAAATGGCATTAAATCTGAAATTTGGTCTGGTAGAAGAAATTCTCATGCAATGTGTATATTTGAACATGTATATTTTGCTCGTCCTGACTCTATAATTGACGGAAAATTAACTTATCAAACTAGATTAAAAATGGGTTCTGAACTTTGGAAAGAATCACCAATTTCTGCAGATTTTGTTACAGGAGTTCCTGATTCATCCACACCCCATGCTGTAGGGTTGGCAAGAGAATCAGGAATTCCGTATTTAGAAACTTTAATAAAAAACAGGTATGTGGGTAGAACTTTCATTCAACCAGACCAAACAGTTAGGGATACGGACGTTAAAATGAAATTTAACGTTTTGAAATCAGTGGTTAAAAATAAAAAATTTATAGTTGTTGATGATTCTATTGTTCGGAGTACAACTATTAAACGAGTAGTTTCATTGTTAAGAGATGCTGGAGCATCAGAAGTGCATGTAAGGGTAGCTGCACCTCCAATTAAATCCACTTGTCATTTTGGAGTAGATATGGCTACTTTGAATGAATTAATAGCCTACAATATGACAAATGATCAAATTAAAACCAAAATTGGTGCTGATTCATTAAGTTATTTATCGCTGGAAGGGTTACTCAAATCTGTCGAAGGATCTGAAAATACTTATTGTAGAGGATGTTTTACAGGGGAGTATCCTATACCAGTTCAATTGGAAATGGATAAGTTCTCTTTTGAAAAAAATGAGTAGTAAATCTATAGGAATTCTTGAAACTTTTTACTCTTTATGAAAAAAAATTTTAAATCCAAGACATATAGCGATGCAGGGGTAGATTTAGATGCTGCAGCTAAGATTAAAGAAAAGATCATGCATCTAACTCATCCAACTTTAGGTAAGAATGTTTTTTCTGGTGCTGGAGGTTTTGGAGGGGTGATTGATGCCGATCCTAAATCAAATTTTTTGTTGGTTTCTAGTACTGATAGTGTAGGAACAAAACAAAAAATTGCTGAGGCAATGCAGATTCATAATACTATTGGAATTGATATAGTTAACCACTGTATTAATGATATTTTACCTTCTGGGGCTACACCTTTATTTTTTCTTGATTATATAGGAATTTCTAACTTTAACACTGAAATAATTTCAGAAATAGTTGATGGATTATCCTTTGCTTGTCAAACTTCTGGGATTTCTTTAATTGGTGGTGAAACTGCAACTTTACCTGGGATTTATCATGATAATGATTATGATTTAGTAGGATTTATTGTTGGGATGGTTGAACGTAAAAATTTGATTACCCAAAAAAAAGTTTCAAAAGGAGATGTACTAATAGGATTACCATCGTCAGGATTGCATACGAATGGATATTCATTTGTGCGTTCAATTTTTGAAATTGATAATAACCCAACTGTTTTAAATGATAGAGTTCCAGGTACGTCAGAAAGTTTAGGTGAAATTTTATTAAAACCTCATAGAAGTTATCTTGAGTCATTTAAAAGTAATTTTAATTTTATAAATGGCTTATCACATATAACCGGTGGTAGTTTCAACAAAAATTTACCTCGTGTAATTCCAGATTATTTATCTGTAGATTTGGATTTATCTTCTTGGGAACCTCCAGCTATATTTAAATATATTCAAAGTTCAGGTAATGTTACAGATGAAGAAATGTACAGGGTTTTTAATATGGGAGTTGGGATGATTGCAATTGTTAGTGAAGATAATGCTAGTGTTATGATTGAAAAATTAAACGATTCATGGATTATTGGGGAAATTGTTAAAAGAGTAGATAAGAGAGGGGTAAATTTTTTAGATTGAGAGCTTTAATATCTGTTTCAGACAAAAGAGGGATTTTAGATTTTTCTAAATTATTATTATCATTAGGTTGTGAGATAATCAGTACTGGTGGTACATCTGAATATTTGACAAAAAATAAAATTCCAGTAGTAGACATTTCTGAAATAACGTCTTTCCCTGAAATTTTAGGAGGAAGAGTTAAGACACTTCATCCTAAAATACATGGTGGAATCCTTGCTAAACGTAACAAAAATTTACATGTGAAGGAAATGAATGAACTGGGTATAGTTGGTATAGATATAGTTGTAAATAATTTATATCCATTTCAACAGACAATTTCTGATAGGGATGTTTTATTTCAAGAAGCTTTAGAAAATATTGATATTGGTGGTCCAGCCATGACGAGGGCTGCCGCAAAAAATTTTGAAGACGTATTAATCATTGTTGACCCAGAAGATTATGATAATGTAGGAAAAATTTTGATTAATGGTAAGGTTGATTATAAATTACGATGTTATTTGGCATCAAAAGCTTTTAGGCATACAGCATTTTACGATACTTTGGTTGCAAATTTTTTATCTAATACCGATACAAATTTAAAATTTCCAAATTATCTAACAAGTGGATGGGAATTAGAAAAAATTCCTAGATATGGCGAAAATCCTCACCAAAAATCTGCTGTATATAAGTCTCCGAATGAAACTGGAGGGATAGTTAATGCAGAAAAATTACACGGAATTGAAATGTCTTATCTTAATTATTTTGATGCTGATGCTGCATGGATTTCATGTAATCTATTTGATGAACAATGTGTATCAATAATTAAACATGGGAATCCTTGTGGGTTATCCGTTAATGATGATCAAACTGAAGCATATAAAAGAGCGGTTAAGAGTGACCCTATTTCAGCTTTTGGAGGAATAGTAGGTTTTAACAAAGAAGTGACTGAATCTACTGCAAATGAAATGCGTGATCATTTTATAGATGTTATTGTCGCACCTTCATATGAGAAAAATGCTCTTGAAATATTTAAAAAGAGAAAAAGGACGAGAATTTTACAGGTATCACAAAATAAATTATCAAATTTGATGTTTCGGTCAATTAGTGGAGGAATTTTAGTACAGGAATTTGATCCAAATAATGATTCTTCAGAAAATTGGGATGTAGTGACGAAAAAAAAACCTAATAAAAAAATATTTGATGATCTAAAATTTTCTTGGAAAATTTCAAGTTTAATTAAATCTAATGCTATTGTAGTGGCTAAAGATAGAACTATTTTAGGTATGGGAGCTGGTCAACCTAATAGATTAAACAGTGTTAAATTGGCGACAAGTTCGTCAGAAAAAAATTATTACCAAGATAGTGTGCTAGCATCAGATGCATTCTTTCCTTTTCCTGACAATTTAATATTTGCACGAGAAAAGGGGATTAAATCATTTATTCAACCCGGTGGATCGATTAAAGATCAAGAAATTATAAACGTTGCAAATGAGTTAGGTTTAATCATGGTTTTTACCCATACTAGACATTTTTTACATTAGTTGTTAATGAATTATGATTTCAAGACCTACTGTTGATATTGTTATTCCAGTACTTAATGAAGAAGGTTCTTTACCAATTTGTTTAGAAAAACTTTTAGAATATATTAAATCTCAACCAAGATATGAATGGAATATAACCATTGCTGATAACGGTTCGACAGATTTAACAGGTCAAATAGGACAAGATTTTTCAAAAAATAATTTAAATATTAGTTATTTATATTTAAGTGAAAAAGGTCGAGGACGAGCACTAAAATATGCTTGGGCGGAATCAAATTGTGATGTTATGGTTTATATGGATGTAGATTTATCAACAAATCTTAATGCTTTGATTTCTCTTGTAGACTCTATATATGTAGATAATTTTGACTTATGTGTCGGATCACGTCTCTCTCAAGAGTCAAAGGTAGTTGGACGGAAAATGATTCGAGAGGTGATGTCTCGAGGTTACAATTTATTAATCAACATCTTATTCCCTTTTAATGGTTTTTCAGATGCTCAGTGTGGTTTCAAGGGTGTTTCTAATAAAGTGGTAAATAATATTTTGCCTTATATTAAAGATAATGAATGGTTTTTTGATACTGAACTTTTACTTATGTGTAAATATAATTCTATGTCATTGAAAGAAATTCCAGTATATTGGAAGGATGATCCGGATACGCGGGTGAAAATTATTTCAACAATATGGAAGGATATTAAAGGTTTGTTTAGGCTAAGATTTATGGGATTTAATAAAGAATTTTAGTATTCTTTAGTTATCAATACTATGACTACTCCAGAATTTGAAATAAACAGGAATATATTATCAGGTAATACTGCAGATTATGAGATTATTCGTACTGGTGAAATTTTACGAGAAGAAAAAATTAATCCAGATGTTGTCGTTGATTTTACTTTCCTTGAAGAAGGTACTTTATGTGGAATAAATGAGGTAAAATCATTATTAAATTTAATTTTACCGGAAAAAACTGGAGAAGCATTTGCATTAGAAGAAGGAGAATTTGTAGAGTCTGGGGAGGTTGTTTTACAGATTAGATCTTCTTATGCTTCATTTTCTATATATCAGACAGCTATTTCAGGTATTCTTGCTTCTTGCTCGGGTTGGGCTTCCGCAGCTAAAGAATGTTATGAAGCTGCTGATGGTATTCCCGTCATAGGAAATCCTGCTAGATACATACATCCTGATGTTGTTGGGATGGTTGATTTTTCTTCCGCTGTAGGAGGCTGTTCAAGTACAACTACTATGGCGGGCCATTATTTACATAATTTAACTCCTTCTGGAACAATGAATCATTCATTTGTTCTTTTAATGGGGGATAGTTTAAGGGCTATGAATGCATTTGATAAACATATGGACTTAGATATACCTAGAGTGGCTTTAGTAGATACTTTTTCTGATGAAATTGTTGAAGCTATCAAAATAGGGCATTCTATGAAAGGTAGATTGAGGGGAATTCGTATAGATACTCCCAAATCTAGGGGAGGTGTGACTCCGGACTTGGTTAAAGAAATTAAATCTCGTTTGAATAATGAAAAATTGGGTTATCTAGATATAATTGTCAGCGGAGGTTTGACACCTGAAAGAATTAGACAATTTGTTGAATCAGAGTCACCGGTAGGAACTTTTGTTGTTGGTCATTATATAGCATCAGGTAAACCTAAAGCTGTTTCTTCGGATATAAAAAGTATTGATGGTAAAAGTGTAGGTAAAAGAGGAATTATTCCTGGACCTTCAAATAATGACAAATTTATTCGGATTCATTAATTTTTGAGATTTTTATGTGCAATACAGTTTTAGCTTTTTCTTGAACTTTAGCCCATTCAGCCGATCTAGTTCCAGGAACCCAAACAATTTTATCTGAATAAGACAAGATAGGTACTCTTTTTCTCCACTCAGAGGGAATATAATTTTTTATCATAAAATCTTTAAGATTAACTTTTTTTTTCATCCCTAAAGGATGAAAAACATCTCCTTGTATTCTATTTCGTAATTGTAATCCTTTTGTGGGTAAATTAGATCTTAGATATACTTCAAAATTTTTATTAGTATTTTTTAAATTCTTTGGTTTTTCAATAATATTTTTAGTGATAATATAGTTTTCGCCAATTTTGGTTTCTCTTTTTGTGATTTTGATGGGAGAAATAATTGGTAATGGATAAGGGCAAAGATCAATATCATTCCAGATAATTCTAACTTTATTTGTAGTAATTACGATTTTAATTTTATTTGGGAGGTTAATTTCCCCGTTTTTATTACTTTTAATTATTCTTATGATTTCTGATATATGTGATTGTTTATAATCAATTTTATTATTAGTAACGTAATTAATATGTTTTATTACGATATTTGATATTAAAGAATCAGGAAAATTGGTTATATATTTTCTTTTTATTGATAAATCAGAATTAATTGCAGAATTGTAATATTGATTTGTAATCCAATTTTTCAAAATCAAATCCTGATTAGCATTTTCTGATAACGATGATAGTTTATTTGTAAAATTAGGGAAATCTTTCTGAATTATGGGCATTGTTTTATTTCTAATTTGGTTACGAAATTTTTTTTCATCAAGGTTTGAAGAATCAAACATAGGTATTACTCCCAATGATTCGCAAAAATTTTTACATTCTTTATGGGTAATATTCAACATTAACCTATATATATTAATGATTTTTTGATTATTCAAAGTTAATGTTGTAAGTGGTTTCATTCCAGAAATACCATTTAATCCACTGCCTCTTATGATATTCATTAAAATTGTTTCGGCTTGATCATTTTGTGTATGGCCAGTTAATATTCCTTTAGCTTTGTATTTTTCTGAAATTTCTTGGAGGAATTCGTATCTTATATTGCGTGAAATTTCTTCTATAGAATTGGTATTATGTATCATTTTTTTCACATCAATAGATTTACTTATAAATTTAAATCCTGATCTATTTGAGATATTTTTAGCAAATTTTTCATCTCTATTAGATTCTGATCCTCTAAGCATATGATTTACATGTACCGGGATAATTTCCAACTTAAAAAGATTTTTTATGTTTGCTAATCCTAATAACAACGCAGTAGAATCATACCCTCCAGAAACACCTAAAATTAATGTATCTCCATTTTTTATATTAGAATTTTTAAGTGTTAGGTAAATTTTCCTTAGGAAATTGTTATTGTTCACTTGTATTAGACATTTCTAAAATCTGAATTACTTTTCCAATCCTTACTTTAGTAATTTTTGGACCCTGAATTTCAGTAATTTCCATACGTAAATTATTAGATCTGACTTTTGTACCTACCAAAGGAACAGACTGACTTTGATCTAAGAAAAACCCTGCGATTGTTTCGTATTCTCCTTCAGGTATATCTAAATCCATTTCGTCATTAGCTTCTACTATACTCATACCTCCATCAGCAATATATGTATTTTCATTAATTGTGATGAACATTTTGTCAGGTTTTTTCCCATCTTCACCTGTTCGCCCCACTATTTGTTCGATAAGTCTGGTATATGTGATTAATCCTGAAACTCCTCCAAATTCATCAATAGCTAATGCTAATTTTTGTCCAAGTTCTTGCATTTCTTTAAATAAATCATCTAGACGTTTAGTTTCAGGAATAAACAATGCTTTGCGTACGAGTCTCGTTACAGTTGGATTTTCAGTATCTTTTTTATGTTGAAAAGTATTTAGAACATCTTTAATTGATAATATACCGACGACATCATCAAAATCATTATCATAAACAGGAAAACGTGTTTGAGGGTATTTTTTATATATTTCTAAAAACTCTGAAAATTTTGTATTTGACCTAATCCAAATGATTTCATTCCTTGGCGTCATTACATCTCTTACTTCAGATTCTCCAAATCTAAATATTTTTTCTAGCATTTCTCCCTGTGATTCTTGAAGTGTACCTTCTTCTTCTCCGAGGTCTATTAATGTGCGTAATTCACCTGATGTAACAATCGGTTGAGATGAAGATCTTCCACGTTTAAATATTTTTTCTATTCCTCTGGGGAATAATATTAAAGTCCAGACTATGGGTCTGGTAACAAACATAAGCATTAAAATAATTTTTGCAGTATTTAGTGACCATTTTTCTGCTATTGAGACGACAAGAGATTTTGGTGTTAATTCTCCTACAATAACTACCAGAATAGTTGAAATTCCTGTAGCAATTACTGTAGAGAACACTGTTGGCTGTCCATTTCCAATTGTTTTAATTGCTAAAGAAGTTCCTACAGAGGCAACCATAATATTGAAAAGGTTTCCTACTAACAATAGTGTACCGAATAATTTATCATGTTTTTCTATAATTTTTAGAACTAGAGATGCATTACGGTTTCCATTGTTCGATAAATGTCTAATTCTGTAAACTCTAGAACCTACAAAAGCAACCTCAGTAGCACTAATGAATGCACTACCAAATAATCCAAAACAAATAATTATTATAGAAACTATCAAATTATATTAAAGTCACCAATTTTTTTTTAATATTCAAATCATACATCATAATTAAAGCTTATAAGTTAATTATAAATTATTTGAATAGATTTAAAGATTCTTTAATGCCGAGCTCTATAGAGTCTCGAATTTCAATATTATCTACTAGAAATTTTCTGACGGCTTCACGCCCTTGTCCAATTTTTTGTTTCCCAAAAGAATAAAAAGATCCGTTTTTTCTTAATATTCCTAATTCCACACCTAGATCTATTATTCCTCCTTCTTTACTTATTCCAGAACTATAAAGAATTTCCATTTCAGCTTTTTTGAATGGTGGTGCGACTTTATTTTTTACAACTCTAGCCCTTACTCTATTACCAATAATATCCTGTCCTAATTTTATAGCTTCTGATTTTCTTAAATCTATTCTCACAGAACTATAAAATTTTAGAGCTCTACCCCCTGGAGTAACTTCTGGGTTACCAAAAACCATTCCAACTTTTTCTCTTAGTTGATTAATAAAGATACATACAGTATCGGTTTTATGGATAATAGCAGTTAGTTTTCTTAAAGCTTGAGACATTAAACGCGCTTGTAGACCAATTTGCATATCTCCCATGTCGCCTTCTAATTCTGATGTAGGTACCAAAGCTGCCACACTATCCAATACTATTATGTCTAGAGCACCACTTCTAACTAAATGATCTGTAATTTCAAGAGCTTGTTCTGCAGAATCAGGTTGTGAAATAAGCAAATTGTCTATATCTACTCCGATTACTTTAGCATATCCAGGATCCATGGCATGTTCTACATCTATATACGCAGCTTGACCACCATTATTTTGAGCTTGGGCAATAACTGACATAGCTAAAGTAGATTTACCAGCAGATTCTGCCCCGAAAATTTCCACAATTCTACCTCTTGGTAAACCTCCCAATCCTAAAGCTATATCAAGATTAATAGATCCAGTAGATATGGTTCTAATATTTTGATTGTTTTTTGAATCACTTAATCTCATTACAGCACCATTTCCAAATTCTTTTTGTATTTGTTCAATGGCTAAGTTAAGATTGTTATTTTTATCAGTCAAATTTAAATTTAATTCTAATTATTATTCTTAAACTATTATAGCACATATGTTCTATTCAGGTCTAAGTCCTAATTTAACTTTTACAGTTTCCTCTTTATTCGCTCTAAATATATCAATTGTACTAGTATCTCCAGGGATTTTATTTAGAGCCAAATATCTAATTAGTTCATTCATTGACTTAATTTTCAATCCATCAATAGACGTAATGATATCACCATCATAATTCAGGGTGTTATTTTTACCTGAGTCTCCAATTAGACCATAATTTTCGGCAGGCCCATTTTCTTCAATTTTAATTATGAGTGCTCCTTGTAGTTTAATTGGAAGGTTTTTTGTTTCTCGAATAAATTTATTGACGTCAATTGCACTAATTCCTAGATATGCATAGTTGTGTGTTTTAAAATCAATTAAAGATGTGACAACTTTTTTTACTAAGTTAATTGGAACCGCAAACCCAACACCTGAATTTTGGCGTGTTCCACTTTTAATTTGAGTGTTAATTCCTATTACTTCACCATTAATATTTAATAATGGACCTCCAGAATTTCCTGGATTAATTGCTGCATCTGTTTGAATCACATCAGGTATTTTATAATTTGCAAATCCACTATCTATTGCTCTTCCTACGGCACTAATTATTCCTGTAGTCATAGTAAAAGATTCTCCAAATGGATTACCTACAGCTAAAGTAAATTGTCCAGGTCTAATTGTATCTGAGTTTCCAATTCGAATTGGTTTTAAATTATCTGAAGGTTCAATAATTTTAAGTAACGCTGTATCAGAGTCTATATCAAAAGCTATTACTTCTGCATCATATTCATAAAGATCGATAAATGTAAGTTTTATTTTGTCTGAATTTTGAATTACGTGATAATTAGTTACCACGTATCCATTTTCATCCCATACAAATCCTGTGCCGTAACTTCCTGGGAATCCTGATATTGAAGTATTTATCTGAACTACTGATGGGAGTACATTTTCGTATACTTGGTACATTTGATTTTCCCATTGAGTTATTATTTCTGAAGAGTCATTATAGATTTTGCTAGAATTTTCTACCTCTAAATCAACGAAATCTTCTTTTTCTGGATTTGATGAACAACTAATCAAACAAAATATTAGTACTAAATATGTAATTTTCATGAGATTGATTTTTTTATTTAGGAAATTTTTTGACAATTAAGAAAATATAACAAAAATATTTGAAGAAAAGATTAAGAATTACCTATTCCACTTAGATGCTATAGGCATTCTACGATCTTTTCCAAAAGACGTACTGGTAATTTTTATTCCTGGAGGAGATTGGCGCCTTTTATATTCATTTTTATCTATTGATTTTGTTATTCTTTCTATAGTTTCTTTGGACGCCCCATTTAATTCAGTTTTTTCTTTTTCTAATATTAAATTAGAACCCATTTTTTTTTCAATATAATATTCTATAATTCTGTCTAATTGATCGTATGGAGGTAAAGAATCACTATCAAGTTGATTAGCTTTTAACTCCGCCGAAGGTTCTTTTTGTAATATTGTTTCTGGAATAGGTGATCCAGGACCAATATGATTCCTATATTTTGACAATTCGTAAACCATAGATTTAGGGATATCTTTAATAACTGCGAATGCACCGGCCATATCTCCATAAAGAGTGGCATAACCAGTTGCCATTTCAGATTTATTTCCTGTAACCATTACTAGATAATTAAACTTATTAGCTAAAGCCATTATTATTGTTCCACGTATTCTTGATTGAATATTTTCTTCTGCGACATTTTTATTAGTGTTTTCAAAGGTTCTTTGAAGTATTTTTTCAAAAGATATGTGAGCGGGTTCGATTGGTAGATTTAATAAATTTACACCTAATCTGCGACACAAAATTTCACTATCACTAATGCTAGACTCAGAAGAATAGCGTGATGGCATATTAACTCCTATAACATTTTTGTTACCAATTGAATCATTTGCGATTACGGTTACAAGTGCAGAATCAATTCCTCCTGAAATTGCGATGAGTACTTTTTCAAACCCAGATTTATGTATGTAATCACGAGTACCTAAGAGTAAAGCCTTATAAATAGTTTCAATTTTTTCTGTTTTTAATATATTTTTTGAAGGGATTATTCCTATTTTTTTTTGATTGTAAGGTTCTTGATTAGGCAATTGAATTTTCCAGGAAATAACTTTATTATTTGAATATTGTTCATTTTTTTTTCTTAGTTTTCTGACTTCTTCAATATTGATATCTAATATCAATAAATTTTCTTCAAATTGTTTAGTGTTCGCGATTATATCTCCATTTGGGGAAGATAACATACTCCCTCCATCAAATACTAATTCGTCTTGTCCTCCTACTTGATTTACATATAAAGAAAAACATTTATTTTCTTTAGACTTTGATGTTAAAAGTTCTATTCTTTTCTCATTTTTTCCTATTTCGAAAGGAGATGAGTTGATATTTATTATTAACTCTGCACCATTTTGTGTTTGTGTCTTGATTATATCTGGTGGACCTTTTTCCCATAAATCTTCACATATATTTACACCTATTTTTATACCCATATAATCTAAAAGATGTATTTCTTCATGTATCTTTCCACTAGAAAAATAACGTTTCTCATCAAATACACCATAATTTGGCAAGAAAAATTTTTGATACTTGAAATTAATATTTCCATTAAATAAACCAGCAACTGAGTTGTAGATTTTATTGTTTTGATCATCTTTTTCTACAAATCCTATTAATGAAAGGATATTTCTGAATTTATTTTTTATTTTTTCTAGACCTTGAATATTAGCATTTATATATTCGTCATTTAGGAGTAAATCTTCCGGAGGATAACCAGTAATAGACAATTCAGGAAATGCAACAATATTTACATTATAGTCTTGGGATTTTTTAATATACTTGCTGATTAAATCTACATTTCCATTTATGTCACCAACAGTTGTGTTGATTTGTGCTGCAGCTATTCTAAGATTTTTCATAAACCTAAAATTATTAACCTGAATATTATTTCATTGGTCTAATATATTCTTGTACAGATGGCAGATTTGATTCACCTTCCAAAAAAATATCAATATTTCTTGCACATTTTCTACCACTTGCAATTGCATGTACTACTAGAGACTGTCCTTGATGCATATCACCACAAGTAAAAATCCCTTCGATATTACTTTGCATTTTGTTATCTGCTTTAACATTACCACGTTTATCATAGTTTACTTTAAGGTCATTTAGTAAACCTTCATGTTGAGGATTAGTAAAACCCATAGCAATTAGGACTAAATCAGCCATGATAGAAAAATTACTTCCTTTGATTTCTTTCATTACTTTATTGTTTTTCGAATCATTAATCCATTCGACTCTAATACATTCCAATTTTTTAACGTTTCCGTCTGAATCACTTATAAATTTTTTGGTTAGGATATTATAATCTCTTTCACCACCTTCTTCATGTGCAGTTGATGACTTGAATATCATTGGCCAATGAGGCCATGGATTATTTTCATTTCTTTCAATAGGTGGACGAGGTAAAATCTCAATTTGAATAATATTTACGGCATTTTGTCTGATTGCTGTTCCTAGACAATCTGCACCTGTGTCACCACCACCAATAATTACTACATTTTTATCTTTAGCACTTATATGATTATTAGGTTTAATTTTTTCGTTTCTTAGTATGGAATTTTGTTTAGAAAGATAATCCATGGCAAAATGTACTCCATTTAAATTTCGTCCTTCTATGGGTAAATCTCTTGGAATAGTTGCCCCTCCTGCTAAACATATGGCATCGAATTTTTTCAGCAATTCATCATGTTTAATGTCTATACCTACATTTGTATTTACTAAAAATTTCACTCCTTCTTTTTTCATTTGATCTATGCGTCTATTAACAATTTTCTTTTCAAGTTTAAATTCTGGTATACCGATTGATAAGAGCCCACCAACGACTTCATTTCTTTCGAAAACAGTAATATTATGCCCAGCGCGATTTAACTGTTGGGCAGCTGCTAATCCTGCAGGTCCAGAACCTACGATTGCAATTTTTTTATTACTTCTAACTTTAGGTTTTTCCGGCTTGACCCATCCATTTTTCCAAGCTATTTCAGAAATAGTTTTTTCTATCATTTCTATGGTAACCGGATCATTATTAATTGAAAGAGTACAGGCAGATTCGCAAGGAGCAGGGCATATTCTTCCAGTAAATTCAGGAAAATTATTTGTAGAATGTAACCTAATTATTGCTTCCTCCCAGTTTCCGTTGGAGACGAGATCATTAAATTCTGGGATAAGATTTCCTAAAGGACATCCGTTATTACAAAAAGGTATTCCACAGTCCATACATCGACTAGATTGTTCATATGATTGCTTTGGTGTCCATTTTGTATAAATTTCTTTCCAATCGCTGACTCTTAATGTAGATTTTCTTTTTGGGATTGTTTTACGATTAAATTTTTTAAATCCTAATGGGTCACTCATTAGTTTTCACCTTTTGATTAATTTTAGAAATGGATTTTGATTTTCCAGAAAAAGTTTCTTGATCACCTTCTATAGTGTCTATAATCTTTGCATATTCTCTAGGTAAAACTTTTTTAAATTTTTCAATAGAAATATCCCAATCATTTACAATATTTTTTGCTACAGAACTTTTCGTATAAAAATAATGTCTTTCAATAATTTTTTTAAGTTCTTTAGATTCTGTTGATTTTTTTTCAACATTAAGTAAATCACATAACTCACCATTAAAATTCTTTTTGAAATTATTTTCAGGATCCCAAATATAGGCAATTCCTCCACTCATACCTGCTGCAAAATTTCTTCCGGTTTCACCTAGAATTACTACCTTACCTCCTGTCATATATTCACAGCCATGATCACCAATACCTTCAATAACGGCTATTGCAGCAGAGTTTCTTACGCAAAACCTTTCCCCTCCTACTCCTCTAATGTAAGCTTCTCCACCAGTAGACCCATAAAGTGCAACATTTCCGATTATTACATTTTTTTCAGCAATGAATGTACTTTTTGTATCTGGTGTAATAATCAAACGTCCACCGGATAGACCTTTACCAAAGTAATCATTTGAATCACCAAATAGTTTAAAAGTGATACCTTTAATCAACCAAGCACCAAAACTTTGTCCTGCTGATCCTTCAAAGTCAATCTTGATTGAATCATCTATTAAACCAGTTTCACCAAATTTTTTCGTGATATATCCACTTAATATACTTCCAACTGTTCTATTAGTATTTTTTATCTTGATTGTGGTAGAGAAACTTGAATTTGAATCAATTTCTTTTTTGAATTTATTAATAATTGAATTATCTAAAGCTTTTTCGATTTCATGATCTTGGTCCTTGCAACAAAATGTATGATCATTTTGTAGGATTTTTGGTTTAAGTAACAGAGGAGATAAATCAAGTGTATTAGCTTTCCAATGTTTAATATCTTTACGTTGAGATAATTTGTCAACTCTTCCTATCATTTCATTAACTGTTTTAAAACCCATTTTTGACATATGAACTCGAAGATTTTCTGCCAAAAACATAAAATAATTAATTACTGATTCAGGAGTTCCTTTAAATAATTTTCTTAATTCAGGATCTTGGGTTGCTACACCAACTGAGCAAGTATTCAGATGACATTTTCTGAGCATTATACAACCCATCGCAACTAAAGCTCCTGTAGCTACACCCCATTCTTCAGCACCAAGAAGAGCTGCTATAGCTATGTCTTTTGAAGTTTTTATTTGTCCATCGGTCTGTACAATAATTCTATCTCTAAGACCGTTGGCTACGAGAACTTGGTGAGTTTCAGCAAGACCAAGTTCCCAAGGTAAACCAGCATGCCTAATTGAACTAAGAGGAGATGCTCCTGTTCCACCAGAATCACCTGAAATTAATACTACATCACCTTTACCTTTTGCTACACCTGCAGCTATTATACCTACACCTGCTACAGAAACGAGCTTTACATGTATACGTGCCCCAGTGTTTACATTTTTTAAGTCGTGAATTAACTGAGCCAAATCTTCTATAGAGTAAATATCATGATGAGGTGGTGGCGAAATAAGTTCCACTCCAGGTGTAGTTTTTCTAATGTAGGCTATGTAATCACTAATTTTTCTTCCAGGAATTTCTCCACCTTCACCAGGTTTGGCACCTTGTGCCATCTTTATTTGAATATCTTTTGCATTTACTAGATAATTTGTAGTTACTCCGAATCGTCCGGATGCAACTTGTTTTACCGCACTAGATTTTGAGTCACCATTTTCATCAATATAAAAACGATTAGGATCTTCGCCTCCTTCTCCTGTGTTTGATCGAGCATTTATTCTATTTGTAGCTACTGCCAATGTTTCGTGAGCTTCTCTACTTATAGATCCAAGAGAGATCGCTCCTGTTGCGAATCTTTTTACAATTTCAATTACTGGTTCAACTGATTCTAAAGGGATAGGATCATCGTAAATAAGGTCTAACATATTTCTAATAGATATATGTTTACTTCCCTCGATATCTGATTCTTTTTCAAAAATATCAAATGTTTTTTTATCGTTACGTTTAGTCGAATCTTGCAATAAAGATATTGTTTCGGGTTTCCACATATGTCTTTCACCGTTGGATCTCCATAAATATAATCCACCTATATCTAGTTTTAAATTAGAAGGTATATTATCTTTTGCATAAGCATTGGAATGCCACAATAGAAGATCTTTATAAATTTCTTTTAATCCAATACCACCTATTCTGGAAACTGTCCAAGTAAAGTACTTTTCAATTAATTTTTTTGACAATCCGAGAGCTTCAAATATTTGAGCACCTGTATAACTTTGAATTGTTGAAATTCCCATTTTTGCCATAGTTTTTATAATTCCTTCTTCTATGGCCTCTCTAAAATTTAGCTCAGAATTTTTATTAGACGGTATTTCATTTTTGAATTTTGAGGTTGCTCTTAATCCTTTTATTGATTCATAAGCTAGATAAGGGTTAATCGCTGAAGCACCGTATCCAAATAATGTAGCAAAATGATGTACTTCCCTAGGCTCACCTGACTCAATTATTATGTCAGCTTGAGCTCTTATTCTTTTTCTAATTAAGTAATGATGTACAGCACCTACTGCTAATAATGATGGTATGAAACTATGATTTCCATCTATTTCTCTATCGGAGAGAATTATCACAGTACAACCATTTTTAATAGCTTCTTCAGCTTGTTGTTGTATTTTTTCTATGGCGTAATATAAAGAAGATTCTCCTGTAGATAATTTAAAATTTGTTGAAATAGAAACTGTTTTAACGCCATTAATTGTTGAACTAATAATAGTTTCAAGTTCATCGTTCGTTAATATAGGATGATCAATTCTTAAAGTTTTACAATGTTCAGAAGTTTCATTAAATATATTTGCCCTTCTACCCAGAGGGACTGATCTTTGAGTTACTAATTTTTCTCTTATTGCGTCAAGCGGAGGATTAGAAACTTGAGCAAAATCTTGTTTGAAATAGGCGAACAAATTTTGTGGTTTATCAGATAAGACTGCTAAAGGAGTATCATTTCCCATAGAACCTTGTGGTTGATGTGCAGTAACTGCCATAGGCTTGATCAAAAATTGTAAATCTTCCTGTGAATAACCGAAAACCATTTGTCGAGTTAGTAAAGATTTTTTGTCAAATTTATAA
>PBDR01000003.1 GCA_002717385.1 Chloroflexota bacterium
ATATTAGCTGATCCAAGAAATAGTAATATGAAGGATATTGTAAATACTAAAATTAAATTCAGGGAACCTTTTAGGCCATTTGCACCATCAGTATTATCAAATCATGTGAACAATTATTTTGATATCCCTAAATCATCTACGGGGCAGTTAGAAAAATTTATGTTATCTGTAGTACCTGTTAAGGAAAAAAAATTTACTGAAATTGCGGCAGTTAATCATATGGGAACCGCAAGAATTCAGACAGTTTATCAAGATTCGAATCCTCTATATTATGGATTGATAAAATTTTTTTTTGAGATGACTGGTACACCAATGTTACTTAATACATCTTTTAATGTCAGAGGAGAACCGATAGTAAATACTCCTGAAGATGCGATCAAGACATTTCTAAATAGTGGAATTGATACACTTGTGTTGGGATATTTTGTTGTTGATAAGTAATAATTGGAGTATTAATCATGAGAAATTTTTTTTTAAAACTTGAAATAGCAGGAGATTTAATAAAGTATCTCTGGAAACAAAAATTATGGTGGGCTATTCCTACAGTTGCGGTGATGTTATTTTTTGGGATAATAATAGTTGTTGGGAGTTCTACAGGTATAGGTCCGTTTATATACACCTTATTTTAAGATTATTAGAATAAGAATTATGTTTTTAATTTTTATTAAAAAATTTTCGTTAGTTTTATTTGGTTTGATATTGGCTCTGATTGTTTTAGAAATAACAATTAGAGTTTTGTTGAGTTTCTTACCTGAAAATCTTTTGCCCACTTACGGGATATATCAAAAATCTTATCCAGTAGTTGGGCATAAATTAGTTCCTAACTTAGATGGTGTTTGGAGTCGTGAAGGTTTTTCCAGAGTGAAGACTAATTCTATGGGATGGAATGATTATGAAAGAAATTTAGTGAAACCTCTGAATACTATCAGAATTGCTATAGTTGGAGATTCTTTTATAGAAGCCTTACAGGTTGATAAATCAAAAGCCGTTGGTCAAATAACTGAATTTTGGTTAGAAGAAAATTGTAATAATTCTGAAACTTTAAATTCAAATTTTGAAGTTCTTTCTTTTGGAGTATCTGGATGGGGAACATCACAAATGTATTTGGCTATTTTGGATGAAGTTTTACTTTTTGATCCAGACTATATATTATTAGCGTTTTTTCCTGGGAATGATTTAAAAAATAATATTTACGAAGTTGAGTTAAACCCTCATAAACCATATTTTGAAATTAATGATCAAGGTGAATTATTTTTGAGCAGAGAACCTTTATTAGATAACAGTATTAAAAAATTTTTTTACAGGTTTGTTAGAGACAGGTCAATTTTAGTACAAGTTATCAGGGAACCAATTGTAAAGATTTTTGCATCAAATAAAAATGTTGTTGCAGAAACAATTTCTAAATCCAATGTAAAAGATGATTATCAAAAAAAAATAGAATTAATTGAAGGGTCATCTTGGGGTAAAAATTTAGATTCCAAATTTGTGCAATATTCATGGAGTTTAACTGAAAAGTTACTTTTAAAAACTTCTCAAGATATTAAATCTCATAATTCTGAAATGTTAATAATGATTGTTTCAAGAGGAGAAATAGTTGATTTTGAAAGAGATTATGTATTTGAACTTTGGGCTAAAGATCAGAAGATCAAGAATATTTTTTATACTGAAGAGCGAATAGAAAATTTCGGATTAAAAAATGATATACCAGTTATTTCAATTTCAAGAAAAATGTCTGCGTTTAATTGGGGAAAAAAATTTGGGACAACTAAATTTCACGGTTTTGGAGATCAATTAGGTCATGGACACTGGAATGAAAATGGACATAATTTTGTAGGGAAAGTAGTTGGAGAAGAAATTTGTTGCATATTGTATGAAGAATAGAAATTATGGCGGAGGGGACAGGATTCGAACCTGCGGTCACTTTTCAGAGACTCTGGTTTTCAAGACCAGTGCATTAAACCGCTCTGCCACCCCTCCATTATAAATTCAATATTAAATATTACTCCATATCTCCCCAAGTTAGTCCAGTTTTAATTTCAACTTCTAATGGAATTTTTAAATTCATTGCTGATTTCATTAAAGTTACTACAATTGCTTGCATTTCCATTAGTTCTCCTGGAGCAATTTCAAAAATCAATTCATCGTGTACTTGGGCAATTAAAATAGATGACATTTTCCGGACTTTTAACTCTTCATAAATATTTATCATTGCAATTTTAATTAGATCTGCAGCGGAACCTTGAATAGGCATATTAATTGCAATACGTTCTGCGCCAGCTTTGATTCTTTGATTAGGAGAATTGATATCAGGTAAATATCTTCTCCTACCGGTTAATGTTTCAGCATATCCACTTTGACTAACTTTCAGTTTTTGTTCATCAATATATTTTCTGATTCCTGAGTACTTACTAAAATAGATATCTATAAATTTTTTTCCTTGATCTTTAGATAAATTTGTTTGTCTTGAAATCCCTAATGGACCAAGTCCATAAATAACCCCAAAATTGAGAATTTTCGCAATACGTCTCTGTTCTGATGAAACTTTTTCTACTTCATACATTATTCTTGCAGTTGAAGAATGTATATCTTCATTATTATTAAAAGATTTTATTAATGATTTTTCTTCTGATAAATCAGCCAGGATACGTAACTCAATCTGTGAATAATCTGCAGCTAATAATTGCCATCCTTTTTTATAATTTGAAGTAAATGACTTACGTACTTCTCTACCTAGATCGGTTCTAATAGGGATATTTTGTATGTTTGGGTTATTGCTTGATAATCTGCCAGTAGATGAACCAATTTGATTGAAATTGGAATGAATTTTTCCTGTTTTAATATTTATCTGTTTTGGTAATGAATCTATATATGTGGATTTTAGTTTAGTTAATTCTCTATATTTAATTAACCCCTCAGAAATTTTATATACATCATTATGTAGTCCTTTGGTATTAATTAAATTTTCGAGTGAGCTTGCATCCATTGAATACCCTGTCTTAGTTTTTCTAGTTTTAGGGATTCCAAACTTTTCTATCAATATTGAACCAATTTGTTGATTAGAATTTAGATTAATTTCTGGTTCTTTGATTATTGATTTTAAATCTGTTTCTTTATTAGATATTTCTTTTCCAAGTGTATAAGACATTTTATTCAAGACTTCAGCGTCAAGAAACATTCCGTTTGTTTGCATTTCTACGATTACCGGAATTAATGGAATTTCTATTTCATCATGAGTAAATTTGGAATTATGTAACTTAAGTAAATTTGAAAATTTTTTTTTCAGTTGTAAAGTATAATCAGCATCAGCACATGCGTATGGACTAGCTTTTTCTAATGGGACATCTACCATAGAAATTTGATTTTTACCTTTTCCGATTAAATCTTCAATAGGAGTCATAAAAACATTAAAAAATTGTTTTACTAAACTTTTTAATCCTACTGGTTTTATTCCACAAAGAAATGCAGCAATCATAGTGTCAAATTTTAAATTTGTCACTTCTATACCAGCCATTTTTAAAATGGTGAGATCAAAATTTGCATTATGGGCACAACTTACGAGTTTCTTATTAGTAAATAAATGATCCAATTTTCCTAATATTTCTATGATATTTATTTGCATACCTTCTTTATGGCCTAGCGGAATATACCATGCTTTATTTTTTGCAGAAGAGAAAGAAATGCCTACCAGACTAGAAGAAATCATGTTTAAACTTGAAGTTTCGGTATCGAATGAAAATTCTCCATATTGTTCAATTTCATTTACCATTGCAACAAAAGCATCTTTATCAGTAATAGTTTCATATGATTTGTTTTTTAAATTATCTTCAAAATTTATTTCATTTAATTCAGAAACAGAATTTTGTTGTTCATCAAAGGCATTAGGGGGTTTATTTTTTACTATTGGTAAAATTTTATTAGAATTAAATATCTGATTGGTCAAGCTTTTAAATTCTAATTCGTTTAGTAATTTAGTTAATTTTTGTTGGTCATATAATCCGAATTCGGCTTTTTTTTCGTCTAAAGAAATAGGAACATTTTGAATAATTGTTGTTAATTTTAATCCTTCATAAGCTACGTTTTTATTGTTTTCTATTATTCCGCGAATTCTATCTTTACCGCGCAAAGATCTGATTTCAGAAATTTCATTTGTTTTGTTGAATAAAGATTCAAAATGCCCAAATTTATTTAACAATAATCTTGCAGTTTTTTTCCCAATTCCTGGAACGCCTGGAATATTATCTGAAGGATCTCCTTCTAAAGCCTTAATTTCCGCGACATATTCGGGACCTAAACCATCGTATCTATCAATTACATCATCAACGTTATAAATTTTAGAAGTAAAACCCGTATACATTAGGACTTTTATATTTTTATTGACTAATTGTAATTGGTCTGCATCACCAGTAAGAATAATTGAATTCATATTATAATCATTATTAGCTTGGTGACTTAAAGTTCCGACCAAATCATCTGCTTCATAACCATCAAATTCGTAAATTGGTACGTTAAATGCTCCCATAATATTTTTGACGATTGGAATTTGCTCATGTAATTCCGGTTCTACAGGAGGTCTATGTGCTTTGTAATCAGGGAACAATTTATTTCTAAAAGTTGGAGCTTTAGTATCAAATGTGACAACAACGTGTGATGGAGAATGTTCTCTTATAACTCTTAAGAATGTGGTTAGAAAACCATACGCTCCGCGTGTATCTTTTCCAGTTTTAGTGGTTAATCTTTCTGGGATGGCATACCACGCTCTAAAAATCATCGCATGACCATCTATAATTAGGATAGTTTTTTTGTCTATAATTTACTTAACCAAGGTATTAATTTGTATCTTTAATTCCTGAATCATTTTTATCAAGCATATCTATACCACCGCGTACCTGACTAAGCGTATCAGATACTCTCTCTTCTAAAGCAAATAAAACTTCTCTTGCGTAATTATCTGCTCCTGTTCTTCTTTGTTCCACTTCTTCTTCTGTTTTTGAAAGCATAGAATTTATTTTTTCTTCGGTATCAGCAATTAATGTTTCAGATCTTGATTTAGCTTCTTCCAAAATTTTTTCAGAATCTTGCTTAGCGTTAGATAGAATATTTTCCGATTTATTAGTTGCTTCAGATACAATTTGTTTTTCACTAACGAGTTTTTCTGATTCTGATTTAGCTGATGCAATTATTTTATCTTTTTCAGCTTTTGCTGTTTTAATTATTGTTGATCCTTCTTCGTCAGCATAAGATCTGATTTTTTTTGATTCTTCTTCAGCCTGATCTAGAATTGCTGATTTTTGTCGTATAACAATTTCAGCTTCTTTAATTTCACTAGGTAATAATTCTGAAATTTCATCTAGTAGGGTTGAAATTTTAGTTGTATTTACGAGTTTTCTTGAAGTACCGGGTAAGTTTTTCCCTGATAATTCTTCTTTAAGTTCATTGATTTTTTCTTGAAGAGACATAAAATACACCTTTCTTTATTCTAATTAATTTATCCAAATAACTAAATAAATGTAATTATTTATAGGGTTTTTTTTATTTATAATCATGATTTTTTAGTTTTGTTAATAATGGTATACAAACATTTTTAGGTACCAGAGTAGAAATATTTGCTCCTAGTGATGCGATTTCTTTAACTCTTGAGGAACTAAGAATTTGATTTTCTAGTGAGCTAAACAAACAAACTGTTTCTATAGATTTTTCCATCCGTCTGTTTACTAGAGCCATTTCACTTTCATATTCAAAATCACTAGTGATTCTTAAGCCTCTAACAATCACTTCAGAATTAGTTTTTTTAGCAAAATTTACAGTTAATCCAGAATATTTCATAACTTTAACATTTTTTATATGATTTATTGACTTAGTTATCATTTCTATACGTTCATCACAGTTGAAAAGAGTTTTTTTATTTGGGGATTTAATGACCGCTATGATTAGTTGGTTGAAAATTTTAGCCGATCTTTCAGCTATATCAACGTGCCCATTAGTTACAGGATCAAATGTTCCAGGGTAAATCGCATTCATCTTTATTTTAAGTTTCCAATCTTTCTATGAAAAAAAGTTACTGCTGAATCTCCATATTTTTTTCTTTTTACTATATTAATATTGTTATAAAAATCAGGTAAAGTAATTTTACTCGAATGTTCAATAAAAATTAGACTTCCAGGTTTCAATATATCGTTACCTTCTAAACTTTCCATTATTTTTTCGAATGACAAATAATTGTATGGAGGATCTATAAAGATTATATCTGCTGTATGGGATATTCTAGAAATTATTGTTGGTATATTACCATTAATGACATGAAGATTTTTTTCGTTGGGAAATTGTTTTAATAAATCAGAAATTTTTTTACACCTTTTTTTATTGATTTCTAAAAAGGTAACTTCAGATGCACCTCTTTTTATACATGATATTCCGAAATTTCCTGTACCTGCAAACATATCAACAACTTTTTTTTTGTAAAATCCATTCGGTCCAACCATTGAGAATATAGCCGATAAAACCTTTGAGGTTGTAGGTCTTAATTCTTTTGGCATTTTATTTTTTGTTATTCCTAAAATATACTTAAATTTATAATAATTGTTACTATAAATTATGCTTATAATCAATTGAGTAGTAAAATTCTTTCTTTTTCGATTATAGATTAATATCCTTATAAAAAAAAATATAAATTCTTCTTTAAATAATGGGTGAAAAAATAAAAATATTTGAAAATTCTGGATCTGATAAATTAATTAATGAGAGAATAAAAAAAATTAATCTTTTACGTTCTAAAGGGATTGATCCATATCCTTCTACCTATAATAGAACTCACCTAATAGGTCAAGCGAAAGAGAAATTTAAGTCTCTTGAAAATGAATTTAAGGATAGTAAATTTGATACTGAGGAATTCGCTTTTTCAGGTAGAGTTATGTCGATACGAAGTATGGGGAAAGCATTATTTTTTGATGTAAAGGATAAATCTGATCAAATTCAATGTTTTGCTAGGAAAAATAACTTAGGAAAAAATTACGAAATTTTAGAATGTTTGGATATTGGTGATATTGTTGGAGTTATAGGTCCATTAATAAGAACTCGGAGAGGTGAAATAAGTGTAGACGTGAAAAATGTCGTGATGTTAACAAAATCGGTACGTCCTCTTCCAGATAAATGGTCAGGTTTAAAAGATATTGAATTGAGATATCGTCAACGTTACTTAGATTTAATTTCTAATTCAAAAGCATATTCTAATGCAATTATTAGACCGGCAATAATTAAGTCTATTAGAGAATTTATGTATAAAAGAGGGTTTATAGAAGTTGAAACGCCTATTTTAGTTCCTATTCCCGCTGGCGCTCAAGCTAAACCATTTGAGACATATCACAACTCATTAAATAGGAATCTATACTTGAGGATAGCTACTGAATTATACCTAAAAAAATTAGTAGTAGGTGGAATTGAAAAAGTTTTTGAAATAGGACGTTTATTTAGAAATGAGGGTATAGATCATTATCATAATCCAGAGTTTACTACTATGGAAAGTTATCAAGCATATGCAAATTATGAAGATGTTATGAAAATGGTAGAAGATTTAGTGTTTGAGGTTGCTACTGAAATTATTGGTACACACGTTCTCCCTGCAATTGATGGGATTAGACCTGATATCAATTTAAAACCCCCCTGGCCGAGATTGGATTTAAGAACCACACTAATTGATAAAACCGGTGTTGATTTTTATGAAAATAGAGATATTAAATATATCGAATCAACTATGAAAGACTTAGGGATTCATATTGAATCTAATGCTAGTTGGGCGAGGTTATTAGATAAGGTAATTTCTGAAAAAATTGAACCTGATTTAATTCAGCCTCATTTTTTGATAGATTATCCTGTAGAAATGTCGCCTCTGGCGAAAAGAAAAATCGGAGTAAATGGAGTTGTTGAGAGATTTGAAGCTTTTGTTTTAGGTTCAGAACTTGCTAATGCTTTTAGTGAATTAAATGATCCTATAGATCAACGTCAAAGATTTGAAGAACAAGAACAAATTAGATCTATTTATGGAGATGATGAGTCTGATAGACTTGATGAAGATTTTTTAATTTCAATTGAACATGGAATGCCACCTACAGGTGGATTAGGGATTGGTATTGATCGCTTAGTCATGTTGATTTGTGGTGAGAATTCCATTAGAGAAATATTGCTTTTTCCCCAGATGAGAAATTGATTTTATGATTTCATTAGAAAAATTAATTTCATCTCCTGATCACTATAAGAATCTTTTGTTCCTAAAAAATTTTCAACTTGATGTAAATTTAGTTAATAATTTAAGTCTTGATCGAAAAAAATTTATTACTGAATCGGATAGTTTAAAACACCGAAGGAATTATGTAAGTAAGTTAATAGGAGACCAAAAACGCAAACCCACCAAAGAAGAAATTAGTGAAATGCGTTTAATTGGAGATAAGATAAAAAATATAGATCAATCTATTAATTCTTTAGAAGTTAGCATTACAAATTATTTACTGACTATACCAAATATTCCTGACGAAGATGTACCTGAGGGATTAGATGAATCAAAAAATATAGAAGTTAAAAGATTTGGTGAATCAACATTAAAAAAAAGTAAACCGCACTGGGAGATTGGATCTGATTTAGAAATAATAGATATGTCTGCAGGAGCATCAATTTCTGGGTCTAGATTTTATGTTCTACGTGGGTATGGATCAAGATTACAAAGAGCTATAAGTTCTTGGATGCTGGATATTCATGTAGACAAAAATGGATATCTTGAAATTGATCCTCCATATTTAGTTAAACGTGACACTATGATAGGATCAGGTAACTTACCTAAATTTGAAGAGAATTTATATCATGATACAGAGACAGATTTATGGTTAATACCAACAGCGGAAGTTGCCTTGAATGCTTTGCATCAAGGTCAAATTATTGATCCGCTTAGATTGCCATTAAAATATGTTTCTAGAACTCCAAGTTTTAGGAAAGAACATACTGCAGCAGGTAGAGATGTTAGAGGTATAAAGAGAGTTCATCAATTTGAAAAGGTTGAGATGTTTCGATATGTCGAACCTAATCATGATGAGTTTGCTTTGGAAGAGATGATTGAAGAGGCTACTTACTTATGTAAAGAATTAGAATTGGTCTATAGGGTGATTAAACTTTGTACAGGTGATTTAGGGTTTCAATCATCTAAGACTTATGATATTGAAGTATGGGCTCCTGGATCTAAAGAATGGCTTGAAGTAAGTTCAATTTCGACTTGCAAAGATTTTCAAACTCGTAGAAATAATACAAGATATAGACCCAAAATTGGATCGAATACTAAATTTCCTTATACTCTCAATGGTTCTGGACTTGCTTTACCAAGGATCTTAATTGCTATTTTAGAAAACGGGTTGGAATCTGACGGTTCAATTACCATACCTAAGGTTTTAGTAAAATACACTGGATGGGAAAAAATCCAAAATAAATAATGATTTTATTTCCTGTTACATTCATTCATAGATTTTTCAATACCATATTCTAAAAATATTTCTATTGCTCGGATAGTATTATTTATTGATTTACCAAGTATGATACTTTCTTTCTTGGGAATTTTTGATAAAACATAGTCTGCGTGATCTTTTTGATCATTAGGTTCGCCAATTCCTATTCTAATTCTAGGGAAGTTATTAGTATTAATATAACTAATTATAGATTTTATTCCATTATGTCCACCATCACCTCCTAAAGCCCTGATTTTTATCCGTCCAAGTCTTAATCTAATGTCATCTGAAACAACTATAATATTTTGGCTTGGTATAGAAAATGTATTTTTAAATAAATTAACTGCAATACCTGATCGATTAATAAACGTTAATGGTAAAACAAATAAAATGTTTTTATTTAAAATTATTCCTTTATTGAGATATGCAAACTTATGAGAACTTTTTTTAGTGCTATATTTTTGCATAAGTTTTTCTACACATGCCCAACCGACATTATGTCTAGTGTTGTTGTAAGTTTCTCCAGGGTTACCTAGTCCAACAATCATATATTCAGGGGATTTTTTTTCCAAAGATAACTCTCTTTTATTAAATTCTATTTATTTATTTCAAATAATTTCAGGAAATCTTGTTCTTCAAGGATAGGTATATTTAAATTTCTTGCATTGTTTAATTTAGATCCTGGATTATCTCCTATGACTAAATAATTTGTATTTTGAGTAACTGAATTTGATGATTTACCTCCAAATTTTTCAATTAAGTTATGAGCTTCACCTCTAGTAATATTTTCTAGACGGCCTGAAAAAACGAAAACTAAGTTATTTAGTATTGTTGATGTTAGATTTTCAGATTCAGATTTAACACCTAAAATTTTTAACTTATTAATTAAATTTATGTTTTCTTCTACTTTAAACCATTCAAAAATAATATTTGCAGTTACATTGCCTATTCCATCAATATTAGTAAATTTGTTTAAAGAGGCTGAAATTATTTCATCAAAATTTTTTAATTCTTTAGAGATCCATCTTGAAGTTTCTATTCCAACATTTGGGATACCTAAAGCGAAAAGTAATCTGTAAAATGGTCTATTTTTTGATTCATTTATTGAATGGATTAAATTTTTTATTTTTTTAGTTCCCATATTTTCTAATTTTTCTAATTCTGTAATTTTTTTTTCAAGAACATACAGGTCTGATAAATTTTGAATTAACCCAGATCTGGAAAGTGATTTAGCTAAACGTTCACCTAATGTTTCAATGTTCATTGCAGGTTTAGAGGCATAGTGATGTAAAAGTCTTTCAAATTGTGTAGGGCATTTCGTATTTAAACATCTTGAAGTTGCATCGTTTTTTAACTTAACTATTTCGGATTTACAATCTGGACAAAATTTAGGGAAAGTAAATTTTTTTAAATTCATATTTTTATTTCTATTAACGACACTAACTATTTGAGGTATAACATCTCCCGCTCTTTGAACAATTACATTATCTCCTTCTCTGAAATCTTTCCGTTTTATTTCATCACTATTATGTAGAGTAGCCTTTTTTATAGTTACCCCATTTATAATTACTGGTTCTAGTTCAGCCCAAGGTGTTAAGGCTCCAGTTCTACCCACATTAATGTGAATTTTCTTAAGAGTAGTAATAGTTGTTTCTGCAGGAAATTTATAAGCTATTGCCCATCTAGGATTTCTACCAGTAATTCCTAAAATTTTTTGATAATTTAGATCGTTGACTTTTATTACTACCCCATCAATTTCGTAGTTTAATTTTGAACGAATTCTATTTGCATCATCGATTGCTTCAAAGACCTGATAAATATCAGTGAATTTTTTAGTCCAAGGATTAATTTTTCCTCCAAGTTTCCCTATACATATTAGAGATTCATGTTGAGTGTTTATACTATTTATAGAGGATGAATCAGTAATATATCCGAATGAATAGAAAAAGGCGTCTAATGGTCTTTTAGCTGTTTCTGATGAGTCAAGTTGGCGTAATGAACCGGAGGCAGAATTTCTTGTTGAAGCATACGGTTCTAAACCAGTTTTTATTCTTTCATTATTCAATTTCATAAATTCTTTTTTTGGAAAAAAAACTTCTCCTCTTAATTCGATTTCAGATGGTGGATTATCGATCATCAATGTTAGAGGTATTGTTTTAATTGTTTTGATATTAGGTGTGATATCTTCTCCTGTAATTCCATTCCCTCTTGTACCTGCCCGAGCTAAAATTCCATCCAAATATAATAATGAAATTGCAAGACCATCAATTTTCAATTCACAAACGATTTCGATATTTTCTGTTTCTAATGAAGCTTGAATTTTTTTGTACCAAGAGATTATTTCTTTTTTATTGAAAGCATTAGCAAGACTTGTCATTTGGATCATATGTTGAACTGGGGGAAAATCTTTTGAAGGTGTAGATCCTACACGTGAAGTTGGGGATTGTTGGACTTTTATTGCTGGATTATTATTTTCGATTTCTTGTAATTTTCTAAACTTAGAATCATATTCATAATCCGCCATTATAGGATTGTTTTTCACATAATACATATAATTAGCATGATTAATTTCTTTAATTAAATTTATGTACTCATATTCTGTTATAGGATTTTTATTACTCATACATATTGATTTTTTATTAATAAAACTGATTTAAGATACTCTATCAAAATCTAATATTTACAACTAATATATATTAATCATAAAAAAGAAATATATACTTAATATGTTTAGATAGAAAATTTGGAATTTATATGGCAATAATTAAACCCTTTAGAGGGATAAGATTTAATCAGGAAAAATGTAAAAATCCTGGTCTAAATATCTCTCCACCTTTTGACGCTATTACGCCAAAATTAAATGAAGCTTTGCATAAACGTTCACAATATAATATAGTACGGCTTGAGATAGCTAGAAGAAACAGATCTGATGAATCATTTGATGAAGTTGCATCTACTCAGTCTGAATGGTTGGAATCTGAAATTTTAATTCAAGATAAAGAACCTACTTTGTATGTTACAGAAGAAGAATTTGATTATAGAGGGGAAAAATTTTACAGACGAGGTATTATAGCTGCTGTTAGATTAGAAGATTATGAGTCTTCAATTATTTTCCCACATGAAAATGTTAGAAATGAATGGGTTGATGAAAGGGTCAAATTAATGGAGGTAGGTAAATCTAATTATAGCCCCCTTTTAGTTTTATTTAGAGATGATTTAAGAAATACTATTGGTGCAATATTGAGAGCTATTTCTGGTGGGGATCCTGATGTAGTTTATGAAGTTCCAGATTTACCTGACGTTAAATTATGGAAAATACTAGATAAAGGAACCATTAACATTATTACATCATCAATGAAGAATTCAGAAATTTTTATAGCTGATGGGCATCATAGATATGAAGCTGCACTTAGATATCAAGCAGGGATAAGATCCGTGAGAGAAACTTCAGCAACAGAATCATTGAATTATAGGATGATGATGTTAGTTTCTATTGATCAACCAGGTTTAATGACCTTGGGATATCATCGCCATTTCACTAATTTGTCTGTGGAAAAATCTATTGAAATTATCAATGTAATTGAACAGAAATGTGATATTGAAAACTTTGAATTTTCTGAAATTACAGGTATAAAAAATAAAATTTTAAAATTAGGGAAAAGGTTTGACAATGAAGTTTCTTTTATAGTGTACGCTCCATTACAAAAAAAATTTTTTATTGCTACAAATAAACAAAAAATAAATGGGGATGATTTATTTAAATCTGAACATTCTTGGTTACGAAGAGAGATTTCATCAATTGTTTTTGAAGAAAATCATGATAAGGATTATGTTAATCCTGTTCATGATTTAAAAACTTTGATTGATTTAGTTAATAATAACAAAAATTCAATTGGTATTATTATGAGACCTATTAAAATGGATGAATTTGTATCTATAGTAACTAGGGGCTGGAGATTACCTCCAAAAGCTACTAATTTTTATCCTAAAACTTCTGCGGGGATAGTTATTCAAGATCTTACAGGTGATTTATAGTAAGAAATATTTAAAGAGACATTTTTTTAATGATTTCATTTGATGCATTAAGAGCTTCATATATATTTTTTTTATCAACCCAACCCATGTGACCAATTCTAAAGATTTTTCCAGTTAATGTTTTTTGTCCACCACCTAAAATTACATTGAATTTGTTTTTAACTTCAGAAAGAAATTTTACACCATCTATATTTTCTGGTAATTTTATTGCTGTTACAGTGTTTGAAGCTACATCAAGATTTGGTAATATTTCCAGTTTAAATTCAATTGTTTTTTTTCTAGTGTAATCAGCTATATCACTATGTCTTTTAAATACTTCATCCATACCTTCGGATATAATTTTTTTTAGACTGAAATCAAGAGCATACATTACACTTAGTGCGGGGGTAAAAGGAGGTTGACCCATTTGTAAATAATCTTCATATTGTTGAAAATCAAAATAATATTTTGGAGTTGAAATTTTCTTGCTTCTTTTCCAAGCTTTTTTTGATACGGTCAGCATTGAAATACCAGGAGGAGCTGCCCAACTTTTTTGAGAAGCAGTAGCAACTACATCTATACCCCATTTATCAACATAAATAGGTATTCCACCTGCACTAGAAACAGCATCAACAAGAATTAATGCATCAGATTCATTATGAATTATTTCACAAATATCTTTTAGTTTATTTGTTACACCGGTTGAACTTTCATTATGTGTAAAAATTACCGCTCTTAAATTTTTTATAGATTTGATACTTGATTTCACTTTTTCTAAATCTGCAGCAGTACCTAAATCAAATTCTAATCTTGTAACGTTTGCACCATATGATTCTGCTATTTCTGCAAATCTATCACCAAAAACTCCAATTATAATAGATAAGACATTATCATTTTTTTCTATTGTATTCGCGATAGCAGATTCCATTGCTCCAGTACCAGAGGCGGTAATAAAATAGGCATCATTTTTTGTAAAAAAAACTGACTTTAGATTTTCTGTCATTCTATCTAACATTTTGGCATATTTGGGACCTCGATGGTTAATCATTTGTCCGCCTACTATTTCAAGTATTTCTTCAGGAATTGGTACCGGTCCAGGAATTCTTAAATTAGGATTAGAACTTTGGTTAGATTTATTAAATTTATTTTTCATGTGATGATTCTTACAATGTTATAATTTTTTTTACCATGTCTAATTAGTATTAATGAACCTTTGACTAAATCAGAAATTTTTATTAATTGATCAGGTTCTTTTACAATTAAATCATTTAAAAATAATCCGCCTTGATGTACTGTTCTCCTTACCTCACCAAGAGATTTAGCTAGTCCTGCTTTTACAACTAATTCACTAAACCTAATACCTTTGCCTTCCAAGTTACTTTTAGGTATATCAGTAATGGGAGAACCGTCAAGAACATCAAAAATTTCATTAGGACTTAGATTCATTAATTCACCTTCAAAAAATGCTCTACTAATTTGTTGAGCTTTTTCTAACCCACCTGGTCCATGAATTAAAGTTGTTAGGTAAGATGCTAAATCTTTTTGAGCTATTCTTTTTTGTGGTTCGTCTATAGTAAATCGGGTTAAATTTTCTATTTCATCTGGTTGTTTATCAGTAAATAATTTTAGATATTTAATTACATCTGAATCAGAGACATTTAAAAAAAATTGATAAAATTTGTATGGTGATGTTTCGTTAGGATTGATTGTAATATTTCTTCCAGTAGATTTACCAAATTTTTCTCCAGATGAATCTGTTATGAGAGGATATACTATTCCATGAGCTGCATTAGATTTATCTTTATTTCCTAATACTTTAGAGATTAAATTTATTCCTGAAACGATATTGCCCCATTGATCGCTTCCTCCAGTTTGTAATTGACAGTTATATTTTTCATACAGAATTAAAAAATCATATGCTTGCATAAGTTGATAAGAGAATTCTGTATAAGAAATACCTGAATCGCGTTCAATCCTACCTTTAACTGATTCTTTTGATAGCATTGAATTTACTGAAAAATATTTACCTATATTTCGTAAAAATTCTAATAGTTTTAATTTTCCTAACCACTCATGATTATTTATGATTTTTGCTGGGTTATTTTTAGCATTTACATCCAGTAAATTCATTAGTTGAATCCTAATTGATTCTATGTTATCTTCAATTTCACTTTTAGGAAGTAATTTACGTTCTTCAGTCCTCCCGGAAGGATCACCGATCATTCCGGTACTTCCTCCAATTAGAGCAATTGGAGTATGACCATATTTTTGGAATCTAATTAGGCCTATGATCGCAATCAAGTTTCCAACGTGTAAACTAGGTGCTGTAGGATCGAATCCGTTATAGCACGTAACATTTTTCAAGCTTAATACATTATAAGATCCAGGAGTAGAATCAAAGATTGCCCCTCTCCATTTAAGCTCATCATAAATATTTTCTGGTGAATTTTTCATCCTATAGATTTTATTTAGTTATTGGGATTGGGATTTTTTTTATGTATGAAATATCTGAATCCATCTGTTTAATAAGGTCTTTCGTACTTTCAAATTTTTTTTCTTCACGAATTTTTGAGATAAAATTTAAACTTATTTTTTGGTTATATAAATCTTCATTAAAATCTATTATAAAAGTTTCTATACTTATTTTTTCTTCTTCTTCAAATGTTGGGTTATATCCAATACTTGTACCAGAAAGAAAATTTGTATTTTTTATCATAGCTATAGTTGCAAAGATTCCTTTACAAGGTATTAGTAATTCTTTCGATGGTTTAATGTTTGCTGTTGGAAATCCGAGTAATCGTCCTCGTTTTTTCCCAGATACAACTTTTCCACTTATTTTATAATATCTACCAAGCATTTCGGTAGTTTTTTCAAATTTTCCAAATGCTATTGATTTTTTAATATTTGAACTAGAAAAAATTTCTCCAGAATTTTCTTTAATCCTACTATTAATCACTTTAATTAAGTTTTTGTCAATAGATTTAATTAATTTTTGATCAGATCCTATTTTTGCGTTGTCGCCTGATACTATAGCTATTGTATTAATATTATTTTTTAATATTTGTATAAATTGAGTAGACTTTAAATTTTGTATAGATTGATTAAAATCTATTGGAATAATATAGTCCACATGTTTTGATATTAATTTTTTTCTTTCTGCAAATGTGGTGAGGTATAATTTATTTTGTTCTTTTTTTATAATTGCTCTGGGTTTTTCTTTAAAGACAATAGCAATAGAATTGGCACCATTTTTTTTTGATTCTCGTCTTAGGGTTTGAAATAAAGATTGATGTCCTATGTGTACTCCGTCAAACGTACCCACAGTCACAATACTTTTTTTAGTGATAATATTTGTTTTTTTTATTTGTTCTTCTAATGACATCTCTAAATAAAATGAATAGAAGCCAAATTATTTATTAATTTGTCTTATATTTTTTTGAGCTTTGAAAATTAAATCACTAGTAGTTTGCCAGTTAATACACGCATCAGTAATTGAGACCCCGTATTTAAGAGATTTTGGATTATTTAATGGCTGATTACCTTCATTAATGTGACTTTCTAACATTACTCCTTTAATAGATTTATTACCTTCGAGTTTTTGTTGCATCACATCTTCAAAAACTAAAGATTGTTTTTTATGATCTTTATTTGAGTTTGCATGAGAACAATCTATAATAATACTAGGGTTTAATCCTGATGATTCAATTTTTTCTTCTGCTTCAACTACAAATTTTTTATAATAATTTGGTCCCGTTGAACCACCTCTTAACACTAAATGGCATGCTTCATTGCCTTTGGTATGAATGATACTTGCATTACCGTCTAAGTCAATTCCTAAAAAGCTATGTGGAGAACTAGCGGAAACCATTGCATCAATAGCTATTTGATAACTACCTCCAGTACCATTTTTGAATCCTACAGGGACAGAAAGTCCACTGGCCATTTCACGATGAGTTTGACTTTCTGTAGTTCTAGCACCAATAGCACCCCATGAAACCAAATCTGCTAAATATTGTGGTATAAATGGATCAAGAAATTCTGTAGCCACTGGTAACTCCAAATTGTTTACTTGGAGGAGGAATTTTCTAGCCCTTCGAAGACCATTTGAGATATCAAATGATCCATCTAGGTTTGGGTCATTAATCAATCCTTTCCATCCAACAGTTGTTCGAGGTTTTTCAAAATATACTCTCATCACAATTAATATTTCTTCTGAAACTTTTTTGGAGATTTCGCTAAGTAATTTAGCATATTCAAGACCTGCTTTTTCATCATGTATCGAACATGGACCTATTATCATAATTAACCGATTATCTTCAGATTTAATAATATTTTCGATTTGTTTTCGGCCATTAATTACAACTTCAGAAATTTTTTTTGAAATAGGTTCTCTTCGTAAATATAAAACTGGTGGATCTAAAGATTCTATTTGAGAAACGCGTATGTCTGATGTTTTTTGAAGTTTCATTATATTTTCTTATTTGTTATTTGAATATTTTTTTACACTTTCTATTTTATGAGATATCTGGACGTAAAATACTAGCTTTTTTTAGGTAAGCATGGGAAATTTTATTTTGTTTAATTTCTGTATTCCACAGAATCAGTATACGAATGCATTTTTCCAATGCTCCTTCTTTACTCATTTCATGACTACACATAAGTGGAACATTATTCCATCCAAATATTTCACGAGCTGTTCGCGCAGGAAATTCTGCATTAAGATCTGGACTGGTAGTAAAAAATACTGCTGCAACATCTTCTTGAACAATTTTATTACGGTCAATTAACATTCTCAGTAGTTCCTCTGAAGCATTCATGATTGACTCTATTGAATTGTAATCTGCTGTGATTGCACCTTTAACGCCATGAATTTTCATAATTTTTCCCTATTTGATCATTTTTTTTAGAAAGATTTCTGATAAAAATCTCAGCATTTTTCTCTGGAAGATTTTTTTTATTTGAAAGAATAAATTCGATTAATGCAGCACCGAATACAGCTGCATCTGCATATTTTCCTATTTCTATGATATGTTCTTTTTTTGATATTCCAAAACCTATAGCTACAGGAATATCAGTATAAACTTTTACTTTTTTTACTAATTCTTTCACTTTAGAATTAACTTTTTTTCTCGCTCCTGTTACACCTAAAACAGAAATACAATATACAAATCCAGAGGCAAATTTACAGGCTAACTTAATTGAATCTTCATTTGATGTTAGTGCTAGTAATGGTATTAAAGAGATTTCATGTTTTTTCGTAGCAGTTACTAACAACTTTGCTTCAGAACTTGGTAGATCTGCTACTATCAAACCATCAATACCAGCATCTGCAGCTTCTTCACAGAATTTATTGATTCCTTTTGCTAATATTGGATTATAGTATCCCATACAAACTAATGGTGTTTTTACACCTTCAGATCTAATTTTTTTTACTATTTCTAAACACTTGTTTAAATTAACACCATTTTCCAGGGCAATTTGACTTGATCTTTGAATAGTTAAACCTTCTGCTAATGGATCACTAAATGGAATCCCCAATTCAATTACATCTGCACCATTTTCTTCAAGTTTTTTTACAATCGGCACAGTTGAATCTATAGTTGGGAATCCAATCGTAATAAATGGAATTAAAGCAGTTCTTCCTTTTTTATTTGAATTATGGATACTTTTAGCAATATTATTGTGATACAAAAGAAAATTTCTCATTAAAAAATTATAAATACTGAGATATATATATCAATATAACTGAAATTGTATTGTGTAAACTATGTGTAAAAATAGGAATCAAAATTGTTTTTGTTTTTAAGTATAGCCAACAGAAACATATACCAAGTATAAATGTTATAAAATATGTTCCAGGGTCTATATGGCTCAGTGCAAAAAATATAGAAGAAATTATTGCGGCAATTATACTATTTTTTGTAATAGACAAGTTTCTTAATCCAAGGAAAATAAATACTCTAAAAAATAGTTCTTCACTTATTGGTGCAATTAATGATGCAATGATAAACATTAAAAAAAAGTTCTCCCCAACTTTTTCGTACAGGTACTGTGCATTATCAGTGGGAATAAGTATTTCTAAATTAAGAGCTTCTCCATATTCAATTAATATATAAGTCCAAATTGTAATGATACCGATACATACTATCCATAGCGTGATTGCCAACCCGAATTCTTGAAGACTTTTAGTTTTCCTAAAGCCTAAATTTTTGAATGATATTTTATATTTACCATGAGTAAACGCTAAAGTAACAATTGTCAAAATGGATCCAGAATATATTGCTGATAGCAATGTTTTATTGAGTAAATTAGGATAAGAAAAAGAATCCAAAAATATATATATAACCAATATTCCTACTAGGGAAAAATTATAAGCAATTGGGAGATTAAATTTTTTATTTAGGATGTAATTGATAAAAACTAAAAAAAAAGTAAAGAGAATTATTATTGTTGTATTATTTATTGAAATTATTTCTAATGTATTTTTTTCAGAAAGAATAAATATTGGAGATAAATATAGTGAAGCTACAATAATAGCCGCTTGAAGAATATCTATTTGTGACCAATGTGTTTTTATCAATTATGGATATGTGAGATATTTAATTTACATTCATGACTTTTCATAAGAATCTCTATAAATTACTTTGTATTCTTATTTACTGTTAGGGATATATTTTTAATCATTATGGGAATTATAAAATTCTTTAATTCCAAGTGATTTCACCGTACATTTTAGGGTTTATAGGTTTTTTTAAAAATTCATCCGATTCTTTTTTTGAATCTTTAATTGTTATGAATTCACCGTGACCAGGTAAAACAACTGTATGGTTCGGAAGTGTATACAAGTGTTTTATAGAATCGACAATTTCTAATAATTTATTGTAAGAAGATGATTTTCCAGGTCCGCCAGGGAAAAGTGTATCTCCAGAAAATAAGTGTGGTTCTGAACCTGGGGATTCAGATGGAAGTAAATAACATCTCGAACCAGGAGTATGTCCAGGTGTTTTTATCGATCGAATAACAATATTTCCAAATCTATAAATAGATAAGTTATCTATTTTAAGCTTTTTAATAGGTTTTATTGGCAATGTGTTTGCATCATTTTGACCAATACCTATTGGAACTTTGAAATTATTGTATACATCCACTAATCCTTCAATGTGATCATAATGACCGTGAGTAATGAATATACCTCTAACATCATATTTTATTGCGGCATCAATTAATTCATAAGGATTTTTTGGGGTGTCAATTATGATTGATTGATTAGTTTCTTTACAGGTAACTAAATATGAGTTATTAGAGAATCCAGAAATAAACCGTTGTATCATCCACAACTTACCAGAATAAATTAATCCCATTTTATAAAAAAAACATTAAGAAGTAGCTTGTGGTTCGGGGTCAGATTTTCTATCAGTACGAATACCTTTATTTAAAGTCTGTTCTGAAGATTCTGGCGGTATATTTTTATCTTTTACAGGTTTGATTTTTGGAGTTTTACCGTCAATTATTTCCTGAAATTGATCATGGTCGATTGTTTCATTTTCGAGTAAATATTTAGCTACATTATCTAAAATTATTTCATTTATTTTCAATATTTTTTTCGCTTTTTCTTCACCTTCTTTGAGTAGACGATCAATTTCATTATCGATAATCTCTTCAGTCTTTAGAGAATAATTTCTTTCTTCCGTCATTTCCCGTCCCAAGAAAATAGCTTCTTGCTTTCTTCCAAATGATCTATGCGCCAAGCGATCGCTCATTCCATAACGCATTATCATTTCTCTAGCAATAGTCGTAGCCTGTTCAAAATCATTAGATGCTCCAGTTGTAACATCTCCACATTTCATTACTTCAGCAGCTCTACCACCCATTGCTGAACTGATTTGAGCTTCTAATTGTTCTAGCGAATAGAAAGATTGATCTTCTTGTTCCCATCTAGTAAAACCACCTGCATGTCCACGACTGATGATTGAAATTTTTGCGACAGGTCGACCTCCAGGGATAAAGTGAGATACCAAAGCATGACCAGCTTCATGATAAGCTGTCAGTTTTCTATCTTTTTCACTAATAACCTTACTTTTTCTTGCAGGACCGATGGATACTCTATCTATGGCTTCAGTTAAGTTGTCTAATTTAATTTTCTTTTGGTTTTTTCTAGCAGCTAATAAGGCTCCTTCATTTACAAGATTAGCTAAGTCTGCGCCTGAAAAACCAGGCGTTTGTTTTGCAACATCAGAAAGTTCCACTGACTTTTCCAAAGGCTTCCCTTTGACGTGAACATCTAATATTGCTTCTCTTCCTCTAACATCTGGGTTATCTATCATTACTCTTCGATCAAATCTTCCAGGTCTAAGGAGAGCTGGATCCAAAATATCAGGACGATTAGTTGCAGCAATAATTATTACATTTATTGAAGTATCGAATCCATCCATTTCTACGAGTATTTGATTTAATGTTTGTTCTCTTTCGTCATTTCCACCTCCTAAACCTGCACCTCGATGCCTTCCGACTGCATCAATTTCATCAACAAAAATAATGCAAGGGGAATGTCTCTTAGCTTGTTCAAAAAGATCTCTAACTCTTGAGGCTCCCACCCCAACAAACATTTCCACGAATTCTGATCCGGAGATAGAAAAAAATGGAACGCCTGCTTCACCTGCAACAGCTCGAGCCAGTAAAGTTTTACCAGTTCCAGGAGGACCTACTAATAATACTCCTCTAGGGATTCGTGCACCTAATGCTTGAAATCTTTCTGGATATTTTAAAAATTCTACTACTTCTTCCAGTTCCTCCTTAGCTTCAGGGACACCGGCTACATCAAAGAAAGTAACGGTGGCGTTATTACCTTTAAACATCCTTGCACGACTTTTTCCAAAACTAAAGGTTTGACCTCCTCCTCCTTGTGCTTGACGCATCATAAATATTAACAGACCACCAAATAATATTAGTGGTAAAAAACCTATAATAATACTGAAGAAACTTGATAAGCCACTTTTACCCTTTACTTTAACAGTATAGTTTGAAGGGTCTATGCCGCTCTCATACATTATTTCAGTAATACTTGATCCAGTTTCTTTTCTAGATTTATAAATATCGTTTCCATCAATAATCTTTAATTCATCACCACTTACTTCTATTGAAATTTTAGATGTTGAAACTCTATTTTTAGCAAGTTCTGGAACTTCATTTATTCCAATTTCATCAACAGAACTTAGTGATTGATCAAAAAAAAGAAAAAAAGATATCATTGCAATACTTATAACTATTGCGTAGACAAAAATATTTTTTATCCATCTATTTTTCATTTAAATTTTCAAATTTTTTTTGTACGTTATAGGTTTATGGTAATGGTTGTACATACCTATTGTTATTAGGTTAAATTTTACCATATAGGAGATAAGAATAAATTAATTAGTACATATTCCAACAAATTTTGAGCATATATCATATATTTACTGTTTTTTATATTTACAACGATTGAGATTATAAACAACGGTTGTTATATTTTAATTATAGATTTGCATATTTAATCAAAAAATTGTAAATATATTAAAAACAAATTGGTTATGGAGAAATAAAAATACAAAAAAAATATCGGGTAAACAGTAATATCATTGTTTCTAATGTGAGAGTAATTACGGGTGAAAATAGCCAAGAATCAGTTGTTTTAGATACGGGTGAGGCTATAAAGTTGGCTGCTAATTCTGGATTGGATTTGGTGGAAGTAGGCCCTAATCAAACCCCTCCTGTTTGTAGGATAATGGATTATGGGCGTTTCAAATATATTCAAGGTAAAAAGGATAAAGAATCCCAAAAAGCATCAAGAGCAGCTAGTAAAGTTAAAGAAGTGAGACTAAGTCCTGTAACTTCGGAAAATGATTTAAAATCAAAAATGAAAATCACGAAAGGTTTATTATTACAAGGAGCAAAAGTTAGGGTATTTGTACGATTTAGAGGAAGACAAAACGCTCATCCTAATGTTGGGATGAAAGTTTTACAAAAATTCGCTGAAGGACTTTCGGATTACTCTAAATTAGAAAGTGCTCCGTCTATGGTAGGTCGTTCCATAAATATCGTTCTCACCCCTTTACCCGGATTGAAAAATAAAATAACCAATGAAAATATTGAAACTGGTGTTTCGGTATAAAAATTTATATTTACAGGTTGAAATTTTATTAGTGAGTAACTGAAAATGCCTAAAATGAAAACCCATAAGGGTGCCCAAAAAAGATTTCATATTACTGGTGACGGTAAAGTTGTTAGAACAAAAGGACCTAAAAGTCATTTTAGGAGGAAAAAAACAAAGAGGGTAAAGCGATTATTTGGAGGCAAAGTGGATTTAGATTCTGCTTTATTTTCAAAAAAAATCAAAAGCTTTTTGAGGAGATAATTTTTTTAAATTATAGAATTGTTTTTATGTATATAAAATTTAATTATTTTAAAGGGTGAATTAATTGTCCAGAGTTAAAACAAGTGTAACAACACATAAAAGACACAAAGCCGTGCTGTCTGCAGTTAAAGGACACAGAGGTTCTAGGAACAGGCGATATAGACTCGCTAGAGAATCTTTAACACATGCTCTTGCCTATGCGACAGCTCATAGAAGATTGAAGAAAAGACAAAACAGATCTTTACAAATTACTAGAATTAATGCTGCTTCTAGAATTTGTGGGATTTCTTATAGTCAGTTTATATATGGTATCCGATCAAAAGGAATTAAAATAGATAGAAAATCATTATCGGATTTGGCTGTTTATGAGCCTGAAGTGTTTTCAGAATTGGTTAGTAAGATCAGAAGTAAATGAACTTTTATCATTAACTGAAAGTTAGAGTTGATTTGTCAAGAAAATACGATAATATCCAAAGATGAAGAAATAAATATCAATGCCAAGTACAACATTGAATATTTATAAAAATTTAGGGAATGTTTTTTCTTTAAATCGTTTTCTTTGGTTTTGATAATTTTAATCGAATATAAGATCAGAATTATTGAAATTATAATGGTGGAAAAAAAATAAAATATTCCTAAACTTTGATTTATAAAAGTTAGAATCAAACAAAATATCGAAGTGATAATTGAATAAATTAATATGTTAATTTGTGTATAATTTATACCTTTCGTAACTGGAAGCATAGGTATTCCAACTTTTTCGTAATCTTTTTTTATTACTATTGATAGTGCCCAAAAATGAGGTGGTGTCCATACAAAAATTATTAAGAATAACCATATTGCTGTAGAGTCGATTATCCCATTTGATCCAGCCGAATATCCTACAAGAGCAGGTATACATCCTGCAGCACCGCCAATAACTATGTTTTGCGAAGTTCTTTTTTTTAGTATAACTGTGTAAAGTATGAAATATAGAATAGTGCCCAAAATTGCTAATGAGGCGGCAATATAATTTATAAAATAAAATAAAATAATAAACGAGAAAATATTAAGCAATATACCCCATACTGATGCTGAAAACGGCGTAACTCTTCCTTCAGCTACAGGACGGTTTTTTGTTCTTCCCATTGCTTTATCTATTTTATGTTCATATGCCATATTGAGCGATCCAGCACCTCCTGCAGCAAATGCTCCACCAATGATTATGGAAATTATTACAGAAACATTAGGGATACCTTTGTTTCCTATTAAACAACTACATACAGCAACAAGTAATAATAGAGATATTACCCTTGGTTTTGTGAGTAAAATATAATCTTGGATTTTTTTATACATTTAATTGAGAAAGGTTCTAAAATTTGGAATAGTTGATTTATAATTTTACAGGAAATATTCTGGGATTTTTCATCAGGTTTGTTAGTAAAATTACAATTGTCCATAAGATTGTTGCAATACTTAAATGTCCTGCTCTAGACCATTCAGAGAAATTAGATAGAGGAACTAAAGCACCCCAAATAATTTGAGTAAGAATTACTCCAAACCCTAAAGAAGTTACAATTTTAATTACATTCGAAATGTTTCTAATTCTGAGTATTTTATAAAAAAAATATCCAGTAATTATTACAGAAAACAATGAAAGTAATCTATGAAGCATATGTATTATTTCTAAAGTTTGAACTGGTATAATAGCTTCTCTACCGCATAAAGGCCATGAGGGACAATAAAAACCAGCATTTGTCCAAACTGCATAAGACCCACTTAATATGGTGATCAAAATTAGAAAACTGCTAAAAAACATACCAATGAAATATTTCTCATATTCTTTAGAAATATTAAAAAATATCCATTTTCTTTTGTGTGGGATTGGTTTTTTACCAGTATCTAAAAAAATTATTAATGTTGTCACAGATATTAGAACGGTTATTTCAGCTAGCATAAGGTGTATGGTTCTTATTGCTGGGTTCAATTCAGTTAACACAACCGCTCCGCCTAATAACCCAACGATGATGATAATTGAAAGAAGCATCAGAGAAATGTTGATTAATGCTTTATTGTTTCTATGTTTAAAAAAAATTCTCAAACATATAAACAATGTAAATATTCCTACAATTGTTCCAACAGATCGATGGGAGTATTCTATCAAAGCATGATACTCTAATGGAGGGATCCATTTACCAAAGCAAGTTGGCCAATCAGGACAACCGTCACCTGAACCCGTGACTCTAGTGATACCACCAATCGTAATCTGACTTACTATACCTAAATTTGTAAGTAGCAAAAAAAGAAACAGGACTCTATCTCTTTTAATCGAGAACACCCAAATAAACTCCTCTTGTTATCCTAAAAGAAAGATAAATCAAAAATGATTAAAAAAAATTAATTAAAATACCAGTTATTGTCTTGGGCGCCTAATATTCCCCTGAATAATTGGCTCGTTTTCGTGGATTTCTCCATTTCTAATTTTTATATTATAATCGCATTCAGGTGATGTACATACCCATGCTTTATAGTGAACAGGTGCTCCTTGACCTCCAAAATCTGATAGCGGGACAAGTACTGCGTCTTCATCATCGCAAGCTAAGCAAGCGGGAAAATTCGGAATATCCAATCTACTTCCTCCATTATTCCAATTTAATAACAAAACTATCGCCAATAGTCCATTAATAGGAATCAACTGGCAATTACAATATTAATATTACATGAGTAAATGAAAAACTATAATCGTATTAGTGTAATTATGGTATTTTTTGGTGAATAAAAGGTTAAGATATCAAATGTTTATACTTGGTATAGAAACAAGTTGTGATGAAACAGCTGTAGGTATTGTGGATCATAATGGTAGACAAATTGCAAATATAGTAGCATCTCAAATTGGGATACATTCATCACATGGAGGTATAGTTCCTGAAATTGCTTCAAGGCAGCATATATTAGATATCAGAGAAGTAACTTTATCTGCGTTAAAATTTGGGAATATAAAATTACGTGACCTTTCCCACATAGCTGTAACATATGGGCCAGGTTTAGCTGGATCATTAATTGTTGGGTTGAATTTTGCAAAAGGATTGGCATGTTCATTAGGTATCCCATTAATTGGAGTAAATCATTTGGAGGGACATATTTATGCTGCTTGGATAAATAATGACTACTTTTCTCCAATGCCATTTCAACAAATTGTCGATGAACAGAATAAGATAATGTGCTTAATCGTTTCTGGAGGCCATACCGAAATGGTTATAATGAAAGGATATGGTCAATTTCAAATAATAGGTGAAACTAGAGACGATGCAGTCGGGGAAGCGTTTGATAAAGTTGCAAGGGTTTTAGGATTGAAATATCCTGGAGGACCAGAAATTCAAAAGGCGTCTAATTTTTCTTCGAAAGAAATTGAACCTTTTCCCAGATCCTGGATAAATGGAACACATGATTTTTCATTTAGTGGGATAAAAACTTCAGTAATTAATAGATCCAAAATATTTGGATTTTACCCGCCTAATAATCGTGTATTACCTGATAAAGATATACAGGCAAATTTTTCTAAAGCATTTCAAGATTCCGTAGTAGATGTATTGGTAAAAAAAACTGTTAATGCTGCAATTAGTTATGAATGTAAAGGAATAATTTTAGTTGGAGGAGTTGCAGCAAATACAGCTCTGAGGGAAAATTTAATTGCGCTTTCTCCAATTCCAGTTTCCATACCCCCTATTGATCTTTGCACAGATAATGGAGCTATGATAGCTATGGCAGGTTTATATAATTTACAATTAAAAAAATTCAGCGAAATGTCGTTGGATGTTATTCCTAATTTACGTATTTCTTGAGAATTTAGACTTAGTATTTGTTACGAAAAGGGACGGGAGAATTTTCTAATAAAGAATTCTTTTTTGGAATTTGAAATTTCTCAATTATTTGATCAATCTGCTGTATATCTTTTGCTTTGAATTTTATAAAAACTTTTGGGTTTCTGGTAAAAAAAAATATATATTTATTTTTATACTCTAGAAAATAGTCCACTAATAATATTGTAGATGCTAATAAAACTAATAGTGAAAGAAGATAAGCAATAAATTTATTACCTATAGATTGTACTACTATAAATGTTGAGAAGATTCCTAATATACTCAATATAATAGACTTTTTTTTTCCGGTAATTTTTTTAGATTCAATAGATATAATTGCTTCAAGTGGTATTGAAATATCTTTGGATTTGCTGGAAAATTTCAGGTAATCTTGTGTTAAAAAAAGTGACTCTTTATTAGAAGTTATTGAATATAAAATTTCAGTCATGAAATTGTTTCATTTTTAATTTTATTTACTAATTCACGAGCAGGTCCAAGCATAAGATCTTGAACTGATGTAGTGGTATAAATGTTTGATGTTACAAGTTTACCCGCTCTAATTGCTCTTTCCTCAGAATCATTAGTTAATTTTACTCTTTCTATATTGTTTGGATCACCTGGATGACCTAGGGATGCTGCAAAGTCATTTGGACCTCCTGTAATGCCGGTCAGGCCATTCACACTTAAAATATCATCTAAATTCCTCCAGGCAGTTTTAGATTCAATTTGTGCCCATACAAGCATATTAGAGTTTGTCCATTTGGCAAAACCTAATTTGTTTCCGTGTTTTTTTTCTAATATATACATATCATCGAATTCAGTACCTCTTCCACCGCCCCATGATCTTTTTCCATGAGGTGGGAAAAGGCAAGCATCAGCTAAATCTTGTGCTTCTTTACCACTATCAATATGGGGACCAGTAATACCCTGAATCCCTCTATCCAAGAACATGTTAACCCAATATGCACTTGAATCAGGAACTCTAGCAACAACACTCATTTGATAACCATTCGCAACTCTACAAATATTATCAATAGATTCTGGAGAAAAATATCCATGTTCACCATCAATATTAATAGCATCAAAACCGATATGGGATGCCATTTCAACTAAATGAAGTGATGGGAAAGTGAGAGAGAAAATCGCGGCTTTTTTCCCAGATTTGTTTGCTTTTAGAATTGAATTTTCGATCATAATTTAATTATTTTAAGGTTGGATATTTTTGTTTTTTTACTGATCTATTACTGAGCCATCTTCATGTAGTCTGGTTTGAACTTTTCTGATCACCGTAGGACAATCTTTAATAGCATTTTTTTTCAGCTCGACACCAATTCCGGGATTAGTTGGTAATAATAAGTATCCCTTTCCATCATGTACAGGTGCACCTGAAACCATTTTTGATTTTGGTGGATCATTTTCACCAGTGGGATATTCTTGCAAAGCGAAGTTAGAAGAAGAAGCTGCAATTTGTAAACATGCTGCAGTTGACACTGGAGATAATGGATTATGAGGAACAACTCCGACATGGTAAGCTTCAGCTAATGAGGCTATTTTTTTTGCTCCAGAAATTCCACCTACTAGACATACGTCTGGCCGAACGTATTGTACAGAATTTCTTGATAAAGCCATTTGAAATTCCCATAGAGAAGTAAACCTTTCTCCAGTTGCGATAGGGATATTAATTTTTTCAGCTACATAAGCCATTTCATCAAAATTATCAGGTGTAATAGGATCTTCGTAAAAAAACGGCATAAATTCTTCTATACCTCTACCTAGTTGTACCGCTTCAGTAGGTGTTAATCTTCTATGTATTTCTATACACAGATCTACATCATTACCAACGGCTTTTCTGTAATTTCTAACTGTTTCAATTGCATCTTCAATTTTATCTACATGTGTTTTGAAATATCTCTTAGATTTATCTTCATCTAAAAATGGAGTTAAGTGTCCAACAGCAGTGAACCCACTATTTTTTGCATCTATAATTCCCGAGAGTAATTTTTCTTTAGTATCACCAAAAACATGGTAATAAACTCTTGCTTTATCTCGTACTTTTCCACCCAGTAATTGATATACAGGAACGTCAAAATGTTTACCCATAATATCCCAAAGTGCAATGTCTATGGCACTAATAGCTCCCATAATTGCAGAGCCTCTAAAATGAGAAAATCTGTACATATATTGCCAGTGATGTTCAATTAGTAGAGGGTTTTTACCGATTAAGTAATCAGCAAATTTTGTTATTGCTACGCTTGATGATTCTAGATATCCCCAAGCTCCAGATTCTCCAATCCCAACTATACCATTATCAGTTTCAATTTGGACCAATAGATATTGATCAATAAGTAAGGGTGTAACTTTAGATATTTTCATTTTCTTTTTTTTATAATATATTTAGATGTAATATTTATACCAATTTAATTTGGATATTCAAATTAAATTAGGTGTATATTAAGTAAATTAACCTCCACCTACAGGTCGGACTATTTCAACAGAATCCATGTTTTTTAATTTAGTATTATGATATTCATTTTGATGAATGATTTTACCGTTGAGAGCTATAGCGATGGATGTATTGGATAATTTAATATGATTTATTAAATCTGAGATTGATACTGATTGATCAAAAGATTGTGTTTTCCCATTAACTTTAATTTTCATCAACATATTATAACTTACTAATTAGTATTAATTATTTCAAATAAAGATTTAGAAATTTTATAAGGGTTTTTGAATCTACTTATTTCTGAAATTACAGCAATTCCATTTGCACCAGATTTAATTATTGATTCAGCATTTTCTAAAGTTATCCCACCAATTCCGATCACAGGAAGAGAAGTGATTTTTACAATTTCTTTTATTATCCTTGTACCTGACACATTACCATTAGGATGAGAATTAGATTTAAATATACTTCCGACGATTAAATAGTTAATACCATTTTCTTCGGAAATTTTTGCTGAACGGAGACTATGTGTTGATTGTCCAAAAATTTTATTTTTGGGTAATGGAGAAAATTTCGACACATTTATTTTTTCAGGAAAATGTATTCCAGAAATATTAGAATTATTGGGTATAAATTCAGAGTTTATCATTACAATAATCTCGTTACCGGCGATTTTATAAAGTTTGGTTGAAAATAGTTCTAATTCATGAGATTTTGCTTTTTTATCTCTGATTTGAATCATATTTACACCTCCATCTATAGCGTATTTAATAAATTCAAAAAAAGCATTAGAGTTAAATTTTGTTATAGATGGAGTTACGAAACATAGTATTCTTTCAGGTAATTTTTGCATTTTGCAATGGAGTTGAAATTTAAGAGTTAATTGTACCTTTTGTTGGACTACTTGCTGAAGCTGAACTTTTAATTGGTATTCGACCGGCTAAATAAGCATTTCTACCAGCATTAACTCCTTCTTTAAAGGCTTTTCCCATCAATCCAGGATTTTTTGCTTCAGCTATTGCAGTATTGACCAATACCGCATCTGCACCCATTTCCATCACTGATGAAGCATCTGAAGGTACTCCAAGTCCTGCATCTACTACAACAGGTATTGAAGATTTTTCTATAATTATTTGAATTTCTTCCCTAGTAATTACTCCTTTCCCAGATCCTATTGGAGAACCTAAAGGCATTACAGTTGCACAACCTAAATCTTCGAGGATTTTTGCCAAAACAGGATCGGCTCCAATATATGGTAAACAAACAAAACCATCTCTAATTAATTCTTTCGCAGCTTGCACAGTTCCAATTGGATCAGGTAAAAGATATTCAGGATCAGGTATCACTTCGATTTTTATCCAATTTGATCCTGTTACTTCACGAGCTAATTGAGCTGTGAAAATTGCTTCTTCAGATGTTTTTGATCCAGCTGTGTTAGGAAGTATTTGATATTTTTCCCAATCTAAGTGGTCAAGAATGGTTTTCTCGTTTGGATTGTCAAGATCAAGTCTTCTTATTGCAACCGTTATTATCTCTGTTTCAGAGAATTTAACTGATTCAAGGAGATCTTTAACCGATCTATGTTTTCCCGTTCCTGTCATTAAACGTGATTTAAATTTTTTACCGGAAATATTTAGTGAATCTTCCATATTATTTGTTATCAATTTTTTATAGTAATTTTGAATATAATTGATATTATATTTTATTTTAATTATATTCACCGTTTCCAACAATTTTTTTGTAATATCTAATGTTTAAAAAGAAATTAAAAAAAGGAACAATTATTCGATATGAGGTTTTTATAGACTTAGAGGGTAAATTTTTATAAATAGTGATTTTTCATTTTTTTAATGATTTAATACTAGTTTTTATTCCTTTTCCAATATAATTAATTTCTCTAATGATAGATGATTTATATTTATTCGAAAAGTTTCCGATATTTCGGATTTTTTTATGTCTATTTTTTAAAAGAGTATAAGTATTAAGACTATTAAGATAAGAAAGTTCATTAATTAAAATATTTTTCATTAATTCTGCTGATTCTTTTGGATTTTCGTGAGCTCCTTTTAATGGTTCTGGAATAATTTCATCTATCATTCCGATATTTTTACAATCTAAAGAAGTTAGTTTTAATGCTTTAGAAATGTCATCTATTCCTGAAATTTTATTAGTTTCTAATTCTGCAGCTAATTCTGGTTGGATAGGTGAATAAATCGCATTCTCCATCATTAATATTCTATCTGTGACGGTGAAAGCTATAGCAGATTCTGATGTTCCTTCACCGATAATTATAGAAATTGTAGGGGTGTTAATATTTGATAATTCATAAATAGTGTTAGCTATTACACTTGCTAAACCTTGTTTCTCGAATTCAGTTCCTATTTTTGGACCTGATGAATCTATTATTGTTAAGAAGCATAGATTTAGAGTTTCAGCTAACTTTGCTCCCCTAATAGCTTTTCTAAAACCCGACGGGGTAATTTCGCCTAATCTAGAAAATTCATTTGAAGTATTTTTTAATTTTTCTTGTGCAGCAATAATTATGGTTTGTCCATTAATGTTTGCTAATCCTAATATTATAGAATTATCATCTCCGGAAGTTCTGTCACCATGCAATTCAGTAAAACTTGAAAAAAGTTCGTTGACAAAAAATTTTGATGTAGGTCTTTTGTTATTTCGTGATAACTTTACGGATTCTTTAGGATTTTTACTATCAAATATTTTCGAAGGATTTTTGCTATTTGAAGTGATTTTTAATTTTGATGAAACTAGTGCAAGAATACTGGAGAGCTCATTTTTTAGATTATCTCTTTCAACTATTTTATCTATATGTCCGTTATGAAAATATGATTCTGATAAATGTTCTTTAAATATATGATTTCCTTCAGAACGACGTAGATCTCCTAATGAAGAAAAACCTATATGGGCCATTGGTTCAGAAATGATAATGTCAGCCATTGAAGCAAAACTTGATAGAACTTGACCTGTACATGGATTTCCGAGAGAGACAATAAATGGGATATTTTTTTCCTTAATTAACTTCGTGGCAATTACAGTTTTTGCCATCTGATTAAGAGAAAAAACACCTTCTTGTATCCTCTTACCTGAGGAAGTAATTATTCCTATTGCAGGAATTTTTTTCTTTCCCGCATGTTCAAGAGCTAAAGATATTTTTTCACCTACTACTAAACCCATTGTTCCTCCCATAAAACTTGAATCAAGAATTATAAGAACACAATTATTTCCACCTATAGTACCCGTTCCAGTAATTACTGCTTCTTTTAATTGAGTTCTACTTTGATCTTGAGATAGTCGTTTTTTGTAGGAAATTTTTGGTTCAAATGCAAGAGGATCAATAGACTCTATCCATTTATTAATCTCATTGAATGATCCTTTATCAGCAACGATTGCAATTTTTCTCCTTAAAGTAGTTGAATAATGGTATCTACAAGATGGGCAAATTCTAAATCTTTTGTACAGGCTAGAATTTTTTATTTCAAAGTTACATACTAGACAATTTTTATGAGGCTTTTCAAGATTAAGAAAATATGGAGAGTTTTCTAAATAATGTTCTGAATTTTCTTTTTTTTCTTTCATTTTAATTTTAATGATTCTTATTATTTTACAATACTTGTCTTGGTTTGCCTCCATCTCCAGGTCCAACGATACCAGCTTCTTCTAATTCATCCATTAATCTTGCAGCTCTAGGATAACCTATTCTTAATCTTCTTTGTAATAAAGATACAGATAAAGTACGCTGAGATTCTGTCAATAATACCGCTTTTTCATATAAGGAATCTCCTGCAGAATCAGATAATGTAAAATTAGAATTATCGGTGATAGGATTTACAGATAACTCAGGTAAGTCAGGACTAGACTGGTTTTTCCAATGAGAAACTATATCTGATATTTCTTTATCAGTGAGAAATAGACCTTGTATTCTTAGTGGTTTTGCTCTATCAACAGGTAGATATAACATATCTCCTTTACCTAATAACTTTTCAGCTCCAGGAGAATCTAAAATTGTACGTGAATCTATTTGTGACATTACTGAAAAAGAAATTCTACTTGGGAAATTAGCTTTTATTAATCCTGTAACTACATCCACAGAAGGTCTTTGTGTAGCTACTACTAAATGTACACCTGTAGCCCGTCCAAGTTGAGCGAGCCTGACTAATAATCTTTCAATCTCTCCAGCAGCTGTAAGCATTAAATCAGCTAATTCATCAACTAGAACTACTAAATATGGCATTCTTTGATTAGTTTTTATATTATAAGCAGTTATATTTTTGACTCCAGCTTCTTCTAACAATTTAAACCTTTCCATCATTTCATTGACTAATGATTTTAGAATTATTATTGCTCTTTCAGTTTCTACAACTACTGGGCTATATAGGTGAGGGATATTATCATAAGGAGTTAATTCAACTCTTTTTGGATCTAACATTATCATTCGAACCTGAGTAGGATTTAATGTCAACATTAATCCTGTAATAATTGCATTCATACATACACTTTTGCCAGATCCAGTAGAACCAGCAATTAATGTATGAGGCATTTTTGCTAGGTCACACATAACAGGATTACCATCAGTTCCTATTCCAAGAGGTACTGGTAAAGCGGAATCTTTTTTAAATGAATTCCATTCATTTGTGTCAGTAATAGATCGTATAGTTACTTTTTGAGGTTTTTTATTTGGTACCTCAATCCCTACAACGGATTCACCAGGGACAGGAGCTTCAAATCTCAAGCTTGGTGATGCTAGTGCAAGTGCTAGGTCTTTTTCTCGATTAAGAATTGTATCAACTCTAACTCTTTGTCCACCTGTCTTAATATCTCCCTTCCAACCAGGTTTAACACCGTACATTGTAACAGTAGGACCAGATTTAACATCCTCCGAGTCAACCGAAACATCTATACCATACTGTTCTAAAGATTTTTCGATTAAATTACTAGTTTCATTTATTTCTGAAGAACTAACCCCTTGCATAGGGGCTAGTTCTAAAACATTTGTGTTAGGAACTTGCCATTTGAATTTAATAGCCGAACTATAATCATTTTTAGGTGCTTTTATTTCTGGGTTATTATTCCAAATAGATACTTCCGGTTTTATATTCTTTAGGTCAGTTTTTTCATTTATTTTTTTAATATTTGTAATTTCTTTATGTGATGATCTTTTTTTATATATAACCGATTTAATAATTCCAATAATTTTTAATAAGGATGATACTTTATCTATTTGGAATTTTACGTTTCTTATATCTATAAATCTAAATAAATACTTAATTTTGAAGATTAGTGAGAATAATTTTTTAGGGTGTGTAATTGAAACTCCAATTAGTAGGAAAATTATTACTCTAAAAACTGATTGTATATAATGCCAAATTGAAAAATTATATTCATTCCAATAAAAAGGTTCACGTGCTAGAAATATTGAGATTTCACCTCCTAAACTATCATTATCTAACCCAAAAAATTTATTTGAAGGTAAAATACCCATAAAAGTTATTATAGATAAAGATACACAAAAAAATATTGCAACTATTTTCCAAAACTTAACTAATAATTTTGGATTAAATATTACTAAATACAAGAAAGGTATTAAATAAATAAATATTACAAGAATGGATGCTCCAAATTTTTCTATGGCATAACTTTTAAAAACTGTTGCAAGTAAAAAAAATATAACAAATATTTTAAGTGTAAAAAATATTTGGTAAATTAATTTTTTCTTATAAATTTCATTCATATATATATTATATTTGAATGGTAGAAATTATCACTATTGGCATCTTTTTCATGTTTCCGGATATATAATCTCTTGATTTTTTTTCTAAAATTTTTTCATTTTGTTCCAGGTCAAGATTTTTTGAATTATTTTGGGTAATGGATTTTATTATTATATTTTGAAGTTCTTTAATTATTTTTTTAATATTTTTTTCTTTTGAGATATTCAATTGATTAACAGTTACTGCTTCTAATACCTTTCCTGATTTTTTTTCTCTAATGCATGAAATAGTTATTACTCCATTGTTGGTTGACGCTGATTGATTTTCTATTAAGTTTGTATTATTTAAAATATTCCCACTTTTATCGACATATAATGAACCAGAAGGAATATTACCTGATACATTACCTGATTTCCCTTGAATTTCTAATATATTCCCATCATCGAGCACAAAAATATTTTTTTCTTCGATGCCATTTTCTTTAGCTATATTTGCATTAGCTTGTAACATTCTATAATCGCCATGAATAGGTAGGTATAAATGTGGTTTTATTAGGTTAATTATTAAACTTAATTCTTCTTTCTTAGCGTGTCCACTGACATGAATATTAAAGTTTTTTTCAGTAATTACTTTTGCTCCTAATCTAACTAAATTATCAATGGTTCGATTAACTTTTATTTCATTTCCAGGGATTACACTTGCTGATATGATGACGGTATCACCTTTTTTTATTTTTATTTTTTTATGTTGATTACAAGATAATTTAACTAAAGATGAACCAGGTTCTGATTGAGATCCAGTGATCATTATAATTACTTTATCGTCAGTTAATTTAGAGGATTGAGATAAAGGTACTTCAGATTGATTGGGAATTTCTAAGTAATTAAGATCTTTAGAAATTTTTGCATTTCTAATCATACTTCTTCCAGCAAAAGCAATTTTTCTTTCACATAATTTAGCTATATAGAAAATCATTTGCATTCTTGAAATTTGAGATGCGAAACTTGATATAAATACCCTTCCTTTTGATTTTGATATGATATTAAATAGATTCTCAAAAACTTCTTTATCTGAACCCGAATACCCTTCTTCATTTGCATTTGTGGAATCAGACATTAGCAATAATATTTTGTCTTTAGATATATTTGCCAATTCTGATAAATTTGATGGGTTTCCTATGATTGGATTATGATCTATTTTAAAATCTCCGGTATGAATAATTTTTCCAAAAGGGGTTTCAATAAAAATCCCTGTTGAATCAGGTATAGAATGACACATTTCAAACCATTTGACTTTGAAATTTCCAATTTTATAAACAATTCCTTTAGATATAGGAGTAATGTTAAGATTTGAAAGTTTTTGATTTTGAGTAAATTTATTAAGAATTATTTCTGAAGCGAACTTAGGAGCATAAATCGGAAATTTTAGTTTCTTTTGTAAGTGAGGTATTGCTGCAATATGATCTTCATGTCCATGAGTAATAAGTAATCCTTTTATTTTTTTTGCGTTTTGTTCAATATATTTAAAATCCGGAATAATCAAATCTACTCCGTTTAATTCATTTTCAGGGAATCTTCCACCTGCATCAATAATCAGTATCTCTTCTTTTATTTCAACAATCAACATGTTGTTACCTATTCGCCCTAAACCACCTAGCGGTATTATTTTTATTGAATTGTCGTGATTTATTTTCATATTAGAAGTGATTTATTTTTTTAATTTTTTTGATAAAGTTAGAAGCAAGATCTCTGGAATTTTTTTTAGGTCTGATTCCAAAGATTTTAGAATATTTTTATTTCTTAAAGCAGCAGCAGGGTGATAAACAGGGTATAAAATTCTTTTATTCCATATTAACATTTTGCCATGATCTTCAGAAATTTTTCCTGTTGGGCTGAAATTCAGAAGTGCATATTTTCCTAAAGTAACTATTATCCTTGGATTAATTAAGTTAATTTGATTGATTAAATATGGAGTGCAAGATTTTATTTCTATGTCTAAAGGGTTTCTATTATTTGGGGGTCTACATTTAACAATATTTGTAATAAAAACATCTTCTCTGAAAATAGGTATATTGTTAAATATCTTTTCTAAAAGATTTCCTGCTCTTCCCACAAAAGGAATACCAGTATCATCTTCTTTAGCTCCTGGAGCTTCTCCAATAAACATTATAGATGCCTGAGTTGGACCCTCTCCGGGAACCGCATTTTTTCTAGTTCTACTGAGATTACATTTTTTACATTCAATGACTTCTTCTTTAATTATTTGAAGAATGTTTGAATTTGATGAGTTATTACATTGAAAATTCACTAATTTTAGATTTGTTTATAGGCAGTAATTTTTTATGGGTAGAATTTACCGTATAGAAAATTAACTTACTCCAAAAAATAAGGATTTAGGTTAGAAAATTTAGTCTTCTATATTGTTAGATTTTAGATAATTAACAGCGTCATTGACTGTAAGAATTTTCTCGGCGTCTTCATCAGATATTTCTAGTGGATTATCATCTGAACCGAATTCTTCTTCAATTGCCATAATTAATTCTACTACATCAAGAGAATCCGCTTCTAGGTCTTCTGTAAAAGAAGATTCTGGTTTGATGTCTTCTAAATTAACTGACAATTTATCTGCGGCGATTTCTCGCACCCTATCTATCACACTTGCCATTATTATCCTCCATATTAATTTTCATTAAATTATTTAATATTTATAATTAAATTTTATATCATTTTTTTTCATAGTAGCAGAGTAGCAAGAATACCATTTATAAGTGATCCTGAAGAATCTGATCCCAAATAAGATGCTATTTCTATAGCTTCGTTAATTATTACGGCATTAGGTGGAGGATGATTAAAGAGCGATTCTGCAAAAGCAACACGTAAACAATTTCTATCGATTGAAGACATTTCAATTAAATCAAAACCTAAGGTGGCATTAGAAATTTTTTCATCAATTAAATTAGAATTTTTTTCTATTGTTTTTATAATCTTTCTACAAAGAGTTTGATCCTTTTTAGAAAGATTTTCATCATTTAGTAACCTTTCAGTCACAATGTTTATATCTACGCCAGACATTTCATTTTCATATAAACTTTGGATTGAAATAAACCTTGCTTTTCTTCTTGTATCAGTTAATTTTGGTGTAGATTCAGATATTCTTTCACCGGCAACTAGTGTATCTAATTTATCTGGGGGCATTTGTATATATTTTATTAATTTTAATTCGCGTAATTTTCTACGTCATCATAATTTGAGATAGAAGTAACTGTAGTAGATCTATCAATTCGTTTAAGTATTCCAGATAAAATTTTACCATGTCCAATTTCATAAAATTGATTTATTCCTGAATCAAGCATCATATTAATTGAATTATTCCATTGAACACAAGAAGTTAACTGCATTTCAAGTTCTTTTTTAATTTGGTTAGTTGTTTTTAGGGGTTTTGCTGTGACATTACCAATAATAGGTATAATTGGGTCGTAAAATCGGATGTTATCTAGTGCATTTTTTAAACCATCTTGAGCGGAGGCCATTAGACAAGAATGAAAAGCTCCGTCTACTTTCAATGGTATTGCCTTTCTTGCACCTCTAGAAGTTGCTAAGTCTATTGCCATTGCTAGTGATATATGATCACCTCCAATGATTATCTGATCAGGAGAATTTATAGTGGATATTTCGGTTCCTGATTCGCGACATATTTCTAAAGCAGAAATCTCATCTAATCCAATAAAAGCGGCCATACCTCCAGGTTTTTTATTACAAGCTATTTGCATTTGTTTACATCTTTCTAAAACCAACGAAACAGCATCAGTAATAGAAAATACACCTGCGACAGTAAGAGCAGAATACTCTCCAAGACTATGGCCTGCGACTACATCAGGACGAGATAAACTACCAGTAGATTCTTCCATTGCACGCCAAAGTGCAATAGAAGTTGCGAGAATTGCTGGTTGGGCATTTTCTGTACGGGTCAACTCATCCTTTTCACCATCAAACATTAGATCAGTAAGATTCTTACCTAATATTTCATCAACTTCTTCAAAAACTTCTCTAGCTGCTACTGAATTCATATAAAGACTTTTTCCCATACCTATGTCTTGAGAACCTTGACCAGGGAATATAAATGCTGTTTTATTTGTATCTTTAAGCATAGTGGTTACTTTTATATCATTTAAACTGACGTTTGTTGAGGTTGAGATTCTTTTGACATTCTATTTTCCAATTCCCAATTTCCAGGCATAGTTCTATCTTTATAATTTCCACAGAACATACATATTCTGTGTGGTTGAATCACAGAATCGCATCCATTACAAACCGAAAGTGCTGGGCTTCCAATTGCATTATGTGCATTCCGTTTGCCTTTTCTGGATTTAGAATGTTTTTTTTTCGGTAGTGGTGGCATCTTTTTTACTCAATATATTATTTTGAACTTATTTATCTTATTTTTCAAGAGTATCTTAGTACAGATTTTTTTTATTTAGTTACAATTACATTTCTCTAAGTTCAGATTAATAGCACATAAAGTACATTTTCCTAGGCAAGTAATTTTACATAATTTTTTTATTGGGATTATTGAAATCAGATGATCTTTTAAAATTTTTGACAGATCTAACTCATTATTTTTATCAATAATATAACTATTTAAATCTTCTTCATAATAATCATCAAAATTGTTTGTAGTTATATTATATAAACTGATAAATTCCTCTTCGAAAGAGGTTTTAATGCCAATTTTAATAGGGACTAAACATCGACTACATACATCTTTTAGGTTTGTATTAATTTCTCCGTAAACCAAAATGTTTTTATGTGTTTTCATCATTTTTAAGTTGCATTTTAGGTTGGAGAAAAATTCATTTCCTGTGTTGAAAGACTTTAAAGTAAATTCATGCCTTCGAATTTCGCCCACTGGTTTTGATAACAGAGTTGAAACATTGTATATCATCGATATTCCCCATAAACTTTTTAGAATTTAATTGAGTAAAGATCTACTTATTACTAATCTTTGTATTTCTGAAGTACCTTCATATATTTCTGTTACTCTTTGATCTCTATACATTCTTTCTACTATAGATGGTTTAAAATATCCTGTTCCTCCATGTATTTGTAGAGCCTTATTCACTATCCTTCCAGATACTTCTGATGAATATAATTTTGCCATTGCAGCTTCTTTTGAGTAACTTAGTTTTTCGTCATGTAATCTTGCAGCTCTCCAAGTCATTAGTCTTGATGCATCTAGCTCTGTTGCCATATCAGCCAAAGTAAAAGCTATACTTTGATGTTGACTTATCGGTTTATTAAAAGTTTGTCTTTGTTTAGAGTAATTTATTGCTGCGTTTAAAGATCCTTTAGCAATTCCTACGCATTGAGCAGCGATCATAATCCTACTAGAATCAAGAATTTTCAAAGCGATAGAATAACCGTCACCTTCATTTAGTAGTCTATTTTCTGTCGGTATTTTACAATTATTAAAAACAATTTCAGCTGTAGAAGAACCTCGCATTCCCATCTTTCCGTGTTGAGGAATAATTGATAGACCCTCAGTATTTTTATCAACAATTAAGGCAGTCACACCTTTATATCCTGCTTGTTTATTACTAGTGCAAAATACTATAAAAACATCTGCTACTTCTCCATTAGTGGTAAAAATTTTATTACCATTTAGGATATAGTTTTTCTCATCGATTTTTTCGATATTTGTGTTTAGTCCTAGGGCATCTGAACCATTTTGTGGTTCACTTAGTGAAAACGCTGCTATCTTTTTTCCTTTTGATAAATCAGGCAACCAATGAGATTTTTGATGTTCATTCCCAAAACGATTAATTGTTTGAGATGCTAAAGAAACATGTGTAATTAATACTGTACTGGTGGATCCACATACTGCAGCAATTTCTTCTATGACCACCATCATATCTACATAGTTACCATCTTCTCCACCAAATTTACTATCAATTGTTAGCCCAGTAAATCCCAAATTAGATAATGCTTGAAATTGCTCAATAGGGAAATGTTCATTATCATCAATTTCTGAAGATTTAGGTGCTAATTCGGTTAAAGAAAAATCACGCGCAGTTTGAGATAAAATTTTTTGTTGTTCAGTATAAAATGAATCCATAGAAATATTGTAACCTTTACGAATCAACAAAGTGATTTTTATGTGAGATTAATGTTTGTGTTGAGATAAAATTTATATAGGATAATATCATAATTGAACAATTTGATATGAGCAGAGAAATAAGAATAATTGGAGTTGATCCGGGTTTAAGCAATACCGGATATGCTATTTTGGATTTTTTTGATCCTGGATGGAAAGCAATTGAAGGAGGTGTTATTCGTACAAAATCATCCGATCCTCTGGAAGTTAGACTTGCTATTATTTATGATGATATTGTGCAGATTATAGAAGAATTTTCTCCGGTAGAGATGGCTATTGAAGATCTGCATTCACGTGTAAAATTTGCCAGAACTGCAATATTGATGGGCCATGCTAGAGGAGTTGTGGTGATGGCTGCAGGGAGATCAAAGTTACCTGTGACGGATTATCAGCCAACCAAAGCAAAGAATTTAGTGACTGGTTCAGGTAGAGCCACTAAAGAACAAATTAAAAATGCTGTTTCAATGCATTTAGATGATAAACAAGCTGCGAAAAACGAACATGTTGCTGATGCTTTTTCTATAGCTTTATGTCATGCTATGGTACGAAATGTAGTAAAGTAAAAAAATGATAAGTTTTATTAAGGGGATAATTAGAGATATATATTCAGACCCCTGTTCAATAATAGTATTGGCAAATGATGTCGGTTATCAAATCAATTTACCAGTATTTGTTTATGAATCAATAAATGCTAGTGGAATAAAAAAAAATGATCAGATTGAATTAGAAATATATTATCACGTTACAGAAAGACAACCTAAACCACTTTTAGTAGGATTTCGACACTCAGCTGAGAGAACTTTTTTTGAACAATTGGTTCAAGTAGAAGGTATCGGACCTATTAAGGCGGCATCTGCATTGGTTTTACCTGTTTCTGTAATTGCTGCAGCTATAGAAACTGAAGATATAGCTATACTTCAGCAATTGCCTGGTATAGGTAATAGAGCAGCACAGAAGGTAATTGCTACCTTAAAAGGTAAAGTAAGCGCAACTGCTTTATTGAGAGATGGTTTAGATCTAGATAATAAATCTGCTTCAGAACAGTTGAGTATCCGTAATGAAGCTATAGAAGCTTTGTTTACCCTTGGTTATCGTAATAATGAAGCAAAAAGTCAAGTGGACAGGGTGATTAATAATTCAAATGAAATTATAGAATCGGTAGAAGAAATATTAAAAGAAGTTTTTAAAAACCAGATCAATCAAAAATAATGCGTAAGAATTCAGAAAGTAGAGAAAGAATCTTAAAAGTATCAAAAAAAGATACTAAAATAAGTTCTTTACGAAAAAATGAAGTTTCAGAAGATTATAACGTTAATGACCTACGTCCCCAATTTTTTTCTGATTATGTAGGACAAGAAATAGTAGTTGAGAGTATAGAAATAGCTGTTGCAGCAGCAAAAAAAAGAGATGAGCCTCTTGACCATTCTTTATTTCACGGTCCTCCAGGTTTAGGGAAAACTACAATAGCACATATAATTGCTAGGCAGATTGGGAGTAAATTAATACATACTTCTGGCCCAGCGCTTGATAGACCTGCAGATGTAGTCGGACTACTATCCAATCTAAAAAGATCCGATGTTTTATTTATAGATGAAATTCATCGACTTTCAAGTTCTGTAGAAGAATATTTATACTCCGCTATGGAAGATTTTAGAGTAGATTTTGTGACTGGATCTGGTGCTTTTGCCAAAACTATTAATTTACCATTGCTTCCTTTTACACTTATAGGTTCAACTACTAGAGTAGGTATGTTAAGTGCTCCTCTTAGAGAGAGATTTGGATTGACTTACCATTTAGATTATTATTCTTCAGATGAACTATCAAAAGTAATAATTCGTTCAGCAGGGATTCTTAATTTAGAAATAAACTTAAATTCTGCTAAAGAAATAGCAAAAAGATCAAGAGGTACTCCAAGGATTGCAAATCGACTATTAAGAAGAGTGCGAGATTATTGTCAGGTAAAGTATTCAGGAGAATTAAACATCACTATAGTTACAGAAGCATTAGACAAAGAAGGTGTCGATTATTTGGGTTTAGATAGATTAGATCGTATATATTTAAATACTCTAGCTAAAAACTATCAAGGTGGACCTGCTGGCATTCAAGCTTTAGCTGCTACTGTTAATGAAGATCAACAGACTTTGGAAGATGTTGTAGAACCTTTTTTACTAAAAATAGGGTTTATAGTTAGAACATCACAAGGGAGAAAAATTACTGTTAGTGGAATGTCCCATATAGGGTATTCACAAGGAAATAATTCAGTTCAAGGTAAATTAGTGTAATTAGGTTACGTTTTCCTTAGTTTCTTCGGCAGCGGATTTTATTAGTTCATCTGGAATATCATCAAATGAGGAATAGTTAAGAGAAAACATTTTGGAATACAAACCTCCAAGAGATATGAGTTCGTCATGATTGCCTGTTTCAGTTATTTTCCCATCTTGTAATACTATTATTTTATCTGCTCCTCTTATGGTAGCCAATCGATGTGCTATTACCATTCCCGTCCGATTTTCTAATAATTTTGCTAAAGCTCTTTGAATGAGCATTTCAGTATAACTATCTATACTTGCAGTTGCTTCATCAAGGATTAAAATTTTTGTGTCAGCTACTATTGCTCTAGCAAAAGAGATTAGTTGTCTTTGTCCTAGGGAAATATTTGATCCTCTTTGTTCTAGAATTGTGTCATAAGTTTTTGGAAGTTTCATTATAAATTCATGTGCTCCAACCGCCTTTGCAGCATTGACGATATCGGCTCTGGTTGTTTTTGATTGAGAATATTTTATATTTTCTAAAATTGAACCTGTGAATAGGAAAGGTTCTTGTAGTACCATTCCAACGTTTTCACCTAATGATTTTTGTGTTACTGATTTAATTTCTTTATCACCAATCATTATCTCGCCTTCCCAAATATCATAGAATCTATGTGTTAAGGAAGTGATAGATGTTTTTCCAGAACCAGTAGGACCTACTAGGGCGACTGTCTCTCCTGGGTTAATTTTAAAACTTATATTTTTTAAAACAGGTTGTTTTTCTATATAACCAAAAGTTACATTTTTAAATTCTATTGATCCATCAATATTTTTTAATTTAACAGCATTAGCTTTATCTTTGACTTCTATTGGAACATCTATTAATTCAAAAATTCTTTCACCAGATGCCATTGCTCTTTGAAAAACTGAATAATGCATTGTTAGTGCTCTAATAGGATCAAAAAATCTTTGTACATATAGTATAAATGCTACCAAAACTCCAATTTCTAAATTGCCCTTAGTAATTAAAAATCCTCCCCCGATTATTATTACACTTAAAGAAATTCCAGTTAATGTATCAACAATTGGCATCATTATTACACTAAATCTTGTAGCAATGTTTTGAGCCTTTAGATTATCATGAGCCAATACTTCAAATAAAGAATAATTTACTTTTTCTCTTGTTAGACCTTGAACAGCTCTAACCCCATTAATGTTTTCTGCTAAAGCCCCACTAACAATTGAAGCTGTTACTCTGGATTTTATGAAAGCCTTTCTAGCATGGGGTAACCAGATTATTCTGACTAATAATAAAGTAGGTACTACTCCAATCATCATTAATGCTAATTTCCAATCTAGAAAAAACAAAACAAAAATAATTCCAGTAATTAAAATTAAATCTCCTAAACCTACAGTTATTGTATGCAGGAATTCTTGTAAAGCAGCTACATCACCTTGTAATCTTGACATCATTCTACCTATTTCTGTTTTATCCATGAAAGATAAAGATACTTTTTGCAAATGCACAAACATACTTTTTCTTAAATCTACTAGGACTTTTTCACCAACTTTTCCAATAATAATTTCTTGGAAGTATCCTGATATAAAATTTACTATAATTCCTATAAAAAATGTGACGATACAAATCAAAAAAATGTTATCGATATTTGTAACATTATAAAGTGATGAATCGATAGTGAATTTTATAATTAAAGGAAAAGAAACTGAAGAAATTGAAAAAAATAGAACTGCAATAAATGAGTAAATAATTTGTTTACGGAAAGGTTTTAAATATTTTCCGAATCTCAATATAATTTTTTGATCATACGCAACTCCAAATATTTCATCATCAAAAAAAGTATTCCTTTTAATTGAAGCTTTTGGAGGTGTATTAGAATATTTAAGTTTTGATTTAAACATGATTTTTTTAATTTATTTTTGGTCTAATTTGAAGCTCGTAAAGTTCCGAATATTTTTTACCTTTTGAAATTAAATATTCATGATTTCCTCGTTCTTGAATTTCTCCTGATTCTATGAAAAGTATTTCATCTGCATGCATTAAGGAAGATAAACGGTGTGAAATAATTATTGAAGTTCTGTTTTTTGTTGCTTCTTTTAGAGCAATGCGGATTTTTTGTTCAGTTGCTGCATCTACGGCGGAAGTTGAATCATCAAAAACTATAATTTTTGGTCTAAGTAAAATGCTTCTTGCTATAGATAATCTTTGCCTCTGACCTCCAGATAATGAAACACCTCTTTCACCCACCATTGTATTGAATTTATCAGGGAGATTAATAATGTAGTTATACATTTGAGTGTTTTTAGATGCAATTTCTACATCTGTATCTTCAGCCCAAGGGTTTCCGTACGCTACGTTATGTTCTATTGACGCGGTGAAAAGGAATGAATCTTGCTCTACAACACTGACTAAATGCCGTAAAGAATCTAATTGAACATCTTTTATATTGATACCGTCAATCGTTATTTCTCCAGATGTTGCATCGTAAAATCTGGGGATTAGATGAGCGATAGTAGATTTCCCACTACCTGGTGGTCCAACTATTCCAATTGTATGTCCTGGTTTAGCTTCAAACGATATATTTTTAAGTGTTCGTTCACCTTCATAACCAAAACTTACGTTATTAAATTTTAGTATACCTTTAGCCTTAGTTAAATTTATGGCTCCTTTTTTTTCTTGTATTTCAGCTTCCATATCAAGTACAGAAAAAAGTCTTCCCCCTGATGCAGCCCCTCTAGCAAAAGCGTTCACCATCATTCCCAACATTCTTACAGGTTGTTGTAAAATACTCATGAACGCTAAAAAAGTGGCTAATTCTCCGATATTAATACTTCCGTTAATAACTTTGAGACCACCTATCCATAGGACCAAGCCCATTGAAATTAAAAATGAAGTACTTATCATTGAAATATTTATTGATTTTATATCAACTTGATCATTAGCTAAATATAATGTTTCTTTTGAGGCAGAATCAAATTTTCTTATTTCATAATTCTGGGAAAAAAAAGATCGAACCACTCTGATTCCACCCATATTTTCATCCATAATTTTTGTTAGGATTGACATTTTTTCTTGAAGTTTATACCACGAGGAACGTAGTTTTAATCTTGCTTCAATAGATCTCCATCCTACAAAAGGAATAAAACTTAAACTAATCAAACCTAAAACTAAATCAGCTTTAATGACCATATAAGTACCTGTACCAATTAAAAAAAACATAAAAATAGTTCTTAAAAATGCTGTTCTAACAAACATAGAGACACCTTCAATATCTAAAAGTGCACGAGTGATTAAATCACCAGAATGTATATTTGAATGATAACTAAAACTTAGCCTTTGTAATTTTTCATAATATAAAAGTCTCAATTCATATCCAATATGTTGACCAATAGATTCTCCCATATAGTTATAAAGACCAGTGAAAAGACCTCTCATAGATGAAGCAAAAAGTAATAATAATCCTATTGTAGTTACACTACGATTTGTTGCATCATCTGATTCAGAAACAATTTCGGATATTTTTTCTACGGCATCTCCTATAAGGATTGGAATCCATAATTGAAATCCTGCTGCTATGAATATCGCAATTATTCCAAAGAACATTTGGACTTTATATTTAATACCCATTTTGATTATTCGAACATATGTCCCGGATGCTGTATTTGGGGATTCGGCTTTTAATTTCGAATATGGGATTTTTTTTGTACTCATTAATTAAAAAAAAAAGAAAATTAATTTACTTATTAAAATTAATAATTACACTTTCCCTCAATTATTTGTTGAAAATATTTATAGAATTTCATCCATAAATAAAAATTAATGGATAAATGGAAAAAACTTATGTTTATAATATTCCTAATGAAACAAATGAATCGAAATAAATATTATTTGAGATACGCAGACGATAATGATTTGAATATTCTTGAATCTATACAGGAAAAAAATGTTGTAAACTTAGATTTCCCAAATATCCATGATGAATTTTCCAAAAATTCAACAATTCTGATTGTTTCAAAGAAATGGTCAATAACAGAAAAAAAATTGGGGTTAAGAAATCTGCGGGATGTTTCATTTCAAAACAATAAAAAAAAATTATTTCCACAAAAAATTCTTCACAAAATTTTAGATATTGTTATCAAAGTTAATCCGCCAATAGATTTCATTATTGGGTTTGTAGTTTTAAGAAAAATTTTCAGTGATTTTCATATTATGATGCTTGTTGTTAGAGAGGATGAACGGAAAAAAGGTGTTGGAGAATTATTAATCATAGGTGCTATTGATGAAGCTTTGGGGAAGGATTTAAATACTATTACTTTGGAAGTTGGGGATTCAAATTTTAGGGCACAAAAATTATATAAAAATTATGGGTTTATAAAAACTGGACTTCGAAAGAAATATTATAAGAACGAAGATGCATTAATTTTTTCTACACCGAACATTAAAATGAAATCTTACAGAGATAAGTTAACTTTAAATCTGAAGAAATATTTACTTACTCATTCGAATAATTATAATAAGAGATCGAATAGAATTAGTAAAGTATTAAAAGTATTAAAAGGTTAGAGAGAAAAATTTTCAGAATCTTCATCTAATTTCATTGTAGATAGTAATGATTTTAGTTCCTCTAATGTTTCAGTGTCTATTTCAGGTGTTGGCTTCCTAACATTTGAACTTTTAATGAAATTTCTATGTTTTAGTACGTTTTTTCTTATGCTTAGACCAATACCTACAGAATTTTCATATCGTATTAGAGGTAACCATTTATAGAAAGTATTTATTGCTTTATCTAAGTTTTGTACCTTTACATTTTGATAAATGGACGTCAAGACTTCTGGATAAGCAAAACCAGTCATAGTTCCTGATGCTCCTCTTTGTAATTCTTCCAAGAAAAAAGCACCTCCAAGACCACCAAATATTAGAATATCAGGAATAGTTTCTAATATCTTTGAAATTTTTTGTGGAGTTGGAGGATCTTCTAACTTCAGCATTTCAATCAACGGAAATTCTGTTTTTAATTTCTTAATTATTTCAGGATTTAAAAATATCCCTGATTCACTTGGGAGGTCTTGTAAAACTATAGGTATTTCAGAAGATTCTTGAGCAGTTCGGAAATAATCTAGTAAGGTTATTTCATTTAGTTTATTCATTCTGGGCGGACAAATTAAAAATGCTGATGCCCCTAGATCTTGGGATTCTATAATACGAGATTGTAAAACGAAATTACTTTCTGAAGAAACTCCAACTGTAATTGGGAGTCTATTATTCATAGCTTTATTTAGGAATTCTAATACGCTTGTTCGTTCAGAGTCTAACATTCTATTTGCTTCTCCCATTACACCGAGTGTTACGACTCCTGAACAACCAGAATTTACAGATAGTTCAACTAAATTTCCAAGAGATTTGTAGTCCACTTTTCCGTTATCATTAAAAGGTGTAGGGAGCATAAAATGTACACCTGAAAAAGATTTTTTAGTCGTTTCCATGTTTAATATTTACAAATGTTAAGTGTTTTTTCCTGGTTCAGAATCATCATAATCGTAATCATAATTTAATTTAATGAAATCTTTTTGATCATCCGGGACTTGGTCTTCAGGAAATATAGCATTTTCTGGACATACTGGCTCACAAGCAGCGCAGTCTATACATTCATCAGGACTAATAAAAAGTTGGTTATCTCCTGGTTTTGAATATATACAATCAACCGGACATACATCAACACAAGACCCATCCATTATATCGACACAAGATTTACCTATAATGTAAGTCATTTAAACTCTCCTAAAATTCAGGTAATTTAAAATTTTTAGTGTCCACCACATCCACAACCTCCTCCACCGCCACCACCAGATCCACAACCACCACCACCACCACTAGATCCACAACCACCACCACCACATCCACAACCTCCAGTATTTCCACACGCGCAACCACCAGGAAAGTTTGGATTAGATATAACAAAGCCCGATCGTTGAAATCCTTCAACGTAATCGATATTTGATCCATCAATCAAAGGAGCACTTTTATCATCAACTAGAACTTTAATTTCACTATCGACAACGATATCTTTTTTGTTTGGGGATTTTTCCAAGCCAAAAACGTAATCTACACCTCCATTTTCAGTTTCATTTACAGCAACCCGTAAATACTGATCTACTGCTTCTTGTTCTGTTAGTACTTCTTTTAGTTTTATCACTGCCGCATCAGTGAATCCCAATGAAATCTTTTTTGTGACCAATCTAAACTCCTAAATTATATACAACATTTATTCCATTATAATAAAACCTTATCGAATCATGTTCAAGAATATAATGTATAAAATATATAATTAATAAAAGGAATTATAAAACTTCTTTTATTTTGATAGGTTAGTATTTATTTTTGATTACTTAAAATCTGTTTTTCGGTGTATACTAAATAAAGATAGTAATTATTCGTATAAAAAGTTCAATTTTGCGATCTGTTTCGTTATTATTTTTCGAGTAATTTTTTTATTTCGGGTTCTATATTAAACATTTATTTTGTTTAATTCTATTAATTTAAAACATAACATATTGATTTGTTTAAAGTATATTAATTGAGGAATTGTTTTGGATAGCTTTGATAAAAATATTATTGAAATTTTGGAATCTGATGGAAGGGCTTCAAATGCTGAGATAGCTCGATCAATTGGTGTTAGTGAAGGTACCATACGTAGAAGATTGAAGAAATTGATAGATAATAAAATTATTACAATCTTGGCTATTTCTGATCCTAGACAAATGGGATATGAATTTGAAGCTTTAATTGGGATGCAAGTCGATCCAGGTTCTGTAGAAACAGTTGCAGTATCAATTACAAAACTTAAGGATACGAAATGGGTTTCTATAACTACAGGAACATACGATGTATTTGCTTGGGTTATTCTTCCTACAGCTGAAGCATTAGGTAGGTTTTTACGTAATGATATTGGTGAAATTGATGGAGTAAAAAAGACTGAAACATTTGTTAGTTTACAAGTTGTGAAAAGAGAAATGGAGTAAAATCCATTATAATTTTTTTGGGAGTTTAATATGGAATTCATAACACAAAAATCTATAAATAATATTTTGCCTAGTAAGGAATTATTTGGATTATTACCTCGTACTCAACATCCATTATTTTTACGGGTCTTTCCAAAGATTTCTCTAGTACAGACTATTTTATTATCCTTATTTGGAACAATCTTGGTTTCTCTATTAGCTCAGGTTAAGTTTTTTTTACCAGGGAATCCCGTTCCCGTAACGTTACAGGGTTTTGGAGTACTCGTTTTAGGTGGCTTTTTAGGGTGGAGATGGGGACTTGTTTCCATATTGATTTATTATATTTTTGGGTTAGTTGGGTTACCAGTTTTTGCTAATCCAGATCAAGGTAATTTATTTACCAATTTAGATATATCTGAAATTGTTAAAGGCTATAATTATGTTTTTATGGGAGTAACCGGTGGATATTTACTTGGGTTTATTCTAGCTACTGTTTTTATTGGGTTTATAGTACAGAGTGGATGGAATAGAGGTACCACGATATGGGCTATGCTGTTGGGTTCATTTTTAATTTATATACCAGCTTTCATTTGGTTATCTGTTTTCGATTTTGGTTGGCCTGCAGAAGGAGAATTACTTGAGTCTGCTTTATATCCATATATTCCTGGTGATTTATTGAAAGTTGTAATTGCATCTTTGTTTATTACAGGGATTAACAATTGGGTTAATAAGCGTGATAAGGAAGAATAATTAGAAATTGTATAAAGATACTAATTGTGCTGATTTAGATAAAAATAGGATTGGAGAATCAGTTACTGTTGCTGGATGGGTTAGTCGTAGACGTGATCATGGTAATTTAATTTTTATTGATTTGAGAGATAGAAGTGGTTTAGTGCAGATTGTATTTAATCCAAAAACTTCGAAATCATCACATATTTTAGCAGAAAAATTACGTAATGAATGGGTTGTTCAGATTAGAGGTGATGTTGTACGTAGATTGGAAGGTGCTGAAAACCCTGAACTGAAAACAGGGGAAATTGAGATTAATGCGATTGATTTAAAAATTCTTAGTACTGCCGAAACTCCACCTTTTGAAATTGAAAATGAAATTAATGTTGATGATTTAACACGTCTACAATATCGTTTCATAGATTTACGTAGACCGAAAATGCAAAAATTATTGAAACTTAGACATGATGTAACACATGAGATATGGAATTATTTATCAAAGAAAGACTTTGTTCAAGTTGAAACACCTATTTTAATTAAAAGTACACCTGAAGGCGCAAGAGATTATGTAGTTCCAAGTAGATTGCACCCCGGGAAGTTTTATGCATTGCCTCAATCTCCTCAACAGTTAAAGCAAATTTTGATGGTATCAGGTATAGAAAAATATTTTCAAATAGCTCACTGTTTCAGAGACGAAGATTTAAGAGCTGATAGGCAACCAGAGCACACACAATTAGATTTAGAAATGTCGTTTGTTCATCAGAATGATGTAATGGATTTGGTGGAAGATTTATTTTCTTCAATAGTTAAGAAAGTTCGCCCTGAAGTTAAGGTTACAGATCCTTTTTTACGTATTACTTATGAAGAGGCTATTGAAAGATTTGGTAGTGATAAACCTGATACAAGATTTGGATTAGAGTTAAAAACAATATCTAACGTTGTTTCAAATTTAGGGATAAATGTTTTCGATAATACCCTAAAAAATGGAGGAATAATTAGATCTATAGTTTTACCCGGCTGTGGAGAATATGGCAGAAGTCAAACTGATGATTTAATAGAGCTTTCAAAAAAATCTGGTGGGAAAGGTTTAGTTTTTATAGGTTTAGACCATGAAATAAATTCTTTAGATGAGTTGAAAGAAGATCAATATCGGTCCCCGTTAAAAAAATTTTTATCCCCTAATACGGTAAAAAACATTTGTGATATAACAGAAGCAAACCCAGGGGATTTAGTGTTAATAGCTGCTGATCAATCAAAAGTTGTAAGTAACGTTTTATCTTCAATACGATCGTATATGGGGAAAAAATTAAATTTATATAAAGATAATGAATTTAATTTTGTTTGGGTTTATGATTTTCCTTTGTTTGAATGGGATGAATTAGAATCCAGATGGATACCAGCGCATCATGTTTTTTCCTCACCCAAGAATGAACATATCAAGTATTTAGAAAAAGAACCAGGAAAAATCAAAGCTGAACTTTATGATTTAGTTTGTAATGGATACGAACTTGGCTCTGGCAGTATTAGAATTCATGACAGAGATATTCAGACTCGTGTTTTTAATATTATTGGATATGAAAAAAAAGATATAAATGAAAGATTTGGGCATTTATTACGTGCATTTGATTTTGGTGCTCCACCCCATGGAGGCATGGGCTTAGGTTTAGATAGGTTAATAATGATTTTAGGTGGTCAGGATAATATTCGAGATGTAATTGCTTTCCCTAAAACCCAAACAGCTTCAGATCCTTTATTTGATTCTCCTTCAGATATAGAGAAAGAACAACTAGATGAATTAAGTATTTTTCTAGATAATGAAGAATGATTATTTATATCAAATTATTTGCCGTAAGTCATCTGAAATAACATTTTAGTTTTTACTAGGTTAGAATTTAAAGTAATTGAATTATTTTAAATTTTTAGGGAAGATGTAAGAAAACTTTGAAAACCAAAATAGAAGAATCAGAAAATAGAGAGAAAATTTTGCATATTGAAGTTGATAATGAATCTTTAAATAAACATTTATCTTCTGCTAATAGGAAAGTTGCGAATCGAGTAAATATTCCTGGATTTAGGAAAGGTAAAGCTCCTGTAAGTGTTGTAGAAAATTTTGTAGGACGTGATTATTTGGTCAATGAAGCACTTGAAAGTCTTATTCCAGACGTTGTCAATTCAACTATTAAAGAAAATGAAATTGATGCTTTTACAACTCCGAGAGTTACTGTAACTGATAGAAATCCCGTAAAGCTAGATGCCACAGTTGCATTAAAACCATCAATTGTTATTTCAGATTATTCAGACCTGATTTTTGATGATCCTGTAGAGAAGATAACAAAAAAGAAAATCAATGAATCATTGAATCAGATATTAGAATCTCAGGCCATTTGGCAACCAGTCAACCGATCTATTATTGATGGAGATTTGGTAATCATTGATTGTGTTGGTAGAGTACAGGATAAAGAATTTACTAATATTAAATCCACAGAAATGATTGTATCTAAAGATAACCAAAACCCTTTTCCTGATTTTTTTAATAAAATTATTGGACTAAAAGAGAATCAAGAAAAAAAATTTTCAATTTTATTACCTGAAAATTTTGATAATCAAGAATTACAAAATAAAGAAGCAGATTTTGTTGTGAAAATCAATGGTATTAAACAAAAAGAAATTCCTGAACTTAACGATGAATTTGCCAAATCTTTAGGTGAGAAAGAAATTCAGAATGTAGAGAGTTTAAGCAAAAGAATAAAGATTAATTTAGAAAAAAAATCAAAGGATGAATTAAAGAAAACTTTGGAAGAAAAAACTATTGATGCTTTATTAGAAAAATCAAAATTTGTAATTTCTCCAATAATTATAGAAAATGAAACTGAATATATCGTTGATAATCAACGTAAATCATTAGAAGCATATAAACTTGATTTTGATCAATATTTAGAAAGGTTGGGTCAAACAAAGGAAGATTTTTTGAGTAAAGCAAAGGAAACTGCTGAGAATAGAATTAAAAGATCTATTTTGGTTGATAAATTATCTGAACTTGAAGTAGTGGAAATTTCCGATGAAACAATCGAAAAAGAATTAGAAATTATACTAAAAAATGACCCTAAAATTTCTCGGAAAGATAATCTGGATATCCATAGGAATAATATTAAATTAATGTTATCTAGACAAGAAGCTTTAAATGCAATAATTCAGAGATCTCATCACCCAAAGAAAAAAAACAATACCAAAACAAAATCAAAAAAGGAAGAAAAAAAAATTGAGTAATCTTAATAATAATTTCATAAATAATAATCCCATTGATCTAGTGCCAATGGTTATAGAAACAGGAGTCAGAGGAGAACGAGCTTATGATATATATTCCTTATTACTTAAGGAGCGAATAGTTTTTTTGGGTACTCCTATTAATTCTCAAATAGCTAATTTGATTGTTGCTCAAATTTTATATTTGGCCAGAGAGGATTCCACAAAGGATATAAATTTATATATTAATTCTCCTGGAGGAGAAGTTTATTCTGGGATGGCAATTTATGACACAATTCAATATGTACCTTGTGATGTTGCCACATTTTCTGTGGGTTTATGTGCAAGTATGGGAACGGTTTTATTGACATCTGGAACAAAAGGAAAACGTTATGCTATGCCCAATTCTACTATCCATATGCATCAACCATTAAGTGGTACACAAGGTCAGGCTTCAGATATAGAAATTCACGCCAGAGAGACGTTAAGAATACAAGATAGATTGAGACAAATAATATCTGACCATACAGGGCAATCGTACGAAAAAATTGCAAAAGACTCTGATAGAGATTTTTGGTTAAATGCTGAACAAGCAGCTGAATATGGTTTGGTAGATGAAGTTTTATCACCTGAATCTAAATGAAAGTTCCAAAAATTAGAAATGAGTAATGAAGTAAATTTTTGTTCTTTTTGTGGGAAAGACCAAAATTCTGTATCTAATATTATTGCCGGTCCTCCAGACCTCTTTATTTGCTCTGAATGTGTTTCTAATTGTCAGAGTATAATTTCTCAATTAGAGAAAGATAAAAAAATTAGCCTTATAGTTCCTACACCTAAGGAAATTTTATCTAAATTGGATGAATACATAATAGGTCATCAAAGAGCTAAGCGGTCAATTTCAGTTGGAGTATACAATCATTATAAACGTAATTCCTTTAATTTATTACCTAATCAAAATGATGTTGAGATTCAAAAAACTAACATAATGTTGGTTGGTCCTACTGGTACAGGGAAAACATATTTCGCACAAATTTTAGCTAAAATATTGAATGTTCCTTTTGCTATAGTGGACGCAACATCGTTAACTGAAGCGGGTTATGTTGGTGAAGATGTCGAAAATATATTACTTAGATTATTACAAAATTCAAACTTTGATATATCTTATGCACAGCAAGGGATAATATATATTGATGAGATAGATAAAATTGCTAGAAAATCATCTAATCCTTCAATTACTCGTGATGTTTCAGGGGAAGGTGTACAGCAATCACTTTTAAAGATTCTAGAGGGTTCAATAGTTAATGTTCCTCCTCAAGGTGGACGTAAACATCCTCATCAAGAATATATTAAAATTGATACTTCAAATATTCTTTTCATTTTAGGTGGAGCTTTTGAAGGTATAGACGAAACAATTAATAAAAGGAAGCAAAAAAATATTTCGACTTTAGGATTTTCATCAAATGACATTAATGATTCAGACTTAAAAACTGATTTTTCTCAAGTTGAACCATTAGATTTATTAAAATATGGTTTTATACCTGAATTTATAGGACGAATTCCTTTGGTTGTAGGGTTATCAGATTTGTCTAAAGATGAATTGTTACGTGTTGTAAAAGAACCAAAAAATTCATTAGTTAAACAGTATTGTCACTTATTTGAAATGGATGATGTTTTTTTACACTTTGATAATAATGTTCTTGAAAAAATTGTAGAAATATCTATGAATAGAAAATCAGGAGCAAGGGGGCTAAAAGCAGTTTTTGAAGAAATTTTAATTGACGTTATGTTTGAAATTCCTTCAAACAAGAGAATTAAAAAATGTATTATTAATTTGGATTGTTTAATACATAATAAATCACCGATACTTTTGGATGCAGATGAGAAAAAAATAGATATTGATTTAAATTATAATAATCCAAATTTAGCAGCTTAATATTTAGGTTAATCTAAACCCGATAAATTTTATCAAGGATTTAATAATATATTTTGCTCTATTGATTTTGTTAAATTTATAGGTGTCGTTGGGTTTTCTAAAGAAATTTTCCCTGATCCTATTGCCTTTAAAGTTTCAATCATTAAAGGTCTTTCTCTAATCAATCCATCCGCGCGAATTTTTTGAAAAAGTGGTAGTTTTTCTCCAATTATTTTGAGGATTTTTTCACGTGTGTACAGGTTTTTTTCTGACCATAAATCTTTGTAATTTTTATTTTTAACAGAAAATTTACAGAAACTAATTACTGGTCCTTCATCTACTTTTTTAGTAGAGATATGTATCATTGCTCCAGTGTGATTTTTATTTGAAAATATAACATCCCAAATTGCCTGTTGCCACATACCTATAGTTTCTCCTGGAAGTGCAGGATGTAAATTAATAGTTTTATAATAAGAACATAAGATTGGTGCAATTAACATGTATCCTGCATGTACTGAAAAATCAACATGAAAGTTTCTAAGTTTCGAAATTACTTTATTGTCATAATCATTTCTTAAATTTTTCCAAGGAAGATTGTTATTGTTTTCTCTGAATTTTTTTGAAGAAAAAGTAATAAGAGGAATGTTTTTACTTTTAACTAAAGATATAAATGAATCTGTTTTTTTTGATTGCCCGAAGTCTCTATTGACAAAAACAAATCTAATTTCAGCTTTCAGTTCCCTATCTTCAATTGCTTTTATGGTTTCATTAAAAAGACCATAAGATCCTTCACCTTTTGCACTGGTGAACCATCCTATTTTTAAAAAAGAGCTCATTACGGTTCACCTTAAAATTCATTTTTATGAATTTCCGAAATATTTGAAAATTCTGAATTGATTTCTTTGATTTTTAAATTAGCCTTATCTAGAATATATTCACACTTTTTAGCTAATTTTGCACCATCTTCAAATAATTTTATTGATTCATCAAGACTGATATTTTGGGACTCTAATTTTCGGAGAATTTTTTCGAGTTCCTCAAAATAAAATTCAAAATTTTCATTAGTATTTTTCATTTATTTTTTAGATTAATCACTTTCGTCACAGCTTTACCATCTATATATGAAATAGTGATATCTTCTCCTTGTTTGATATCCTTAATAGACTTAATTATTTTACGTTTAGAGTTTGTCGTTTGTACAAGACCTCTAGCCATATTATCAGATGGGTTTAAAAATTTAAGTGAATTATTCAATATTTTAAATTCTTGGGTTTTAAATTTTGTTTTGGCGACAATATTTTTTTGTAAGTTTTCTATCAGGAAGTTATTTTTTTGCTTATATAGGGTTAAATTGGGTGCATTAGTTAAAAGTCTATCTAGGCTATTCTCATAAAATCTTACTTGTGTTAGTATTTTTTCATTAATTAGTTTCGTTAGATTTTTTTTTAAACTTTTTATATCTTTGATTAGTTCTACAGATGAAGGTACAGAAATTTCTGCAGCTGCGGATGGGGTTGGCGCTCGTAAATCTGCTACAAAATCGCTTATTGTATAATCTGACTCATGACCGACAGCACTAATAATTGGGATCTTTGAAGAGAAGATTATTCTTGCTAAATTTTCATCATTAAACGTTTTAAAATCATCGATGTTTCCTCCACCTCTTGCGAGGATAATTATGTCGAAATTTATTTTATTTGCTTTTTTAATTGCCTCAGAAACTTCTTTTGATGAATTTAATCCTTGGACAGATACAGGGATTAGAGATAGATCTACTATCGGATACCTTCTTGAAATAATATTAGTAATATCTTTAATTACTGCTCCATGTTTAGATGTGATCACGCAGATTGTTTTTGGAAATTTTGGGATAGATCGTTTTCTATTTTCATCAAAAAGTCCTTCATTTGCCAACCTTTTTTTTAGTTCATTAAATTCTTTTTGTATATCTCCTCTACCTGAGGTTTGTATATTATTTACATATAGTTGTAATAATCCAGTTTGTAAATATGTAGAGATTTTCCCAGAGCAAATAACTAGATTGCCATTTTGTATCTGTTGACTACCATTATGTAAATCTGAATTCCACATCACGCATGGGATAGATGAAGATTGATCAATTAAATTAAAAAAATAATGTTTTTTTTGGGTAATTCTTGCATTAGTTATTTCTCCTATAACTTTTATATCGTTAAGAGCTTGTTCGTAATCGAGAATAGACTTAATTAGATAATTAAGTTCTGACACTGTAATTGACTTATGATGTCCGTTATTATTTTTCTGTACGAACTGATCCAAATTTAATCTGCTCTACCTGTATATTCTCCAGTAGTTGTATTTATATTTATAAAATCATTTTCTTCAATAAACAATGGTACGTTTACGGTGAATCCGGTATTTGTTGTAGCCGGCTTTGTTGCACTGCTTTGAGTATCACCCTTAATACCAATTTCTGTGTGAGTAATTTGTAGTTTTACTGATGGAGGAAGTTCCACCATTATTGGAGATCCCTTGTACATTAACATATCTATGGAATCACCTTCAGAAAAAAAATTAATAGAGTCCTTTAATAAATCTTTATTAGCTGAGAATTGTTCAAATGATTCATTATCCATAAAATAAAATAAATCATTGTCAGAATATATATATTGAGAAGATCTAATTTCAGTTTCAGCTAAAGTTAATTTCTGATTACCAGCTAATTTACGTTCATAAACATTTCCAGTTGATATTTGTCGGACTTTTAAGGTTAGTGTTGGAGGTGCTTTTGGAGCTTGTCTGTGCTGCCAGTCTAAAATTTGATATACCTCATTATCTAAAAGTATTGTCATATTTCTTTTTATTTCCCCTGAAGATATTGTCAAAACTTTTAAACCTCTAAAAAATATTTAGTATCTAATTTTTGTAGCATTACTCAAAATTTTTGGCTTACCATTTTTCATCACTACAATATCTTCTATTCTAACGCCTCCCCATCCTTCTATATATATACCTGGTTCTATAGTAAAGACCATTTCATCCTCAATTATATTTTGAGATTTATTGCCAAGAAACGGTAATTCATGTACTTCTAAACCTACTCCATGACCTAAACTGTGACCAAAACTTTCTTCATATCCTGCTTTATTAATTATACTTCTAGAAATGGCATCACAATCATTTCCTGTCATTCCTGACTCAATAAGTGCTATTGCCGTTTCTTGAGCGGCTAAAACTATTTCATATATTTTTCTAGTAAAGTTATCTGGTTTACCCAAAATAATTGTTCTAGTTAAATCAGAGCAATACCCTTTGTAGCGAGCTCCACAGTCAAACACAATTGTTTCACCTTTTTTGACCAAAGTTTCACTTGCTTTATGGTGAGGTCTTGCAGCATTTGGTCCTGATGCGACTATGGTATCGAATGAAATTGCCTCTCCTCCCAATTCCCGAACTTTTTTTTCGAATTCCCAAGCTATGTTTTCTTCTGAATTTCCAGGGATTATATTTTCAGAAACTGCTTCAAATGCTTCATCACTTATTTGAATAGTTTTTTTTAAAATTGTTAATTCATTATGAGATTTTATTTCTCTTATATTAGATATTAGTCCTACTGTAGGTTCAAGAGAAATTTTTAATTTGCTTTGTTTTATTTGTTGTTTTATTTTTTCTAGAGAATTAACTGTTAAATCATCAGATTCAAAAGCGATAGAATTAATATCTAGAGTCTTAATATTTTCGGAGATCCAATTAGTAGGGTTTTGTATTCTAATTATCTCAAATCCAGTTGCCTGAAGAGCAGCCTGTTCTGTATATCTAAAATCTGTAAACAATAATGATCTATTGTTTGTAATTAACAAAAAACCAGCACTTCCTGTAAATCCAGACAAGTAACGTCTATTGTAGTTATTACTGATTAATATAGAGTTGTACCCTTTTTTATCAAGTAGTTCTCTGAGTTTCTTAATCCGATCTGGGAATTTTATCATTTTATTTTAGTTTTGAAAGATACTTAACTAAGTAATCTAAAGCATACGAATATCCAAAATTTTCTAAACCACATATTTGTCCTAAGGCATTTGCTGAAAGGACACTTTTATGTCTGAAAATTTCTCTTGAATAAATATTTGATATATGCACTTCTATATAAGGTAATTTTGAATCTAGTAATGCATCCAAAATGGAGTATCCTACTTGACTCAGCGCTCCTGCGTTAATTATTACACCATCAGAGCTTTTAGATTTTTTTTGAATGAAATCTACTATTTCTCCTTCATGGTTGGATTGAAAAGAGGTAATTTTTGTATTCAATTTATTGGATTTTTCTTTTAATTCTTTATTGATTTCATCCAAGGTTGTAGAACCATATTGTGATTCATCCCTATTACCTAAGTTATTTAAATTTGGACCATTAATTAATAATATTGTTGTCATATCATTTCCAATTATAATTTATTTGTTAAATTTTTTTAGCTCTAGGGTGAGATGCAAGATATACTTCTCTAGATTTTTGTTTAGATATATGTGTATATACCTGAGTAGTATTAGGTGATTCATGTCCGAGTAATTCTTGTAAGTATCTCAAATCGGCCCCACCATCAAGCATATGAGTGGCATAGCTGTGTCTTAATGAATGAGTATGGATTGAAGGATCTAATTTTGCTTTGATAACATTTCTTTTGATGATATGCTGTACAGACCTTTTGCTTAATTTTGTTCCTGAACGATTTAACCAGAGTGCTTCCTGTGTGTTTTTTTTATCAAGTTTAATTCTAATTTTATTAATATATATATTTAACCATTTACATGCTATTTCACCAAAAAATATAGCTCTATATTTTTCTCCCTTTCCTTTAACTATTCCATTCCTGTTTTTTATATCAATGTCATTGATAGTAAGGTTTATAAGCTCGGAAAGTCTTATCCCCGAACCATAGATTAATTCCATTATTGTTTTGTCTCTAATTCCCAGAGGCTTTGATATATCAGGTGTATCTAATAACTTTTCAATATCTTCAAAAGAAATTACATTAGGGAGAGAATAATTTTGTTTAGGTCTAATAATTAATTCTGCAGGATTTTGATTGATAATTTTGTGATTCAATAGGAAATCAAAGAAATTTTTGATGGCGGTAATTTTTCTGTGAATAGATTTTCTAGAATACTTTTCTTCAACTAATTTTGAAATATATTGTCTAATTTGTAAGTTAGAAATTTTTTCTATGTCAATTGGGATAGAATTAGTATATCTTTCAAAGAGCATCAAGTCATTCCTGTAATTTCGAACAGTCATATCGGATAAATTTTTTTCATGACTATTAAATAAACAAAATTCAGAAACAAAATCTTTTTTTTGATTTTTTAATGAGTAATTATTACTATTTTCGGTAACCATTTAATTTCTTTTGAGTATGAATATTTGTCCACTATACACCACGCCATATTTGTCGGTGGACTATATAAATATTACATATATTCATGTTTTTGGACCAAAGTAAAATTTTCTCTACTTAAATTTCATTTAATTCAAAATTGTTAATTATTTTTTTATTGTCTGGATTGCTGATTTATAACCTTCCATCAAAACGGAAACATCTGATGAATAATTGAGTAATAAAACACCTGCATCTCGCCATTGCTTAGCCTGTGATGGAGAATTTACAAGCATTGAACAAGTTTTACCATGTTTTTTAGCAGCATTTAGGAGTTCGTATCTTTTATTATCGATAATTTTATCTTGATCATCTGACCCTAATACACCTAAATCTTGAGATAAGTCTTGATAACCTAATGTGATTGCATCTATACCATCAATACTAGTAATTTTGTCAATATTATCAAATGCTTGTTGTGATTCAAACATAACAGTAATAAAAACCTGATCATTAGTGAATTTCAATCGTTCTTTTAATGGCATAGATAAATCAAAATCATTTCCTGAGCTTGCCCCCCCCATACCCCTTAATCCCAGAGGGGTATATTTTGCAAATTGAATAATTTCATACGCATGTTCTGGTGTGTCAACCTGTGGGCAATAAAGATTAAATATTCCTATATCTAGTAGCCTTGTAATCCATTCTCGATTCGCTTCTGGTGGTCTAACCATAACACCAAGATCCAATGCCCGTCCCATTGCAGCAAAATTTGCTATAGTTTCTATCGATGGAGAAGCATGTTCCATGTCTATTCTTACAAAATTCAATCCTAATTGTTTGAACATTGTTAAAGATTCTGGGTTACGTAACATATTTATCCAAGTACCAATTTGTAGTTCATTTCGTTCTATTCCGGATTTTACTGGGTTTAATTTCATGATTTTCCTCTATTATTTATCTACACATTTTTCCATTATTAGATTTTTTTGTAATTCCCATTTTTTGATGTTTTTATCATCTTCAGGTTTCATTGGAAATGCAACTTTACATTTTGGGAATTTACCACAACCAAGAAATTCTTTTTCATCCCATTTTCTTTTTCTAATTAATAATTCATTTTCACCTAGACATATAACTCCACTTTTCTTTGCTGGAGGATTATTTTTTTTATTTGGTCTAGAACCACATTTTACTGGATTACTTTTATCATATTTTATATTTTTAGGTAAAGGTAAATTTAATATAGTTTTACATTCAGGCCATTTAGAGCATCCTAAGAATTTATTATACTTCTTTCCCTTTTCTTCTAACTCTAATCCCTCTTCGCAAAAAACACCCGTGGGATCTGCTGGTATATTAGCTTTATCTCCGTTTTTTGCTTCTTCGATGCCCTTTTGAACGCTTTCTTCAAAAGGGGAATAAAATTTTTCCAAAAATTCTATCCAATTTTCTTTTCCATTTGCTATCAGGTCTAATTTTTCTTCCATGTTTGATGTAAATCTAAGATCATTAATATTTTGAGTACAATTTTTAAAAATTTTTCTCAGTTGATCTGTGACGGTTATTCCAGTAGGTGTTGGTACTAATGCCTTTTTTTCTATTCGAGCGTATTCCCTATTCTTAATGGTTTGTATTATAGATGCGTAAGTAGATGGCCTCCCAATTCCTTCTTCTTCCATTTTTCTTATGAGAGAAGCTTCATTGTAACGTGGTGGTGGATCTGTAAATTTCTTTGTTGAATTTACTTTATTTAGTTTTAAAGATTCATTTTCAAAGAGTTCAGGTAATTCAGAATTACTTATCTTAGATGTTGATAATATTTTATGTCCTTCAAATTTTGTTACTTCTCCTTTAGATTGTAATAAATATTCTTTATTGCCCGTGGCTAAAATATCTACTGTTGTAATTAGTGAAATTGAGTCAGACATTTGACTTGCTACTGCTCTATTCCAAATAAGTTTATATATTTTGTTTTGATCTGGATTCAGATATGTAGAAATTTTCTCAGGCGTGTTGAAGATAGATGTTGGTCTTATTGCTTCATGGGCTTCTTGAGCATTTTTGTTTTTAGATTTATATCTTCTTGGTCCGATGGTATATTTATTTCCGTATTTTTCTTTTATGAAATCACCTATTTCTGATAGTGATGATTCAGAAATATTAGTTGAATCAGTTCGCATATATGTAATCAACCCAGTATTTGATCCACCTATATTTACGCCTTCATATAAACTCTGAGCTATAGACATGGTGCGTGCAGGTATAATACCAGTATTGGCGGAAGCAGACCTCTGTAAGGTACTTGTAATAAAAGGGGCAGGTGGTTTACTTTTTGTTTCTTGGTTTTTAATATTTTTGATAACAAAATTTGAATTTTCTAAATCTTTTTTGATTGATTTGGATTGTTCCTCTGATTTTATGAATTCTTTATTATTATTATTTTTATTTATTATTTTTTTTATTTCTGTTTGATCGTCAGTAATTAGAATTTTTTTATTATTATTTGTTCTTGAATGGAGTTTGGATACTATAGGGAAATGTTTTTGATTTTCTAGATTTACAGAAATTGACCAATATTCCTGTTTTTTGAAATTTTCTATAATTCTTTCTCTATCAACTATAAGGCCAAGAGCAGGAGTTTGCACTCTCCCAGCCGATAAACCTTTATTACGACCACTCTTGACACTAGCTTGTAGTACTCTGCTTCCTCTAAATCCAGCTATACGATCTGAAAATCTTCTACCTTTATGAGCATCAATTAAATCTTGATCTAATTCTCTAGGATTATCGAAAGCTTGTATTACTGCTTTTTCGGTAATTTCATTAAAACTAATTCTAGAAATGGTTTTGTTCGATAATCCTGCTGCTTCAACTACATGCCAAGCTATAGCTTCACCTTCTCTATCTGGATCTGTTGCTAAAAATATTTTATTTGCTTTTTTAGATAAATCTTTAATTTCCTTAACTACCTTCTTCTTATCTGCATCTATTAGATAACTAGGAGTAAATTTATTTTCCACATCTATACCTAAACCTCCTTTACCATCATTAGTAAGATCTCTAATATGTCCTACTGATGCAATTACTGTATAATTTTTACCCAAATATTTTTCAATAGTTTTAGTTTTAGCAGGAGATTCAACTATGACTAGGTTTGTTTTTTTTGATTCAGCTGTCACGATTTTTAATTACTTTTTCCTAATTTAATTTTTTAGACGATAAAGATTTTATAAAAGAATTATTAAATATTTCAAGTATTAAAATATAAATAAATAAAGCCCCCTATGGGGGCCTTTTTTTATTGTTTTTTTGGCGGAGAGGACAGGATTTGAACCTGCGGTGAGCTTTAAAACCCACACACGCTTTCCAGGCGTGCCCATTAAACCACTCTGGCACCTCTCCAAATACTTTTCGTGAAGTAATTTTACATAAAAATGGAATAATTATTATATGAGATTACAATTAAATCATATAATTCTAAAAGACTCTTGATATTTAAGATTTATCATTATTAATATCAGTAAATTGTAGGTGAATTTGAATAACGTTGGAATAATTTTAGCCGCTGGAAAAGGTTCAAGAATGAAATCATTTATTCCAAAACCTTTCCAAAGACTTGGTGGAGAATATTTACTTAATCATGTAATTAATTCTTTTAAGAAGTCAGGAATAGAAAAGATTTTTATTGTAATTTCTCCTGAAATTAGTTCTATGGCGGAAATATCTAATTATGGTAAAAAAATACAATTTACAATTCAAAAAAATCCGAATGGTACCGGAGATGCATTATTAAATGCTATTAGAAAAATCAAAGATGATTGTACTCTAGTTGTTGCTCCTTGTGATGTTCCTTTAGTTGATTCAAATACTATTAAATTAATGTTACAAAGAATGGAAGAATTACACACAAATTCTAATGTTTTAGTAGGAAAAATTGAAGATCCATTTGGATATGGAAGAGTATTAGTTGATAAATCTAAAAAGAAAATACAATCCATTGTGGAACAAAATAACCTGAATGTTTCTCAACAATCGATAGATATAATTAATACATCTTGGTATTGTTTCAAAAAAGATTGGATAAAAAATAAATTATCCAAAATTAAAATTTCTAATAATGGAGAACTTTTATTAACAGATGTTTTTAATGAATCCCTTAATGAAAGGGAAACATCTTATACTATGGTCAAAGATAAAAAACAATCAATAGGAATCAATTCAAAATCAGATTTGGCGAAAGCCGAAAAAGCGTTTAGAGACTCTATTATTCAAGAGCATATGATTTCAGGAGTTACAGTTATTGATCCTGGCAACACTTATGTAGATTCACAAGTAATAATAGAATCAGATTCTGTTATTCATCCTGGGACTCACATCAGAGGAAATTCCATTATCAGAACTAAATCAGAAATTGGTCCGAATACAATTATTGAAAATTCTGAAATAGATTATGGTGCTAAAGTGGTCAGTTCACATATTTCAAATTCATTTATAGGTAAAAATAGTATAATAGGATCAAATTCTCGTATCAGAAATGATAGTAAAATAGAAGATAACTGCGTAATTGGTAATGGAGCTGAAATAAAAAATTCTAAAATTGGGATTAATTCGAGAGTTTCTCATTTTAGTTATATAGGAGATTCTAAATTAGGGAAAAATGTTAATATAGGTGCAGGAACAGTAACATGTAATTATGATGGGAAATTAAAGCATTCTACTTTTATAGGAGATAATGTTTTTATAGGTTCTGGGACTATGTTGATAGCTCCTGTAAAAATTTTTTCAAATTCGAGAACAGGAGCAGGATCTGTAGTGAAAAATAACGTTAAATCTGGCGAAACGGTTGTTGGATCTCCAGCTAAACCCATTTCTAAAGGAAATAAAAAAAATCAAGATAATTCAAATGTTTAATGAAGTTTATAATGTTGTTGCGTTAATAATTTTTTCCATGTTTTATTTTATTACTTTAATTACATGCTATTCTTTTTCTCCTAGGAATGCTTTACCAACATCTAAAGAACAGATCGACAACTCAATTAACAGTGATGATGTTCAGAATAATAAAATTACCAATGAAGCATTTTTTATGGCCAATTTTTTACAATTATTATTTATTTTAGTAATTTCTATTAACATATATTCTATTTCTGAAGTTTTAGTTAATAAAATGGGGATTAATGTTAGTGAATCATTTTGGAATGGTTCGTTCGGGATGGTTATTACAAATATTTTTATTTCGGGTGTTTTGATTTTTGTTATACAAGGGGTAACTTTTTTTATAATTGGTTTCAATCTTTCTACGGCAAGGAAATTTTGTAGTTGGTATAAATTTATTTTAGAACGTATTTCTCTGATACCAATTATTAAACATTTTATTGTGTTTTTGATCGATTTTCGCATAAGGAATATACAGGTCAATGTTGAGGATCATATGAATGCTACTCTTCAGGAAAGCCTCGATTATCTTGAAGATGCTGTAATCCCAGAAGAATCAGAAGAATTACGTATGATAAGGGGTGTATTGAGAATGGATCGTGTTAAAGTAAGAGAAATTATGGTTCCCCGGGTAGATATTCTATCTATTTCCGAAGATTCTACAATTGCTGAGGTAGCTGATTTAATGAAAGCTGAGGGTGGGCATAGTAAAATTCCTGTTTTTGGAGATTCAATTGATGATATAGTGGGGATTGCTTATGCACGTGATGTTTTATCTGCTTTAGATGAAAATGTTTCTCCCGAATCTACTGTAAGAAATTTAGTTAGGAAATCTTTGCATGTGCCTGAATCTCAAAGTTTAGAAAAATTTTTAAGAGAGATTCAAGAACAAAGTACTTCAATAGCTGTGGTAGTCGATGAATATGGTGGCGTTTCTGGTCTCGTTACAGTAACAGATTTAATTGAGGAAATTGTAGGGGAGCTAACAGATGAATTCGATACATTCGTACCAATTATAGAAAAAGTTAGTGACTCCGAAGTAGTTGCTGACGCTGGAGTTTCTATTGATTCACTTAATCAGACTATTGGTACCTCAATTAGTACTAATGGATTTGATACTGTTGGCGGGTTAGTTATGAAGGTTTCGGGAAGAATTCCAAATATACACGACCAGATCAGTGTCGAAGGATTGACGATGATTGTTAAATCAGTCCGTGGTCGGAGACTTGAAAAGGTTAGGATACTGATCAACAAATAAAAAAGGGCCTAATAAAAACACAAGCCCTTTTCTATTTGTAAATAATTTTACTTAATCAGCTCTTACCCAGTTATCTTCATTGTTTACAACAACGAAACCGGTAGAAGCTAATTTACTTCCCGCAGAAGCTGTTACTGTGATAGGCACACCTAAGTCATCAGGCGTAACTGTCATAGTAAAGGTTTCAGAAAATGCACCATCAGAATTGGCAGATGCAGAACCAGAAACTCCACTAGCAGAGCTAGAAATATCTACTGATCCAGAGTCAAATCCTCCACCTATAACAGTCACTTGAGCACTCCATGTAGAATTGCCATCAGCATCAACTGTTTCTAGGGCTTCAACTTGACCGCCAACCACTGAAATTCCTCCAACATCAGTAGCTCCATCTTTACCATCGGCACCATCTTTACCATCGGCACCATCTTTACCATCGGCACCATCTTTACCATCGGCACCAGTGGATCCAGCAGCTCCAGCGGCACCATCTTTACCATCGGCACCATCTTTACCGTTTTTACCATCGGCACCATCTTTACCATTTTCACCATCAGCTCCATCTGCACCAGCAGGCCCAGCGGGCCCAACGGCACCATCCTTACCTGGAGCACCATTAGCACCATTTGCTCCGTCTGCTCCAGCAGCACATGCCACCAACGTCATTGACGCAAACAGCATAGCAATTAATATATAGGTTCCAAACCTTAATCGGAAAAGACCTCTCATATGGCCCAGTCCTCCATTCTTAAACTTGTCATTTTATCCAAACTATGGTGTACAGTTTACAGTAATACAAATTAAACTTCACCTATTTTAGGACACGTAATTAACCGAAAACTTGTACTCACCGTGCATAATCATATTAATTATATGAAATTACTGTCAAGCAAAAAAAGGTACAGAGATATAAGAAGTTTCGCTCTTTTTGGGAGTTAATACTCATAAAAAGGCTAAAATTGGATAATTTATATGACGCGTACATGACACTTTTGGTGATTTTAACATGATAGAATACTATATGTTTATAAAAAAAAATAAGAGAAAATTTTAGCTGATATCAAATCCATTTAACTAATAGGAAGTGATGTAAAGACCAATCAATCTGCAGCTTAAATAGAAATTTAAGAGAGGTATAAGTGGATAAGTCCCGACGTTCTTCATTAATGGAAGAACATGGAAAACATGGCAAGGATACTGGATCAGTCGAAGTACAAATAGCACTTTTGACTGAGCGTATTTCGGATCTAACCGACCATTTGCGAACACATAATTTAGACCATTCGACTAGAAGAGGTCTTATGAAGTTAGTTGGTCAAAGAAGAAGATTGTTGAAATATTTAAATAAATCTGATGTTAATGCCCATAGGGAAATTTTGGACTCTTTAGGTTTACGGAAATAGCATTACCATACGTACCCCAAAAAAATTAATATATAACAAGTTTAAAGATATATATTTTGCAGATTAATTTTTACTTCTATTTATTTTAATTTGGTTGATTCTATTATCTACAAACAAAAACGGTATAAATAATTATGTTAAAAAAATATGAAATGAATCTTGCAGGTAGACCATTAACTATAGAAAATGGTAGAGTGGCTCATCAGGCAAATGGTGCTGTAACTGTTCAATATGGAAATACTATGGTGTTAGCGGCTGTAACTGCCAATAAAGAAGTACGTGAAGGAGCGGATTTTTTGCCACTCACTGTTGATGTTGTAGAAAAAGCTTACGCTGCAGGAAAATTACCGGGAGGATTTTTTAAGAGAGAAGGTCGTCCGTCAACTGAAGGAATTTTAGCCTGTAGGTTAGTTGATCGACCTTTAAGGCCATTATTTCCAAAAAATTTTTATAACGAAGTTCAAGTTATCGTTACTGTCCTTTCTTCAGATGGTGAGAACCCTCATCCTATATTGGATATTATTGCTTCTTCTGCGGCATTGACTATTTCTGATATTCCATTTGAAGATCCTATTGGGGCTACTGTTATAGGACTTATTGAAGGAGAACTGGTAGTTAACCCCACTTATGAAGAATTGGGGAAAAGTGATTTAGAGTTAACTGTTGCTGGAAATGGTAATTCTACAATGATGGTTGAAGCTGGAGCGAAGTTTGTCTCTGAAGAAATAATGTTACAGGCTCTTGGACTTGCTCAAGAGGTTAATGGTGAGATATCTGAATTAATTTCAGATATGAGGAAAGAAATAGGAAATAAAAAATGGGATATTCCTGATCTTACTAAACAGCAAAAGGATGCTAAAAAAGCAACAATTGAAGCTGTAGGTGAACAAATTAAAGATGTTTTATATAATCCTAAAAACAAACAATCTCGCAATGATCAGATCAAAGAGATAATGAAGACTGTTATAGATGATCTTTCCGATCAATACGATCCTATTCTTATTAAAGATACTCTTTATGATGTTGAAAAAAAGACTGTACGTGAAGCCATTTTAAAAGACTCACATCGTCCAGATGGTAGAAGTTTAACTGAGATTCGTTCACTTGTATCCGAAATCGGTTACCTGCCAATGGTTCATGGATCAGGTTTATTTACCAGAGGTGAAACACAAATATTAGGAGTTCTAACTTTGGCTTCATCGGGTGAAGCCCAAAAATTGGATAGCTATTCACCTGAAACTAATAAATTTTTCATTCATCATTATAATTTTCCTCCATATTCTGCTGGAGAAACAGGGAGATTTGGTTTTACTGGTCGACGAGAGATTGGTCACGGTGCACTTGCTGAAAGAGCTCTATATCCAGTAATACCATCTCAAGATGAATTTCCATATACTATCAGGTTGGTATCTGAAACTATGAGCTCAAATGGTTCAACTTCTATGGCGAGTGTTTGTGCAGGTACATTAGCACTGATGGATGGGGGTGTTCCGATAAAACATCCTGTTGCTGGTATTGCTATGGGTCTTATAACTGGAGATGATGAAGAATATGCTATTTTAACTGATATTCAAGGTGCTGAAGATCACAGTGGAGATATGGATTTCAAGGTAGCTGGTACTAAAGATGGTATAACTGCATTACAAATGGATATAAAAGTAAAAGGAATAAATTTTGAAATAATGAAAAATGCTTTAGAGCAAGCACGTGTTGCCCGCATAGAAATACTAGATCATATTTCTACCGTAATTAGTGAACCTAAGTCAGAACTGAATAAAAATGCACCTAGGATGATATCTTTAAAGGTACCTGTTGACAAAATTGGAGCAGTGATAGGTTCTGGAGGTTCAGTGATTAGAGGTATGATCGAAGAGTATGGAGTCACAATAGACATAGATGATGAAGGAACTGTTGTAATTGGTGCGACTGATAGTGATTCTGCAACGAAAGCCGAAAAAGCTATAAATGATTTAACTAAGGATGTTGAAGCTGGTGAAATTTATAATGGTAAAGTTGTTAGGATAATGCAATTTGGCGCATTTGTTCAAATATTACCAGGTAAAGATGGTTTAGTACATATAAGTGAATTATCTAATGATCGTGTAGATGAAGTAGAGTCAGTTGTAAAAATTGGTGATCAAATTGATGTTATGGTGATTAATGTAGATAATATGGGTAAAGTTGATCTCTCTTACAGAGCCGTTTTAGATGATGAATCACTTGATAAAGTAAAAGAACGTAGAGAATCTGGTCGAAGAAATGATAGAAATAGAAATGGTAGAGATAGAAGAAGAGATAACAATGATGAAAGATTTAGGGGTAATAGGAATCGTCGTTCTGTGGGTGGATATGATGGTGAATCCCGTCGTAATCCTCCATCTTCAAAATATTGATAGGAAAAAAATTATGAAAACTAAATCTATAATTTCGGTGATTGTTAATGGTGCTATGGGAAAAATGGGATCCACCGTCATATCTGCTGTTGACAAATCAGATGACATGAAAATTGTAGGTGCAGTAGATGTGAAGTCCAAAAAAAATGAAATCAATTTACCTTATTCTGGAGATGTAATAGAAATCAAATCTTCCTTTACTGATTTATTGGATGAAATTAAACCTAATGTTGTAGTAGATTTTACAAATGGTAATGTCGCTAATGAAATTTTTATTGAAAGCATTCGAAGAGGTATTTCAGTAGTTTCTGGATCAACAGGTTTATCTGATAAAAATTTAACCGAAATTAGTTCATTAGCTACAAAAAGTAAAATTGGATGTTTACATGCATCAAATTTTGCAATTGGAGCAGTTTTATTAATGCATTTAGCTTCTATAGCTTCTCCATATTTTGATTATATAGACTTAGTAGAATCTCACCATGAAATGAAAATAGATGCCCCTTCTGGGACAGCAATTTCTATAGCTAAAGCGATTGCTAAATATAAGGGTAAAAAATTTGAAAGTAATGATACATTGGAAGAAACTTTAAAAGGAACAAGAGGTGGTATATATGAAGGAGTCAATATTCATAGTGCAAGAATCCCTGGACGTGTTGCAAGGCATGAAGTAGTTTTTGGAGGTCCAGGTCAGACTTTGACTATATTACATGATTCAATCAACAGGGAAAGTTTTATGCCAGGGGTATTAATGGGTATTCGGAAGGTAATTATCGCGGATAGATTAATTGTTGGCTTGGATGATTTGCTAGATTTGAAATAAAAGATTATTTATTAGTAATTTGAGGTTTAATATCTTATGCAAAAAAAGACCGGGAATAAATTTTTAGATATTAAAGATATAAGAATTGGAATTGTTGGAGCAACCGGTGCGGTTGGAGAAGTGGCATTAGAGATATTGGAATCTAATTCTCATCCTATAGAGAATATTATAGCTATAGCCTCTCCACGATCAGAGGGAAAAAAAATTAACTATTCTAATAAATATTTGATTGTTAAAAGTTTTCATGAAAATATGCTTGATTTTTTGGATGTATTAATTATATCTGCGACTTCAGCAGTTAGTAGAGAATTATCAACTATTGCAAAAGCTAAAGGAATTTTAGTAATTGATGATGGTTCAACTTTCAGGATGGATGATAAAGTTCCTTTAGTTGTACCAGAAGTTAATGCATATGATATAGATTGGCATAAGGGCATTATTTCTACTCCAAATTGTACGACGACACCTCTTGTTATGGTGATAGATTCTTTAAGGACCCTAGGAACTGTTATTAGAGTAAATGTTTCAACTTATCAAGCAGTAACTGGTACTGGAAGTCTAGCAAAAAGAGAGTTAATTAATCAGACAAAAGCAATGATAGATGATAATCACTATGAAGTAGAAGTTTATCCGCATCCTATAGGTTTTAATCTTTTACCTCACGTAGATGAATTTTTTTCTAATGGTTATACTAAAGAAGAGATGAAAATGGTTAATGAATCAAAAAAAATACTTCATGATGATTCAATAAATATTTCAGCAACTTGTGTAAGAGTACCTGTTAGAGTTTCTCATTCTGAATCTGTACAAATAGAATTTTCTAATGATGTCAAAATTCATGAAGTATTAAAAAATTTAAATGCATACAAAGGAATTGAAGTATTCGATAAAGTTGATAGCAATCATTATCCAACACCATTAAATTCTTCGGGGCAAGATTCAGTATTTGTAGGTAGGGTAAGGAAAGATATATCTCTTTCAAATGGAATTTCTTTATGGTTGTCTTGCGATAATCTCAGAAAAGGTGCGTCTTTAAATGCGTTACAAATATTGAATGAGGTCAAGAAACGTGACCCAGAGAGATTTAATCGATAATATAAATAAAAATATTAAAAAAGGAGAGATTTTATGCCGACAATAGGTAGATTACTTACGGCTATGGTTACTCCGTTCACTAAAGATGGTGACGTTGATTATAGTCGAGCTGGAGATCTAGCAAAAAAAATAATTTTGGATGGGTCTGATGGATTAGTTATAGGTGGTACTACTGGTGAAGCTCCAGCGATGTCTGATGAAGAGAAACTGAATTTATATTCAGCTGTTAAAAATGCAGTTGGAGTCAATGGCGTAGTTATCGCTGGTACAACTGATAATAATACTATCAAATCAATTGAACTTTCACGAGAAGCCGAAAAAATAGGAGTAGATGGGTTATTACTTACTGTTCCTGCTTATAATAAACCAACACAAGGTGGCTTATTGCAGCATTTCGAAAAAATCACAAGTTCAGTTTCTATTCCAGGAATACTTTATAATGTCCCTTCTAGAACTTCATTAAATATGGAGTTAAAAACGACGTTAAAATTATCTAAAATTCCTAATATTATAGGTATTAAAGAAGCTTCGAGTGATCTTGATCAGATAAATTATATAATTAAAAATACAGATCAAGATTTTAATATTTGGAGCGGTAATGATAATGAAACTTTTTCTATTGTTTCTACTGGAGGTTATGGTGTAGTAAGTGTTGCAGGAAATATTATTAGTACTCAGGTCAAAAAAATGATAGGTTTAATTTTAGAAGGTAATATAGAATTTGCTGCTAAAGAACATTTAAGATTGTTGCCGTTATTTAATGCTTTATTTTTTATAACGAATCCTATACCAATTAGATATGCTATCAATCGTTCAGGATTTGATGTCGGTCCTTCTCGGTTACCTATGATACCTAGTAGTGAAGAATTGGGTGATTTTTCCAAAAAATTTGATCCAATAATTGATCAATATCAGATTGATCTATAATTTTATTATATGGTAAAAATTTTTCTAGTTATTTTCTTGAATAAAATGTGCATAAATGTCTAAAAAGTGTAATTCAAAAATAGTTGTTATAGGTGGAGGCTCCGGTTCGGCCGTTGCCTTGAGAGGATTGGTTCAGAAAGATTTAGATATATCAGTAATAGTTACTATGTTTGATAGTGGTGGTAGCTCAGGTAAACTTAGGGAAGAATTTGGATTGTTACCTGTTGGAGATATTCGACAATGCCTCCTGGCATTGAGTTCTTCAGATGATCAATCTGTTAAAGGAATGATTAATGTTTTAAATTATAGATTTGACGCAGAGTCTTCATTATCCGGACACAGTGTTGGGAATTTGGTTTTAGCTGCATTAACTACTATTCATGAAAATCTAGAAAAGGCGATTGAAGAATTATCTATTCTTCTTAAAACTAAAGGAGAAGTAATACCAGTAACTTTTGATCAATCAAATTTATGCGCTAGACTTAAAAATGGGCACGTAATTCGTTCAGAATCAGATATAGATTTAAGATCCGATTCAACTCCTGCTATTGATGAAATATACCTAGATAAACCTGTGAAAGTTAACCAAAAGGCTGTTGATTCAATTATGTCAGCTGATTTAATTTTACTAGGTCCAGGAGATTTATATACTAGTATAATTCCTAATTTTTTAGTACCAGAAATAAAACAGGCAATTAATTCCAGTGAAGGTCAGGTTATTTATGCTTCTAATTTAATGACAAAATTAGGAGAAACTTCTGGATATAATGCTTCGAAATTTATCTCTGAGATTTTGCGTTATTTAGATAGTACGAAAGTAGATGCGGTACTATTGAATGATGCTAAGTTACCTAATAATATAGTTGAATCATATAAAGCTGAACAAGCAGAATTGGTTGCTGTAGATGAAAATGTCAAATGTTTCGCAAATTCATTAATAGTTAAAAACTTTATTCAACTTGAAGGTTCAGTTGTTAGACATAATTCTAAATTATTGGCAGACGTGATTATAAAAACTTTAGAAGAGTAGAAATCTTTTAAAGTTATTCATGGAATTGGATCTTTTATAGCTATAATTTCTTCCCTTTTAGGTCCTGTAGAAATTAGATTTATTGGGATATTTAATTTTTTTTCTATAAAAGATAGATATTTCTTTGCCTTTAAAGGAAGTTTTGAATATTCACTAATTCCAAATGTTGATGAATTCCATCCTTCCAGGGTTTCATAAATAGGTTTACATTGTGATAATTTTTCGTGATCAACTGGGAAATTTTCAATTATTTTTCCATCTAATTCGTATTTTGTGCAAATTTTTATTTCTTTCCAAGAATCCAAAGTGTCGAGACGAGTAATAACAATTGAATTGAAGCCATTTATGTTAGAAGAAAACTTTGCAGCAACTGAATCAAACCAGCCTATTCTTCTACCTCTTCCTGTGGTAGTTCCAAATTCTCCTGCTTGTTGGCGAATTTTTTCGCCTATTTTACCCTTGATTTCTGTAGGAAAAGCACCAGAGCCTACCCTCGTACAATAAGCTTTATAGATTCCAATATTTCTGGTTATTTTTTTTGGAGGTATTCCTAAGCCAGTTATTGCTCCTCCGATGGTTGAATTGGAAGATGTTACATATGGGTATGTACCATGATCGATATCCAATAAAGAACCCTGAGCTCCTTCTAGGATAATATTTTTATCTTGATTTAAAGTTTTTTCAAATAAATGGTTTATTTCATCTATATATGGGGACAGAAAATTATTCCAACGAAAAATAGAATTCACGGTATTTTCTAAAGAGACAGGATTTCCATTGTAAATTTTTTGGATTATATTATTTTTTACTTCTATTATCTCACTTAGTTTTTCTTGAAGTTTAAGAGGATACAATAGTTCATCCATCCTTATTCCAGAACGTGCGACTTTATCCACATAAGCTGGACCGATACCTCTTCCTGTGGTACCTATAGAAGTATTGCCTCTTGATCTCTCTTCAAGTTGATCAAGTTCAATATGATATGGCATTACGACATGAGATTTATTTGATATCAAGATTTTGCCTGGTAGATTAGCTTTTTTTATTTTTGTTATTTCGTCAATTAGTATATTTGGATCAACAACAACACCATTTCCGATAACATTCATAACATTCTCCCATGCTATACCGCATGGTACTAAATGGAAAGCAAATTTGCCTTGATCGTTGATAACAGTGTGCCCTGCATTGTTACCACCTGAATACCTTGCTACAACGGATGCTTTTCTCGCTAGGTAATCAATAATTTTTCCTTTTCCTTCATCTCCCCATTGGCCGCCTATTACTGCATATGCAGGCATAATTAATGTCTTTAACTTTCATATAAGTTTAATTTTTTCTTCAACAACTATAAAAATATAACTTAAAAAGATATTGAATTACACCAAGTAATATACATGTTAATGGTTTAGATAAATTTTATTTTTTTCAAACTAAACTATTCTACTGTTGACTATGAAGGATTAAAAGTAATAGAATTTTTGTTATGGCTATTTAATATCTTTCGATTTTAGCCAAATTTTCCCATGTATTATTATATGGAAAAGTGTGTTATTTAACAATTGAAAATTTTATTTTGCATTCTCCGAGATCATGTACTTGATTCCTTAAGATGGGTCAAGCTACTAAGGGCACATGGGGAATGCCTTGGTGCCAGAAGCCGATGAAGGGCGTAGCAAGGCTGCGATAAGCCCCGGATAACTGTCTAGCGAGTTTAGCCGGGGATTCCCGAATGGGGAAACCCGCCTCATTTTGAGGCACTAATTCTGTGAAGAATTAGAGGTAAGCGGGAGAACTGAAACATCTAAGTACCCCGAGGAAAAAAAATCAACCGAGACTCTCTTAGTAGCGGCGAGCGAAAAGGGAATA
>PBDR01000004.1 GCA_002717385.1 Chloroflexota bacterium
AATTATTGATAGATGGAGTCTGTTTATTCCCATAACAAAACTTCTTCTACAGAAAAAATTTCTTTGTGTCTTAAAAACTTTAATAATTTCTATCTTTAATATATATTTCTATATATAAATTTCTTTTAGGATTTGGATTTGTATTTTGGAATATTTAATTGGTGGAATTATTGGTTTTGTTTTAGCTGTTCTAGCTTCAGCAGTATATTGGAGACCAAAATTATCTTCAGCCAATCAGAACTTAGAATCTCTCAAGGATCAAATTTCTTCTAATACTGTTAACAATGAACAATTAAAAGAAACATTTTCTTCGATTGCATCACAGGCTTTAAAAAGTAATAACGAATCTTTTTTAACACTTGCGAAAGAAAATTTAAATAAGTATCAAAGTGAAGCAAAATTAGATCTTGATAAAAGGCAGATTTCTATAGAGAAACTGGTTAATCCTGTTGGAGAAACGTTAAAAGAAGTAGATAAAAAAATTGAAAATTTAGAAAGAGATAGAATAAAGTCTCAATCATCACTTCAACAACAAGTTCAATCATTAATTAATGAAACTTCAACTTTATCTACTGCATTACGTAGACCTTCTGTAAGGGGTAGATGGGGTGAAATGCAGCTTAGAAGGGTAGTTGAAATAGCAGGGATGACCAACTATTGCGATTTTTCTGAGCAGGTTAGTATTATTGATGAAGATATCAATATTAGACCTGATCTTACAGTAAATTTAGCAGGAGGAAAGAAAATTGTTGTAGATGCAAAAACTCCAATGGAAGCGTATTTAAAAGCGTCTGAAATTGAAGATATTGAATCTCGAGATTTCCAATTAAATGAACATCTAAGACAGACTAAAGATCATATAAATTCTCTATCTTCAAAATCCTACTATAAACAATTTCCTACATCACCTGAACTTGTAATTATGTTTATTCCAAATGATTCTATGTTTATGTCTGCACTTGATCAGGATCCAGGTTTAATGGAGTGGGCAGGGCAGAAGAATGTATTTTTAGCTTCCCCTATAACACTTATAGCAGTATTGAAAGCTGTAGCCGTTGGATGGCGAGAGGAATCTTTAGCGAAGAATGCGACTGAGATTTCGTTATTAGGTAAGCAATTATATGAACGTATATCAGTTTTTTCTAAACATTTTAAGAATGTTCGTACAGGACTTGATAGAGCAGTATCCTCTTTTAATGATGCAGTAAGTTCTCTAGAATCAAGAGTTTTTGTTACAGCTAGACGATTCAGAGATTTCGATGTAATCGAGGATAAATCTGAAGATTTGCAGGTGTTACCAATAGATAGAAATACTCGAGAATTGAATTCGGAAGAAACTCAAATCCCATTATTACCAGATGATGAATCTTAATTTATTCTGCAGGTTCCTCTTCATCATCGGTAATTTGAAACTGGGTGAAATCCAGAGGACTAGAATTTTCTAATTCTTCTGCGGCAGTCATAGCATCTGTAATCAATGTCAAGATATCAGATTCAGCCTCTCTAGCAAGGTCTTCGATTTCTCTTTCTATGGTTTGTAGTTCTTTCGGTGTTTGTTTTTTCAATTCATATGCTTCAGAGAGTGTAACAAAAAGAGAATCCAGTTCAGTTTCTATTGCCTTAACACTTTCTTCTACAGGTATAACTACCTTCCATATTTCGTCCCTTGTATCTTCAAGAATCCTTCTTCTCTTTTCAACTTCATCACGTTTTTCTCTTATTACTTTTCGCTGAGCCAACATTTCATCTGCTTTTACGGTCAATTTATCTTTTGCAACATCTCCTTCATCTTTAATTGCATTTCTTACTTTCGATAGCTCAAACATTCTTTCTTGTAAATCTATTAATTCTTTAGGTTTTTTACTTGCCTCTGCTTTCAGATTTGCCATATCTACTTTATATTGTTTTCGAATAATTTGTTCTTGAACTTCAGAATCTTTTTTTATTTGATTTGATAATTTTTTTGATTCAGCTTTTGCTTGATCTTGTACATCTCTTTTGGAATTATTATGGTCCCTTCTCATTGTTTCCATTTTTTCTTTCAAATTAGATCTTTCTCGAGAAATTGCAGCTTCAGTATCGGGTAAATCAGATCCTTCCCCACTACCACCAGCTAATAAACTATTTTTTTCCGACTCTTTTACAGATAAAGCATTTTCCAATTCAATTTTCTGGTCTATGAGTTGTTGATAATCTGGGTTTACAATAGACCCTTGGTTACGTATATGTGCTTCATATAGCTGTTGTTTTTCTGATTTTTTTAAAGCTACTTCCGCATAATTAGCATCTGCTGAAGTGTAATCTGGATTTTGGATTAATGCATCTGGGTTATTTGGGTCAGGAATAAATACTTCTATTGAATTCACAGTTTCTTCGGCAGCAAGGAGTTCTTGGTTAACTAAATCTACTTCGTTGGTTAATACTAAAAGTTGATCAGTCCAATTTGGATCCTGCACAGTTTTATCTTCCTCAGCAAATCCGAGTATTTGTTCTTGAAGTGAAGTGATTTTTGATTCTAATGCACCAATTTCACCATCTGTTTCAGATGTGTCAATTCCAGTGATACCTATCTCTTCAAGCTGATCTTGGAATTTTGCAAGATCAACCATATATTTTTCTTTTCTTTCAGTATTATCTTTTATTCTGTTTTGTGTTTTTTCGTCATTATTATTATTATTTTTTCTATCTAATGATCTTTGTTTATTAGATTTTTGTTTGTTAAGATCATTCCAATCTGGATTTGTAATTTTTGTTTCATTTTTTATATGATTTTCATATTCAGGAGTCCCTTGTTTCAACGAACCATCAGTAAGTTTTGCAGTCCATTTTGGGTCGGTGATTTTTTCTGGTGTTTGACTAATTTGTTCTACAAGAGCAGCAATTTGTTTTTCGAGAGATTCCACTGTTTCATTTTCATCACCGGTTCCAACTCCCAAACTTGCCAATGTTTCATTAACTTTATCTAAATTTCTTTGTGTCTGAGTAATTTTTTTTTGAGTAGACAAATTTTTTCTGTGTTTATCCAGTTGCTCGTATCTTTCTTTTAGAACACTGTATTTTGCCTGATAAGCATCTTCATATTCTCCAACAATTCTTTTTGTCATTGGATTAAGATCGGAACTTTTTTTCTTTGCAATTGATTTAAGTTCAGAAATTTTAGTTTGAAATTCTTCAGTTAATCTATCAATTTTATCTTTAATTTCAGGGGGAGGGCCTTCATTCTTTTTGGTTTTAAATTTATCGAAACCTTGTTTAATTTCTATTTCTTCTTGTTTAATTTCTCTTAATTTTTTTTCGTTAGATGATTTAATCGCTTGACCCTCTTCCTTTTTTAAATTATCTAATTCTCGATCGATTTTTTTTAGTTCATCAATTAAAGCTCTATCTTCATTTTTCAGTTCATTAAATGCAACTCGTATTTCATTAATTTTTTCACCTTGTAATTTTTCCATTTCAGAAAATAATTTTTCCTTTTCTCGCTCAAGGGATTTAATTTTGTTCTCTAAAGGTTTAACTTCGTTTTCTATATCAGAAATTTTGTTTAATAATGGGTCTATCTTTTGAGTTCTTATTTGTGTGATTTCTTCTTTCTTTGCTACTATTTCAGATACTTGTTCTGTATCAACAACTCCACATGATATAGAAAAAAACATTAAGAATGGTAATAAAGATAAAGTTAATTTTTTTGTCATTTGAATCCCTGATTTTTTTTCGTTATATTCGGTTAAATTTTATATAGATAAATTAATATTTTTATATTAAATTTACTATATTTCCTAAAATATTTTAATTTTTTTGTTAGTTTATCTACACTGTTTTAGTTACAATCTTTTTAGTTGAATTTTCATTATAAATATTAAAATTTAACAAATTAAATTGTGTTGATATTTTTTATAAACATTAGGATTATTTAATATATATGTTTAGAAGTTTTAAAAATTGGATAATTTTTGGTCTAGTAGGTTTATTGACTGGTGTGACGTTTCATTTAATGAATTTACTTTTGTCAACCGATGGAATTTTTAAACTTTGGGAATTTGTTATTTCATTATTTATCCCTTTGATTTTATCTATAATAATTTCAAGATTTCTCAAAAAAAATACTTTGGTAGTTATTACAGTTTCAATGTTAACTCTTGTTATACCGGTTTTGGGACCTTCATTTGGAGGGACTGGTTCAGAACCGATATGGACATTTGCTTTATTGGGTTTAATCGGCGGTTTATTTTGGGGTTTTCCTTTTGTTGTTTTTGGAATTTTTACTAGAAAGAAGTAACTCAATTTTTTCTAATCAACATAAGTCCGTCTCTGATAGTTAGCAATACATTATTTACTCTAATATCAGAATTTATCTTTTTATTTAAATCGTCGATTATTTTAGAATCTTCATCAGTTGGATTGATTACTTTTCCACTCCATAGAACATTATCTATAATAATTATTCCCTTTTCAGAAAGAAGAGATAAGGATTTTTCATAATATTGTGGATAGTTTTTTTTGTCAGCATCTATAAAAATCAAATCGAACCCTGGTTCGAGTTTTTCCATAGTTTCAAGAGCTTTTCCCAATTTAAGTTTAATCAATTTTCCTGATAGATCTTTATCCCAATATTTTTTTGCAACCGCAGTAGAATTTTCATCAATATCACAAGTAATTATTTCTCCATCAAAAGGTAAGCTTTTTGCCATCATTAGAGTTGAATAGCCTACAAAAGTTCCGATTTCTAATACTCTTTTTGCGTTAGTTAGATATACTAACATGCTAAGAAAATTTCCGACTGTCGGACCAGAGATCATAATTGCAGCATCACTTTTTTTTGATGTTTCATCTACTAAATCTTGAAGTATTTTTCCGTGAGACTGAGAATTTTCTACAGCATATTTTTCAATCTCTTTCGGGACTAAAGTGAGCATATAATCCTTTTCCTTTTTTATTAGTTAGTATATTTGTGTGATCTTTACTAGATCACACAATAATTTACAGATAGTTAACCTATATTTAAACAACTCTCGAACTAATATCCGACCTTTTTATTAATTGTGGCCAACAGAGTTTTTCCATCTACATAACGCTTTATATTGTCTAATAGTTGTTCGCTTGTCCTCTCTTCAATCCACTGACCGGTGGATGCCATGTGAGCCGTTATGATGGTGTTCGGAGCTTCCCAGAAAGGGTTGTCTTGACTGAGAGGTTCTTCAGTGTGGGCATCGAGTGCGGCCCCAGCTATCCAACCTTTATTTAGTGCTTTTAGAAGGGAGTGATCATTAGCGACCCCTCCTCTCGACGTAACTATCAGGTACGCTGTATCTTTCATCGCCTCAAACTCCGAATCCCCTAACATGTCCTTGGTTTCCTTTGTATTTGGGACCGTGATGACAACAAAATCTGATTCCCGAAGAAATTCCTGCAACCTGTCATAGGAGAACATTTCGTCTATTCCCGGGCAAGGCTTATCGCTCCGTCTAAGGCCTAGAGTTCGCATGTGAAACGCCTTACATTTTTGAGCCAGGTCCGCCCCAGAATGCCCAAGGCCAATGATCCCCACAGTTTGTTTGTTGAGTTCCCTGTTTACGGCAGGATTCCATTTCTTACTTTGTTGGGCTTTCAGGTTTTGCAAAATGTTTTTTTGAAAGAAAAGCATGTATGCTAAGGCGGTCTCCGCCATGGGGATCCCGCCGTTTCCTTTGGAAGATGTCATAAGCACATCGCTGTCAGCCAGTTCTGCGTAAAGAGCGTGATCTACCCCCGCCCCCAATATATGTAGCCATTTTAAGTTCTTAGCCTCCTGGAAGGCTTCAATTCCCAGATCGAATGCGACGACTATCTCAGCATTACCTACAGAACGCCGGGTTAGTTCTGTCCTCTTACCTTTTTCTTCAGAGTCCAAGAGTGCTTGTTCTTCTATGTATTCCACGTCAAAATCTGTGGCTATTTCTCGAATCTCTGTCAACAGGTTCCTTATTGAGTGCTGTGGTTCTGCTCCCCAGAAGGAAGGCCTGTCCATGAGAAGAATTTTTCGATTTTTCATTACATTAATAATTTTGTTTACAAAAGTTAAATTTAATATCAGAACAAAAATTATATAGCATTTTTTTATGTTATTTATTAATGAATCATTAATAAAAAGGTTATTGACAATTTATGACTAACATTGCAATTCTATTGGTTATAATCTCTTCTGGATTTCATGCGTATTGGAATTATATTATTCGAAGATCTGAAAATCCTGAAATATCTACATTTCTTGTTTCGTTGATTGGAGGATTTTTAATTTTCCCTTTTGCAATTTATGTATATTTTACTTCTGGTATTCCAAATAATGGGTGGTGGTATATTTTAGCTACTGTGATTATTCATGCATTCTATTTTTTTTCACTGAGTAGAGTTTATGTAAAATCTGAATTGTCAACTGGATATCCCATAGCTAGAGGTTCAGCTGTGGGATTGGTTCCATTGCTGGCTATAATTTTGATAAATGAGGAAATTAATTTTTTTTCCGCTATATCAATATTTTTAATTTTTTGCGGAGTTATAATCGTCGGTTTAGGAACTATTAAAATAAAAAACATTAAACAAAATGTTTCTTATTTGAGTTTATTTTACGCCTTGTCAACTGGATTTTTTATAGCCCTTTACTCTATTGTTGATAAAAAAGCAGTTGAAATAATTGACCCAATAATATTTTTGTTTTTTGTTTTAGCGCCCAGTTCTCTAAGTGTTTATTTTTTTAATTCTAGAGTCAGAAATTTTAAAAATATTTGCTCCATATTTAAGAAACAATCTATTTCGTTGTTGATTGGAGGTTTATGTACACTTACTGCATATTTATTAGTTCTGAATGCTTATAAAATTTCTCAAGTCAGTTATGTAGCCCCTTTTAGAGAAATAGGTATAGTTTTTGGTGTTTTAATGGGCTATTTCCTTTTAAATGAAAAAATTTCTAAAACCAAAATATCTGGATTAGTATTTATTTTAATCGGAGCATTTATGATTTCTATTTTTTCTTGAAGAAAGTTAAGCAACGAGTATAGTTTCATCCAGAAATAATGTGACACCCATAGAATTATATTTTGAAATATCATAATCGCTATACGTTCGAACACAAAGTTTTGTGTTCGAATCTTTTAATTGTGTAAGTACATTATTTATACAATCATCATCGCTTTTGAGAGGATCTTTAAGGTTTTGTTCTAAATTGAAGGCTAAATCATTTGGTCCCCAAGATAATATATCGGCTCCATTTATAGCAAATAAATTGGCATTATTAACTGCTTTAATTGATTCTATTTGAGCCCAAAAAACTGATTTCTTATTCCACCATGAGCTATACTCTAATCTTCCAGGAATTTCATTTATACATACCCTTGTTTCTCCTCCCCAACTTCTTTTTCCTATAGATGGATATTTCATATATAAATTTGCATTAATTACTTCTGATATATCTTCAACTTGTGGGACTTCGATCATGCTAACACCTAGATCTAAATAATTACCTGAAAGAAAAATTTCATTTCTGTGCTTTATACGTAATAACACAGGCAATCCTAGGTCATTACTTTTGAGGCAAAATTTTGACAATTTTTCTTCATTTAGTGGTTGGTGTTGAGAATCTATTGCAACGAAATTATATTTTTTAAGGGAAACTATTTCATCAATATAATTGAAAGCATTATGTGGAATTAATGAAACACCTATCAATTTTTCTCCTGATATTATTTTTTCTTTTAAAATATTTATCCCATGTTCTTTAAACATATTTTAAATTTCATTTTCTAATTGTGATTTGATATGAGGTGTAAAAAGGTTAGGTTCTAACAAAAATGAGTCATGACCTTGTTTAGAATGTACTGTAATGTGAACATTTTCAATACTAGATTTTTCTAATAAGGATGCTAATTCATATTGTTGTTCGGGGTAGTAACAAACATCTGAATCAATTGAGAATATTAAAAAGTTTTGTCCTTTAGAACTATTAAATACTTCAAATTTAGTTTTGGATTTTGATTCTCCAACTAAATCAAAACGTTGCCATGCGTCTAATAGTCTTAAGTATGAATTAGCGTCAAATCTTTCAGTGAATTTTTCTCCTTGATGTAGCATATATGATTCAATTTCATTACTTGGTTTGTACCAAGTAAATGCATCAGCAGACTTTATTATTCCAGATTTAGCTCTATTTTCTAGTTCATTAAGAGAAACAAATGTTTTATGCCCAATCATTCTTGCAAGAGCTAGACCTTTATTTGGGTAGACCGAATCGTAATAATCTCCTTTATTAAAATTTGGATCTGTTTCTATTGCGAAGGCCTGTTCTAAATTTAAAATTCTTTGAAGTGGCGTTGTGTTTATTCCTGCGGCAATAGGTATAACATTTTTAACTAAATGTGGATACCTAGTAGATAGACTAAGACACATCATACCCCCTATAGAAGCTCCAATTACAGCATGTAATTTAGAGATATTCAATCTTTTTAATAAGCTTATTTGGCTGTCAACTATGTCTGATAAAGTTATTTTTGGGAACCTGGATCCGTATCTTTTACCATCATATCCAAATGAAGCTGGTCCTGTAGAGCCATAACAGCTTCCTATATAATTTATCGATATTACAAAAAATTTATTTGTATCTAATGCCTTCCCAGGTCCAATAAAACCATCCCACCACCCTTGATGCATATCTTCATTCCATCTGTCATTAATATTATCCCCTTCAATTAATCCAGGACCAGTAATATTACCTCCTGCAGCATGTTGACTACCGGTTAAAGCATGGAACAATAAAATCGCATTATCTTTATTAGTATTTAAAGCACCATACGTCTCGTAAGCGAGATTGATTTTTTTTATGAGCCTTCCATTAAAAATATTTAAGGAAGGCTCATCTAGCTGATTAATTTCTATGAGCCCTTTATTGAAGTTCATTTCATTTGGTGTATGTTAAACAGACTGTTGCAATGCTTGATCAAGATCAGCAAGAATATCATCGCTATCTTCTATACCTGGAGATAATCTTACAAGATCTGGAGTAATTCCACCATCAATTTGTTGCTCTTCTGATAATTGAGAGTGAGTTGTTGTTGCAGGGTGAATTGCCAGACTTTTAGCATCTCCAACATTTGCAAGGTGACTGAATAAATCCAAAGAATCAATGAATTTTCTTCCTGAATCACTTCCACCTTTAATTCCAAAGACTACAAGTGGACCGCCTTTTCCTTTCAGATACTTTTTATTTAGATCATATTCAGAGTCATTTTTTAGACCCGGATACCTAACCCAGTCTACTCTGTCATGATTACTTAAAAATTCTGCAACTTTCAATGAATTTTCACAGTGTCTTTCCATTCTTAATGACAGTGTTTCTATTCCTTGCAGAAATGTCCAAGCGTTATCTGGAGAAATACAAGCACCTAAATTTCTTAGTGGAATAACTCGCATTCTCAAAATATAAGCAATAGGTCTTAATGCTTCAGGAATATCGAGTGCCCATCGTACATCATGATAACTTGATTCAGGTTCGGTCATTAATGGGAATTTTCCATTTGTCCAATCAAATTTTCCTGAATCTACAACTATTCCTCCAATTCCATTTCCATGACCACCTAACCATTTTGTCAATGAATGAACTAATATATCAGCTCCATAATCTATTGGTTTTTGAAGATACGGAGTAGTAAATGTTGCATCTACAATCAAAGGTATTCCATGATTATGTGCAATTGTAGAAATTTTTTCTGTGTCAGCAATATGGAGAGCTGGATTACTTACAGTCTCACAGAATAACAACTTAGTTTTATCAGTAATTGCTTCCTCAAAATTTGCTGGATTTGTAGGATCAACCCATTTAACAGATATTCCAAATTTAGGAAGGATATCGTTAAACATAGTGTATGTTCCGCCATATAAATCATTTGCGGAAACAATTTCATCTCCATTTTCGCATATATTGATTATGGAATTAAAAACACCACTTGTACCAGAAGCTAGGGCAAGTGCTGCAGCTCCCCCTTCTAATGCTGATACCCGTTCTTCTAAAACTCCCTGTGTTGGATTCTGAATCCTGGTGTAGATATTCCCTAAAATTTTTAAAGCAAACAGATCTGCTGCATGATCTGTATTGTTAAATGTGTATGAACTTGTCCTGTAAATTGGAACAGCTCTAGCATTTGTATCACTATCAGGTTGATGACCTGCGTGAAGTGCTAATGTATCGAATTTCATAATTTTTCCTTCCTATAAAAAAAATACCCCAGTAGTTTACTGGGGTGAATTTACGTTTATTGAAAATTTAAATAATTAAATATCACCCCTTAAAGGAATGCACATACAAACGCATTTTTTTGAAATTGTTTTATGCATATAATTATTACCCTTTTATTAAATGTGGCTCAATAATATCATATATAACATTCAAAACAATGAGGTAGATAAAAAAAATGGGATTATTAGATAAAAAAAATGCACTTATTACAGGATCTAGAAAAGGAATAGGACGAGGTATAGCATTACGTTTTGCTTCTGAAGGTGCCAATGTGGGTATCAATGATATTGTAAATGATGAAATATCTCATTCTGTTGTTGAAGAATCAAAAAATAAGGGTGTTAGATCTTCTTTTTTACAGTACGATGTATCAACAGTTAATGGTATTGAATCTTTAATTGATGAGTTTGTTAATCAATTTGGAAGTATTGATATTTTGATAAATAATGCAATCTTACAACCGCAAGATCGAAATATTTGGGAGGTGGATGAGTTATTTTGGGATAAAGTGATGAACTTAAGCTTGAAAGCATATTTTTTTGGTGCTAAACGAGCAGCAAAACATATGATTTCTCAAGGTAACGGAGGGAAAATAATTTCCCTTGCAAGTGTTCATGCTTATGCTGCTATGCCTGATTGGACTATCTATGGTGTAGCTAAATCAGGTCTTATAAGAATGGCAAAAGGTTTATCAGTAGATTTAAGAGGTAAGGGTATAAATATTAATTGTATTGCTCCTGGAGCCATTTCCAATTCGCTACCAAAAAATTCTTCTGATTTTTCTTCTGTCGATGGTATACCTCATCCAGATTCTATCGCAAAAGATCTTCCAACTCAAAGAGGAGGATTACCAAGTGATATTGCGAATGCTGCTTTATACTTGTGTTCAGATTTAGGAAGTTATGTAAATGGTGAAACCATTTTGGTTGATGGAGGAATGATTGCAGCAGCTCCACTTCGGCTCCCTACTGAAGAGGATTGAAAAGTCAATGCCTGATTAAATTTTACATATTTTTTAGAATTTTAAAAAGATATGTTTACTTTACTAGGAAAAAATATTTTAGATGTTAATATTAATCTATCAATGTGGAAATGATTATTATTGGAGAATTGTATGTCTACTGAATCATTGTTTTTTGTAGGAACTTATACCACTAGAGGATCTCTAGGAATCTATACTGTAACATTAGATGTTGATTCTGGTAAGATGGAGGAAATCTTTGTTGATAAAAGTGTATCTGATCCTTCTTTTTTAAAATTAAATCCCAAAATGAATAGATTATATGCCGTAAGTGAAGTTACAGATCCAGTGAATCATGCAATTGTTTCAGCTTTCAATATAAATACTGATGGTTCATTAAAATTTTTAAATTCTGAATCTACTGTTGGGATAGGGTCTTGTCATATAAATATAGACAGCTCTGGCTCTAATATTATCGTAGCTAATTATCATTCTGGAAGTGTTTGTTTGTTACCTTTAGGTTCAGATGGTGAATTATTTTCGCATAGTGATTTTCATCAACATATTGGTTCATCATCTGAAACAAACGGATCATTACTATCAAATCAACAAGGACCCCATGCCCATTCGATTTCAATCGATATTAATGATCGTTTTGTTTATGTTTGTGATTTGGGTAAGGATATGATAGTAGTATATGAGATTGATTTTTTGAATAAAAAATTAATTGAACGTGATGAATTGAATGTAATGACTGATAAAGGTGAAGGGCCAAGGCATTTTGATTTTCACCCCAACCTTCCTTATGCTTATGTAATCAATGAAATAGGTTCTACCGTTTCTGTATATGATTATAATTTGGAGTCTGGTCAACTGAAACAGAAACAAAAAATTTCTACATTACCTGATAATTTTTCACAAACGAATAGCACAGCAGATGTACATGTTTCAAAAGATGGGAAGTTTTTATATGGTTCTAATAGAGGACATGATTCTATTGCGATTTTTAGAATAAATCAAAATACAGGAATACTTGAACATATAGAAAATCAAACCACAATGGGTCATACACCTAGAAACTTTTCTATAACACCTGATGAGAGTATGATTTTAGTAGCGAACCAGGATTCTGGCGACATTTTTTCTTTTCATAGGGATCGTACTTCTGGGTTATTAGAATTCACAGGTAATAAATTGGACATTCCTGCGCCTGTGTGTATTCAATTCATGGGAAAAAATAATTAGGTTTGTATAATTTGTATAATTTTATATTTGCGGGAGTGGTGAAATGGCAGACACGCTAGATTTAGGATCTAGTGCCGCAAGGCGTGAGAGTTCGACTCTCTCCTCCCGCACCAAATAATTTTTACTGAGGAATTTTTCTAAATGATAGAACGAATAGAAATACGTTATCTGGAATCTAAATTACAGAAACCCTTTGGATGGTCACAAAGGTGGACTGATTTAAGAAGTATTATAGTCATAAAAATTATTACTAATGATGGTGTTATTGGATGGGGTGAAACTTATGGATCTCCAGAATCAATAGATGATATTAAATCCATAGCTAGTATGGTTATAGGATCCAATTCTAAAGATTTTGAAGTGATTTGGAATAAATTATACAGATCTCTTTATCAAAGTCATTTTTTTGCAAAATCTGGGATATATGCTATTTCTGCTATCGATACAGCGTTATTAGATATTGCAGGTAAAAAAGCTAATACTTCTATTTCAGAAATTTTAGGTGGAAGAATCCATGAATCTATTCCTGTTTATGCTACAGGGTTATATTATGTTGATAATTATTCTTTAAAACCTCTACTTCAAGAAGCTACGGGATATTTAGAACAAGGATTTACTGGGATGAAAATGAAAGTTGGTGCACTTTCTTTAAAGGAAGATGCAAAACGTATAAAAGAAGTGAGAAAAATTATTGGAGACGATATTAATCTAATGTTTGATGCTAACGAGTCATATGATCCAATCACTGCAATCAAATTTTCAAAAATGGTTTCTGATTATGATTTAACTTGGTTTGAAGAACCATGTGCATCTAGAGATGATGTTGCCAATAAACTTGTACAAGAAAATTCTCCAATTCCTATTTCTGGAGGTGAAAGTTTATCTACAAGGTGGGAATTTTCTGAAAGATTAGCTAAAAGAGTTTTTGATATAGTACAACCTGATGTTTGTAATGTTGGGGGTATTTCGGAAATGAGAAAAATAGGTTTAATGGCCCAATCTTTTGGTATTAAATTCAATCCGCATTTTTGGGGTACTGGAATTAGTTTTTCAGCTTCATTACATGCATTATCCGCTCAGCCTATAAATCAGATTGGACAAAATAATATTCCATATCAAAATGAATCAGTACTTGAATTTGACCAAACACCACATCCCATCAGAGAAAATTTAACAGAAAGATTTCAAATAAACAGAGAAAGTAGAGTAAAAATACCTGATAAACCAGGTCTTGGTATTGAAGTTGATGAAGACGCACTCGATAACTTTACTATAGGAGAAGCTCATATAGTAGACAGGGCATCAAATAAACAACTTAGATTTTAGGATGTATTTATCTAATAAATTATGCAGATTTATACTGCAGTCATATCGGCACCACAACACATTGGGGATTTAATTTTCCCATCACATTTTGGGCATTTCGAAACGTTGACAGTAGAACCGTCATCTTTCTCTATTACTTCATGTACTAAAGGTGTTCCACATCCATCTTGTGTACAAGTTAGACCTGATACTCCCATTCCACAATCGCACTTATATTCAACCATTTTTACCTCCAATCAATTTTTGTCTTTAAACCATTATTGAATTTATCAAATTATTCACGTTATATATATACTAATGTATTCATTTCTTTTAGAAAATTTTAATCAAATTGTTTTTTATTTATTATGTCTGAATTAGATAAAAATTTTACGTATAATATTTTATATGGAAAATAAAATAGTAAATATAAAATATTGTGAGTAAATTAACTGGCGGGCAAGCTTTGGTGAAATCTTTAGTTAGGGAGGGTGTTGGAGTGGTCTTTGGCCTTCCAGGAGTCCAGATGTATGGGATAATATCAGCTCTAAGAGATGAACCTACCATAAAATTAATCGTACCCCGTCACGAACAAGCTACTACTTATATGGCAGATGGTTTTTATAGATCAACTGGATTGACGGGTGTTGCTTTAGTAGTCCCTGGGCCAGGTATATATAATGCTGGCGCAGGTCTTTCTACTGCTTATTCTAGATCTTCATCAGTTGTTTTGATTGCTGGGCAAATTCCTAGGAAGACAATAGGTAAAGATCTAGGTGGTCTTCATGAGGTAAACGATCAAATGGAGATAACAAGACCAGTCACGAAATGGCAAAAGAGAATTTTTAGGCCTAATGAAGTTCCTGATGCTATACATACCGCTTTTAATCAATCCAAAAGTGGTCGTACTAGACCAGTTCATATAGAATTACCACCCGAAACTATGGTTGAAACAGAACCGGTTAAATTGCTTGAACCAATTCCAATTAATAATACTGTTCCTCAAATTGAAAAATGTTTAGAAGTTGTTAATTTTATTTCAAATGCTTCTAAGCCTGTTATTTATGCTGGAGGAGGGATTGCAAGGTCAAATTCCGAAAAAGAATTTATAAATTTTGTAGATAGACTAGGAATTCCCGTAATTACTTCAGCAAGTGGAAAAGGTGTAATTCCTGACGATCATCCTCTTTGTCTAGGTTCATCCATTGGTGCTTTTGGGCATTTGAAAAATTACATAGAAAATGCTGATTTAATTATTGCAATTGGGACTAGATTTTCTTTGAGAAATCCTATTAAAGAAAATGTTAAGGTTTTACATATTGATATTGATAAATCTGTCATTGGGAAAGTTCATAAAAATAGTATAGGAATAGTTGGGGATATAAAGCAATTTTTAAACACCATTTCAAAAAAATCAAATCCTATTTCTGAAAAAAAATTAAAAGATAATATTTCAATAACTACTGAAATTAGAAAAAAAATTGATGAAAGTTCTGAAGAACATAATGAACCTCAAAAATCGTACTTAAATTTTATACGTGAGGGCACACCACGAAACGCTTTTTTTATTGCTGGGATGACACAATTAGGTTATTACAGTAGACCTCACTGGCCGACTTATTATCCTAAAACTTATATTGATTCAGGTTATTCAGGGAATTTAGGATTTTCTTTTCCTACTGCTTTAGGTGTGAAAATCGGCAACCCAGATAAACCCGTTATATGTTTATCTGGAGATGGGGGTTTTATGTATAATTCTTCTGAATTGTCGACCGCTGTAAAGTATGGTATTAATGTTGTTACAATAATTTATAATGATGGTGCCTATGGAAATGTCGCTAGGGATTTAGATGATGATTTTGGTGGAACCTATGAGACATCTTTTTCTAACCCTGATTTTGTTAAATTAGCCGAGTCATATGGTGCCGTTGGTATGAGAGCTCAAACTCCAGATAAAATAATAGATCTTATCCCAGAAGCCTTAAAACAAAAAAAGCCTGTACTAATAGATATGCCTGTTGGGAGAGTAGGGAGGCCAAAAATATTTTCAAGTAGGGCACCATGGATGAATCCACAAAACGGACTGATTGATTAAAAATTTATAATCAAATGATTTATTAAATGAAGAATTTGAACATACGAAATTTCTCAATAATTGCTCATATTGATCATGGAAAATCAACATTGGCCGACAGGATAATAGATTTAACAGGTTCGATAGATAAAAGAGAGATGACTGATCAGGTCCTAGATACTATGGATTTGGAACAAGAAAGAGGAATTACTATCAAGGCACAAGCTGTCAGGCTAAATTATATATCTAATGAAGCTGAAGAAATACAGCTTAATCTTATTGATACACCAGGTCATGTAGATTTCAATTATGAAGTTTCTAGATCTCTTGCTGCTTGTGAAGGAGTTGTTTTGTTGGTTGATGCGACTCAAGGAATTCAAGCTCAGACATTAGCAAATGTTTATTTGGCATTAGATAATAATTTAGAAATAATTCCTGTGATTAATAAGGTTGATTTACCATCTGCAAATACTGAATCTGTAATTTCAGAGCTTAATCAATATTTCGGGTTTAAATCTGATGAAATATATTTAGTTTCAGCTAAAACAGGTGAAGGTGTTTTGGAATTAATTGAAGGTTTGATCAAAAAAATTCCACCACCTACATTCCCTAATGATGAAAACTTGAAAGGATTGATTTTTGACTCAATTTATGATCCATATAAGGGAGTTATCATTTATGTTAAACTTATTTCAGGGTTAGTAAAAAAAGGGCAGAAACTTAAATTTATTAAATCAAAAATTACTGCTGATGTTTTAGAAACTGGTTTTTTTTCTCCTGATTTACAAGATTCTGACAGTTTGAATTCAGGTGAAGTTGGATTTATAGCAACAGGTTTGAAAAATTTAAAAGGAATCGACGTAGGAGATACTGTTACTTTAGAAGGTCAATCTACAAGTGCTTTACCAGGCTATAAGCCTATAAATCCTGTTGTTTTTACTGGTCTTTATCCTACAGATGGAGATGATTATCCTGCTCTAAGAGATGCCCTAGAAAAATTAAAACTTAATGATTCTGCTTTGATTTTTGAACCTGAATCTTCTACTGCTTTAGGTTTTGGTTTTAGATGTGGTTTTCTTGGATTATTACATATGGAAATTATTGAAGAAAGATTAGAAAGGGAATTTGAAATAAATCTTATAGCTACTGCACCTAGCGTTAAGTATAAGATAATAAAAAAAAGTGGTGAAGAACTTTTTGTTGACAATCCATCATATCTACCTGAATCACGTTTAATAGATAAGATTATTGAACCATGGGTAGAATTGTCAATTATTACACCAGATAAATATATTGGGAATATTATGGAATTGGTCACTTCAAGAAGAGGGAAACAAAAAAATTTACAATATCTTCAAGAGCAAAGATTTAATCAAGATGATAAATCTTTTACTGCTAGAGTTTTAATTTCCTATGAAATTCCTCTTTCAGAAATTTTAGTAGATTTTCATGATCGAATAAAATCTGCATCTCAAGGATTTGCGTCAATGGATTATGAAATTATGGATGGAAGAGAATCTGAAATGGTGAAATTAGATATACTCGTTAATCATGAATCTGTAGATGCACTTTCAATGATAACACATAGAAATTCATCTCTACAAAAGGGTAATTTACTCGTAAACAAATTAAAGAATCTAATACCAAGACAAATGTTTCAAGTTCCTATCCAGGCAGCTATTTCAGGAAGAATTATTGCACGAACGAATGTTAAGGCGTTAAGAAAAAATGTTACGGCTAAATGTTATGGGGGAGATATTACTAGGAAAAGAAAATTATTAGAACAACAAAAAGCAGGTAAGAAAAGAAGGATGAAGATGGTTGGTTCTGTAGAAGTCCCTCAAGAAGCTTTTATGGCAGTTTTGAATTTAAATGAACCAAAAAAGAATTGATTTATTTATTTTGATTTGTCAGGTAAATTGAAGCTTCTAACATACCTTTAGGGTTTCCTACATCAAAATGTTCTCCCTCTATTAATTTTCCATAAACATTTTCAAATTTCATAGAATTTTTTATAGAATCAGTTATTTGTATTTCTCCAAGAGCACTAGGTGACTGTTTCTCTAATAATTCAAAAATTTTTTTATTTAGTATATATCTGCCAATGATAGATAAATTAGAAGGAGCATTTACTATTTCAGGTTTTTCTACCATATTACTTAGTGAGTAAATATTTTTTTTGATCAATTTTCCTTCAACTATACCTTTATTAGAAATTTCTTCTTCTTGTACTTCTTTTAATCCTACGCATGTACCACCCAATTTATTATGTACCTCAAGTATTTGTTTTACGGCGTTGATATCGTTGAAAATTAAATCATCTGGGAGAACTACAAGAAAATATTCTGATTTTATTTTTGATTTAGATTGTAAAATAGCATGTCCCAGACCCAAAGCTTTATCTTGATATACAACGTCAATATTCGCTAATTTTGAGATTTCTTCTTGTTCTTTAATTTTTTCGAAATTATTTGAATCTTTTAGATATTTCAATAGATCAGATTTCTCATCGAAGTATTCTTTTACTATATTCATATTTCTTCCCATTACAAAAATAATATCTGATATTCCACATGAAACTATTTCTCGAACAGCATATTCAATTATTGGTCTGTTAATTAATGGTAGAAGCACTTTAGGTACACTCCGAGTTATAGGAAGAAATCTTGTTCCGATACCTGCAACCGGTATTACTGCACTTTTTATAAGAAATTTATTTGACATTTTTATTATTTCTAGACATTTACGTTAAATTAACCATTCATTGATATTTTACATAAGAAATTTATTTCTAATATTAAGGAAATAAGAATTAATCTAGGGGTATATTTTGTATTAACTTAATAATTATTAAGTTATGACTTAAAATTTGAACTAAATATGTATAGTTTTGTTATTTAACAATTTAAAATTGATTAATCATAGTGAAATATATATATCTTGATCTAAAAATAAGTAGTAATATTTTATTGCCGTGCTAAGCGGGGAGTTAGCGGTGCCCTGTACTTGCAATCCGCTATAGCGAGGCCTAATTCCTCTTTTGAGGCCAAGATTTTTATTGATTATAATAGTTTTATCTATTGATGGGGCGACCCTATGCGGCGAATGTCTGCAAATTCCGTCAGGACTGAAAAGTAGCAGCGGTAAACAGAATTATTCGGGTGCCATAGGATTATCGGTCCTGAGGCTGAATTTATTATATTGATATTGATTGAGGTCTATTTAGGGGTGCACGGTATAACTATTTATTTTTTATGGCACGACAAAAATTAGGTCAGCATTTTTTGATAGACAATCAAATTTCAAAAAAGATTGTCGAATCTGGTTTGTTTAATGGTTGTGAATCAGTAATTGAAGTTGGTCCGGGAACTGGTGCCTTATCCGATCATCTAATTCAAAATCATAATCAATTTGGGCAACACAGTATTTTCCTTATCGAATATGATCCTAATTTAAGTAAATTGTTATCAAAAAAATTTAGTAAACAAGAAAATGTAAAAGTTCTTAATGTCGATGCAAGATTTTTTGATTTGAAATTTTTGCCTAGATCATTTTTGACTCCATATTCTGTGATAGGTAATTTACCTTATTATGCTGCTACTCCAATAGTTAGAAATTTTTTAGAATTAAAAAAACCTCCTACTCAGATGGTTTTTATGGTCCAAAAAGAAGTTGCAAATGAAATGATAGCTAAACAAGGAAAATTTAGTCTTTTGAGTTTATCTGTACAGATTTATGCCAAAGCAGAGATTTTATTCAATGTGGATAGAACTTCTTTTAGACCTCCTCCAAAAGTGGATTCTTCCGTTATTAAGTTAATTCCTCACATTCATCCAGATATAGATATAGATAATATTGATAATTTTTTTTATTTGGCTAAAGCGGCATTTAAATTGCCAAGAAAACAATTACATAATTCTATCTCTAGAGCTTTAAATATTCCGATAGATGAAGTTAAACATGTTTTATATAAATCAGATATAGATCATACTAGGCGAGCTTCTACATTATCAATAAAAGAGTTAAATAATTTAACTTATATTTGGTCAAAACATTTTGATAGTTAGTTGAAAATTTTATGAATAAAATTACAGAAATAGCTCCTGCAAAAATTAATTTTACTTTAGAAATTAAAAATAAAAGACATGATGGTTACCATAATATTTATTCTGTAATGCAATCTGTTAATTTATATGACTACATTACAATTAAACCTTCGCGAAAATTTGAAATTATTTCTAATAATGATGATATACCTCCTATTGGAGAAAATATTATTACAAAAGCTTATCTTGAATTAAAATCAATAACAGGGATAACTGACAATGTTTCTATAGAGATAAAAAAAAACATCCCAATAGGTTCTGGCTTAGGAGGAGGATCATCAGATGCGGCTGCTACTTTAAGAGCTCTTAATAAACTATGGGAACTAAAATTAAATTTATCCGAACTTATTTCAATAGGGATTAATATAGGATCAGATGTGCCTTTTTTAATTTGCGGAGGATGCGCAATTGTCACCGGAAAAGGAGATATTATAGAACAATTACCTAGACCTGAAATTGGTAATATGATTATTTTTACTCCTGTGAATTCTTATATAAACAAAACTAAAACAATGTTTAATTTTGTAAATAAAAATCATTTCTCTGGAGGACAAAAAACAAAAGCTTTAGGAAATTCAATTAAAAGAAAAAAATTTCAATATGAATTAGTGTCTAATGTTTTTTCTGAAATTTATACTTCAAATTTTGATTCTAAAAAAAATCTTGTATCTCATATAAACAAATTAGGATTCTATAAAACTTTTATGTCTGGTTCAGGACCTTCTTTATATGTATTCACAGAAAATGAAAGTGAGTCGTATTTTATTCAGGTTTCAAAAAATAATACCAAAAATATTAACGTAAATTTTGTTAAACCTATTGATAAATTTGAATTATGAAACTCCTTTTAGTAGGTATGATATCTGGGCAAATCATAAGTATTATTTTTTCTAGTCATATTTTTTTTCTTCTAATTTTTTATGACCGATTTTCATATATAAGAAATAATATTTCCAAAATTAATAGATCATATCTAATTATGATAAGTATTGGTATGTTTTTCTTTTGGAATTTACTGAGTGTAATTTATGTATATATAAGTTATTTCACTTATGAGAATTATGAATTTTTAGGATTTAGAATAATAATAATAATTATTATTATATTTATAGTTTTTTCTATTTCATATATATTTGTAAGAAAGTTTTTATTACATATATTGTTTGAAACTGTTGTTATTCTATTCGTCTTTGGTGTACTCGCACCATTCATGATTAAAAGAATAGAGTTTGGTTAGTAAAATAGATTATTGATACGATGAATAGATTTAAAGATAAAGTTATTATGCTTACTGGTGCAGCTGCTTGTAATCCAAAAAAACAAATGGGATTTGCCGGTGAAACTGTATGGAGATATTTTAGGGAAGGTGGAAGTGCTGCCATAATAACTGATGTGCAAGATATTTTAGGTGAAGAATCTATAATTGAACTTTCTAAGAGTGGATATAATTCATTTTATTCTCATTTAGATGTTACTAAAGAAGAAGAATGGGAAGAAGTAATATCGGTTGGGTTGAGAAAATTTGGAAAAATTGATTATTTAGTTAATATAGCTGGGATATTAGATCCAAAGCCTATTTCTGAAATTGATACGGAAGATTGGCAAAATGTAATCAATGTTTCTTTAAGAGGTGTTTTTCTTGGTACAAAAATTGTTTCAAAATTTATGGGTAAAAATGGTGGTGGTTCGATAGTTAATATTTCTTCTATGGGTGCATTAAATGGATCAGGTACTTATGGTTCTGCTTATGGTGCTTCAAGATCTGCACTTTTGCATTTTACTAAATCTACTGCTCTTCATTATGCTGATAAAGGTATAAGAGCAAATGCGATTTTACCCGGTTGGACTAGGACCCCTTTTACAGAATATCTATATAACGATAAAGTTCAGCGAGATTATCGTTCAAATAAAGTTCCTTTAGGAAGATGGGGGAGACCATCAGATATCGCTTCGGCAATATTGTTTATGTTATCTGATGATGCAAGTTATATAACTGGTTCTTCCCTTTTAGTCGATGGAGGAGTTATGGCAGGAGAATTATCCAGACCCACTAATCCACTTAGTGATACAGATTAATCTACAGACATAGCGATTTTAATTATTTTGTCCTGTCGTAATCTGTACATTTCTAGTGCTTCCTGAGCTTTTGTCCATGAACAATCATGTGTTTTTAATAACCCGGGATCCATCCATCCAGATTTTTTGTAATTTACCATTTCTTTAATTTCCTTAATAGGTTGATTAGTAACAGCTACAACTGTAGAAACGATATTTAAATTTTTACTCATAAATTTCTGGTACTCTAATGTCGTTTTTCCTCCTCTTATAAGACTAAAAGAGATGATTTGACCTTCATTTTTTACTAAATCTATACAATGGTTTATCCCATTGGGATCGCCTGAAGCATCTACTACGACATCAAATCCTTTTCCGTTAGTTATTTCTTCAGATATAGATAGCATATTTTCATTAGATGGATTAATTGAATGTGATGCTCCAAATTCCAACGATTTTTTTAGTCTATATTGTTCTAAGTCTATTGCAGCAAGAATTTTTGCTCCCTGTTTAGCTCCAAGCATAGTAAATGAAAGACCAATTCCTCCTTGTCCAAGAATAGCTAAAGTCTTTCCTGATATATTCCCCCATTTTTTACTTGAATATAATACAGTACCCGAATGTTGACACATAACCCACTCGGACATACTACCCCAGTCAGGTAATTTAATTAGCTTATGTTTATCCTGTACTAAGTATTCTTGCATACCATTTATGTTTTCAGGAATAATAATTACCCTTTGACCTTCTTTGTAATCAGGATCAGTAGATTCTACAACTGTCCCAGCACATTCATGTGATGGAGCTCCAGGGATAAAAGGATATTTTTCTTCGGATAATTCATTGTCATATTCAAGATAGATATCACTACCACAAACAGATAATGCTTCAATTTTAACTTTAATGTCACCTTTTTTTGAAATTTTTGGTTCAGGAGTGTCGAGAAATTCAATTTTTCTTCTGGAGATTACTCTTGCAGCTTTCATTAGATAAATCCTTTTTTTAAAGTAATTTTAGCCTAGATAAATATAGTTAATTAGTTCAATAAATTATAATCGTTATATCCATAGCAAACGATTCTTTAATGGTAACTATAAATTTTTTCTATAGATTTGCAATTATAGTTTTTTTAGGAAGATGATATTTTGAAATTTGAGAGTAAAGAAAATATTGATTTAGAATATTCATTAGATGGCGGTCAAGCTTTTAGGTGGTGGAATGTAGATATAGGTTACAGAGGTGTGGTAGGAACTCATGTATATATATTAGAGAACAATAATGATTTCATTAGTATAAATGTTTTGAATGAAAACGATGATTTTCAAAAAGCTATTTCGACAATTAGAAATTATTTATCTCTTAATAATAAGATTGATGATTTTGTAAATTTGTGGATAGATGATCCATGCATTGGACCATCTGTTCGAGGTTATAGTGGATTAAGAGTTCTCAAACAGGATCCATGGGAATGCTTATTTTCTTTTATTTGTTCAAGTACAAATAATGTTTCTCGGATTAAATTAAATGTAAATGATGTTTCTATATTATTAGGTGAAAAAATATTTGATGGAAAGTATGATTTTTCTTTTCCTAAACCTGAGCAATGCATAGTTGCAGGAGAAAATGTTTTCCGGAAAATAGGTTTAGGTTTTCGATCGAAATATGTAATAGATGCTGCAAGAAAGATATTAGACGGATCTATAATTTTGAATGAATTGAAATCTATCGAGTATCTTGAAGCAAGAGATAAACTAATGACGATTAATGGAGTTGGAGGTAAAATCGCTGATTGTGTTTTAGCATTTTCTTTAGATAAAAAAGAATCTTTTCCTGTAGACCGACATATTTTGAGAGCTTTAATAAAATGGTACGGTTTACCAAAAAACATAATGCCAGAGCAGGCAGCAATTTGGGCTAGAAAGCGTTTTGGGCGACACTCTTCTTTAGCAAATCAATATATTTTTCATAGAGAGCGTTTATCTAGTAGATATCATATGTGGGGAGGCAAACATAGAGATCTTATTATTGATGAAGATAAATAATTGGTTATTAATTGTTCAGGAAATTTTTTACGAATTTTTTAGCTTCGATTTTGTTTTTAATTTCACCGTCGATTTTTTTATTTCTTAAAATTGACAATAATTCCCCAATTATTTTTCCTTCTTTTATCTGAAGATTCATTAATTCTTTTGCTGATAAATCTGGAACAATATTTTTATAATAATTTAAATATTTAAGTATCTGATTGTTCGATTGCACTATTTTACAAACTATGTAATGGGATTTAAGTATTTCATTAGAAATATTTTGACATAAATGCACAACTTCACTGGCTTTTAATTTATCATGTGATAAATTTTCACATATTTTTTTCATTTTATGAATATCTAGTAATTTCAATTTTTCTTCTTTACTTAATTTAATCCAATCAAAAATTTTCACAATTTGTTTTTTGTCAGATTCAAATAAAATTATTCCTAATATTTCAAGAAAATTATTTGGAATTTTTGTTTTTTGGAGATTGGTTTTAAATACGGATAAATCTTTTGAAATATTTTCAAATAGATTGATCTTTTTGGTGAATTTAATTTTTTCAATAACTTTGTCAGTATCAAGAAAAATCCTCATTTCTTTTTTTATGCGATCTTTACTTAAATTTCTAACGTTTTTTGATGATAATTTCATCAGATTAAATGTTTCTGGGTCAATTTCGAAATTATTTTTATATTTGTAATTAATCGCTCTGAAAATTCTTGTTGGATCGTCAATAAAACTTTTATTGTGTAGAACCTTGATTTTTTTTTCATAGATATCTTCGATTCCTTTATATGGATCTATCAATTTAAATTTATTTATATCAGATATATTTATAGCGATTGAGTTTACTGTAAAATCTCTCCTAATTAAATCCTGCTCGATATCTAATGTTGCCTTGGTTTTCGGAAGACTTCCTGGTGGATTATATTTTTCAGTTCTCAGACAATTGATATCAATATGTAATATGTTTGTATATATTTGTGCACTTAGGAAATTATGATGAAATTTTATTTTTCCCCTGTATTTTTCTGATAATAAGTTAACGAATTTATTGAAATTTCCTGCTACTGCTATATCAGGTTCTGATGGTTTAATATCTGATAAGATATCCCTTATCATTCCTCCAACTATATAGACAGCTTTTATATCACTGTTTTTATTAACTATTTTTTTACAATTACTAATTAGTGAAGGAATTTCATTATTAAAATATTTTTCTATCTTTTGTATTTTTGTATTCATATTGTTATTTAGTATTTTAGATACTGATAAAATTATAAGATTATTTAGGAGTAAAAATGAATAATACACCTTATAAAATCGATGTATTTATAGACTATACTTGACCTTGGGTTAGGCAAACAAGTTTTTGGTTGCGAGATTTAAAGAATGAATTGGGAGATCAACTATCTATAAATTGGAGATCTTTTTTGTTAGAACAGGTTAATAATAAAAATGGAGATGATTGGAAGGCTTGGGAGCAATCATCAGATTATATCAGTAGAGGTATTTGGCCCTTAAGAGGTGGTATAGCAAGTAGTTATATTAGTGAAGATTATAGAGATATTTTTTCTAATGCTATTATGGAAAAAAAACATGTTGATAGACATGATGTTAGATCAAGAGAGTATGTAATTGATTTAGCTGTAGAATGTGGGATGAACAAAAATGAGTTTTCTAAATATCTTGATAGTGATCAAACAATGGATTCTATTATTCAAGATCATCTGTTTGCTGAAAAATTAGGTATATTTGGGACACCTACTTTTTACTCAGATACTTTGGGGGTATTATTTGTGAAAATGTTTACTCCACCTAAAGAAGAATCTGTTGAAGTGTTTAATCATCTATTAGGAGTTTCTGAGAATAAAAAATACCTAGGGGAAATTAAACGTCCTCAACCTCCTTGGCCTCGTGGTGCTATCGATTGAATCAATATCCTATTGAAAAATTAGTTCAAAATATTTTCAAATATTCAGGAGTATTAATTCGTAATCCTGAAAGAATTAGTGATGCTTTTATTCATAAATCTGTTTTAAATGAGAATCCTGATTATACTGGCTCATATGAAAGATTAGAATTTTTAGGTGATGCTGTACTTGAATTGGTTATTTCAGATTACCTTTATAATGATTTTGGAATTGAAGATGAGGGAGAATTAACTATAAAAAGATCTGTAATTGTTCGTCAATCTACCTTATCTAATATTTCAGAAAATATGAATTTAGAGGAATTTGTAGTTACAGGTTCAGGAGTTAATGTTTTATCTGGAAAAGAGAGGAAATCCATATTAGCAGATGTATTTGAGTCACTATGTGGATATATTTTTTTGATTGAAGGATATGATCAAGTAAAAAAATTTGTACTTAATTGTCTTAAAAATGAAATTCATAATCTAAATTCATATAATAACTTTAAAGATCCGAAATCTCTTTTACAGGAAAAATTACAAAAAATTGGTGAAGCATTACCGATATATAACACTATAAAAATTATTTCCGACGATGACGATATGATTTTTGAAACTAAAGTATATGTTAAGGATAAATTATTAGCTTGCGGTAAAGGAAAAAGAAAAATATTTGCTGAACAGAAGGCAGCTGAAATAGCATTAAATATAGTTGGTAGATCGTAATGGAGACTGAAAACTTTTTAAAAAAAGACAAATCTGGAGTATATTCAAAAACTAGGACTTTTTGGAGAAAAAATTTTAATAATATTTTTTCTAGATCAAAGATAGATGAATCTTTTTGGGAAGATTTAGAAGAATCATTAATTTCTTCCGATATAAATGTTTCCATAACAATGGAATTGATTGATTATTTACGTGATTACTCGTTAGTTGAGTCAATAAATGATCCTAAAATGATAATTAGTTTAATTAGACAAAAATTTGTCAGTCTATTCAAATCACCTACGATTCCTTTAATCGATGCTGATAAGAAGATTATTTTAATTATTGGTGTAAATGGATCAGGAAAAACAACTACTATTGCTAAATTATCAAAATATATTACATCAAGAGGTTTTACTTTATCTATTGCTGCTGCAGATACATTCAGAGCTGCAGCAAAAGAACAAATAATGGAATGGGGAGAAAAATTTGGGTATGATGTTTTTTCATCTTCAAAAAGTAGTGATCCTTCAGCAGTAGTTTATGATGCTATAAACTCCGCCAAATCAAAAGGTTCTGATTATTTGTTAATTGATACTGCAGGAAGATTACATACAAGTAATAATTTGATGGAAGAAATAAGCAAACTTTATAGAACTATACAAAAATATTCTAATGGTTATAAAATATTTCCTATTTTAATAATGGATGGAACAGTGGGCCAAAATGGTATTACCCAGGCACAAAAATTTAATTCTATTATTCCATGTAATGCTGTAATAATGACTAAAATGGATGGTAGCAGTAAAGGTGGAGCATTGATTTCTATTTCCAATGAGTTAGATTTACCAGTGATTTTTATCGGTGTCGGAGAATCTATAGATGAGCTTATTGAATTTAAACCGGAAATTTTTGTAGACAACATACTTCCTAATATTTAGGAGTTTAGTAATGTTTTTAGATATTTCTATTTATCTAATTTTTATATATATAATTGGACTTTTATCTTTCTTTATCTTTTTTAAGATTTTTTATTTTTTGCCAGATTTTGGATGGGGTATTTCGAAGACTATTGGATTAGTTTTAATTGGTTCAATATCTTGGATATTTCTTTATCTCAAATGGTTTAACCTTAATTTCATATTACTAATTTCAATTTTATTTATTTTATTGTTTTTATCTTCCTATTTAATATGGAAAAATCTAGCATTATATAAAGAGATCAAGAAGAATCTAAAAAATATTTTATTAGTTGATTTGATTTTTCTATTTTTTTTCTTTTTAGCATTATTTTTGAAAGGTTTCGATTCTTCCATATCGGGGACTGAAAAACCTATGGATTTTATGATGTTAAATTCAATTACTTTTTCTGGAACAAATCCTCCAAATGATGCTTGGTTTGGCGGTTTATCTATATCTTATTATTATTTTGGATACTGGTTAATTGCTTGTACTTCAGTTATTACAGGTATTGCAAATTCGATAATTTTTACTCTTTCTATCCCTCTTATTGTGGGATTGTCAGCGAGTGCTATTTTTTCCATAATTTTTTTATTTACAAAAGACAGTAAGTTATCGACTAAAATATTATGTGGTTTGATAGGATGTCTTGCTTTGCTTATTTCTTCTAACTTATCAACTATTTGGGTATTATTAGATATCTATAATTTTGTTCCTGAAAATATTTTGGATTGGTACAGTGGAACTGATTATCAACATATAATAACTTCAAATAATTGGCGCCCTGAAGATCATTGGTGGTGGTGGAATTCATCAAGAGTTATTAATACTTTTAGTTCAGATGGAGTAAGTCTTGATTATACTATTCAAGAATTCCCTTTTTTTTCTATATTAATAGGAGATTTACATCCCCATTTTATTTCTATACCATTTGTGCTGACTTCTATAGTATGTATTTTTTCTATTCATAAATTTCACATCGAAAATGGTGCTATAACCAAATTTAGAATTTTTCCAATTACTTTATTTACTGGAATATTTATCATGTCAGTTGGGTTTATTAACTTTTGGGATTTTTCAATTCTTTTTCTTCTATATTTTTTGATAGTATTTGGATTATGGTTGAAATCTAATACGAAGATAAAAAATTTAATACTTGATTTTATCTTTCCTTCTACGTTTGGTTTTTTAATTGGTTTATTTGTCTTTAGTGGGTTTTATTTTTTTACAAGTCAAAGCCAAATTAATTTTCCGTATATACTACCTGTAATTTACAACACCAGATTCATTCATTTTTTAACTGTTTGGGGATTATTTATTATCCCAGTTTTATATTTAATTTTTTTGAATTTAAATTTACGAGTATCTTTTTGTAAAAATAAAACAAAAGCACTTTTATTTTCAATTTTTGTAGTTTTAATTCCTGTATTGCTTAGATTGTTAGTATTGTTAATATTTAATGGAGAATTTAATGGATTATATTTAGCATCTATTTTTTCTTTGACGAATTTTTTTCTATCAATAATCTCATTTCTTTCTCTGTATTTGTTTTTACAAAAAGTTTTTTATGGTAACGATGTAATTAAACAATTTATTTTGGGTATGATTTTCGTCTCTTTTTATTTGATTTTTCTAGCAGAAAATTTTTATTTAAATGATTTTTTTGGGAATAGAATGAATACAGTATTCAAATTCTACTATCAGGCTTGGATACTTTTAAGTATTGTTATTGGTGTATCGGTAACAAATATTATCAATAACACAAATAGATATCAAAAACTCTTTATTTATCCAATTATAATTATTTTCCTAATAAGTACTTATTTTTCTATATCTACTACTGCCACAAAATTATCACTTAATAATGAATTTAATATAGATGGTGCACAATTTTTGACAAAAACAAATTCGGATGAAAAAGAGGTTATTGATTATATTGCGAAAAATCTTAATAATAACGATAAAATTATTGAATCTTACGGAGATAGTTATTCTGATTTTTCTAGAATTTCTGCGTTTACTGGTATTCCCACAATTATTGGTTGGCCTTTTCATGAACTTCAATGGAGAGGTTCAGTCCAAGATATTGAACATAGAAAGAATGTAGTTGACCGTATTTTTTTGATGAATAATAACCCTGAAGATGTAAAATTACTTAAAAATTATAAAAATTATATTTTAATTATAGGTCCGAGAGAAAGACAAAAATTTTCTAATATTCATGTTGAAGATTTTGACAATTTTGGGACTAGAATTTTTCAGAATAGCAGTTATATTTTATTCAAAATAAAATGAAAATTAGTAATTTAACTAAAAAACATCAATTACATTCAAATTTTTCTATTGCTTCTTGGGTAGATGGAAAGTGGACTGTTAATCAAAAAAAACACAATCTGACAAATAACTTAAGATCATCAATAAAAAAGTATGATTTTATTAATTTTTTTTACAGATATGAGATATGGATTTATCTAGGATTATTTATTTTAGGTTCATTTTTAAGATTATTTGAATTAGGTCATAGAGCTATACATCATGACGAAAGTTTACATGGATATTTTAGTTATAGACTTTATAACGGTGAACCTTATAGTCATAATCCTTTAATGCATGGGATGTTCCTTTTTCATCTTCTCGCTGGTTCTTTTTTTATGTTTGGAGATAACGATTTTACTTTAAGGTTACCAATAGCATTAATAGGATCATTGCTAATTTTATTGCCTTACTTTTTTAGAAATATCATCGGCGGATATTCATCTTTTGTAATTTCATTACTAATTACTTTTTCTCCATCGTTAGTATATTTTAGTAGATTTGCTAGGAATGATATTTTAATAATATTTACGACTGTTTTATTAGTGCTTTGCGTCTGGAGTTATATTCGATTAGGAAATAATAAATGGCTTTATTTTTCCGCAATTTTAGTTGGGATTGGATTTACCATTAAAGAAAATCAGTACATCGTTGTTACCATACTAGCAATTTTCTTTTTTATGTTATGTTGGAATGAAATTAGAGATTGGATTTTCGGTAGGAAAAGTCTTTCAAATTTTAGCAGAGAAGGTGAAATATTTTTGCTGTTATCTCTCCTAACTTTGCCTTTATCTGCACCTATAATTTCTATTTTTCAGGAACCTTTAGGAATTACCTTAGCTGCTTCGTCTGGTAATGTTAATTTACCGACTGGTTCTCCTGATGGGGTAGGTTTTTATATAGCGATATTCCTTTCTTTGGGATTCTTGTTTTTATCGTTATTTTTGGGTTGGATTTGGAAAAAATTTTTGTATTTTAAGATTTTTTTATTTTGTTTCATTCCATTTGTAGTTATATTTAGTAATTTTGGTACACAACCCCAAGGAATATCTACAGGTATATGGCAATCTTTAGGCTATTGGTTGGCTCAGCATGAAGTTTCTAGAGGTAGTCAACCATGGTATTATTATATTTTTCTATCTTCAATCTATGAATTTATCCCATTGTTTTTTTCCGTATGTTTCATAATTTATAGTTTGTTTAAATCTACAATTAAATCAACTATAATTTTTCTTACCGGAATTGTTATTTTTTTTCTAATTTTTCTTCTTTTATTACTTCAGTTCAATGAATTTCCTTCCTTTTTAGTTAAGATGTTAGAAATTATTGGATATGTTTTTTTATTGGCACTTCCTTTTACAACAAAAATGAGTAAATTTCTAAAATTTATTTTTTTCTGGTTTATTGCTAGTTTTATTTTTTACACTCTTGCAGGTGAAAAAATGCCATGGCTACAGGTTCATTTAACTATACCTGCAATTTTCTTAACGGGAATATTAATTTCTAAAATATTTTCTCCTTTGATTACGCATAAATTATCAATATTGAAAAAAATATATATTATTATTTTTCCGATATTTATTTTTTCTTTATTTTGGGTCCTTATTCTTAATGATATTGACGATGGATTGAGTTTATTTTTTTATTTGTGGATATTTTTAATCGTTTTAGGGTTTTATATTTTAGGTTTTTTTTATATTGTAAGAAGAATTTATTGGATAATTACAATAAAATATGTTCTATCAGGAATTATGATTTTGTTGTTACCTTTTTATTTCAGGGGGACTATACTCTCTTCTTTTATTCATGGGGATATTCCAAAAGAACCAATTATTTATACTCAAACTGCTCCTCATATACATCAATTAGTTGAAGAAATTGATCAAATTTCTATAAAGTCTAATCTAGGTTATAACTTACCTATAGAGATTGATACAAGAGATGGATTTTCATGGCCATGGCACTGGTATCTAAGAAAATATAAATCAGTAAATTATCAAGATCATACAGATGGAAATGTTACTATTCAAAATGATAGAAAAATTATAATTATTAACACTCGTAATCGAGTAGATTTTTTAGATAATCTTCCCAATAATTTTGATTATGGTAGAGAAATTGTTCATAGATGGTGGTTTCCTGAAGAAATTTATAGAAATAAAGATATATTAGATTTGGGGGGATTATTTTTAAGTAGAGATACGTTAAATAAACTATTTGATTATTATATACATCGTAAAATCGATAAGGATTTAGGTACAATTAACTCTTTTGTTTTCTTCTCAAAGGATATTGTAGGTGAGGATTAGTATTTATTAGAACTAATATTAATTTGTATGTGGAAAAATTACTATTTTTGGGTTGGAATATTTTTTTCGATTATATTTTTAGGTGTTATTTTTTTCAGTATTGCTGGGATTAAAGAAATACTTTTTAATATATCAAAGATAAATATTTTCTATTTATTTTTTGCTTCTTTAATTTATCTTCTTTCTTTATGGTTTAGATCTGAAAGATGGAAAATTTTGATCCTACCATTAATTGGGAGATCTAATCGTAGCTTGCTTTCAGTTGTTACAGTAGGTTATATGGCCAATAATTTGCTTCCAATTCGTATAGGAGAAGTTATAAGGGCATTATATTTAAATATAAGAGAAAACATTTCTGTTTCTGCTGCATTTGGAAGTATTGTAATCGAAAGACTTTCAGATATTTTAATTCTTTGTTTCCTATTATTTTGTTCTGTTTTATTTGGTTTTCTTTTGGGGGATCATTTTTTTATAACTATTAGGAATTCTATTCATATTAACGAATTTCTAATAGTTTTTATTACATTCTTTCCTTTTTTAATGATCCTATTATTAATTATTTTTAATTTCTATAATAAAAATTTTATTCAGAGAATTATTTTACTGGTTACATTTTTTTTGCCAAATAAATATAGGATTTCAATAATTAATGTTTATAATAATTTTTCCAAAGGTATTTTTGTTGTAACTAATCCATATATTTTTATCAAAGTTATCATAACTTCTTTTCCGGTATGGATATGTGAAATTTTAGTAGCTTTACTAATAGCTGAATCATTTGATTTGGCTTCTAATTTGAATTCTAGTGGTGAACTACTTATTGCAATGGTTTGCTTTACAGCAATTTCGAATTTAGCGGGTATAATTCCATCTACTTCAGGTGGTTGGGGTCCTTATGATTTTTTTGGTATATTAACCATGAATTCATTTGGTATTGATCCTATTATATCTGCAACTTTTGCTGTAACAGTACATATCGTTTTATGGATTCCTCCAACTATCATTGGGATAATAATCTTATGGGTTGATAAAACTTCAATTTTTGAATTGATAAATCGATCAAAAGAATTTTCTGTTTTTTTGAGGAACAAATGAGGAATATTAAATGAAAATTGCTGTGATTGGTGCAGGCGCAGCAGGGTTATCAGCTGCTTATGATTTAATTAACTACGGACATTCTGTTGATGTTTTTGAATCATCTTATTTTGTTGGAGGTCAAGCATCTACTATTGAAGTAGGAGGATCACCCCTAGAGCGAGGGTATCATCATCTTTTTACTACTGATTACCATATTATTGAATTAATGAATGAATTATCCATAAAAGATTCTCTTGTATGGTATAAGTCTAGTGTAGGGACATATTCTGATGGGAAATTATATAAAACTACTACACCCATAGATTTAATGACTCTTTCATTATTACCTTTTATGGAACGAATTCGTTTAGGTTTTTTCACATTGTCTATAAAAAAAATCAAAGATTGGAATAAGTTAGAGAATATTACTGCAAATGAGTGGTTACAAAATAACCTTGGTGGTGATGCATATTCAAAATTATGGGAGCCATTACTAAGAAGTAAATTTGGTAAATATTATGATCAGATAGGTATGCCGTGGTTTTGGTCCAAAATTCAAACTAGATTTGCTTCTCGAAAATTTTTTAAAGGTGAAGTTTTAGGTTATCCTGTTGGAAGTTTCGACACTATTTTCAATAAATTAACAGAATATATTAATCGTCATAATGGTAAGATATTTTTAGAACATCAAGTAAAAAAAATACATCCATCTATTAGACAAAAATTTAATTTGGATATAAATACTAAAGATGGAGAGATAACAAGGACTAATTACGATTATGTTTTAGCGACTGTACCTTCATTTGAATTTCCAAAATTAATTTCATTACCGAAAAATTACAAAAAACTTTTAGATTCTGTAAAATATTTAGCTGCAGTGGTATTGATTTTGGAAATAAAAGAGAAGTTAACGGATTATTACTGGTTGAATATTGCTGATACAAACTTACCTTTTCTTGGGATAATAGAACATACGAATCTCATAAATAAAGATTTTTATAATGGGAACACTATTGTATATATTACTAATTATCTTGATAGAGAGGATTATGTTTATAGTTTAGATAAAAATGATTTACTTGATTATTATTTGCCGCATTTAAAAATGATTAATAATAAATTTGATAAATCTTGGATACGAGATTTTCATTATAATTCTTTAAGTGCAGCCCAACCTATTATCACTACTGGTTATTCGTCACGAATCCCATCACATGAAACTCCTTATGAAAAATTATATTTAGCTAATACTACACAAATATATCCTGAAGATAGAGGTACAAATTATAGTATAAAAATTGGAAGACAAATAGCAAAAACGATAAATATGAATATATCTTTAAGTAGCTATTAAATAGAGAGGAAAAAAATGAAGATTTTAGATGGTAAAATTTCTATTATCACCGGGGCTGGTTCGGGAATAGGGAAAGAAACTGCTTTACTTTTTGCAGAATCTGGATCAACTACCATATTGGCTGGGAGACGTATAGAACCTTTGGAACATGTTGTAAAACAGATACGATCTTATGGTGGTATTTCCGAAGCATATTCTGTTGATCTAGAAGATGTGGATGAATCGGAAAAATTTGGGAAATATGTTTTAGAAAAATATGGTAAAGTAGATATTCTGGTTAACAACGCAGGACATTCTTCTAAAATTAGATCAATTAGATATGTTGATTCTAAAGAATGGGAAAGTGTATTTAAGGTAAATGTTGAAGGTGTGTATAGGTTGACACAATCATTGTTGGAATCAATGATTGAAAATAAAGAAGGCACTATTATAACCGTTTCTTCTGTTGCTGCTATAAAACCTGGTTTAATGGGTGGAGCACCTTATAGTTCTGCAAAAGCTGCTTCTGCAAATCTTATGGGACACATAAATTCTGAATTGAATAATTTAGGTATTCGTGCTTGTACTATTTTTCCTGCTGAAGTAGACACCCCAATATTAAGTAAACGACCATTACCTCCAGATATAAAAGCGCGTTCAAGAATGATGCAACCAATAGATATTGCTAATGCAATTTTATTGTGTGCCGCAATGCCTCAAAGAACGTTAGTACAAGAAATGATCCTTAAACCTACTTTTGATAGAGATATGACAGAAGAATTAATAAAAGCACAGAATTTAAGAAATTGAATTATAAATTTTTCTTTGGTTTTACTTTTTTTCTACCTTTTTCATTAACTACTTTGAATAATGGAGACTCAAATCCGCCCCAATGAGGCTCTCCAGGTTTATTACTTGTTATAATTTTTGTTCCTTTTAAAGATAAAACTTCAGGTTTTAAATTTGTACCAATTCCAGGAATGTCAGGTGCGATTAAATATCCATCAATAATAGAAGGTATTGGATCAACAAATTTTTTATACCATCCTTTTTCTCCATTAAATGCTCTACAGGTTTCCATTATAAAAGCATTTGGAACATTCATACATATGTTTGCACAAGCAAAAATATTTACAGGTCCAGTCATATCATGTGGTGCGATTGGTCTTTGTTCTGTTTCTGCAAGTATTGAAATTTTTTTTGTTTCAGTAATTCCTCCGGTCCAAATTAAATCTGGCATAACGATTTCCGCTGCTCCTGCTTTAATATAGTCTCTAAATTGGAATTTTGATATTAAACGTTCTGACACACATACTGGCGCTGTTATTTCATTAGCTAAAATGATGTGATTTTCAATATTTATTGGCTGAATCAGTTCTTCTTGCCATAATAGATTGAATTTGTCCATTGCTTTACCAATTCTAATCGCGCTGTTTAAATTCCATCGGCCATGACCATCATTAGCTATATCCATTTTATTCCCAACTTGGGTTCTTATATCTTCGAAAGGCTTTATCATTAATTTTAAGTCTTCATCAGATATCGTATTACCTCTATCTTGGTCAGCAAAATGATCAGTAAATGCCCATTTCATTGCTGTTATCCCTTCATCTAACAGACTTTTTGCTAAAGTTCCAGCATCCGTTATAGCTAGTTCAGAATCTTTATTTTCTCCATATTGTCCAGCGGTATTATATGTTCTGATTTTATCTCTACACATCCCCCCTAATAAGTTATAGATTGGTTGTTTTGTAAATTTCCCTAAAATATCCCATAATGCCATGTCTATTGCAGAAATTGCCCTGAACTCAGCACCTGCATACCCAAATGCATTTGCCATATCAAACATATTTTTCCAGTGTTTTTCAATATTTAGTGGATTTTTTCCTATCAATATGGGAGAAAAAATTTCATGTATACAACCTGATACAGCGCTTGGTCCAAAAAAGGTTTCGCCTAATCCAGTGATTCCTATATCAGTTTCAACTTGTACCCAAGTTATTTGTTTGATTTCCTCTACATTAATTGTGGATATATTTGTAATTTTCATTTTATTCTCATCTTTAATGTATTTTATAGAGTCTGTTTTTCAAATAAATATCTATCACTTACTAATTATTTGATATTAAATAAAAATATGTTTGTTAAAATTGTTTATTAATATTCATATTAGTTAATTTATATAGATTTTTGAAAAAAAATAACTCAAAAACAACAAATAAAGTGTCTATAAGAGCGTTGGTAAAAGATACCATTTCATCTCAAGATCAGAAAACGGTAACTGTTTTATCTTCATTATTATCAATAGAAAAAAAAATACAATATATTCCTGATGAGGCAATTGAAGAAATAGCGGAATATTGTAATGTTTCAATAAATGATGTTTGGAGTGTAGCTTCTTTTTACACTAATTTTCGATTTACTCCTCCTGGTGAAAAAATTCTAGATATTTGCTGGGGACCCACATGTCATTTACTTGGTAGTCAAAAAATTATAAAATCTGCGATTGATCAACTTGGAATTTCTGAAGAAGGTGAGACTACAGATAAAAAATTTACGGTTAGATATAACACCTGTTTGGGTGCATGTGCTCAAGGACCATGTGTTTCTATTAACCATAAAGTAATAGGATTTATCACTCCTGATAAAATAAAGAAATTACTATTAGATTTATCCAATAACTAGATATATTATGAGTGATGTTTATCAAAAAATAAAATCTAATGCCTTAATTAAATGGAATGATTTAAATACTGAAAAACCTTGGATCAGAGTAGGTGGAGGTGTATCTGGACAAGCTTCAGGTTCAGAAGAAATATTTGAATTAATCAAAAAATATAAAAAGAAACAAAATTTAGATTTCAATTTGTCTTTAGTTGGTTCACTTGGATTGATGTATTTGGAACCTATAGTTGATATTACTACCCCTGATGGTGTACGTATATATTATTCAAAAGTTGATCAAATTTCGTTTGAAGAAATAATTTACAATCATTTGAAAGTACAGAAACCATTATTAGATAAAGCTTTTGCTTATTCAGGAAATTTTCAAACAAATATTATTCCCGACATAGACTCTTTAGAAATAATGAAATTACAAAAAAAAATTGTCACTAAAAATTTTGGACACATTGATCCAAAAGATATTGATCAGTATATAGCTAATGGAGGATATGAAGCTCTTGATAAAGCTTTGAATGATCATACTGCTGAAGAGATAGTTAATCAAGTTAAAAATTCAGGATTAAGAGGTAGAGGAGGTGCTGCATTTAACACTGGTCTAAAATGGAGTTTCCTCGCTCCTGCCAAAGATGAAAACAAGTATGTATTGTGTAATTGTGAAGAAGGTGATCCTGGTGCATTTAACGATAAAGGTATATTAGAGAGTGATCCACACACATTAATTGAAGGATTAATTATTAATGGATATGCGACTAATTCTACTAAAGGATATGTATTTATAAGGCATGGTCATGAACATCCAATAGAAGCAACAAAAACCGCAATAGATCAGGCCTATGAAAAAGGTTTATTGGGAGAAAATATTTTGGGTTCTGGTTTTTCTTTTGATATGGAAGTTGCTTTTACAGGAGATTCTTATGTAGCAGGTGAAGAGACAGCACTAATGGAAGCTATAGAAGGAAAACGAGCAACACCACGTTTCAAGCCACCTTTTCCTGCTGCGGCTGGTTTGTGGCAAAAACCTACTAATATCAATAATGTTAAAACTTTATCCTACGTACCTAGTATTATCACTAATGGTCCTGATTGGTTCAAGGATGTAGGGACAGAAACTACTACTGGTACTGCGTTGATTTGTTTATCAGGTCACATAGAACGACCAGGTTTATACGAGATAGAAATGGGTATGACAATAAAGGATGTAATTTATGATGTAGGAGGAGGAGGTTCAAATGGGCAAAATATTAAAGTACTTCAAGCTGGAGGACCATTAAATGGTCTACTTGGAGTGTCAGCTTTTGAAACTAAAATAGATTTTGATGAAATGACCAAAGCGGGAGCTTCAATAGGTTCAGGAGGTATTATAGTAGGGAATGATGAAACAGATATAGTTGATCTTCTTAGAAACTTAATCGCTTTTAATCAATTTGAATCTTGTGGTAAATGCTTTCCTTGCCGACTCGGAAACACGCACATGTTAGAGATTCTAGATAGAATGTGTGAAAATAGGGCAAATTCAAAAGATATGGAATTAATTGAGAAAATAGGTACGAGTATGAAAGTCGGATCTTTATGTGGTCACGGGCAATTGGGTTATAGCCCGATTTCTTCTGCATTAAGATATTTTCAAGATGATATTAATAATTGTTTAAAGGGTAAATATAAATTATCAGGACCATTTGGAAACGGTACAATGATTAGACCAACTAGGACAAGACCAGACTAAGAGATATGATCCCTAATTTAACAAATTTTACAATAGATGGAAAAGATATTACGGCAAAACCTGGTCAAACAATTCTTCAAGCAGCTCTTGATCAAGGAATATATATACCCTATTTATGTTACTACCCAAAAATGAAACCATATGGTGCATGTCGAGCGTGTGTTGTTGAAGTTGAAAATCCTGAAGGAAGGAAAATAACAGTTGCATCATGTACTACTCCTGCTTCTGATGGCTCGAAAGTCTATACTAATAATGATCAGGTTTCTGATCTAAGAAAAAATGTTATTGAATTATTGATGACAGAACATCCCCATGGATGTTTAACTTGTCATAGAATCGAACTTTGTGGACCTCAAGATATTTGTCAAAGACATGTTTCTGTGACAGATCGCTGTACAATTTGTCCGAAAAATGAGAGATGTGAATTGAAGGATACCGTTAGATCTGTAGAACTCGATTTACGAACTCCTCTTAATTATCACCGTAGAAATTTACCTATACATACTGATGATCCTTTTTATGATAGAGATTATAATCTTTGTATTGTCTGCGCGAGATGTGTTAGAGTCTGCGAGGAAGTTAGATTTGATTCTGCTTTGACTCTTACATCAAGATCAGGTGTTGCATTAGTAGGCACTTCGCATGGTACTTCACTGTTGGAATCTGGCTGCGAATTTTGTGGTGCTTGTATTGATGTTTGTCCGACTGGTGCTTTGGTTGAACGTGAATATAAATGGGAAAAATCTGTTAAGAATATTAATACTACATGTACAAATTGCCCAGTTGGATGCCAAATGGTAGCAGAAATTAATAAATTTGAAAAAATTATCAGATTTAAAGGAGATATAGATGGATCTCCAAATAATGGTCAAGCATGTTATGCAGGTAAATTTGGGTACGATTATACGAATAGTCAAAAGAGACTAAAGAAATCATATTTTATACAGAACGGAATTTTAAAAACTATAGATCTTGATACTGCTATTTCACATGTATCTGAAACATTAGATCAATTTTCTCCGAATCAGATCGCAATTGTTACTTCATCAAGAAACACAAATGAAGATTTATATGCTTCATATAAATTTGCTGATAAAATTTCCGGGAAAAAATACTCTACTCTTTTTGATGATCTAGATAAAAAATTTACCAGTTCTTTATTAGAACGATTTGGTCAAGAATTTAGTACTAAACCTATTTGGAATTTAGGAAAATCTGATTGTATAGTAATAGTAAATTCTAATCCTACTGAGAATCAAAATGTTTTAGGAACAGTTATAAAAAAAGCTGCAAGAGATGGTACTAAAATTGTTGTTATTGATTCTCGTGAGACTGAGCTTACTAGATATGCTAATATTTGGTTAAGACCTTCTCCTACAACTACATCCGAACTGTTATTAGGTATAACCAGATCTATAATAGATCAAACATTAGAAAATAAATCAATAATTTCTAATATATCTAATTTTAATAGTTTCAGAAATAATATTTACACTTTTGACACATCTAAAATTTCTAGTAATACTCTGGTTTCTAATAAAGAGATTTCTTTGACAGCTAAATTAATAGGTGAAAGTGAATCAACATCTGTAGTTTTTAGTAATGATAATTTTACTGAATCAAGCAGTATTAATTTAGTTGATTCGATATATAATTTATTACTGGTAACTGGCGATCATCATAATGAAAATTCTGGTGTTTATCCTATATATGAAGGTGCAAACTCAGTTGGAAACAGAATAATAAAATCATATTTTGGCGAAGAAAATGAATCTGATCTAATTCATCAAATACATAATAATAATATAAAGGCTATGATTCTATTAAGTGATGGATTCAATTTAGAAAGAATAAGTTCAAAGCAATTTATAAACTCTTTAAAAAACTTGGAATTTTTGGCTGTACATTCCCTTTTTGATAATGATATAACAAAAAACGCCCAAGTTATTATTCCTGGAACATCCTATCTTGAACAAGAAGGATCAATGGTTAATTTAGAAGGTAGAGTAGTTAAAATTCGAAAAGGTTCGTCTCATAAAAAAGATCAGATTCATGCTTGGGAATTTATTTCTAGATTAGCTAAAAATTCTGGAATTTCAGATTTTGATTATTCAAAATCTGAAGATGTATTTAGAGAAATATCAAATAACTTATTAGAATTTAAAGATATAAAATTTAATCAAA
>PBDR01000033.1 GCA_002717385.1 Chloroflexota bacterium
AAATAGCATGTTTAACATTTAAAAAATCTTCACAAAAAGATTCGAACTCCCTAACCATAGGACCTTCAACGAGATACCCTGACTCTATGACTTGCTTAACAAGCTCAAGTTCATCATTGCCTATATTTGGTTTCTGAAGCTGTATCATTTTTTTTTCGACCATATTTATTCTCCACCTTTCATTTCATTCAATATATTCTCTATTTTTTCTATTCGTAAATTCATATTGAAAATCGACGTGTCTATCAATCCAAGTCTGGTTCTAATAGTTTTTATAATTTCTGTTGGTTTAAGTATATCTTTTTCGCCATCTAAGGTTGCTTTTTTTATTACTAAAAAATTCGAACCTGTTGAAACTAAAACTTCCCCAGTTTTAATTCTTCTTTCAACTACCTGACCTGGTATCGCAAGATACTCAAATTTTGGCTCAAAAACTGAGGCCTCCCAAATTATTAATTTTTTATAATCCAGAAAAGTATAGGATCCTTTGAAAGGACTTGAGGGGGCCCGCACAAGCCTATCTATTTCTTCTGCTGAAGAGTTCCAATCAATCTCACCGTCTGAGGGGATTCTAGGGTAACACCTCAGATGCTCTTCTGATTTTTTAGAGGGCATAATAGGCTTTATTTCGCCACTCTCTAAGCCATTAACTGCATCAAGAAATAAATTAGGAGTCTGTTCAGAAACAAAATCATAAAGATTTTGAATTGTAGTTTCTCCATTAATTTTATAATATTTTTTAATTATAATAGGGCCATTATCTAAATTTTCAGTCATTAGATGGATTGTGAGTGCCATACGTTTCTCCCCAGATATTATTGCCCAATTACGGACTGCATTGCCCTTATACTTTGGAATGTCACCAGAATGGGAATTTAATATACCAAATGGAAATATTTCAATTGCTTTTTCCCGTATTAATGTTTTCCAATTGTAACTTATACCAATATCTGGGTTCAAGTGTTCAATTTTTTTTAGGATGTTTTCAGAATTGAGATCATTAGTTACAATACAATCTACATCTATCTTTTTACAAAAGTTAATAAAATCATTCTCATTTTTTTCATACTGGTATTGTTCTGATGGGCAGGTTATCATTAGTAATAATTCATGACCTTCTGAGATTAAATTAGTCACAGATTCAAGCAGAATTTCAGTACGGCCTATTGCTATAAATTTCATTTATTAACACAAAAATTAATCAAATCTAAAAATTTGTCTTTTATGCCTCTATTTTTAGTATTTACGTAACTTGCCAATTTATCAATATTAGTAAAATCGGCTTTTGAGCTCTCATACCTTTTCATAGAGTCTGAATTCAGAAAAATATGGATTGGATGAAAATCAAAAACTGCCAGTGAATCATCTTTTAGCACATTTCGTATGGGCTGGTTATCATTATAAAGTAAATTTATGTCATCTTCCCAAATATAAGGCACAATAATTAAATCACTACTCCAAAAAATAAAAGGTTTTATCTTTTTGACTGCATTATATGGTATGAAATAATTACAATTATAGGAGATGCCCAATTTATCTAGTGAATTCGAGATGCGGCTATTATTAGTCATTGAATGAGATCTAAGGGAAACTGCTTCTGGAACAATATCTTTGTAATAAAGGATAACCTCTTCGTAAGTTTTTCCGTACCTGAAATCACCTTCAAGTAAAAAATTAAAGTTGGGATGTATTCCTAGTTCAATATTAGGATTTTTGCGCATTCTATCTAGTAATTTAGTCTCATGTGTCACGAAAATTGTTGCTGATAAATCATGACCTTCAAGTATATCTAATGTTTCCTCAATAACCGGGTCTATTGCCCAGTCAAGGTCAAATGTTAAAAATATTTTATCTTTCCAAGTAGCTAAATCGTCTATCTTAATATCCTTAATATTACCAAAACTATTCATTGACTTTTACCAAGAAATCTCCAATAAACATTACATCCACATTTCTTAGGAGGATACTTCTGACTGCGTCTTCAGGTTTACAAAGAATTGGTTCCTCATGGTTGTTAAAGCTCGTATTTATTATAGAAGGGATTCCGCTTATTTTATAATATTCCTCTACAACTCCGTAGTACTCTGGATTAGTACCTTTGTCTATTATCTGTGGACGAGCTGTACCATCTACATGAACTGTAGCTGGTGTTTTACTTTTAGCAAGATCCGTACAATTATATGTTATAGTCATAAAATTACTGCAAAAATGTTCAGGTTTCCAATCAATGTAATAGGCCTTTGCGTGCTCTTTCATTGTCACTGGTGCAAAGGGCATAAACTCAGTCCGACTCAAACGATTATTCAAGGAATCATTGATAGATGAATCTGTAGCTCTGGCCAAAATACTCCTTGTTCCTAATGCCCTAGGGCCGTATTCCATTCTACCCTGGAACCAACCCACTATCTTTCCTTCATGTATTAATTCTGCAGCCAACTTCATTTTTTGATTGGAGACATTTTCATAATATAATTCTTTGGAATGTTTCTCTAGTACAGATTCAATCTCAGAATTATCAAAACTTGGTCCAAGATATGCATCTTTCATGGGATATTCAAGATTTACACCTTCTTCAACAGCCTTTATCATAGCGCCACCTAATGCATTACCGCCATCGCCCATGTGTGGAAACACATAAATATTTTCAACACCATCTATTTCAATTAATCTTTGATTAAGAACAACATTAGCAAAAACACCTCCGGCAAGTGAAATGTTTTTTATATTGTATTTTTGTACAATAGGAGTTATATATTTTAAAGTCAATTCTTCTAGCCAATACTGAGTTGCTGCAGCAATATCTTCGCGACTGTGCGTCTTTAGTTCATTTTCAATAGAAGGAATACTACCTGTATTCCAAGCTGTGAAATTATCACCAATTTTACCAATTAAACGCCCATTTTCGTAATTAATCATTCTACTAACAATAGGAAGAACAGTTTCATAATTTCCGCGAGCTGCTAATCCTAGAATTTTACCTTCGTGTCTATTTGGTTTAAAACCAAGGAACTTCGTTATGTATCCATAAAACACTCCGAGACTATCCAACATATTTATAGAATCAATAAGTTGTAAACCACTATCTCTGCTAGCTAACCAAACAGTTCCACTCTTAAAATCTCCCCGACCATCTAAAGTAAAAACTAGAGACTCTTCAAATTGTGATGCATAAAATGCAGTGTATGCGTGTGAGGTGTGATGATCATACATGAAAATCTTACTTGAATCGAAACCCATATTCGTTAATCCATCTACCAACTCATTTTTAAAAAATTCATCACGCTCTGCCGAAACTCGGATTTTATCTATAACTATTTTTTCGGATGCAGGATCATTTTTGAAGTAAGTTATTGCATCTTTAACTACAGTTTCTACATATTCAGGGACGTCAAGGCCTTTCCAACAACCACAACAAATAAAATCAATATCTGATATATCTAAATTTGAATTTGATAAGACATAATTTATGGAGTTTATTGGAAAGCATCTATCATTCTTTTTTCTTGAAAGTCTCTCTTCGCTTATGGCAGATACGGTTTTATCTCCAATAATTAGAGCGGCACCTGAGACATTAGCATTGGCAACACCTAAGATATTAAGCTTCTTTTTCATTATTTTATCTCTGTTTATTATTGCAAACTTTTTATCCATTCAGAAGTAGTAAATAATCCTGATTCTAAGGTAGTTCTGAAATCATCTCCGAATAAATTTTTGTTAAGCTTCATATCAGCTTGGAAACCTTTTCTCTCGCCACCTTCTTGCTTTTTGTATTCTAATTTTGGTTCAACGCCTAGGACCTCCCCACATTTCAACACGGCGTCTAATATTGAAGTGTTTACGCCACTTCCTGCATTCACAACAATATTTTTGTGATCATTGAGTATTACTCTTTTAATCATTTCTACTATATCTCCAACAAAAACAAAATCTCTAGTTTGAGAACCATCTCCAAATATTGTTACATTATCCTCATTCAATATTTTAGTTAAGACCACTGGAATTAATCCGCCTGTGCTTGGGTGCTGATATGGGCCATAAACATTTGTAAATCTTAAGGTGAAATAATCTATGCCATAAAGTTCTTGATAAACTCTTAGAAGGTGTTCTCCCGAATATTTTCCAACGCCATAAACTGTAGTTGGATTTTTTGCATGTAACTCGTCAACAGGTAGATAATCTGGTATGCCATATACTGATGAGGCCGAGGAATAAATTATCTTTTTCACTTTAAATTTCCGGCATGATTCAAGAATATTCATCATACCTCCAATATTAATATTTATATTTCTCTTGGGATTCTTTAGTGATGTTCTTAAATTACTAGTAGCTAAATGAATTACTATATCTGCACCATCTATCATCTCGTCTACATGTTGAGAATCCAATATGTCATTAGTAATAAATTCAACATTTTCCAATCTCTCAAAATCAATTTCTGAAAGATCGGTTCCTAATATTTTGCAACCAAGAGTAGATAAACCTCTTACTATGTTTTGTCCCACGAAACCAGATGCTCCAAATATTACTATTTTGTCCATTTTTAATATTTCCTTAATCCAATTACAATCAAACTACTCTAAGCATCTTATCCCTGCGAATTAAAAGCTTTTCTACAAAAGTTGAAGGAAGTTTACCTGCATCTGCAAGAATTTTAAGTTTATCAATTCTTTCAAGGAAATATGGAATATATGTTTCAAATTCCATATAACTTCTAATTGGCTTATTCATCATTATGTCGAAATCCGAATCTGAATATCCTAATCTTTTTTTACAGTAATCTAAAAATTTATCATCTACTTCCAAGGGTTCCTGAAGGTCTTTCAAAGCTTGGTTGCGATCCATCTGACCTGAACGCACAAGTGCCGAAAATTCAACATAACGCTTGTCTATCCCAAACTTAGTAGGAAGAATGTATGTCTTAATGAATTTTGTATATTCGTTTTCTTGGTGATGTCCGCCATACCATTCCCAATCAAATTTATCAATTAAAAATTTCTTTGTTTTTTCTTTATCATAATCTAAATAATAAAGTAATCTTAATCGATCTCCCTTACGTTTTTGAAGTTGTTCAAGCCAAAATTCTGCAGTCATTATTGGCAAGCTCTTATATTCTTTACAAGTGCCATATTCACTTAAAACAGAATTAATATATTTTCCATCCATAAAACTCCAACCGAATGGAACTGTTCCCTCAGTACGATATGAATGCCCTTCGAATGAATAATTAATATCATACTTTTCCATTAATTCAAGACTCAATGTACCATAATTTATATCTACCAGAATATTTTGATCAGCTACTGAAGCCTCAAGAAAAGCTTTCTCAGCATCGGTGTATTCATGATTATCTGCAACATGGCAATAGTAATCCACATCTAAAGCACTGACCATTTTTTGAATATTAGATACTGCAATATCTGTACTCCAAGTATTATCAAAATAATATGCCAATATCCGAAGATTATAAACTTCCTTAAGCAAATATAAACAATATGAAGAATCACACCCTCCACTTACACCAAGAATGCAATCATAGGGTTTATTTTTTCCATCTTCTTTTACTTTTTCTATTATTTTTTCAAGTTTTGCCTTTCCATTATTGGTGAAGTTTCTTTCAAATTTATCATGCATATGGCATATATTACAAATACCTTTATCATCAAATTCGATGTCGTGCTTTATCTTATCCTCAGAGCCAGGACTATACATCACACATCTTTTGCAATACTTTCTTTCCATTTAATTTATCTACTCTTCCTAATCCTTTCAAACATATCATTCAATTTTTCTTCTCGGGGATAATTTATCAGAACACCATTTCGTGAACCTTGAAAAACAAACATACTTCCTGCGGCCACTGCGCTTACTTGTGTATTAATTATTATCTCTTCAATATGACTAAGTGACCAAGCACCTCCACAACAAACAAGTGGAATATCTAACGACTCTGAAGCAATGGAATTTAACTCGATATCAAAGCCAGATAAGGTGCCGTCCCTTTCAATTGAATTTAATAAAATCTCACCTGCACCTTTACTTTCAAGTAATTTCAAATATTCTAATAAATCCGTTTTTTTATCTTTTTGACCTGAATTTGTACATACAACATATTTTCCTTTTTCTTTCTTAACATCAACTGAAATCATAATTGCTTGACTACCAAATATTTTGGAAGCTTCTGTAACAAAATCGGGATTATCGTATGCATACGTATTTATTATCACTTTCTCAGCACCACACTTCAATAATTTTTCTATTTGCTCTATATTCTTTATTCCACCTCCAACTCCAAAAGGCATAAAACATTCATCAGCAATGTTCTGTGTTAATTCTAAGGATACTGTTCTATTCTCATTCGTAGCAAATATGTCTAAGAAGATAAGTTCATCGACTTCCATTTTACTAAATATCCTAACTGCATTTATTGGATCGCCAACATATTTGTAATCAGAAAAATTTATGCCTTTAACTAAACCTTTATCCCGTAAAAGTAAAGAAGGAATAATTCGAGGTCTTATCATGATAATGTTAAAAAATTTAAAATAATTTTGAAGCCATCAATATGACTCTTCTCAGGATGAAATTGTGTTCCATATATATTATCTTTTTGAATAATGGAATCAAAGCAAAAGCCATACTCTGTAGTTGCAATAACCTCATCAGAGTTTGAACACACGACAAAATAAGAATGTGTAAAATAATATCTATAGTCTAGCTTGGTATCCTTAAGTATTAAAGAATCAGATTTAGTGTTAATATTGTTCCATCCAATATGAGGTACTCGTAGATTATTTTTATCTTTAAAATCAAAGCGTACTGTTTTACCCTCTATCCACCCTAGTCCTCTACAATTACCTTCTTCACTATGGTTAGTAAGTAACTGCATGCCTAAGCATATTCCAAGAACAGGTACTTTCTCATTAATTATTTTTTTGTTGAGTATTTCTATCAAACCTCCTTCTTTTAGATTCTTCATACCTTCTGCAAAATGGCCCACACCAGGTATTATTATTTTTGTAGCCCCATCTATTATTTTGGGATTGGAACTTGATGCAGCTTCAAAACCAAAATTATTTACTTTTTTTACGATGGAACGTACATTACCCATCCCATAATCTACTACAACGATCATTTAATTGTTTCAAGAATAGCATCTAATTTATGCATTACTTCCTCTTTGACTTTCTTACTTTGATTGGTATTTCTGTCTCTTGCGCCACTTTGATTAATAAATTTAATTATTTTACTAGGATCTCGGCTGTAATATAGAGCTTTATCTTTTATCAACTTCCTATCAACTGCTAATAAATTTCCTGGAAAGAAAGATACTGCAGGCGTACCTAGCCTTGAGGCTTCTCTACCTATTGTTCCTGAACCTGATAAAACTGCACTAGAATAATAGCAGATATCAAGTCCATTCAGTGCTTCTTCAGGCATAAATACGTTATCAAAACCATCTGCTAATGAACGTTCAAAGTCAGTTCTTGGAAGGTACAGAATATTAATACTATTTTCAGATAATTTTCTAATAATTTCTGGAACTATAGTCTTTCTTTGAGAATATTTTAAATATAAAACATCTAAGTTTTCTGGTCGTATCGTAACAAAGTCCTCAAACGGTAATTTAGACAAGAACGCTTTATCAGGTTTGTAATCTGCTATGTATATGTCTTCTTTGTATCCGTTGAATTGAATGATTTTAGTTTTTCGACCAGATAAATCTTCCAAAACATTTTTTGGTATAGCCTCTGGAGTGAACAAAAATGAAGTAAAACGAAAAACGTTCCTATTAATTGGATTTGTTTCATTATCATAAAAAACAATAGATTTCTTACGTCTAAGAAGACTTGTGTAAACTGCCCATGGAGAAGAATGGCTCATGCTTATATCATAATTTTTGACATGAACGAATAATCTAAGGACTCTGTGCAGAAACAATAGTTTCCTTTTTGCAGAAAGTCCTGTTGGCCTATTGCCAATAATATCAAAAGGCAAATTATATTTTTCCAAAAGTGATTTTATTTCAGCAAAGTCTCTCGAAGTAATTTGATAGGTGAAATTATCATAATTTTCTATTATGCTAGAAAAGAATAGGGGCTCATGAGGCATCTTGATATCGATCCAAATTTTCATTGCAAACTACTCCTTTTTTCTTTAAATAAAATTACATACGTAGAAATACAAAGAATAATTAACGAAATTACATTATAAGTTAATGTAGAATAAACTACACCTAAAAGACCATATTGGCCAAAAAATAGAAACATTAGTGGTATTTTTAGAATTAGAGCGAAGAGAACAGATAAAAGTACAAAATATTCATTCCCGGTGGATTGGAGAAAAAGCGTGAAAGGAACTGTAGCAAAAATTAAGGGAACTGAAAATATTAATATCTTCAAAATTTCATGAGCAGGTAAGTATTCTTTACCAAAAAAAGACATTATATATTCACTTTTGAAACTAATTAAAAAAGAACAAAAACCAACTAACAGTAGCAAATATAATGAATAAATAAAATATTTATGAGGCGGTAAGGTATTTTTTTTAATTTGTTTAACTGTGACTGGAGAAAAACCTATTGCTAAAGTATTTCTAACAATAGTTAACTTGACTATTATTGCTATAGGTATTGCATACAAACCGACATCAGAAATTGTAGCAAATATTGATAAGAAAATTACATCGGCTCTTTGTGACACAGTTACCAAAAAAGAAGTAAAGGAAAATATAGTTATAGAATTCATATTAATTTTATAATTACTTGGTGGAAAAAGAGACTTTATACTAATAAAACTTTTAGAATAATGATAATAAAAATAAGAAGTAATTATAGTAGAAATAAGAGAAACTAGAATTACATGAAAAACCCCAAAGCCAAAGAATAAAACTGCGATAGCCATTAATGAAAACGATAAACTACGGAATATTCGTAGGAGAGAAAGATATTCCATTCTTTCATGCGCTTGAAATACGGGGCTCAAAAAACCTATAATTGACCTAAATATTAGAGAAAAACTAAACAATAATATTAATTTAAAAGTATTATTATCATATGGCATAAAATAGGATAATAAAATGCATAAGATTAGGGATATCACTGTAGATATTATTTTCAAACGAAAATGGCCTGACATAATGTTGCTCATATACTCCAAATTTTTAGATCCTTGAATCAACAAAACTCTATCAATTCCAGGGAGACATAAAAATGTGAAAATAGCAACAAAAGATATTGCAGTACTGTATTTGCCCAATTCATCTGGACCTAACATAACTGCAATATATGAAAAACTAACAATTGCTATCAATTGTGCAACTAAATTTCCAATCGTTAAGTATGTTGCATTCTTCAGACCTTTTTTGATAAAATCTGACATCTTTACTTAATAAAATCTAAATTAAATCAACCTATACCTTCGTACATATCATCATATTTGTTTATTATAACACTCCAATCATAATCTAAAAGAATTCTTCTATAAGCATTCAAAGAAATATCTCGATTTTTCATAGCATAATCTATCTTCTTTAAACAATCATCGATATTATTGTATTCATATGTTAAGCCCTCTGAAAATGGTTCAAACCATAAACCATCATTTGAAGCTTCCACTGCGACTATAGGTATAGTCTTACTAGCCATAGCTTCTAGAATTACATTACCTCCAAATTTAGATTTAGCGTGATTTAACAACACACTTGCTGAAGAAAAACAATCGACTAGATCGGTTCCTAATAACCTATTCAAACAATGTACATTATCAGGTACTTGACCTCTAATTAATTTAGATAAACTATCTGCTGTAACTGAGGGGCCAATCATGACAAAATCTAAATTTGGTCTCTTTTTTGCAATCTCTACAAAAAAATCTGGGCCTTTTTCTTTAGAAAGTCTACCTGCGTAAAGGCAAAAACCTGATTTAATGCCATAATTCTTTTCGAACCTTTCTTTACAACCTGAAACCCAATTCTTAGTAGAAACACCATTAGGAATTATTAACGAATCAATATTATAATTTTGCATTAAATAATCCTTAAACCATTTATTGCCTACAACTACTTTTTCACATTGCCTACAGGATTCTATCATCCACTCATCCAATTTTTTTGATATTTGATAGTTAGAATCATTTTTTCCAACATACGTCTCATATAATCCTGGTATTCTATAAACATATTTAGCTCTTGGATTATTTGGCCGAAGATGCACCTCTCTGTAAACGGGATGGTTCATAAAATGAATTATATCAAATTTTTGTAGATGGTAATGACTTAAGTAGAAACCGTAAGGATCATAAAATTTAAAACCCGTTTTTCTCCATATTCTTGTTGCAAAATTATTGTAATAAGGGGGGGTAAAAGGTACAACATCATTTCTAGAATATTTCGAAATTGTCTTTGTTATCCGGCCTACAGCACCATATGGATTTGATAAAGGACCAATTGCTATTCTTCTTTTCATTTACTGTTATTTTTCTGAATCCAAGGCCTTCGTGGTCAATACTACTTTTTCTATTTCTTTATATTTAATAGTCTAATAGTTGCTCATTTCAAAGTTTTTGGAGGACATAAAGCTTAGCTTGACTAAAATCCTTAGCAAAACTCACTTCTTTTTCAGCTATATTAAATGCGATTTGATTAATTTCGTTATCATAGCTGGGCTTTTCAGGAAAAACAAGGAGTGGATGAATCAAACGTGTTATTAAGAAATAATTTCCTAAATTAACTTCATCCACAAGATCAAATAAATGTTTGATTTTAGGAAAAAAAGTTGATTCATCAATTACCTTATTGTGCCATGGAGGGATTATTGGATCTAAATTGAAATTTGCTCTAGCATCATTTAAATTTTGAATTGCTTGAGAATTTGTTTCTAACATCAAAAACAAGCCTTTTTCTTTAAGAACTCTATGGATTTCCTCAACTGCGATTAATTGATTTTCTTCGTTAACTAGATTAATTAAAACCCTTTGAGTAATAACTTTATCAAAATTATTATCTACAAATTTAAGATTAGTGATGTCTCCAAATTGAAAGTCCACATTGGAAGGTTTATCTAGTGAATTTGCTTTTTTTATTAACTCTTTAGCAAAATCAATACCAACAATTTCGGAACAAATCCTAGATATTTGACGGCTAGAAAAACCACTGCCGCAACCAGCATCCAATACTATGTCCGATTTTGATATTTGCGTTATCAAAGAATTAACCTCAAGCTGATGTTGTAGTTTATCAGGTAATTTTTCCTTACCTGTTTTGCCCCTTTCATTCCATATTTTTCTAACGGATTCTGTATGATTTGGATCGTACGATTTTTTATCGCCATGTATCTCTTTGTAGTCGTCCAGTTTATTCCAATGTTCTTTATTTGACATAACTTTACCTCTTTTAATTTGTTTTTTCTAGAAAATCAATAATTGTTTTACAAACATACATTATATCTGCTTTTACCAATCCTGAATGTATTGGAAGAGTAATAACATTTTCTCCATATTTTTCAGCCATGGGGAAATCACCTAATTTGTAGCCATATTTCCTCTTATAATAGGTCATTAAAGGAACTGGAGTAGCATAATGAATACTGCAGCCTATATTTCTTTTCTTGAGATGAAAAATTAACTTGTCCCTTGAAATATTGTCATGTAATAATATTTGGAAGATAAAATAAGAACTATCATCGTTATACTTCAAGAATTCTAATTTATCAGATTTAGAAAGTAAATTTTCATATAACTTTGCATTTTCCTTCCGTGATTTAAGGTTGGAATCATATCTTTCTAGTTGACCTAAGCCCAGCGCAGACTGGAAATCCGTTAAGCGATAATTTAAACCAAGAGTACGAACATCGTACAATCCTGGTTTATGTCTCATCTTTGGAGGTGTGTCTATTCCAAAAGCTTTGTGTGTTCTTACAAAATCATAAATTTTTTTATCATTAGTGATTATAACGCCACCTTCACCAGTAGTAATTTGCTTAGTTGGATAAAATGAAAAATTGCCCGCTATGCCAAAATTACCAACGTGCTTTGATTGATATAAAGTTCCGAGGGCATGTGCACAATCTTCAATTAAAATTAAATTGTTTTCATCGCAAATTGCCATTATTTCGTCCATTTGACAAGGAAAACCAGCCATATGTACTGGTATAATGCCCCTAGTCTTATCTGACAATTTATTCTTTATATCTGTAATGGAAATGTTAGCAGTTTCATAATCTACATCTACAAAAACAGCCTTAGCTCCAGTTAATTCAACTGCATGTGCTGTAGCAGTATGTGTTTGGGCTGGAACAATGACCTCATCGCCATCTGAAAAACCTGCTGCAAGGCATGACAAATGAAGGCCTGCAGTGCAATTTGAAACTGTAGTGCAATACTTAGCTCCAGTGTAATCACAGAACAATTTCTCAAATTTTTCAGTATAAGGGCCATGTGTTAGCCAACCACTTGAAAGAACTTCACGAACTCTGTCAAACTCTGTTTCATTTATATCTAATTTGCTAAATGGAACTTCTCTCAATAAAACCACTCTTTTCTGTCAAGATACCATTCAATATATTTCTTATAACCTTTTTCTAAATGATAATCTGGATTGTAGTCTAATAATTCTTTAGCTTTATCAATTTTCAAAGTTCCTCTTTCTGGCATTGTATTATCTCTTTCACGTGATCTAACTTCTAAATCTGGGAAAAAATCATTCAATATTTTAACTAAAGTTCTCACTTTACGCCCCTCTCCATAAGTTATATTAAAAATCTGATTTGCTCCTTTTTCATTAATTCCGGCCTTAACAAATCCTTGTACTGTATCATCCACAAAAGTGAAATCTAATCTTTCCTCACCACCATCATAAAGAAAAACGGGTTTATTCTCAATTGCATTTTCAATCATGATTTGAGAAACACGACGGTTAACGCAACGTGGTCCATAAAGTGCTGAAGGACGGATTATAGTATAAGATATTCCAAACATTTTATGATATAGTTTTAATAATTCTTCTGCATTTTTCTTTAGAAGGCCATACATATTCATTGGCATTACAGGAGTCTCCTCTGTTACATAATCGCCTTCAAAATTACCATAAACTACAGAAGAAGAAGAAAAAACTAATCTAATATTTGGATTTGTATTTCTTATATTTTCAAGTACACGTTCAACACTAACTAAATTATCACTAAATGCCCAATCAGGATTCTTCTGGCAAATAACTGCACTTGCAATTGCACTCATATGATATATTACGTCTGGTTTTCTATCTTTAATCAAATTTTCATAAGAGGAATCTCTAGTATCTAATGATAATAAAGCAATATTATTATCCTTTAAATCATCAATTCTTTCATCTACAAATTTTTTGTACAAAATATTCTTATCACTAAACTTAAGCTGTTGCATATTATCAATTGCAACCACTTCAAATCCCAATTTTGATAAAGCTATACATAAATGATGACCTATAAAACCAGCTCCTCCATTTACAAAAATTGTTTTGCTCATTGAAATTAATTCTTTGTTATGTAAATACCTAATTAAGATTTAGTGCTTAAATTATAGGGCGCCTTCCAGGACGCCAAATCAACATCAAGAAAACTCTCTAAATTCAGAATATCATCCATAAACAAATCTAACAAAAAAGAATAAGTGTCTTTATCTATTTTGGGTGATTCAGATATATATGAATTGAAAAAATTAGAGGTCCTATAAAATCCCAATTTAAGCGCTAATCTAGAAAATAATGTAGATACTCCCTCCTTATTTTTTAGACCTGTTGTCATACTTGACGTATTTATACGAGATTTTAGAATTGGAGAAACAAAATCTTGGTCAACTCCTAAAAATGAATATAAATCCTCAAAAACACCTTGAGGTGATGCATTGTCCCAATTATCAAACCATTCACTATTATAATGGAAAATAATCTTTACTTGACTATTTGAAAATAAGTCCATGTACTCTTTTATGCCCTTATAATAAAGGCTATCCGTTATTATTCTAGACATACTATGATAACCTCTTGTGGGTTCCATATTCATTATTAAATCGTAATCATTTATGAGGCCTCTTGGCGATTTCCATACACCTTGCTTAGACAACTTACTATAGTGTGAAAATGCCCTTTCAATTGGATTTCTCAAAGATATTATTATCTTTGTTTCAGGATTTACTTGGTATATTTTTTCAGCAGCTGATTCACCAGATGGCAACTCCATGTAAAGATAGTAGCCTCTTTTACCTTCACCTACTATTTTATCCCCATGATTGCTAAACTGTCTGAAATATTTATCTTCTAAATTCTCATTGAAAAAATGAAGATTATTTTTAACTGCTCGACTAGCTCCCTTACCTACAAATATTTCAGGATGGGAAGCTAAAACTTTTGTTATATACATTCCGGCTGACCTTGTAGCGCCTACGAAAATAAAATCTGGTTTCACTTCAGTTGCCATTTTTTAATAATTTTTCAAACCATCCTATTGTTTTCTCTATCCCTTCTTCTAAACCTACTTTTGGTTCCCAATTCAGCAATTTTTTTGCTAAACTTATATCTGGGCAGCGTCTTTTAGGATCATCAACTGGTAAAATCTGATTTGTTGTTTCCATTTTAGTATCAGTAAGTTTGCATATTATTTCTGCCAAATCAAACATGCTCTTTTCCCCAGGAGAACCTATATTGACTGGTCCATCATGATCGGACTTGAATAATCTAATTAGGCCTTCAACTGTGTCATCTACAAAACAAAAGCTTCGGGTCTGAGTACCATCACCATAAACTGTCAAAGGTTCTCTCTTCAGAGCTTGAACTACAAAATTACTCACTACTCGACCATCGTCTGGGTCCATGTATGGGCCATATGTGTTAAAAATTCTTGCTATTCTAACTTTTGCACCATTATAACTTTTATAGGCCATACACAAAGCTTCAGCAACTCTTTTCCCCTCATCATAGCAAGCTCTAGGCCCAATAGGGTTAACGTTCCCCCAATATTCTTCTGTCTGGGGGTGCTCTAATGGGTCTCCATAAATTTCAGAGGTTGATGTTTGAAGGAGTGGTATATTCATACGAATAGCCATTCCAAGAACATTGTACATTGCAAGAGTACCCATTTTCAATGTGCGAATAGGATTATATTGATAGTGTACCGGAGAGGCTGGAGATGCTAAATTAAATATTCCATCCAGCTGCTCTGGAAAGAATGGTTTAGTTATGTCATGATTGACAAAATCGAAATTAGAATTTTCGATTAATTCTGATATATTTCGTTCTTGACCTGTGCTAAGATCATCTAAACAAAGAACTTTGTGCCCATCGCTTAATAATCTTCTACAAAGATTAGAACCGATAAAGCCAGCTCCACCTGTTACTAAGTATTTCATTTTTACTCCTTTTTTTAATTAATATAAACTAATATTTTTGTTCAAACTTGGGAAGGTCTCTGATAATTGAAGAGGTTATGTCTAATGAAGGAAAAAGGATAACCCAAGCCGTTAAAAATATTAAAATCAAATCAATAAGAAAAGATTTTCTTTTATTATACCATTTTTCTAGTTTACCTTTATGAGGTGCAATAATTTTGTTATAGCATTCTTCAGGGGCCATTTTTGATTCATAGATTATTTTTTCTTCATCTCTAAAAAAAATAGAACCTATACCTGTCATTCCTGGCTTAGAACTATAAATCATATCTTGTATCTCTTTATCATAAGCATTGAAAGCCCTATCATCTAAAGGACGTGGACCAACAAGACTCATATCACCTTTTATTACATTAATAATCTGAGGTAACTCATTGAGCTTTGAGATTCTAAGATACTTTCCAACTTTTGTAACCCTTGGATCGTTACGAATTGTTATTGTCCCAGTACCCATATTTGGACTGTTCTTAAGCATAGTTGCAAACTTCCAAATAAAAAAAGGCTTTTTTTCAAAACCTACTCTCTTTTGGAAATAAAAAATTTCTCCTTCGCCTGAAAATCTTAGTAATACCATTATTGGAATAAAAATTACTAAAGAAAGTAAAAATACTGTAAAGGACAACGAAAAATCAAATGAACGTTTAGCAAGTGAGTAAGTCCTTGGGGAAATTAAAAATACTAAAACAACAAAAGATACTAAAATTTGTATATACACTTCATCCATTTTCTATCTACATTCTTTGATCTAAATTTTTACCTTTATTAATATATTTAAAAGTGGGAAGATATTTGGATAAAACCGAAATAATCTTTTTATTATTAGTGTTTTCCTCTTTAATTACAGAATCTAATTCATTGATTATCTTAACGACATCTGATAATTCCTTTTGCTTTTTCTGCTTTATTACTCCTAAGTTAAAGAAGCTAGTTTCATCAATTTCCTCACCAGCCGTATAGAACTCTTCAAAGGGTTTTTCTCCAGACGTATCTGACTCAAACAAATAAATTGGATATTCTTTAGGGTTTAAGGAATTTGTAAGGAAAATACGTGCATCTTCCTCTGTTTTGCATACATTGGGAATATAACCTAGTTCCGCCAAAAGTCTCAAGCCTATATCTGAAAATTTTATCATGTCTTGATTATAATCCAATTTAGGGAAAAAAATATCTCCTGAATCGCCAAGCAAACAAGCAAGCATACAAAGCTCTCCTGACTCTTCAGGAGATAAGAAATAGCGTTTAATATCTGAGGGACTAGACAAAGGCTGTCTTTTCATAATTCTCTCTAAGAAACCAAATAGTAAACTACCATTAGAAAAAGCAACATTAGCAAATCTAGCTGTTGTTATTGGTACTTTTGTAGAATAAGACAAAATCAAATCTTCCATTAATTTTTTGCTTGCTCCCATTACATTAACTGGATTTGCTGCTTTGTCTGTAGAAACACAGAAGAAATGCTCTGGAGGTGAGGTCACTAATTTGTCGAGAAAGTGTTTGGCTTTTACTACATTATTGTTCAACATTGCTTCGATAGAATAGTGATCTTTCTCACTACGTACATGCTTATGAGCTGCAAAATTGGCAATTATATCAAAGGGTCCTTCTAAACTAAGAATCCTATAAAAAATTGAATCACCAAAACTTATAGGATAGGTCTTTATTGTATCTGGTAGAATATACTTACTTGAACTTCTTAAATCTCTGACCAATTCAGTTAGGCCATTTTCATTAATATCAATAGCGAATAAACTTTTTACTGGATACCTAAGGATTGATTTAATGAAGGATGAACCTATTGTTCCTGCAGCACCAATAACTAACACTGACCGATTAGAAAGCTTATTCTCAAGATTATCATGATAAGTATTCAAATCCTCGTCCAATAAACTTGTAGTGCGGCCTGTAACAAAGTTACTAATAAATTCTTCTAAATTGAAACCTGTGTACATGTGGATCTAGGTAACTCCTTTGTACCAATCAATTGTTTGATTCACCCCATGTGAAATTGTGTATGGGGGATTGAAATCTAAAATTTCATTCGTCATACTATTGTCAACATTAGATGATTTAGTAAGATTTAAAAACAAGTTCTTATTAAAATTCCTGATGAACTGTAGAACAAAATTTGGCATATTAAAGAATCTGGGATTCCTTTTGAGAAAATAACGCATTAAATAAATGAAAGCCTCTAAATTTTTAGAATCAGGATCTCCTGCCAAAAATATACCGTGTGCGTTCCTATCAATTATACGATTTATTAATTGAACCAGATTGCCAACAAAAACTGCGGTAAATTGGGAATTAAGATTTTTAAAAGGGAGAGGAAGGGGCGTGTCTGAAAATTTTATTAAATTCAATATCCGTCCTTTGACCTCAGGCCCATATACTACTGGCGAACGAATTATTGCTACTCTAAATTCTGATGTTTCTATTTCTCTAAGGGCATCTTCTGCTAGTTGCTTGCTTAACCCATAATGAGTATCTGGATTACAAGAGGTTTTTTCATTTATGCGGCTTGAAATATTTGAAGCGTGGACCTTAATAGTACTCAAAAATATGAATTGATTAACTTTAGCTTTTTTAGCATTTGAAGCCAGAGTCTTAGTAATTTCTAAGTTAGATTCCAAGAAAGATTTAAGTTGTGTTTTATTATTAATATTAGTTAAGCCCGCCAAGTGTACTACTGTATCTATTCCATCAAAATCGTTCATTTGTAGATTAATTAAATCATATTTTGGAATTATATTATACCTATCCTCTTTAAGGGACAAAAAATGTTTGCCAATAAAACCTGACGAACCTGTCAAGAGTATATTCATATTTTTCTTTTATTTAACCACTTACTAAAATCTGAACCCCATTGCGAGTCCAAAACCAAATCTGTATGTGCCTTAAACCAATCTTCTAAAGTACCTATATCAAATCTTTTTCCAGGAAAACGCCAAGCAAGCATTTTAGTCTTTTCAGCCATCAATGACATGGCATCAGTAAGCTGAATTTCACCTTTAACTCCGCTAACAACCTGAGATTGATATTCAAATAAATCTGGTGTAAATAAATAGCGACCAAGAATTCCTAAATTAGAAGGTGCTGCCTTAGGTTCTGGTTTTTCAATCATTTGGCTCACGTGCCAAATATTTTCATCTATTATTTTACCATCAATTATTCCGTATCTATCAGTCTCACTTGATAAAACATCCATAACTGCAAACACAGAAGAATTGTATTCTTCATAAATCTCAATTAGGCCGGAAGTACAGTTGGGAGTGCCTTGGCATATAGTGTCACCTAACATGACAACAAAAGGTGAATCGCCTACATGCTGCTTTGCACATAAAACTGCGTCTCCAAGTCCATTCTGTGTCTTTTGCCTTATGTAATGTATGTTAGCCAATTCAGAAACTTTCCGAATCTTAGCTAATTCATCATGTTTACCTGCTTTTTCAAGCGCAGATTCTAATTCTATTGAACGATCGAAATGATTTTCAATAGCTCGTTTGCCTCGTCCAGTTATTATTAAAATATCAGTGATTCCTGCATCTAAAGCTTCCTCAACAACCCATTGAATAGTAGGTCTATCAACTACAGAAAGCATTTCTTTAGGTTGGGCTTTCGTTAAAGGTAAGAAACGAGTACCAAAGCCTGCTGCGGGTATAACTGCTTTAATATTCTTAGACATTTTTAAACTCTTGTGATTAGTTTATGGAGTACCATTGAACCGCTTTAATTATACCTTGCTCAAGTGAAACTTGAGGAGAATAGGAAAGCTTCTGATTGGATTTAGATATATCTCCGACAAATTTCATGACTTCACCAGTTCTATTCTCTTCAATTATTATTTCTGTTTCAGAATTAGTTTCAGATTTTATGACATTTGCTAAATGCACTAATGTAGTCCCCTCACCATATGCTACGTTAAAGACATCATTTTTAACATCATCAAACTTCTCAATAGATGAAAGTATGGAATAGATGACATCATCAATGTAAACAAAATCTAGAATTTTTTCTTTACCATATACTACTAATTTCTTGTTCAATTTACACAGCTCTAAGAAAACAGGAATAACTCTATTACTTTTATCGTACATTCCATAAACATTAGAGAAACGGAAAATAATAAAATCTAAGTTGAAACATTTTTTATAAGATTGGATTAATGCTTCACCGCCAAGCTTTGATGCTGAGTATGGACTTTCGCATAAATTTAAATCAACTTGTGACTCAATTGCATTACTACTTGAAACATTACCATATACTTCTCTTGATGAAGAAAATAAAAATTTGGAAACATTAGATTTTCTGCTATATTCTAAAATATTAAAAAGAGTGACAAAATTCTCAAGTGCGAGAGAAGGATCCAAAATTAAATCATTAACTCTGGAATTAGCTGCAAGATGTATTACTGTATCTACTTCTTTTGGTAATTTTCTGGCAAAGTCATAAGTTCGAAGATCTGATATAACTGTCCTATTGTTAACTTCTTTATTCCACTTGTTTTTCTTGAGGTCAAGCCCTATAAAATCTATATTGTTCTCAAGAAAGGATTCACAGAGTCGTGTACCTATAGAACCACTACTACCAGTTACTAATATTCTTGACATTATTCTCCTATTTCAAGAAAGTAATAAAATTTTACTTTGCACCCCATATGTATCTTATTCCAAGGATTAAATCAATTGTTATATTAATGCCTCTAGTTAATATAACAAAACCTAGTACTAAATCGTAATCTATGCCTTCCATATTTAGTATGGTAACTAATGTTGCTTCTTGGAGGCCAATCCCCCCTAGTAAAAATGGAAGGAAAGACAAAACACTAGCTAATCCTTGCAGAATCATATGATAAAAAATTGTGAAGTTGTCAATTCCTAGAGAGAGGGCACTAAAATACCAAAATAAACCTAAGAAAAACCAAGCAAATGTAGTAATAGAAATAAATTTAAGTAATTTGGAAAGGTCGTAAATTGCGTGGTTTCTAATTTTATTAAGGAAAATAAAAAATCTATTTGTAACTTTGATTTTTTCAGAAATAAAGTCCATACCAATTCCATATGTTAAAGCGAATAGCAGAAAAAGGCAAAATATTGTAAAAACACTGACAAACTTCATAGTGTTTTCGTCTAATAAAGATGAACCAAGTATGTATGAAAAAACTATTATTGAAAAAAGCTTGTTTGCAAAATCATTCAGTTGCCCTAAAAGAACATAATTAGTACTCTCTTCTACATCAATTTCATCTTTAAGGTAGTGAACAATCGTGAAATATCCTAATCGTCCCGGAGTAACATCAGATAAAAGCATAGAACCAAAGTGACATTTCAAGATTCTAAAAAATGAAATTTTGTTATCAATCAAGAAATAAAACCTAAAGCCTATTAAGGTAGTAAAAAAAATGTAGGATAATAAAGCTAGAATGAGATAGATAACCTTAATATTATTCAGAACTTCATACAAATCATCAAAGTTGCCCTTACGAAATATTAAAAATATAATTATTAGAGTAGCAAAGATACTAAATAATTGGCGATTGTTCAAACTCATTATTAATACTTATAAATTTTCTTTGAGAACTGAGTAATAACCATTCCAAGATCGTCGTATCATTCCTGGTAAAATACTATATGTAGTTCCGGTACCTTTAACTTTCCTATTCTTAAAAGTAACAGGTACGGATTTAACTTTATAACCTTTTTTTATAGACCTAATTAATAATTCACTAGAAAAACTCTGCTTCATATATTTACAATCTAAGAGAACATTATCAATTATTTTTCTATTTATTAGTTTGAATCCTGTATTAAAATCATGTATTGGTAGGCGATACAAAAAACATATTAAGAAAATTTGCATAAAAGAAATTATCTGCCTTACAAAAGGATCATTACGAGGATACCTAAAACCTGTGATTATGTCGTATTCCTTACAGTACTTAATCAGTTTCCAAAAGTCTTTTGCAGAATGCTTACCTGAAGAATCTGAATAAAATATTAAATCATTTTTTGTCTCCAATAATGCATTAGTTGTAGCTTTAGCATATCCACTATTCTGTTTTTCAATAACTTTGATATCAATTAATTTACTCAAATTATTAACTATTCTAGAACTGCCGTCTGTCGGACCATCAAGATAAATAATAAATTCTGAAGTACTTGGAAGTTTTTTGTATATGGTCCTGTAGTAGTCTAATATCAAATGTTTTATGTGATCTTCTTCATTGTAAACGCACATAACCATTGAAACTGGCGTGTCCAGAGAATTGTGATCCTTGTTTACTTTTCCCATTCAGTTATCCAAACTCGCATTGATGAAGCTAATTGAGTGAAATAATCGTCCAGTGAGGACAAATGTTTCTCAACCTTATCTGCTAATTCGATGTAACATTTTGAAGCAGAAGTAGCTTTTTTGGAAAATTTCACAGATTCAAAAAAAGGTATGAGCTCTTCCTGCCAAAGTATTCCTTTTTGTTCCTTCTCAAAGTTACTTTTCCAGTTGCTCGCCTTATCATGCCATATGTATGGCATGCCAGTCTTAACTCCATAACCTAAATGATCGAGTATAATTTTAGAACACCAGCCTGCCCACATATCATCATATCTGCCCCATGGATAGCCCTCTCCCATTAATCCAAAGTACATCGCTGGCCCTATGAGTTTCCTGTTAAAAGCAAGATTCATCCCACACATAGAGTACATTATATTTTTAGGAACTGTAGTTACTAATTCGACGCATTTATTATTGCGCCAATTAGGTTTTACCATTTGTGTTGGTGCATCAAAATCTGGAACATTTAGCCATAAACCATGGGATATTGCAGTAGGCTTCCCTGCCCTAAGTCCAAAGGGATATCCTCTAACAAATTCCTGTTCATAAAGTGTATTAAAATAATCTGGATGTGATGGTGTTGTCAAATTGCCCAAATGTAGGCCTATAACATCTATTGTTTCATTTTTATAGTTTCGTGCAGGGAAACAATCGTCATCGATAGTAAAAATAAAATCTTTTTTTGATTTCAGGAAACCAAAACAGCGACACGCACTATCTTTCTTAGATATAATCCATCTATTATTTCCTAATTCCCTCTCTATGTCATCCCAATTATACAAATCATAACTGTAACCCTCTGGAACTCTTATAGTTTTAGACGGGTCTCCGTCTTGGACTATAATTAAATGATGTGGCTCGAAGAAAGGCCTCCAATCTTCCAAAAAATCGAGATTTCTTATGGTTGGTATTACAATATCTATTTTACTCATTTTTTGCCATTACATGTGCTAAATAAAATAGCTAGCGCTCCTTGCACTACCTCGCCCTGTCACCCTTCGACTTCCTAGTCAAAGTCCATTCGGGGTAACGCAAATACGTATCTGCTCGTCGCAGCTAGCTTTTACCACTAGGATGTACGACCTGTATTCTACTATAAATAGTGTACGGTTTTCAAAAAAGCCACATAATGGACTAAATCTAAATATTAAAATGCATTGTAAATTATAATTAAACTATACAAAAATATAATTAAAGTCATAAGATGTTTGAAGTATTTTTCGTTTGTGATTTCAAATACATATTTACCTGCAACCAAATAAACTGTTGCTGAGCAAACTGGTAAAAATAGCATTATTACGCTAAATGTAAAATTACCAAATATTGCTAAAACTATTGTCTGAACTAAAGCCATAGTAAGATAAGCATATGCTATGTTTGGTAGTATCTTTGTTTTTTTGTTGTAAATGCTACTAGTAATTGCCACGAGTGGAGCTCCTCCTAAATTTGTCAGTCCATGAACAAGGCCAATGACTGCTAAACCAATCTTGAAATTATTAGCAAGAATGGCACCTAGTAAATCATTTAATTGAGGGAAAAGGCGTATAACCGAAGTCACTAATAGCATTATTCCGATTATTAAATACAAATTAACTACGGAAGTGTACAAAATAATTATAGATAGACCAATTGCAACCATAGGTAAAAGATAAAAAAATACATTAAACCTATATTTGCCTATCTTATTCCAATTACTGTAAACTTGCAAAGTACTTACAGTTATTGAACAAGGTATAAGATAGCTCAAAGTCTCTGTGAAGGAATATCCTAGTAGTAGTAAGGAAGGGGTACCAAACAACAAAAGACCAACTCCAAAAACGGACTGTGCTACAGTCAAAATAATAATTATAGCGAAAAGTAGTAAAATGTCTATATTTGGAATCATGCTAAGTTAGCAAACTTTTAACGTAGTGGCCAATAGCCAAAGAGCAAGTCAAACCAGGTGATTCAATACCTATTAAATTTATAAAGTTTGGAAAACCATTAGATAATTCATTTTCTATCATGAAATCTTTAGGTTCTTCGCCTAAACCAAAAGGCTTGGGTCTAATTCCTGAATAATCAACAAAAAGTTCGTCTTTATTTATATCAAGATATTTATTAATCGACAAGTGAAAATTGTCTAAATTCTTTTCATCAATTTCATAACTAATATCATCAACATAGTATGCATTAGGTCCAAAAGAAACTGAGCCATCCAATTGAAGAACTGAATGTATACCTAGGCCAAGTTTGCTAGGTAATGGATAAATTAAGCAATTCATGTCCTTGTATCTATTAGATTTGTAATAATCGCCTTTGCAATAATGGATTTTGTATTTATCAATGCCAATCATGCTAGAGACTGCATCACACCATAAACCTGCTGAATTTACTACAACTGGAGAAACTATAATTGGATCTTGATTTAGAAGTTCTAAAGCATAACTCTCCTTCTCTTTTGATATTTTAGTCACTTCAGAGTTGTAGTAAACCAAACCTCCTTTTGTAGATATTTCTCTCTCTAAATGAAGCATTAAATTATGTGAATCAATTATACCTGTTGAGGGAACCCAAAGAGCATCACTACAGCTCAATCCTGGTTGAATTTTAAGAGCTTCTTCACCAGAAATAATTCTTAAATCTTTGACGCCATTAGTTATACCATTTTTCTTTAAGTTCCTTAACTTTTGTAAATCATTATAGCCATGACCGACGACTAATTTCCCGCACTTCAGATAACCTATATTGTTATTTGCAGCATAATCATAAATTAATTTATTTCCCTCTACACACAGTTTCGCCTTTAAACTTCCTGGCTCATAATAGATTCCAGAATGAATAACTCCGCTATGTCTGCTAGAAACATGTTGACCAAAGTCAGACTCTTTGTCTAAAACTATAACTTTATCAAAATAATTACATAGCTCTGTGCCTATTGCCAAACCAACCACGCCTGCGCCTATAACCACTGCGTCAAATTCAATGTTTTCAGTCATGCATCAATAATTAGTCATTTGGTGACAATCCTTAATAACAGTTCGTTAGCTGTATAAATATCCGTATTTCATGATTTAAAGTCACTAGTACGAAGACGTCAATGGAAAAAATAATAAACGATTTCACAATTAACATTGCTACCGCCAATGGTACTGGCTCACAGAGCGCTAATCTAATTTTGCTTAACACTTTGTTTAGGATGGGGACTCATGCATCCGGAAA
>PBDR01000005.1 GCA_002717385.1 Chloroflexota bacterium
AATTTTCTAAAAATTCAAAAAAAAGAGGAGTTTTATTACAAAAAAAAATTTATGAAATAATTCCGTCAGAATTTTTTGAAGAAATTCCTAAAGCTCATAAAACTTTTACTCGTTGGATCGATGAAGATGAAACTAATAATTATATTTATAGTTTTTCTGATGTGGACTACAAACTTTTATCTTATTTACAAAAACTTCAACTCATCCAAAATGCTGTTTTTAAAAATTTTCCTGAAAAACAAAAACTAACTTACCTTTTTGTTGTAAATGCAGAAAAAATCTTTTACCAAATGAATGATCCTTATGGTTCTAAAGTTGACCTTTTTGCTCAGTGGGTTTTGATTTACGAATATTATTCTAGATCTAGAATTGGAATAAATACTGATGATTTAGATGATTTAATTATATATTCACCTTGGGAAGATAATGCAGTTCTTTATGAGTTTGCTCTTTTAAGGAAATTATGTTCTTATCCTAATATTAGTATTTTAATCAATAATATAGATGATATTAATTCTGATTTTTTATCTAAAGAATTTAAAGACCATCATAATTCATTAGTTGCTTCAACTTATGCTTGGTTAAGAATTCCTGTAAATTTCATGTATTGGAATAATGAATCTTCAAAACCTCAAGTTATACCACGGTCAAATATTGATTCTGATCAAGCAAAGTTTAATAAATTTCCAACTTGGAGACAATTAGTACAAATTTCGATTTCTGGGCAATTAGATTTAATGAAAAATTTCAAAACTCAATCAAATGAACCATCTATTTATTTAGAACAAAAAATATATGATCATCCTGATAATATTCAATCTGAACCTAGAAGAAAACGAACACAAAAAGAATTTGAAGAAATTATGCGAAAAACTGGTACATTTCGTAAGATATCAAGAGGGTAATTTATTTTCTAAAATAATTATCATTGAACCTGTTAGACAAAATAAAATTCCTAAAATTTCATTAATTTTAAGTTTTTCCCTATGAAATAAAATACCAAATAAAATAGCAAATACTGGTGAGGTACTCGTCAATATTGCTGTTAAGCTAGCAGTGTTTGCTTTGAGAGATAAATACCAAAAAAGCATAGCTATTGTTATACATATAGAAGAAGAAAAAATAAAAAATTTATCTTTATTATTAATTGTTGAATAAATGAAAGGATTTTTTATCAACACAATTGCTCCATATATTACTAACGGTACAATACATCTAATAGTAGTTGCAGATAAAATATCTGCCTCAATTAATCCCCGATCATTCACAAATATTCCTGATGCCCAAAATATACCAGCAATAATGCTAAATACTAATCCAAATAAATAGTTTAAATTAGAAGCTTTAATCGACGAAAAATTCCATGTTATTGAGTTGATAATTATAATTCCACATATAATGATGATTCCTCCAGTAATTAGATTTGTATTAACAGGTGTTTTATTTATAAAAAAATCAAGTAATACTGTTAGGACCATTACAATACTTGTGTTGATGGTAAAAGTAATACCTAATGAAATTTTTCTTAAAGCTAAAATATAAAAAAAGAATCCCGTCATACTAAAAATTGATCCTAGAAATAGATAACTATAAGTTATAGCGGAATAACTTAAAATTATTTCTAATTTTGTAGTTGTAATAATTAATATAATTATGAAAACTAAAGAAATAGTTGACTCTGTTAAGGGAAACAGTATTATGCTTTTAGTTTTAGAAGATTTTAAAATACTCCCTGATAAAGCCCACCAAAATGCACTTAGTAAACCAGTTAGAGAAAGTATTGATTCAATCATTTAAATTATTTAATTTCAAATGGTAAATATAATCAATAAGATGCTAGACATTGATTTAATATAATTAATGCCATTCAATTTCATCATTTAAATTTCTAATTTTTCTAGGAGGGAATTTTTTATAAGGGTATTTAGTTAATTTTTCCTCATCAATATTTATACCGATTCCTGGTTCAGTTGGTAGCTCGACATAACTTTCTTCGGGATTAATATAACCTATAGAAATAGCTTTCGAAGATTTTTCAACTCCTACCATGTATTCATAAAGTAAAAAATTTGTCATAGTTGCTGAAGCTTGAATACCTGCAGCAAATCCGACAGATGTTGAATTCCAACCGTGAGGTGATACTCCAATATATTGAGTTTTTGCCATTGCGGCAATTTGTGTTATTTCAAGTATCCCACCAGTATTACATATATCAGGATTGATTATATCGATTGTTCTATTTTCTATAGCTTCTCTAAATCCATGAGTAGTGTATAAAGCTTCTCCAGTTACAATTGGAACAGAAGTAGAATCTTTAACTTCCTTTATTGCCCTTAGATTATCGGGAGGGCATGGTTCTTCAAACCAGTAAATGTTAAATTTCTCCATTTGTTTTACAGCTTTAATTGCGTTAGATGCAGAAAATCTTCGGTGAGCTTCTATTAATAAATCAACTTTTGGTCCAACAGCTTCTCTAACTTTTGAAACAATATCAGTTGCATGCAACAGTTCTTCTTTAGATACATATTCTCTCCATGGTCCTAAAAAAGGATCAAATTTAAGAGCATTAAATTCCCTTTTTGAGACGATATCTAATGCTTGACTAGCTATTGAATCAGGGTCGTTTCCATTAGCCCATCCATTTGCATATACCCTTAATTTTGGTCTTACAGGTCCACCAATCAGATTGTAAATTGGTTGATCTAGAGCTTTTCCTATTATATCCCATAGAGCAATTTCTATACCACTTAGAGCACAATGGAAATCCATTCCTGTACGTTTAGAAGCAAAATCTTCATGAGCAACATGCATGAAATGCTTTATGTTAAATGGATTTCGATCAACTAAATACCTAGATAATTCTATGATATGTGCCTCAATTTGAATTTCCCTATCGGATTGTGTATAACATTCTCCCCAGCCAATTATTCCATTATCTGTAATTAATTTTAGGTATAAAAAATTTTTTCCTGTCCCAGGATTCCATTTATGTATTTTAATATCAGTAATTTTCATAAAAATTATCAAATCTAATTATTTTTTATGATTTTAATTCTAAGATTTTTCGTAGATTTATCATCTACAAGATTTCTTTTTTTATCAATTATTACACTATAAAATTTTTTTGCTCTTTCAATTGTAATTTTCCCACTTTTTACATCATTTAGTACTAAGTTTGGATTACGTTTATTAGGATCTCCGTATCCCCCTCCTCCTGGAGTTTGAAAACTTATGGTATCACCTGGATTCAGATTAACCACACATTTTGACGATAATTCCATAGATTTTTTTTTAAGTGTGCCGGAGTAAAGTACATAGTAAGCTTTTCTTCCATCTAAACCTCCAAATATCCCTCTTGGACCAGCTATATCTCTATCTGACAATATGGTGAATGTAGCTGAATCTTCTGGAAAATGGTAATCTCGTCTCATTCCAAGTCCACCACGAAATTTTCCAGGTCCTTCAGAATTTTCTATTAATGAAAGTTCCGATATTCTTATAGGAAAGTGTGTTTCAATTTCTTCTACTGGTGCATTTTCAGTATTTTGCCCATGTTGCTGAACCGCATCAGGTCCGTCGGAATTACTTCTTGCCCCATATCCACCCGCAAGTGCTTCATAATTACAATGGTATTCTCCAGATTTTTTATCAATAATCCCGAAACCAGCTTGAGCCATCATAGCTTTTGTTGATGATGGAATTTTTTTTGGCAAACAAGGAGAAAGTGCTCGGAAAAGTAGATCATTAACCCTAACTTGAGTTTCCCAACCTCCGACTACAGGTGAAGGATGTTTAGCATTTACAACAGTACCTAATGGGGCATTCATTTTAACATGTTTATAAAATCCAATATTTACTGGCATATCAGATGGCATTAAAGCCATTAGAACATATGCACACGCGGAAAACGTCATTGCTTTTGTTGAATTAACTGGTGCGCGTCTTTGTTTGTCACATCCATTAAAATCAAAAAAAATTGAATCATCATTTATAATAATTTTTGTGTTTAATGACACCGTTTTATTACTAAATCCATCATAATCGATGAAACCTTTTGATTCATAAACTCCATCAGGAATTTTTTGGATTTCTGTACGGGTTATACGGTCAGTGTATTTTATAATTTCTGATGTATAGTACTTGAATTTTTCTAAATCATATTTTTTAAGAAGTTCTAATAATCTGTTTCTACCAACATTATTAGCTGCAATTTGTGCGCGAAAATCACCAGATGTTACTCTTTTTGATCTAATTTGAGCTAATATAAATCTGAAAATATCATCATTTATTTTTCCTCTTGAAACTAATTTAACTGGGGGTATGATTATTCCTTCTTGAAATATTTCTTTGAATGGTCCAATTGAAGCTGGAGCTCCGCCTCCAACATCTACATGGTGAGCTAAAGTAGCAACATAACCAATTAAACTGGATTTATAATGTACTGGACTAAAAACTGTAATGTCATTGAGATGAGACCCACCTCCAAATGGATTGTTGACGACTATCATATCGCCATGTTCCAAATTTTTTTCTCCGTAAGCTTTTACAGAATTAGGTAATAATTCTACAAAAGATCCTAAGTGTACAGGTTGTGTAAAAGCTTGTGAAATAGGCCTAGTATTTTTATCGAATAATGCGCAAGAAAAATCTTGTCGAGTTTTCACATTTGTTGAGTAAGCTGACCTTCTTAATGCGATAGCCATTTCTTCAGCTATTTGAGTTAATGCGGATTTTATAACTTCAAATTCTATAAGATCTATTTTTGCCACTTTATCTAAAATGCTTTTTCACTAACTACAGGATTAAATGTAACTCGGCTTAGTATTTCATTTCCGGTATTTAAAAAATGGTGGGTACAGTTGGGAGGTACCATTATAAAATCTCCTTCAGTAATTGGATATTCTACCTCATCTACCCAGAGTATTCCTTTACCTCTAGTAATATAGACTTGGTGTTCCCATTCATGTGAATGATGTGGAGTTGATTCTCCAGGAGCATGGTCATGATATAAGGAAATTACAGTTGGGACACCATCCGGACTCCCCAAAACAGGATTAGAATAGTTATTTTTATTTTTAATTACAGGTTTCATAGAAAACTCCGAGATAATTTACAAGCGATAATTCTATTTGTATTTCAACAAATTAAGTATAACTCATATGGTTGATAAAATTTACTTTCAGAATAAATTACATCTTGCTTGAAGTAATACTAATTTGTATATACACTTGGACATCATATCCAATTATTTCAAACTATGACAGACAAAAAAACTATTTCTTGTATAATACCGACATGTGATAGAAACGACTTGTTAGTAGAATCTTTGCATTCAGTATTAAATCAAACTGTCAAACCTGATGAAATAATTATAGTAAATAACGGTAAAACAAAAATTTTATTGACTAAAGATATTAGTGAGAATTGTAAAATTTTTGAAATAATGCCATATGCTGGTGTTGCTCAAGCGAGAAATTTTGGGGTTGTAAATTCTTCTGGAGATTTTTTGGCGTTTTTAGATGATGATGATTTATGGTCAGAAAAATATATCGAGAATATTCAAAAAGTTATAAATAATACTGAAACGAAATGTGTTATCAGTAGAATGGATAAAATGGAAAAAAATAATGTCACATTATTAAAAAATCCACATGGTCAAATATCAATTGATAATATTTTAGTAAGAAATCCAGGATGTGGTGGACCTAATGTTGTTATTGAGCGAGATCTGTTTTTTGAAGTAGGAGGATATGATCCTAAACTACCACCATCAGAAGATAAATCCCTGATATTAGAAGTTTTATTAAAGGGTGTTGAAGTAACTACGTTACCAAAAAATAATATTTACGTTAGGATCCATGATGATGAACGATTGACTGATTTTGAGAGATTAAATGAAGGAATCTATCAGTTTACTAGAAAATATCGAAAATTAATGAGTTATGAGCAATATATTTTTAATGTTAGGAAAAGAATGTTAAATTCTTATAGAAGTGGGAGCATTTTATCCGGGATTAAATACTTTTTTGTTACTTCATATATAAAAATCTATAAATTATTAAGAGAAATTTTTTGACTTATAAAATTCAAGGATCAAGTATATTAGTTACTGGTGCAGCAGGTTTTATCGGCTCTCATTTGTGTGAAAAATTACTTAATTTGGGAGCAAATGTTATTGGAGTAGATAATCTTTCAACAGGGACTCTTAGAAATATTGATCATTTAAATAATAATAAACGGTTTAGTTTTTTTAAGATTGACGCTAATAGTATGTCTGATATGGAGCAAATGTTTAAATCAGAAATAGATTTTGTCTTTCATTATGCTGCAGTTCTTGGAGTTAAAAGAGTAGAAGAAAATCCATTATCTGTTTTAAAGGATATTAATGGGATAGAAAATATTTGTATTTTATCTAAAAAGAATGGTGTAAAAAAATTAATTTATGCTTCATCTTCTGAGGCTTATGGAGATATAGCAGAAATTCCATTAATTGAAGATAAAATTTCTATTAATAAACACTCTAATCATTCTCATATTTATGCTTTGGTCAAATTGATAGGTGAAAGAATAATTTCAACTTATAATCAGAAATATGACCTTCCTACTTGTTCATTAAGATTTTTCAATGTCTATGGTCCAAAACAAGAATCATCGGCTTATGGTTTTGTTGTTGGTGTTTTTATCAGACAATTAATTAATAGTCAGAATCCAACAATTTTTGGTGATGGATATCAAACTAGAGATTTTATATATATTGATGACAATATTGAACTTTCTGTTAAAGCATTATGTTCAAAAAAAACGGATGGAGAAATAATTAATATTGGTTCAGGTAGACAAATTACTATTCTTGATTTAGCTGAAAAACTTATAAAGATTAGTGGAAAATCAATTGAGCCAAAATTTTTACCAAATAGGATAAATGAAATTCGATATAGAGTACCTGATGTGTCGAAAATGGAAAAATTGTTAGGGAAAATACAATATTCTAAAATGGACATTAACCTCGAGAAGACATTTTTTTCTTACAAAAAAGATTGTTAGTTAGATAGGCTTTACAGTTTTCATTACTTTATTACAGGTTTCAATTGCATTTTCATAGTTCCATTTAATTTTATTAATATCAGTTTTTGTAACTGTGCATTTCACATAAAAAGATTTTCTTTCATTAGGATCAAAAACGAACATAATATCAAAAATATCATATGAAAAAATGGAACTTTCGGTTTGTTTAATTGGTTCTAATTGAGTGTAAATATGTTGAAATAATCCAATCTTTTTGTTGTTTTTAAAGATATATTTTGAATTTATTATTTCACCTTCTGGAGAATCTAATTGTAATTTAACATGATCAATTAGTTCTGTATTTGGTTTTGATGAAAAATCGAAACTTCTTTTTGAAATTTCAGATGAGAAAATCATTATTTCTTGGTTAGCACTATAAGGATCTTTTGGCTCAGAAAAGTTTACAATTAAATTTTCTTGATTTCCTTCAATAGGATATGATCGAGTACTTATAGTAATGTCGCTTGGTACTGACATTTCATAACCAATTAGTGGATTTTCGAAAGTTTTGTATCCATTTGGAGTACTTCCCATAAAATCATTCGATTTAGAACAGTTTATTATTACAATATATAAAAGAGCTAAAAAAAATATTTTTTTCATTGTTAATTTTTATTTTTGGCAGGTATTTTTTAAATGTAAACTAAAGATTCTAAAAGGTTTAATAATTTATGATAAAAATTAAAGATATTTATCTGTTATTATTTAGTACGATTTTCTTTTTAATTCTTTTTTCTGCTTGTAATAAACCAGATTCTTATAAAAAGGAAATAGATTCAATAATGAATCCGGTTGAACAATCCAATCTTGAGTTGGCAGATAAACTTTTATATAGTAGTACCGAATATCGGCAAAATCTTTCTAAAAAAGCTATATTAAAACAACTAAATAAATTATCTGAAACTATAAATATTTCAAAAAAAGACATAGCCGTCATAGAACCTCCTATTTCATGTTTAGAATATAAGAATGCTATATTGGAGTGGTTTGATTTATTGGAAGAATATATTTTCAATATACGAATTTTAGTCTTAAATAAAAATTTTGATGAACAATTAGATGAGATGAGTATAGAGTTATTTCCTAAACAAAAACATGTTTTATCTGCTAAGAATAAATGTAAGTGATCAATAATTTTTCATCGTAGAGTTTTCGGGTTGTTTTTTATCAATATCAATAAAAAAAAATCATTTTGATGTATAATTATTTGATCAATTCATTCCTATAAAAAAATTTAAATGTTATCTAGTTTGTCTATTCCAATAGATTATGGTAGTTCTGGGATTAATGTTGAAGTTCCTAGAAATAGAACTACTATTATTAGTCCTGTTTATAAAAATGGTTTACAAAATGACGTAAAAGAAATAAATAGAGTAATTAATTCCCCCATAAATTCTAAACCACTGTCAATAATTCAAAAACCTGGTATGAAAGTTAGTATTTCGATCTGTGATGTCACAAGAGCTCAACCAAGAGTACCAATGTTAGAATCTATACTACTAAATCTTCCTGATATTAAAAATGAAGACATCACAATCTTAATTGCAACTGGTACTCATAGATCTTGTACAGATAATGAAATAATAGAAATGGTAGGAAAAAGAATAGCATCAAAATATAGAATTTTAAATCATAACGCACGAGATCAGAGTAATTTATATTTTTTAGGTAAATCTTCAAAGAATATTGATGTTTTTCTTAATAAAAAATGGGTTGATGCGGATTTGAAAATTACTACTGGATTTGTAGAACCACATTTTTTCGCCGGATTTAGTGGTGGTCCAAAAATGGTTGCTCCTGGACTTGCTGGGATAGAAACGATTATGGAACTACATAATTTTGATAGAATATCACATGAAAATTCTACTTGGGGTGTTACACAAAATAATCCAATTCATGATGATATAAGAGAAATTGCAAATATGTCTTTACCTAATTTTTCAATTGATGTCACTCTAAATAATAAAAAAGAAATAACTAGAGTGTTTGCAGGGAATCTTTTTGATGAACACAATGCAGCATGCTTGTCTGCAAAAAAAGATGTTATGATACCCGTAAAAAACCTTTTTGATGTAGTTTTAACAAGCAATTCTGGATTTCCTCTCGATCAAAATCTTTATCAATCTGTGAAGGGTATGTCTGTCGCTTCACGTATAGTTAAACGAAATGGTACGATAATATGTGCTTCAGAATGTAGAGATGGGCTACCAGATCATGGTTCGTATGCGAATATTTTGCATTCGCAACGAAATCCTAATGATTTATTACTAATGATTCAGGATGAAAAATTTAGTGAAGCTGATCAATGGCAAGTGCAGATACAAGCTCAAATACAGAAAAAGGCTCAAGTTTTACTTAAGAATTCATTCATCAAAGATTTTGATGTGAAGAAAGCTCATATCAAACCAATATCCGATATAAACTTAGCTGTTAAAAATTCATTAGATAAATACGGTAAAGATTCAACTCTTTGTGTTCTTCCACAAGGACCTCAAGTTATTCCGTATATTATTTAGGTAGATTAATTTTTCCCCTTTATAAATTTATTTAAAAATTCCAATTATCATAAAGGTTTGGATGATTGAATAATCTTTTTACATTCATCTAGAATTTCATCTGAATGTTTTTCAATAGATTTCCCTTCAACAGAGTAGGTTTGAACTGCACATCTGACATAAAATGAATCTCTTTCAGATGGATTGAATATATAATAAACACTAAAAATATCGCTGTACATTACATTAGATTTGACAGTCTCAGTTAGAAATTTATGCCTAAAGAACCCAATTTTTTTTGATTCTTGATTAATATATTCAAAATTTTTATAAGATGTTAATATGTTGTGATTAGAAATTTCTTTATCATTTTTATCAATTTCTTTTATAACAAGATCAATTAAATCATTATTGTTATTTTGTTTTAAATCGAAATGATCAAAAAGATACTGTGCTGAGAAAATTCTTATGGCACCATCTGAGAAATATAGTTCTTCTGAATTTTCTTCTTTTATTTCGATTGCATTTATTACTCTTTTAGTTTCATTATGAACAAGACTTTGTGGTATCACTAATAATCTTTTGGGAACTGAAAATTCATATCCTATTTCATCATTAACAATAGTTTTATATCCTTCAGGTGGAGGTATTTGAAAAACTAAATTAGATGAACAAGATAAAATGAGTATATATGATAAAAATAGAAAAATCTTTTTCATAATGCTCTATTTATTTTCCTGTGATTCCTTATATATTTGAACTCTTTGTCTACATGAGTCAGTTATAAATATATTACCGTGTGTATCAGAGCATATGGAAGTAGGCTGCCAAAATCTTTTTTCTTCTTCAAAATTTCCCCATTTATTTCTAAGTTCATTTTGTTCAGGATTGACAGCTAAAAATTGTTTAGCCCATTTTGATATTGTTGCATCCCCATATAACGTTTTTATCCATTTTTTATCATTGTTGAAAATTTGGATACGATGATTACCCCAATCTGAAACGTAGATATTTCCTTTTTCTGATATGTGTATATCAGATGGTCTGTTAAACTCTCCTTTTTCATTTCCAGATGATCCAAATAAATCTAAAAAATTTCCATTTTCATCAAAAATTTGGATTCGATCATTTCTCCAATCTGATATCCATATATTGTTATTTTTATCTACATATATTCCCCATGGGTAATTTAATTTTCCTTCTGTATTTCCAAAGCTACCAAATTGAAATATAAAGTTACCATCTAAGTCAAATTTTTGAATTCTTGAATTTAGATGGTCTACGATCAATATATTGTTTTCTTTGTCAATTTGAATTCCACAAGGTCGGTTTAATTCTCCTTCTTTGTTTCCGAATTCACCCCATCTTTTAATAAATGTTCCATCTTTTTTAAATATCGATATATTATGCATAAATTCATCCGAAACATAAATATTATCCAAATGATCAATCGTAATTGAGGTAGGCTGAATAGTTTGACCAGGGTTCGTTCCCCAATTTGCAAATTCATGTTTAAATTCTGAATCAATCGTTTGTACACTAATTCTTACTCTTTTTAGAGTTGATAAAGAACGACTTATTACATAAATCAAATTTTCACTGTCTAATACTATATCAACCGGATTCATAAACCCCCTACCTTCATCAGATGCTATTCCAATAGTATGACTGTAAGAGATCATAGATTAAATTATTCTAGCAGTATTGATAATCCGGTGTAGAACCAATCAACGTAAAAATTTCATACGCCAAAGATTCTTCGGATAATTTTTTATTCGATTTTTCTATATGATCTACCAAAATAGATTTAGTTCTATCAGAAATTTCAATGAATCCCATTGCCTGTAAACATGACGAAAGATACTTTTCCGGAGAAGAATTTGTATTTGAAGAAACTACTTCATCTATCATTCTTTTTATTCCAGGGGAATCATGATGAGATAACTCGGAAGACACAAAGTTAATTCTCTCAACAAGAGCTCCACTATCTATCCATTCTTCTCCTTCATGCCAACCTTCTACACTGGGGGGATTTAACAAAAATTGTCCCATAAATGTAGTCTGTGCAGCTAATTCTGCACTGTCCATATCAGGTATAGTAACTCTGTCTGTTAGTCTGGTGGTACCAAAAACTAATTCTGTAGGACTTTTTGTTTTCTTGAATCTTACTTCTTCCGACCTAAAATGATCAGACAGAAATATTTCTCTAAGTACAGATTTTATTTCTCCATCTGTAGCTTGAAATACATCTGCCAATTTTTGGATTTCTTTATGGTTTTCGTTGTTAGATACAAAAAATAAATATAAACGTTTACAGATAAATTCCGCTGTTACTCTATTACGTACGATTATGTCTATGATATCGTCACCATTCCAATTACCTGTTTCTCCCAAAAATGTTTTTTCTTCATCGTCATGGTCATCAGGATCAAATTTAAATTCCATAGGAAAAGGTCCTAGGAAAAAAGTAAAAGGAGTAGGTCTGGAAGCCCATCCTGTAAAAGCTCTTGCAGCTTCTTTCACATCTTGTTCAGTGTAGGCACCTTCACCAGATTCATTTATACCCATAGAAAATAATTCAAGCAATTCACGCCCATAATTTTCATTTGGAGCATCTTTATGGCTATTCTGGTTATCCAACCAATACATCATACCAGGACTACGTGAAATCTCCTGTAAAATATTTCTAAATTTACCCAAACCAACTTTCCTGAAAAGATCTATCTCAACTAACATTTCAAGTCCATGGTCAAGTTTAATCCCACCGACAGCTAATAAACCATGCCAAAATAAAGCTATTTTTTCTTCTAGTATTTTTTCACTTTTTGCCAAACGCCAAGACCATTGGGGAATAGCATGAGATGGTGAACGAGCCTCTACTGAAGCTGGAAAATATCTATCCATCAAATCTTGATCTTCAGGATTCCCATATTTAGGATTTAGTAATTCTTCTACAACATCTTCGTAATCTAATTTGGAGTATTCTTTAATTTTTTGATTATTAATACCGAAACCAGCTCTGCGAAATAAATGAGCTAAATCCGAATATTTTGTAAGATCAACCTTATTTTCAATAACCATAACTATATTTTATCATTGAAGAAAACTTGTTTAGATTATAAGAGAATTTGTATGTATAATTACACAATTAAATACAAGTAAAAGAATTTATTATGAAAATCAAATCTATAAGAGCTGTAAGTGCAGACTTTTTAAAACCAGATAAATCGGATGATTCTATATCTAAAAAGAGTAGACCTTCATGGAATGATAGACCCGTAGCAAATCCAATGACTCGTTATCCTAGGTATGCAAAATCTAGACCTTCTTGGATGCCAAATTGGGAGAATTTTGGATGTTTAATTGAAGCTGACGATGGAAATTGGGGATTTGCAGTCGCTAATCATGGTAAACCAGTAGCAACCATTATTAATGAATATCTTGGTCCTAGATTGATCGGTGAAAATTGTATGGCCATAGAAAAAATTTATGACATGATGGTTAGAATGGGATCTCCATACGGAGCCACAGGACTACATTCATATGCAGTTAGTGCAATTGATTTAGCTCTATGGGATCTAAAAGGCAAAATTTTAGAGAGACCCGTTTATGAACTATTAGGTGGACCAGCACATGATGAATTATTTTGTTACTCAACAGGAGGAGATACTGACTGGTATATGGAATTGGGATTCAAAGCAACTAAACTCCCATGTCAATATGGACCTGCAGATGGTTTAGATGGATTGAAAAAAAATATCGAATTCATAGCTAATGCTCGTGAATCAATTGGAGATAATGTTGAGCTAATGCTCGATTGTTGGATGGGGTTTGATATCGAATATGCTGTCAGGCTTTCTGAAGAATTACGGCCATTCAAATTAAAATGGATGGAAGATATATTAAATCCAGACGATTATGATGCATATGCTGAGTTAAGACGTAGAGTTCCATGGCAAACTTTAGCAACTGGAGAACACTGGTATACAACTGTTCCATTTCAGCATGCTGCTTCGAAACATTTAGTCGATGTCATGCAACCAGATATAAATTGGGTGGGAGGAATGACTGCTATAGTGAAAATTTGTGCTATAGCTGAAGCTGCTAATATATCTGTTATTCCACATGGAGGAGGAAATACTCCATACGGTCAACATGCATGTTTTGCTTTGCCAGCAATACCTTGGACTGAATGTTCATCACCTATTCTCGGAGTAGCCCCTAAAGATAAAACAGAGAAAATTTATAGAAGTAATAAAATTTTTCCTGGAATGCCAGTTCCTAAAGATAGCAAGATGGTACCGTCTAATGCTCCTGGATTTGGTTTAGAAATTGATAAGGGAGATTTAAAACCTTATAAATATTAGTTTTATAATTGGTTCTTGTATGTATAATTACACAATTAAATACAAGTAAAAGAATTTATTATGAAAATCAAATCTATAAGAGCTGTTAGTGCAGACTTTTTAAGACCTCCAGAGTTGGATGAATCTGTATCTAAAAAAACTAGGCCATCATGGGCAAGCAGTGGACCAGTAGCAAACCCAATGACGCGATATGGAAGATACGCTGAATTCAGACCTTTGTGGATGCCAAATTGGGAGAATTTTGGATGTTTAGTTGAAGCAGAAGATGGCACTTGGGGTTTTGCAGTTGGTAATCACGGTAAACCAGTAGCAACCATTATTGATGAATATCTTGGCCCCAGGTTAGTGGGTGAAAATTGTATGGCGATTGAGAAGATTTATGACATGATGGTCAGAATGGGTTCTCCATATGGTGCCACCGGTTTACATTCATACGCTGTTAGTGCAATTGATTTGGCTTTATGGGATTTGAAAGGAAAGATTTTAGACAGACCAGTTTATGAACTATTAGGAGGACCAGCACGTGATGAGTTATTCTGTTATTCAACTGGAGGAGATACTGATTGGTATATGGAATTAGGTTTTAAAGCGACTAAGCTTCCATGTAAGTATGGTCCAGCTGATGGTTTAGATGGATTGAAAAAAAATGTTGAATTTATAGGTAGTACTCGTGAATTAATTGGAGATGATGTTGAGTTAATGCTGGACTGTTGGATGGGATTTGATATTGAATATGCTGTAAGACTTGCTGAAGAATTACGTCCATTCAAATTAAAATGGATGGAAGAAATATTACCTTCTGAAGATTTTGATGCTCATGCGGAGTTAAGACGTCGAGTTTCATGGCAAACTTTGGCAACGGGGGAACACTGGTATACAACTGTTCCATTTCAGCATGCTGCTTCGAAGCATTTAGTAGATATAATGCAACCTGATATAAATTGGGTAGGAGGGATGACAGCTATAGTGAAAATTTGTGCTATAGCCGAGGCAGCGAACATATCTGTCATACCGCATGGAGGAGGAAATACTCCTTATGGTCAACATGCATGTTTTGCAATGCCAGCGATCCCGTGGACAGAATGTTATATTGCTACTCCCCCGGGAGTTCCGATAGAAAGATTAGGAGGTAACAAAAGTTTTCCTGGGATGTCAGTTCCTAAGAATAGTAAGATGGTACCGTCTAATGCTCCTGGATTTGGTTTAGAAATTGATAAGGGAGATTTAAAACCTTATCAATATTAGTTTTATAAGGGATTTTTTATATTTTTCTTTGCATAAATCCAGGTTATTAATGCTTCTGATGTTAATGTTATTGCACAAGCTCCAGCCCCTATAGTGGTTCCAGAGAAGTTCGTGTAAAAAATTGAAATATATATCCACGATATAAGTACGAGTAATCTCCATAGGTTAATATAAACTAAAGGGAGTGTATCTTTTTTAAAGATTAGATAAGCAGAATAAAACTGTTCGATTACTAATATGGGAGGTAAAAATGAAAGAATTTTAAGTGTTTTAATTGTTTCTTCTGATAAAGTTCCACTTAATCCGATTAATCTTATTATTAATAAGTTATTTATGAATTGAATGTGAATAAAGATTAGTGTTATAGCTAATGTTATTATTCCCACTCCTAAAGAAAAGTTTCTAATCCAATTAAAGTTTATCCCTCTTGTCATTAAAGTAATTGAAGTGCTCTGTATTCCGTTTATTGCCATAGCCATTACATAAAAAATTCCCACGCCTATAGAAACTGCTGAAATAGAAACTTCAGGTGTTGGAGTTCTTGTTAAACCTGAGTTAATTAGTGGAAAAGTGATAGATGGAATTAATGCTGCAAAGCATAAAGGTAGAAAAAATCGAGTAATTTTTATCATTGAAATATTTGAATTATCAAATTGTTTATTATCAAATGAGATCTTTCTTTTTAAGGAAATATGGACAAAAATTATTTCTAATAAAGTCCCCACTGTCATACTAATTGACCCAACTGATGCTCCATTTATTTGTGAGAAAATTGTAAGAAAAATACATATTATTAATATCGATAAAGTTCCGAATGTTGTTCCTGTCCAAATAATTCCTGGTTTTAAAAATTTTAGCGCAAGACCATAGAAGTGCATTTTGATAATTAATAAACATGGTAATGGGATAAGCCAAATCAATGATTGAGAAGCCTGAATTTTTAATTCTCCAGTTATATTAAAAATTACATTGAATATAAAATTATTAACATACGGGATGACTAAAAGAATTGAAACTACTAAAATTAATAATAATAAACGTAATAAGAATTTCCTCAAAATAATTATTGAATAATATGATTCAGCAAAAACAATTGTTAATTGTTGTGTTCTTAAGTGAGGGAATGCTACTAACATTATGATGGATAATGATAATCCATATCCACCTATTACGTTAGCAGGATCTTCACTCCTCGATAAAATGCTTGAAATAGCAGGTGAAATCAATCCTGATATACTCAAATTTATAGCCGCTGGCATTAGTAGTGATATTGATTGGAAAATAAAAACTTTTTTCAATTACTTATTTTTTAAGCAACAATGCTTTTACTACCGGCAGCTTTATAAAGATAAAGTGCTGCGTATGATCGATAAGGCTTCCATTTTTTACTTTTTTTTTCTAGTAAAGTTAATGAATCTTTATTGTTATAATTAAAAAGTTTTTGGAAACCTCTTAAAACAGCAAGATCTTTAATTGGCATTATATCTTTTCTCCCCAATTTAAACATCAAAATCATCTCTGCTGTCCAAGTTCCGATTCCCTTAATTACGATTAATGATTTAACTATTTGTTCGTCACTCATAGAATCCATTTTTTGAATGTTTGGGATTTGTTTATTTATGACTGAGTGTGCGATTTCTTTAATGCATGCAGATTTATTTTTTGATATACCACAATCCAGTAAATTTTCTAAAGTAGAACGAGATATATCGGTAGGTTTAATGTGTTTTCCATTACCGATATTTTGAATTAAATTAAAGTAAATCTTTTCTGATGCCTTACCACTAATTTGTTGATTAATTACAGCTCTTACTAATGAAACGAATATAGTTCGATCTTTAATAGGTTCAAGATTTAATGTCCCCGTTTCTTCACTAATATTAATAAATTCTGGAGAAACTTTAATTAAATAATTAAGAGCTATTTCACCTTCGTTATTTTTTGATATATCGATCATTTAATCTGAATAATTTTTCTATTTATAAAGGTATAAAAATATTATTAAGTAACCACCAAATTTAAGGTAGCTAATCCATTGACAATTAGTGTTTTGATTGCAGATCTTAACAAATAAGACCTCATTACTGAACTTTTTAAATATACCTATAATTATAATAGTTATTCCAGTAACAATTGAACTTCATAATAAAATTTATCAATAACAATGTATATTTGATCTAACAAATTTAGTTTGGGTTTTATACTAACGAATTATAAAATTTAAACTATTAATTTCCAGAAATTATTTTGGTTTGTATGTTTATTAAGAAATGTTAATTTTTTAAGTGATAATTTTTAGGGGCAGATGTATGAAAACAAATGAATATATTTTAATGTGTATGGATAGAGTAAAAAATATGTTATATGCATCTCTTCAGGGTTTAACTATTGACCAAGTCTGTAAAAAACCTGAGTCCGAATCTAACCATATTGCTTGGATTGTATGGCATATGACACGAGGTTTTGATAGGCGGATTTCTATGATGGTTAATGATGATCAAATTTGGATATTAGAAAAATGGTATGAACAATATAATTTACCTTGTTCAGATAAAGATTTAGGAATAGGTCACACTTCTGATGATGTGAATAAAATAGTTCCTAAAAATGTTGGTGTTTTGTTAGGATATTATGAATCTGTTAATAAGAGAATGTTGAAATTTTTTCTTACTAAAGAATCAGAAAATTATGAAAGAATATTAAAAGGATCAGGGAATTTACAAGGATATGAAATGATGAGGATGGTTGCGGGTACCTTACAACATGTTGGACAAATTAATTATGTTAGAGGATTGATTGAAAATCGTATTTGGTATGTTGGGAATATAGATGAAAAACGTTAAAAAAATCATTAAAAAACATTAAGGATTAGAGAAATGGGAAAAGATTTTAATAATAAAGTACATTTATTTGCTCCATTAAAAATCAGGGGAATAAATTTAAAAAATCGAATAGCGGTAAGTCCAATGTGTCAATATTCTTCTCAAAATGATGGTCATCCAGAGGATTGGCACCTTGTTCATTTAGGTTCACGTGCCGTAGGTGGGGCAGGGTTAGTATTTTCTGAAGCAACAGCAGTAAATCCTGAAGGTAGGATTTCACCTTGGGATTTAGGTATTTGGAGTGATGAACATATACCCTCTTTTTCTAGGATAACTCATTTTATAAAGTCACAAAATTCTGTTCCTGGAATTCAAATAGCTCATGCTGGAAGAAAAGCATCACGTGAAACTCCTTGGAATAATGGTGGTGAAATAAGAAAAGAAAATGGTGGCTGGCAAACTGTAGGACCTAGTCCATTATCTTTTAGCGAAGAAGATTCAGTCCCGAAAGAATTAACAAAACAAGAAATCAACCAAATAATAGAGGATTTTACAAAGGCAGCAGAACGAAGTATTCATGCTGGATTTGAGGTAATAGAATTACATTTTGCTCATGGTTATTTAGTTTGTGAATTTATGTCTCCATTATCTAATATACGTACTGATGAATTTGGAGGAGAATTAGAGAATAGAATTAAATTACCTATAGAAATTTGTAATCAAGTAAGAAAAGTTGTCCCTAGTAAAACACCTCTATTTGTAAGAATTTCCGCAGATGAATATGTTAAAAACGGATGGGATTTAGAACAATCAATATATTTATCAATCAAATTGAAAGAAGTTGGTGTAGATCTTATAGATTGTTCATCTGGTGGAAATTCTTTTTACCAAAAACTCGATTCGAAACCTGGATATCAGGTAAATTTCGCTAAGGAGATTAGACTTAAATCTAAAATTTTGACAGGAGCAGTAGGTTTAATTACCGATCCTGAACAAGCTGATGAAATTATTCAAAATGAGGAAGCAGACTTAGTTCTTTTGGGTCGTGAATTACTTAGGAATCCATATTGGCCAATGTATGCTGAAAAGACACTGAATAAATGTTCATCTTGGCCGGACCAATATTTAAGAGTAGATGAATAATAGTAAAATTATTTTAGAAAGTGATAAATATATTATTATATAAACCTCTGATTCCGCATAATACTGGGAATATTATTCGATTATGTGCCAATATTGGTGCTAAATTACATTTAGTTAAACCTTTAGGATTTTCGCTAGAAGATAAAAATTTAAGAAGGGCAGGTTTAGACTACTTTGATATGTCAATAGTTACCATACATTCTTCTTTTGATGACTATGTTTCTAAGCATGATGTTAATCGAATTTTTGCAACATCAGCAAAAGCTAAAACTATATATACTGAAATAAAATATAAAATTGACGACACACTGTTATTTGGTCCTGAAGATATAGGTTTACCCGAAGAAATTTATAAAACTATACCAAATAAAATAAAAATTCCAATGCAACCAAATAACCGCAGTATAAATTTATCTAATGCAGTAGCAATAGTTTCCTATGAAGTTTGGAGACAATTGGGATTTTCTAATTTATAGATATTATTTGTGATTATGATTCACAGTCAGGATGTCCATCGGACCATCTGCTAAATTTATTAATATCATCAGATCCTTCTTGATTTATTCTTGACATTTTTTCCCTACATTCTAACCACATATTTCTCCAAACAATCGGATCTCTTAATTCTGATTCTGGATAATTTCTACTTCTAGCTACAAATCCTGGGAACATAGTTCTTCCAGTATTTTGACCCGTAGGGTTATATCGTAAATCAAAACTCCATCTCATTCTATTTGAAATATTTGGTAAAGATGAATGAACTGTACGTTTATGCATAAATATTGCACTCCCACGTTTCATTGGTAAAGGAACACCTAAATCCTGATCAAATAATTTTGTCGGAATTTGGCGAAGTTTTCTAAATTGTTCCTCACTTCCTACATAATTCGTACAATGAGTAAGTAAATCACCTTTATGCGTTCCCGGCACAACTTTTAGTGGCCCAGCTTCCACTGGTGTGTCTGTTAATGAAAACCATACAGTAATCATATCTGTTTGATCTGCGTCTTCAGTAACAACACCGTGGTCTTGGTGCCATATTGTAGCTCCTATTATTGGGAAACCGTCCTCATCTTTAGGTAATCTATCTTCAGGGGGTTTAATTCTTACATGTTGAACAGGATTTGAGGTTATTTCACCTCCGATCAAATTTTCGACAATATCAAGTAATTTACTATCTGTCAAAGCGTTAAAGACTGCAGGTCCACTCCAAAAAGGAGTGTTAGATTTTACATCTGTAAAAGGTAAAGAGAAATCAAAAAACTGGCTATGTGCTCTTCCTGTTTCGTTATAAATTTGGATAATTCTTTCATCAAATTCTAGATCCTCATGTAAGGATTTAATTTCTTTTTGTTTATACAATTCCTTACATAAATCATCAAGGACATTTTCATATTCAGAAATTATAGGATCTAATACTTTATGAGGATCCAAAACATCTTCTACTAATACATAACCGTCAGTTTCAAAATTTTCTCTAATTTTTTGTTTATTAGATACAGTGGTCATAAAATCAATAATCTTTCTATCCAGTTGGTAGTTAAATTACTGGAATTTTACTTAATTTATTAAAAGAAAGCAAATTAATTTATATGATTTTTAAATTGGGTATAAGAGTTGATTTTTTTATATTTCTGGAAATCAATCTAATAATATATAAATAAAATTATTTTATTCCAAAACATATTTTAATCCATCTAATTCGTTTAATTATTTCGAATAATAAAATGCATGTTCCATAAGTGAAAAATAACAGTAAAAATAGTTTTAAAAACTCATGAATATTATAGGGAAAAAACAAACTTGAAAATAAATATTGTACTGGGAAGTGAATAATGTAGACAGGGTAAACAGATTTACTTAAATATGATAATAATTTACTAGGTTTATTAAGATAAATATTTGCGAACCCGAAAATAGCTAAAATCCAAGTTGTTGATTCAATAACTTTGATTACATTCAAAATTTGTGTTGAAGAATCAGTGTTAAATGAATGATAAAAAAAAATTCTAACTAAATACAACAGTAAAGCTGCAGTCAAAGTTATAAAACGTAAATCTTTAGCAGTTTTCCAAAAACTATTTTGAAATAAAATAAATATAAAACCTATAAAAAAACATATCATTCCATTAACTAATCCGTGAGCATTGCCTACGAACATCGCATAACTTTCAGGTTTGAAAATCAAAGTCTCTATTATTAAAGGCAAGCTGAAAAATAATATTAGTGTGATGGGGTTATTTATTATTTTAGAGAAAAAATTTACAAAAATTTTATTTTTATTTTTTATTATAAAACTAAAAATTGGAACGAAAATCACTATATAAAACATGATGTTTCCTAAGAACCATAAATGTCCAGGATTAGGAAAATAGGAAAATTTTTCTTCATAATATATACTGCGTAAGAATAGACATATTGGGAACACTAAGAATGAGCCAAAAAGTAATGGTAAAAAGATTCTAATTGTTCTTTCTTGATAAATTTGAATCCAGTTACGTTTTTTCATAGCAAAACATACACCCATTCCAGAAACAACAAATAATATTGGTATACGCCAAATATTTATCATCTCCATAAATACCCAAATATCTTTTATGGACTCTTTATTTGTAATAAAACCAATCCAAAATCCCCACGGTTGGAAACCTATTACTATGTGATATGTTATTAGTAGAATTAATGCGATCACTCTAATGGAATCAACATCATATCTACGATTGATATTACTTTGAGATTCTAGTGGCATTTTCTATAAGATGGTGTTGTTACTTTCACAAAATGTTATTCATAAGAATCTGATTTTTATAAAACTATTACCCAACAAAACTAGACAACAAATTCTTTTATTGAATTGATAGTATTTCTTGTTTTAACAATTAATATAAAATATTCAAATGGTTACGATTAAGAATTTTTTTCTTACATTATCGATTGTAGTATTTTTACTATTAACTTTTTTAGTATAAGAAGTATATTTAGATGAAAATTTCACTTAGAGACACACTTTTTAGGTGGACATATGGTATTCTGATCAAGATTTCGAAACGTTTTTTTTTAAGTGTAATATTAGTAGTATTTATAATAGTATTTATAATATATTTTATTAACTAATTGCAAAAACATGAAAGAAAATTTTATTAAATATGGACTACTTTCCACCTCTCAGATTGGTTTAAATGCTCATATACCAGCTGCTTTACAATCCAAAAACTCTAGAATAGTTTCGATTTCTTCTAGAGACAGAAAAAAAGCTGAGTACGCAGCAAAAAAATATAATATTGAACGGTACTATTCTTCTTACGAAGAACAAATTAATGATCCTGAAATTAATGCTGTAATTAATCCACTTCCTAATAGCTTACACTGTGAATGGACAATTAAAGCTGCTGAAGCAGGGAAACATATTTTATGTGAAAAACCACTCGCAACTACAGTTGAAGAATGTAAAAAGATGATAGATGCCGCGAATGCTAATAATGTTTTATTAATTGAGGCATTTACACATAGATGGAACCCACATTTAAGAAAAGCGAGAGAGTTGATTTTATCTGGTGCTATAGGGGAGATTTCTACAATTGATTCTTCTCTTTCTTATAGTGCTGTTGATTCTGTACATCAAAAAACTGATATTTTAGGAAATACTCAATCTAACATTAGATTTTCTAAAGATCTTAAAGGAGGTTCTCTTTGGGATGCAGGTTGCTATGCAATTTATGCAATAAGGTTCGTGTTAAATAAAGAGCCTATTCGTGTTTTAGGGATTTCTAAAGATTCGGGAAATTGGGGGATTGATACTACTTTTTCAGGGATTATGGAATTTGATGGTGGGGCTGTAGCTAATATTATTTCAAGTATGGAGCAGCCTTTTAGGTGTTATATTTCTATACGCGGATCAAAAGGTAGAATCGAAATTCCTAGGATGTTTGAAGATTCTGGCCCTATTATAATTAAAATGGGGGATGGTAGAAATAATATCGATGAACGTATAATTGCAATTCAAGCACCGTATAGGTTTATTGTACAATTTGATGAATTTTCAGAATGCATACTAACTGGGAAATCCCCAGAATTTCCTCCCGAAGATGGTCTACGTAATACTGCGGTTATATCGGCTCTGTATAGATCAGCAGAAATAAACCAACCTGTGTTATTAAATTGAATATGAAGCTGTTAATAATTTACATATAGTGGTAATCATATTAATTAAATAAATCCTTTATTATAGATAAATGTTATTCAAAAGTTTTAAGGGTAATTCTTTTTTTAATCGGATAGATTTTTGGTTCGTATTAATTATATTTCTAATGAGAGCCGTGGATTTTTTGGAGATTCAAATTTCACTTCAAAAAAAAATAATCCTAAAGATAAACTAGAAGTTATAAGTATCATTAATCACTGGAAAGATATCTCCTTGGAAAACGGATTACCAAAAGGTAGTTTATTTTTGAAGTTTGACCAGAAAATCAGTTCCTAATATCTCTGCGTTTAAATATTAAAATTCCAACTATTAAAAAAATAATTGATACACAAAACATAATTAGAATATGGTTTGATTTTATTCCGTTAACTATCACAGAATTACCATTATAATAATAAAAAATTGATATAAATCTTACTTGTTCAATAGAGTCAATTATTTTTCCTAGACTGTTAATTAGGTAAGAAGATAGAATGATAGCCGAACTTATGCCAGCAGAGAGTCCTCTTTTACCTGTGGAGGAGCTGAGAAATATTGATAAAAATGCCATTGAAATTCCAAATATATATAAACTAAAAATAGCGCTTAGTATATTCCATTGAGGGATAGAATAATTCATTATTATTCCACCTATCTGAAGTCCTAACCATAAACTGAAACAAACAACAAAAATTCCAGTTATGAGAGCAAATGATTTCTGCAACAATATAGAAATTCTAGATATTGGCAGGGATAGTAATTGGTCAAGTGTATGTGTTTCTTCTTCTTGAGCGATAGAATCTGCTCCTTTTGTAATAGCATAGACAGCTATTATAATAGGTGCGAGAAATTCAAAAATTTCAATATTCATGAACCCTTCTATAGTTGACATTGATGTGTCACCTATAAAAGCAGTAATTGCATCAGGAAAATTTTCTAAAATTTGATCGATTTGTTCAGAGGAATCTTCAAAACTAGGCCAAACTGTTGTTACATAAATACCTAGGAGTATCATCCCCAAAGAAAACCACATAGTGGATTTCCAATAATCTTTAAGAACTTTTAAATATAGGAATAACATTTTATAAGAAATTTAACCATTTAGAATGAATTCAGAAATCCGTTCACCTATCATTAGTGAAGTTACATTTGTGTTGGCTCTTATACAGTTAACCATTATTGATGCATCAGCAACTGTTAACCCATCTATTCCATGTACTTTACCATATTGATTTACTACGGCCATTTTATCTGTAGAAGGTCCCATTTTACATGTACCTGAAATATGATGTCCATGGCAAACATTTTCTATCATCCATTCTTCGATAGAATTTTCATTTTGCAAATTTTTTTCTGTAGGTGTTACTCTCTCTGATATCCATTTTTCAAAATTTGGATGATCTGCAAGTTTAAGTGCGATTTTTAGAGCTTCTCTAAGTCTTTTCCTGTCAAATTTTTCTTGAAGGAAATTGTAGTTTATATACGGGTATTTTTTGGGGTCAGATGAGTTTAATTTAATTTCTCCAGATCCAATTGCTAAATTAATTCTGGCTCTCCAAATTAGATACATTTCTTCTTTAGGATAATTTTTAAATTTATCAGAGTTATGAAAATTTCCATAATAGTGAGCCTGATTTCCAGCTGTTGGAGGTGAAAGAACAGAGTTTGCATAAATTATCATATCGTTCTTTAAATGTGATCCTGTTGCTGTATATCTTAAACATATTCTATCTGGTACACCAAACCATTCTTCAGGAAAATTATCGATTAACTTATATCTAGGTAGAACTGTAGGATGATCTCTTAAGTTTTTACCTACTCCCGGTAAGTCATTAAAAACTTCAATATCAAATTGCTCTAAATCCTCTTTTGGACCGATCCCTGATAAAAGTAGTAAATGTGGTGAACCTATAGCGCCAGCTGATAGAATTATATTTTCTCCCTCAATAAAATAGGTATTTCCTCCTGATTCTACTTCTACTCCATAAGCTTTAGGGGTGGTTTTTTTATTTGATCTATTAAATAAGATTTTTTTTACAAAACTATTCCCTTTTATTGTTAAGTTCAAACGTTCTCTGGTTTCAGATATGTAAGCTATATTACTTGAAATTCTCAAACCTTCTTTGAAATCTGGTAAGGATAACCCATTATTGTTAATAGGAACTGGACCAACTCCGGTAGCATCAGGACTATTTTGATCAGGACAATTAGGAAAGCCCATATCTATAGCCGATTGGTAAAGAGCATGATCAGTTGGGGACCATTTTTCTTTTGGGAATCTTTTTACTGGAATTTTTCCTGTATTTCCATGGAAATCTCCACTAAAATCTAGGTCGTTTTCTATTCGATTGAGTGATGGGAGAATATTTTTGTATGACCATAAGTTATTTCCTTCTTTTGCCCAATTATCATAATCTTCTGGGATTCCCCTTAGAAAGATTTGTCCATTAATAGAACTAGAACCTCCTATTATTTTGCCTCTAGGAATATCAATAGTATTGCTATTATTCCTAAAACCTTTATATGACCAGTCTTCTATTTCTTCAGAAAGTCCGTCAGGAAGATTTAAAGCAAATCCTTTACGAATATTACTGGGTAAATCCTTAATATTTTGGTAATCTTTACCCGCTTCCAATAAAAGTACTGAATTTTCAGAGTTTTCAGATATTCGTGAAGCGATTATTCCGCCTGATGAGCCGCTACCTATTACAATGTAATTATAAATCATTTTATAGTACCGTAATCAAAGTGGATTTCTATTTGAAAAATATGGTCGTTCAAACAACATTTTTTGTCTTTTTGTAAGCAGGTTTTTATCTGCAGGTATTTTTCGATAATCTCCACCCCAGGATTGTTGAGGGGGACTATATTTAAATAATAACGACCTATGTTTAAAGGTATCTTTACATTCAGCTGTACCATGAGTAAGATCTTCAATAAATATCACAACCGATCCAGCTTCAATTTCAGGAACTAAAACACATTCATGTTCTTCTTTTATAATATCTGGACACGGGATATTTAATTTGTGAATACCAGGAATTATACACAATCCTCCTAAATCAGGTCCAGTGTCAGTTAAGTTCCATGATACTACCGTCAAACCTGTAAAAATTTTACCATCATGAAAATTATAAAATTCTTGTGGATTATATGGAGTATTGCCGTCATGAAGATTTAATCTTTCAGTTACTTTTTTCATATATATTCTTGTAAATCAAAAAGATATTGTTGTATTTTATTCATAATTTAACCTTAATTTTCATAAAATATTAGTGTACTTTTTAATAACAAAATTATAAAGAGTTTAAATATTTAATGACAAAAATTCATGAAATTAATTTATTGGGACAATCAATATGGTTGGATTCTATATCTAGAACTATGTTTGAATCGAATGTATTATCAGAATTAATAAAAGATGGAGTTTCAGGGTTAACTTCAAATCCTACAATTTTTGATAAAGCTGTTTCTGAAACAAATTTATACAATGCACAGATAAAAAAACTACATTTACAAGGGAAAAATGTTTCAGAAATTTTTGAAGCAATTGCTGTTTCTGATGTTCAATCTGCTGCAGATTTAATGAATGAAGTATATGAAAAAACTTCTGCTAGAGATGGTTATGTAAGTATTGAAGTTTCACCAAAAATCGCAAATGATTCTAGTGCTACGATTGATGAAGCAATTAGAATTTGGGAATCTATAAATAGACCTAATATTATGATTAAAGTTCCTGGTACTAAATCTGGTGCTATAGCAATTAGAAAATTAATTAGTATAGGTATAAATGTAAATGTCACTCTACTTTTTTCAGTTGAATCCTACCGTAGGTCTGCTCTTGCATATAAGGATGGTTTAAGCGATTATCTAAATTCTGGAGGAGATAAAGTAAGTAGAATTGCTTCGGTTGCGTCGTTTTTTGTTAGTAGAATTGATACCGCAGTGGATAATTTGTTAGATGATGGATTACTTAAAGGTAAATCAGGAATTTTTAATGCTTACAAAGCTTATGAATTGTTTTTAAATATCTTTGGGGATGAATTTCAAAATTTATCTGAATCCGGTGCTCAGGTACAAAGACCACTTTGGGCATCGACCAGTGTAAAAAATCCTGAATATTCACAGACCTTATATGTAGACAAATTAATCGGTCCCAATACTGTAAATACCGTTCCTGAAAATACTTTAGTTGAACTACTTAATAATGCAACAATTGAAAATTCTTTAAAGGAATTTAAGGGGATTAACGATTACTTTGATAAATTAGAACAAGTTGGGATTTCTATAGATGAAATAACAGCGAAGTTGTTAAATGAAGGAATTAAGTCTTTTTCAGATTCATATAATTCAGTTCTGGAAAGAATAGAATCAAAAAGTTTAGAAGTTTAAATTTACATTTATCTTTTTGATGTATATCCCCACTCATCGGTTGATCTATTGTTTTTCTTTAAATTATTTTCACTAGTAATTTCTATTCGATTTCCGTCAGGATCTCTTATGAAAAGAAATTTTTGACCATCATATCTTTCACCAGGGCCACTTTCTATTGGGATATTTAATTCATTAAGTTTTTTGATTGCTTCACTAAAATTTTTTACTTGGAAAGCTACGTGTGATGCACCACCTTCAGGATCATTAGTTTCAATAGGGTGTATCATAGATCCATCTTCCAATTGTGTCCAAATAACATTTTCACTATCTACTTGAGATGGGATGATTTTTAATCCCAAAATATCACGATAAAATGGGAGGGTTTTTTTTCTATCTGTTATAGGAATACCTACATGATTAATCCTACTAATTTTTATTTTACTCAATTTTAAATTCTCCATTAATTAGGTTATGGATATAGTTTATATTAAACCTTTTTTTTAAAAAGCGGAATAATATTTTTTTGTAAGTGAATATACTAATTATTGGAATAAAAAGTTATTTAGTAGTAATCTTTTTTTACGGACAACGTTTTTTGGTTTAGATTTTTGGAAAAATTTTCATTTATAAAAAAATATTTTTTTGGGGTACTCGTATGTTCATTTGTTGGTGTATTAGTGTATTTTTTTTATGATATTTATGAAGTAAAAATTTTAGATCCTTTAATAGCATCGTTATTTATCGGAATTTTAATAAGGATATTTAAACCAGATTTAGCTGGTATGAAAGCAGGGAGTTCATGGTCCGGTAAAGGTCTTTTAGAATTTTCAGTAATGATGATTGGTGCAAATATAGCTATTAGTGAAGTTTTTGAATCTGGTTTTTGGTTACTAGGGATAATTATTTTTGGAGTTTTTAGTGGGATGTTTATATCCTATATTGTGGGGCACAGGTTATTAGGTTTAGATAAAAAAATTTCAACTTTAGTCGGAGCTGGAAATTCAATATGTGGGAATTCAGCTGTAATCGCTATCGCTCCTGTGATAGGAGCAACTCCTCCTCAAATTGCTACAGTAATAAGCTTTTCAGCTATTTTAGGTGCCTTACAAATAATATTACTACCTTTAATTTTTCCGAATGTTGGGATAGGTAATTATGATTATGGTGTTATTGCTGGGATTTCAGTTTACGCTGTATCACAAGTTGTTGCTTCTTCTTCAATAGTTAGCCCGCTTTCTGCATCAGTAGCTACTACTGTGAAGCTTACTAGAGTTTTACTTCTTGGACCTCTCGTGATTTTACTAGGGGTTTTATTTAATGCAAACAAAAATATTAAAAATAATAAATCTTTGAATCTTTCTAGGCCTTACGAAAAAATTTTTAATTTACAAAAATATTTACCTTGGTTTGTAATTGGGTTTTTAATTTTAACTTTTTTACGTTCTACTGGAATAATTCAAGCAAATGCTGGGGGGAACATTTTTGAGATTACAAAGATATTATTTTCAATTTCCATGGTTGGAATTGGAATGGGTGTAGATATTAAAGAAATAATCAATTTAGGTCCAAAAATTGCAATTACGGTTTTATCAGTAATGATGGTAATGATTTTTATAGGATTATTAGGAATTTTCATTATATAAATTCATTGAATCCATTGATTGGTTGAATTTACATCATTCGAACTTATATTTAGATATTCTTCAGTATCTGGATTAACTTCAAATTTTTTCACTTCATCCATAATTAAATTTATTCCTAATCCAGGTAAATTATTAGGTAATATTGCACCATTTTGAATCTCAAACATAGGAGAAATAATTTTTTCAAATGTTTTAAACCAAGTATGTAAACACTCTTGTCGATATAAATTTGGAGTAGTCATGCATACTTGAAAGCCTGCTGCAATTGAAATAGGTCCAAGAGCATCATGTGGACTTATTCTTATATACTGTACTTCTGCCTGTGCGGCTATTCTTCTTAATTCCGAAATACCTCCACACCAAGCAACATCTGGCATAATATACTCAACAAGTCTTTTGTTAAGTATTTCTGTATAATCCCATCTAGTGAAATGTCTTTCCCCAACACATAATGGAATATTTGTATTTTCTTTTACCTGTTGTAGAGCATTATGATTTTCAACATGAATTGGTTCTTCTAACCAAACTAAGTTTATTTTTTCTAAGCCTTTTCCTGCATTTATGGCAGAAGCAACGTCGAATCTTGCGTGTGCATCAACCATTAATTCATAATCTTCTCCTACCGTACTTCTTAAAACTTCCATCCATTCTACCGATTCTCTTATAGTTCTGGGTGTAAGTCTTTCAACTTCAGATGGGCCTGAGAATTCCGATGAATTTGAGCAACCGATTGCAGAAGTTACACCAGCATCCTTTTTTTTGTTTTCTGTAAGGCATTCAAATCCTGATTCATGGGTGATACATAGGGTAGGGAAAGGATCAGTTTTTATAGCATCAAAACCAGCATCTTTTGTTATTTCTGCTGCTTTAGTAAGTGCATCTAGACCACCAGCATCAGAATTTAAATCTTGTACATGAGTATAAAGAGGTACTCGATCTCTTACAGCACCTCCGAGAAGATTATATATAGGAGTATTTAATACTTTACCTTTAATATCCCATAATGCTATATCTATTGCACTGATGAGATGAGATACATATCCTCTACCGTTTAAATCATCGTATCTATGGAATATTGTTTGCCAAATATTTTCTATGTTTGTGGCATCCATTCCTAAAAGCATTGATTCAATAGCGTTAATACCTCTTACTAAATGTCCATTAACATAATAATCTGTGCATTCTCCTATACCAAAATAACCTTCATCTGTATCAATTTTTACAAATAGCCAAGGTAATCCTTTAATAGGCATTGAAACTATTGGGGTGATTTTTGTAATTTTCATTTTTGGTTCCTAAAATTATTTAGTATAGATATTTATGTAATTATATTTATCATAAAACTTGATTATGATATATCTGTATTATTAAAAATTGGATTAAGTTTAGATCGTTTAGAAATGCAGATAGGTGATATTAAAATTAATAAAATAACTCGCCTTGCTCCAATGGCTAGTATTTCTAATATACCTTTTAGATTAATTGCTCTTGAATGTGGAAGTGGAATGATTACTAGTGAAGAAATTGATTCAGCTGCTTTAGTTTCTGGAAATGTTAGAACCAATTATGATATTGCTGGATATCTACCAGAGGAAAAACCAATCGCTTTACAATTATTAGGTGCTACTGATAAAACTTTAGTACCTGCAGCTATGATTTTAGAAGATAGAGGAGCAGATATTATTGATATCAATATGGGATGTCCTATGCGTAAAATTACGAAGACTGGACGAGGGGCTGCTATGATGAAAGATATTATAAAAACATCAAAAATATTAAGATCTATTAGATCCGCTATAAAAATTCCATTAACAATAAAAATTAGAGGTGGATGGGATGATCAAACATTAAATGCTCCTGATTTTGCTAGAATGGCAGAGTCAGAAGGTGTAGATGCAATAACAGTTCATCCAAGATCTAGGACTCAAAAATTTACTGGTTATGCACCTTGGGATGTTATTGGTAAGGTTGTTGATTCAGTAAATATACCCGTTACTGGCAATGGTGATGTATTAAGCATGAATGACGCTAAAAAAATGAAAGATCAAACTGGATGTCATTCTGTAATGATTGGAAGGGCAGCTATAGGTAATCCGTGGATTTTTAGTGAAGATTTTGAAAAATTATCTTCTAATGATAAATATGATTATAAAAATAAAATCATAAGAAAACATATGATTCTAATTAGGGAATATTTTCGTGATAGTGCTGCATTATTACAAACAAAAAAACATTTATGTTGGTATGCAGGTAGTAATAGAATGGTTAGACCATTCAGGAAAAAATTATTTAATGCAAAATCTATATCAGAAGCAGAAGATATTTTTGAAAAATTTTGGGCTAATACAATTAAAAATGATAGAAACATTAATTATGAAAAAATCCCACTTACGATAAATTGAATATTTTGATAATGAAAGAACCGATAGAAATAAACATCAATAAAAATTCTGAAAAGAAATCAGAAAGACCTTGGGGAACTTATGAAATTATTACAAAAGGGAATGGTTTTCAAGTAAAACGCTTAATAATCAATCCTGATTCTAGATTATCTCTTCAATGGCATAGACATCGAGATGAAACTTGGGTTGTAGTAAGAGGCACAGCTTCGGTGATTATTGATGAAAATCAAACTAATCTTGGGAGAGGACAAAGTTTGTTTGTTCCTAGAACCGCTAAGCACAGGATAAAAAATATTTCTGCAATTGAACCTTTAGAAATCATCGAAATTCAAACCGGAGATTATCTTGGAGAAGATGATATAGAGAGGGTAGATGATGACTATGGAAGGGTCTAAGGACGTATTCTATTTATTGCGATATACATTCCGATAGCAACCCCAATGAAAGTTATTATATTCGTAAATACAATATTGTGAATTCCCATCATGTTTCCTAATATCGATCCAATCAAAAATATTCCAAAAACTGTAAAACCTGAAATTATTTTTAACCTTTTATCGATTTTATATTTACCTGTTTTTCTAATAATTTCTCCGACAATTATTCCTAATATAGATAAAGTAGCTGCCGTCAAAATTGATCCTAATTGATAGCCTATAGGTAAGCTCCAAAGAATTCGGGTGATTAGACTTAATGTTAGTGCCCCAAAAATTATTATTAAGAAAGAACTTATTGAGACCATTAGGAGTTCAGTTTTCGAAGATATGAGAATATCAGGTTGACCTATCTTTGAACAATCTGGACATCTTGAACCTACTGGTGATTGTATAAGACATTTTGGACAAATTAAATCATCACATCTTCCGCACCTTAAATTTGTACCTATATCTTTATGTCTTGAGCAACGATACTCATAAATTTCTGTTGACATTTTAGTGTTGATTTTTCCATTTGTTTCTATTTTTAATATCTCTATCGTATATCAAACGATAAAACATAATGTTTTTAATGTCAGATTTATTTTTCAAGTTTGGGAGAGAGTTAGACAATAATCTTTTTATTAATATTACAAGACAGAAAAGTATACTGAAATGATAAATATTTTCTGTAGATCCAAAAAAAATCCCCCAAATAGGGAGCAATATAATTGCTAATAAGACCAGTAAAGCTGAATCATTTAACCTCATAACATATTTCCCTAAAATTATGAAAAGTAATGAAACAAAGAAAATTATCGGACTAATTATTAGTAAAATTCCCGAACCAGCAAGAATTCCTCTACCACCTTTAAAATTATTAAATATAGACCAACAGTGACCAACAATGACCATTATTGAGATATTAAGTATTAATTGATTTTCAAGTTGTAATTCTTCTCCAATTATTATTGGGAGACATCCTTTTATTCCAAATTCATATGGTAATAAAACTAGTCCCCATTTTTTTCCCATATGTTTTACGAAATTACCTAGACCTATGTTTTTTGTTCCCTTTTCATTTAAATTTATTTTCCCAAAATACTTTGAAATTATTAAAATAGGATGTATTGATCCGAATAAATACGATCCTAAAAGTATAAAAAAAATTTCTACGTTGAACATTTCTAAAATCCTTTTGGGATTATACCTATGTTAGCCCCATGGATTTCAAAAGCTTTTGTGAATAATTTTTCAGGTGTATGTGGTGGTGGTCCATTCATTCCTGGTTGGATTTCATTAGGTTCGTTCCTCGCATGGTAATCTGATCCGCCTGTAGGGATGAGGTTATATTTTTCTGATAATTTCTTTAGGAATTCTAATGTTTTTTGCGTAAGTTTTTCTGAATAAATCTCAATGCCTGTTAAACCTTTATTCACAAACATTGGCAATATTTTTTCTAAATTTTTTATTGATCTTGGATGGGCTAATACTGAAATACCACCAGATTGGGTTATCAATTCAATAGCATCAATTGAATTAATTTTTTCTCTATTGATATTAATAATTTTTTTATTCGATAGTATTTTTTCAAATGCTTCAGTTGTTGTATTAAAATAACCTTTAGATTTCATAATTTGGGCTATATGAGGTCTTCCAATTGTTCCATTTGAAATATTTTTTATTTCTTCCATTGAAATTTTATATCCTAATAGTTGTAATCTATTGATAGTTTTTAGGATAGATCTTTTTCTACTTAGACGGAGGTTTTTTAATTTTGTTTGTAAGTAGTGATTTTTTATATTAATAAAATATCCAATAACATGAATTTCATTACCTTGAAAGGAAGTACTTATTTCAACTCCTGGAATTGTAGTTATATTTTTTTTATATGCAAATTTAAGAGATTCTTCTACCCCTTTAGTAGTATCATGATCAGTTATAGCAATACAATTTATATTTGTCAGTGAAATTTTCTCTATTAAATCTTTTGGGGTGATGTTTCCATCCGACATAGATGTATGTAAATGTAGATCATTAGTGATTTGCCATTTAGGTAGGATGGGACTTTTAAATAAGTTATATCTACTTTCAGATATATTCAAATGACAGTTTCCATGTCTATACGTTTAATAGATTTGGCATAGTTTGTTTTTTCATCTACATCAATAAGAACAGAACAAAACATCATTTTACCTTCATTTACAGGAGTAAACCTAGTTGGAATTCCTGTTAGGAATCTACTTAATGAATCTTCAGTTTTAATTCCGATAACTGAATCAATTCCTCCAACCATCCCCAAGTCAGATACGAACCCTGTCCCTTTATTAAGTATTTTACAATCTGCAGTGGGAACATGGGTATGTGTTCCTACAAGTGCTGTGACCTTCCCATCTAAATACCATCCCATCGCAGCTTTTTCTGAAGTAGTTTCGGCATGTAAATCTACAAATATAGGTTTTCCTTTCCCAAAACCAGTACTCAGTAAATTATCAATTGCAGTAAAAGGAGAATCGTATTCTCCCATAAAAACTCTACCTATCAAATTAATTACAGCTATAGGACCTATATCTATTGCACCTCTACCAGGAGTAATATCAGGATAATTAAGTGGTCGTAAGACAGGAACTGAAAATTTACTTAATTCCTCGATGAAGTCTTTTTTATCCCAAACATGATTTCCGCTAGTTATAATATCTACTCCAGATTCAATCATTTCATGTGTTGTTTCTAAAGTATGTCCAAATCCTCCCGCTGAATTTTCTCCTTGTGCTATTACAAAATCTATCGATAAATCCTTTTTTAGAGTAGGTAATAATTTTGATAAAGTTTTACGCCCACCCCTAGCTATCACATCGCCAATCATAAGTATTTTCATAAATTCAAATTTCTTTCAAGAAGCTATTTCTTCTGATCGTGATTCTCTAATAACAATTACTTTAATTTGTCCGGGATATGTAAGGGTTTCTTCTATACGATTAACTATATTCCTAGCCAAAGAAGACGCACTAACATCATCTACATTTTCTGGATTAACCATCACTCTAACTTCTCTACCTGCTTGAATTGCAAAAACTTTTTGTACTCCCTCAAATTCGCTAGCAACATTCTCTAATTGTTCTAGTCTTTCAACGTAAGCTTCTAGAGTGTCATGTCTGGCTCCTGGTCTTGCTGCTGATATTGCATCAGCTGCAGCAACTACAAAAGATTCCACTGTTGACATATGAGTGTCATGATGCTCTTTAATTGCAGTAATTATAGGTTCTCTAACACCATATTTTTTAACGATATCTGCGCCAATTACGGCATGTGATCCTTCAACTTCATGTGTTAAAGCTTTACCAATATCATGTAAGAAACCTGCCATTTTTGAGTTTTGTATATTGATGTTTAGTTGAGAAGCCAACATACCTGCAATTATTCCCACTTCTATGGAATGTTGAAGTACATTTTCTCCATAACTATATCTATATTGTAAGCGACCAATTAATTTTATTATTTCTGGATGTAACCCCTTTACATTTACTTCGAATACAGCCTTTTGTCCAGATTTTCTTACCATTTCTTCTATTTCAGATTTAGATCTTTGATATATTTCTTCTATTTTTGCTGGATGTATTCGTCCATCTTGGATTAGTTTTTCAACAGTTAGAATAGCAATTTTTCTTCTAATTGGATCAAAGCATGATACAGATACAGTTTCTGGATCTTCATCAATTAATAGGTCAGTTCCTGTGACGTTTTCTATTGCCCTGATATTACGTCCCTCTCTACCAATCAAACGTCCTTTCATATCTTCATTTGGTATCGATACAGCGTTAATTGTTGTTTCTTGTACAACTTCAGATGCGTATCGTTGTAAACTTTCAGCCAAAAGCATTTTTGCTTTTTCATCTATCTCACTTTGAGAAATTAATTCAGCCTCTCTATATCTACGGGATATTTCATACGAGATTTGATTATTAGCTTCTTCAAGAAGTGATTCTTTAGCTTGTTCCATTGTTAATCCAGATATTGATTCAAGCTGTTGAATAAATTTATCTCTGATAATTTCTATTTCGTCTTCATGTTTTTTAGTTTTCTTTAATTTTTTTTCTATGTTATTTTCTTTAATTTTAATTTTAGATTCAGAATCTTTAATTAAATTTTCTCTAGTATCTAATTTACTTTCTAATCTATCCAAATTTATCTGGATTTGATTAAATTTACTTTCTGATTTCAGACGAATATTATGGGCTTCTTCTTTAGCTTCTATTAGTATTTCTTTGCTTCTAGATTCTGATATTCGTATTTGTTGAGTTGCTGCTTCTTTTGCAGCTTGGATATTTTTTGAATTGATTATTTTATTAAATAATAAAGCTAAAAATACTCCTAGTAAAACCGACAAAACTGCTACCAGAATGACGGATAGGATTTGTAAATCCATATCAACTCTCCTGATTAATATTTTTTATTAGTTGAGAAAAATTTAAATTTCTCTCATTTTATTTGAGCAAATAATTTGATTTGTTAATCTTTTTCACAAATTAAATCCTCTAACTTTCCTCTTGAGTTGAATCATCGTCTTCTGTAGTTTCTGAAGTATCTTGTTCTGTTCGATTTTCTTCGGATTCACCCGAATCTTCGGTTATTACTGGTTCAATTTCCACTCTAGGTGGTTGAATCCAGGCTACTCTTTCATCTTCAGAAGAAATCAATTCGACTTCTTCGGGTAATTTTAAATCGTTTGTCATTATAGATAATTCAATTGACTCAAGGACTCTACAGTCAACTTTTATTTCAGATGGAACATCAAATGGTTTTGCTCTGACAGTAATTTCATATATACCTTGTGTTACCACTCCTGCACCACCAGCGGTTCCAGGAGCATCTTCCTGGTTTATTAAAACTAATGGAACTGGTGCATCTACTGGTCTTTCAGCATCAACTCTTAGAAAGTCAACGTGTTGAATATTACCTGATACGGCGTGTCGATCAACGTCCCTAATGAGTGCCACTGTATCCTTTTTATTTAATTTGATCGTGACAGGAGTTGTTCTTCCCGCAGAAATGATTGTATCAGTTAAAGGTTTTAATTCTGCCTGAAGGCTTAGAGAAGGTTCTCCCAAGCCATAAACATGAATCGGTATAATACCTTCGCGTCTTAAGGCTTTTGTCTTTTTACCAAAAACAGTACGATTATTTGCATTTATTTCTAATTGATTCATCTGTTTAAATTAAACTATAAACTATAAAAACAATTGTTTTAAAATCCTAACATGTATTAATTTAGATTTTTGTTTTAAAAATTCCAATTTTATACAATTCGTATTAGAGTAACTTTAAAAATTTTCAAAATTACTAAAAAACAAAATATTCTATATGGTTAAATATAAATCAATATTTGAATAGATTGTGAGATGAATCCTCTAATTATGATTTTTAGTGAAAAAATTTTATCTTATCTTACATGTAGATTTGATTTATATACAAGATATATATGATTTTAATAGATAAAATTGATAATGTTGAAAAATATTTTTTTGCAACATTTTGGTATGTATTATGACAGAAAATGGATTTAAATCGTTAACACCTCTTCAGGTTAAGAGGTATAGTAGACATCTTATTATGCCTAATGTGGGTAGCTTAGGTCAGAGAAAGTTGATAGATTCTAGAATTTTAGTTGTAGGAGCCGGAGGACTTGGTTCTCCGGTATCTTTATATCTTTCTCTTGCAGGAGTGGGGAATATAGGGATAATAGATTTTGATGTTGTAGATGTAAGTAATTTACAGAGACAGATACTTCATACAGATGCCGATGTTGGGAGACGAAAAGTTGAATCAGCTAAAGAAACTTTAAAAAGTCATAACCCTGAAGTTAATGTTACTACACATGAAGTTCCTCTTAATTCAGAAAATGCAATGGAGATAATTTCTGATTATGATATTGTGATTAATGGTGCAGATAATTTTGCAACTAGATATTTGGTAAATGATGCTTGTTTTTTATTGAAAAAACCATTGGTAGATGGGGCAATTTTAGTTTTTGATGGACAAGCTACAACTTATCTTCCAGGGATGGGATGTTATCGATGTATGTTTCCTGATCCACCCCCACCTGGGGAGGTCCCAAATTGTGCTGAAGCAGGTGTGATTGGAGCGCTTCCTGGATTGGTTGGTTCTATTCAGGCTTTAGAAGCTATTAAATTAATTATGGGTATTGGTCAGACATTAACAAGTAGAATGTTATTAATTGATGCTTTGTCTATGGAATTCAGAGAGATAAAAATACGTAGAAATCCGGATTGTAAACTTTGTGGAGAAAATCCTGAAGTCACTCAATTAATAGATTATGAAGTATTTTGTGGGATGTAATTTTTGGGCATAGGATTTTTTTTTCAGTTGTAATTTGGTAATTATATTGACAGGCATTAATCACAAATATACTGAAAATATCCCTAGGATTTTAGATAATTCTATCCAGTCTATTGGGAACACTCCATTAATTAATTTAAGTGAATTTAGTTTACATTCTAAAGTTAAAATTTATGCGAAATTAGAATCAATTAATCCGACTGGATCAATTAAAGATAGAGCTGCAAAATCCCTTATTTTAGATGCTGAAAAAAGTGGTTTATTAAGACCAGGAGGGACGATTTTAGAACCGACCTCTGGAAATACGGGTCTTGGGATAGCAATGATTGGTAAACAAAGAGGTTACAAAGTAAAAGTTGTAATGCCGGCTAATGTGCCTCCCGAAAGAATTCAGCTACTTGAAGCTTTTGGAGCTGAAGTTATTTTTTCGGCTGCAGATAAAGGAACTAATGAATCCATTCTTCTGGCTAAAGAAATTTCAAAAGACAATCCTGATTATTATATGCCATATCAATATGGAAATGAATCTAACCCAAAAGCTCATTATTTAACAACAGGACCAGAAATAATTAGAGACTTACCTAATGTTAATGTTTTTATAGCAGGTTTGGGTACGGGTGGTACATTGATGGGAGTCGGAAGATCTCTAAAAGAATACGATCCTAAAATAAAAATTGTGGCAACAGCTCCACATCCTGATGATAAAGTTCAAGGTTTAAGAGCTATAGAGGATGGATATATCCCCCCTATATTAGATTTAAATAGTCTTGATGCAAGAATTCTCATTGAAGCTGAGGAAGCTTTTTATTGGACTAGAAAATTATTAACAGATGCAGGTATTTTTGTTGGTGTATCTTCTGGAGCTACATTTGCAACCGCTATAAAGCTTACAGAAAAATTATCAAAAAATAATTTAGAATCAAATATTGTCGTAATTTTTGCTGATGGGGGTTGGAAATATTTATCCACCGGAATCTACGCAGAAAATTATACATTTAAACAATCTGAGATTGAAGGTAAAACTTGGTGGTAAGATTAGTTTAAAATAATTTTACTTAAATATACAATGTCAGATATTTGTTATGAATCAGCCTTAAATCAGTTATCTTTGATTAAAACTAAGAAAATTTCATGTATGGAATTATTAGGTTTACATTTAGATAAATTAGAGAAAATCAATCCAAAAGTAAATGCAATTACTACAAAACTCTACGATCAAGCTATAATTTCTGCGAAAGATTCGGATCAAAGAATTGCTAGAGGTGAAAACATTCGTTCATTAGAAGGTTTACCTACAGCAATTAAAGATCTACACATGACTCGAGGTATAGTAACCACTGAAGGTTCTAGAATTTATAAAAATAGGATACCGGATTATGACTCTTTGATTGTTTCTAGAATTAAACAAGCTGGAGTTACGATATTGGGGAAGTCTAATACTCCTGAATTTGGTGCTGGATCACAAACATTTAATGAATTATTTGGACCCACCTTGAATCCATATGATTTAACAAAAACATGTGGAGGAAGTAGTGGTGGATCGGCAGTTGCTCTAGCTTGTGGGATTGTTTCTATAGCGACTGGTTCTGATTTAGGTGGTTCTTTACGCAATCCCGCAGCATGGAATAATGTTGTGGGTTTTAGACCTACGCTTGGACTGGTACCTTCTTTTTCTAAAATACCATGGAATACACTATCTACGGATGGCCCAATGGGGAGAACTGTTGAGGATATTTTTTTACAGATGGAAGTCATATCAGGTAATGATAAATATATTCCTAGCAACATTAATATGAATTTAGGATTTAATTTAGAGAAGTTTTTTCGGAAAAAACAAACAAAATTAAAAATTGCTTGGGGAGGTAATTTGGGTAATAGACCTATTAATAAAGAAGTTTTAGATATTACTAAGGATTCTATGAAAGAATTTATGAGCATTGGTCTGGAAATTTTTGAGGATTTCCCTGATTTATCTGAATCCGATGAGATATTTAATGCTTTTAGAGCCTATAAATTTGCTATCGATCACGAAGATCATATAAATAGTTATCCTAATTTAGTTAAAGAAACAATTAAATGGAATACAAATAAAGGGATAAAAATGAAAGCTCTTCATTTGGCTAAAATGGAACAATTACGAGCGAAAATTTGGAAAAGAATGATAAAATTTTTCGAAAATTATCATTTTCTTGCATTACCAGTAACTTCTGTTCCTCCCTTTTCTGTTGATATGGAATATCCTAAAAAAATCAATAACATAGATCTGAAAACTTATCTTGATTGGATGTGGCCATGTTACGTAATTTCAGTTACTGGAATGCCTGCAATATCGGTACCTTGTGGATTTACAAGAAATGGCTTACCTGTCGGATTTCAATTGATTGGATCTCATTTAAAAGATATTGATTTATTGAGCATTGCTTATGCTTTTCAAGAAGTGACAAATTGTTATAAGAAAATCCCTAAAATTTGCATAGAAAATCTAAACTTTTAACATTTATTTAAACTTTCATTTTTTAATTCTCGATATGATTTTTTTATAATAAATTTAATTAGGAGTTTTATATTTGATAAATTTAGCGGCAAACTTAACGATGATGTTTAATGAAGTTGATTTTCTAGATAGATTTGAATTAGCTTCAAGGCATAATTTTAAAGGTATAGAGTATTTATTCCCATATGATTATCCAGTGGATCAGATTTTGAATAAATTAGAAGAAAATAATTTACAACAGGTTTTATTTGATCTTCCCGCCGGAGATTGGGAATCAGGTGATAGAGGTATAGCAGTCCAACCAGAAAGAATAGGAGAATTTCAAGATTCATTAGGATTAGCCATTGAATATGCTGAATCATTAAATTGTAAAAGACTAACATGCCTGGCAGGAATTCCTACTACGAAAACTGACGATGAATTAACGAAAAGAACCTTGATTGAAAACTTAAAATTTGCTACGAATAATCTTATTAATACTGATATTGTTTTACTTTTAGAACCTATCAATACAATTGATATTAATGGTTTTTATGTTACGACTACCTCTCAAGCTTTAGAAATAATTAATGATGTTGGTTCAAATAATTTAAAACTGCAATATGATATTTATCATATGCAGATAATGGAAGGGAATCTAATTCGGACTATAGGGGAAAATTTAAAATTTATTCATCATTTTCAGATTGCTGATAACCCAGGTAGAAATGAACCTGGAACAGGTGAGATTAATTATTCGAATGTATTAAAATTTATTAATAATTCTGATTATAAAGGTTGGGTGGGTTGCGAATATATACCGAAAGGTAACACAATTGATGGTTTGAAATGGATTGAAAATTAGAGGATTAAACTATGCCAAAACTTGAAGCTAATCTTCAATTTATGTTTAACGAATTTCCTGTTTTAGAACGTTACGATATGGCCGCTCAACTTGGATTTAAAGGTGTTGAAATTCAATCTCCTTATGGAATTTCAATAGAAGATATAGTGTATCGTTTGAATAAAAATAATTTAAAGCACGTCATTATTAATACTCCTGTTTCAGATCCAGATACAGGTATGAATAATATTTCTTTGCGTCCGGACAGAAAAAAAATATATAGAAATCGTACTGCTATGGCAATAGAATATGCTCATGGACTGAAATGTGATGGAGTTAACATAGGGATAGGGCAAGCTCCTGACAATTTTTCAAAAGAAGAAATTAATGAAACTTTACTGGAAAACATTTTATTTGCCTCAGATGAATTAAAAAAAATTGGTGTGAAAGCTTTATTAGAACCGATAAATGTATTGGATCAACCGGGATTTTTCGTAAATACGAGTAAATCTGCTATAAATATTATTAATAGACTAAACCATCCGAATTTATTTTTGTTATATGATTTTTATCATATGCAGATAATGGAAGGTGATTTGGCAAGAACAGTTAGTGAAAATTTAAATTTAATTGGGCATATTCAAATTGCTGATAACCCAGGAAGGAATCAACCTGGTACAGGTGAAATAAACTATTCTTTTATATTACAATATCTTGATAAAATAGGTTATGAGAATTGGGTTGGATGTGAGTATTACCCTACAAAAACTACTCAAGAATCTTTAAGTTGGGCAGATATTTGGCTGTAATTTCCTTTTTGTCAAAATTCATTGCATCAGGTTTTACTACAGGTTACTGGCCATTTCCTGGAAAATGGACATTCGCTTCATTAGTTGCTATAGTATTTTTTTATTTCTTACAGAATTATTTTGATTCATTGTTTTTTTTGTTAGGTTTTATTTCATTTATTATTATTTTGGGTTTTTGGTCGTGTAATAAAATTTATAGTATAAAAGATCCAGATCCAAAATATTGTGTGATAGATGAATGGTCTGGTCAATTGGTCACAATATTTTTATTACCTATCGATTTATATTGGTTATGTTCAGGATTTTTAATTTTTAGAATTTTAGATATTTTCAAACCTTTTGGTATTAAAAAATTAGAAAAAATTGGTACAGGAGCTGGGATAATGTTAGATGATATTGTTGCGGGTGTAATCGGGGGGGGTATGTTGCTTTTAATTTCTATTTTTATTTAAAAAACTTAAATATCTACTAGAAAACTTTTCTGGAAAAGATGAATGCATATTATGACCACAATTTTCCCAATATTCGATCTCTAAAACTTTTATATTAGATAACATTTTTTCGTTATCTTTACTAATTACACCATTTAAATTTGGATCAGCTCTAAAAATTAGTGTTGGTACATCGATTTTAGGTAAAATTTTGTCTGGGGTGTTTGTTCCTACGATATCACGAAACAAAATTGTTTCCCAAATTTTATAATCTGCAGACAGTATATTTTTGGCTCTAGACATTGCGACTTCTCTTTTAATCGATGGAGAGAATTTTAGGATTTCATTTATTGTATATTCTAAGTTGAATCTTTTTTTTGATAAAAACATTTGTTTTTTAAAATCCCCGAAAATTTTATTTGGTTTTATTTTTCTATTTATAAAAATAGGAGGATCTTCCATACATAATGTTTTAACAGACTTTTCTTTTATTGAACATATAGCTGCAACGATTCCTCCTAGAGAATGTCCTAATAAATTTACAGATTTGGGAGAATTAAATTTAATGAAATGTGAAACTTCTATAGAATAATTTTCCCATGTATAATCATTCAAAACTTTATCTGATTTACCATGACCTATAAGATCTATTGCGATTAAATGATATTTTTTAATTATTAAATTGATAATAGGGTTCCAACTTTTCCAAGATGATCCTAACGCATGTATTAAAATTATAGTCTCACCATTTTCTGGACCTTCAGAAAAATTAATTTTTGAATTTTCTCCAAAAAATGTTTTTTCATACATTTTCATAATTTAAACTAGAGAAAAATTTATGAATAGTTTTTGTAAAATCGTGATTCCTTGCAATATGTAAAGAATGACCTGAATTGTTCCATTTTATTAGATTTCCATTTTCCAATAATGAGGTAACTCTTTTTGCTTCTCTATCTGGCATAATACCTCCTTTTTCTGGATTAGCTTGAATTATAAGAGTTGGGCATTTAATGTTTTTATATAATTCTTCATAGTTGGAACTATCAGATCTATTATTTATTGACCATAATTCTAAATTGGGGTCGGTTTCAAAAGTCATTATGATTAATTTTTCTAATATTTCACCTTCAGCATTTGGGTATAGGATTTTTGTATATTCAACTAATTCTTTATAAGTTTTGATTGTTTTTTTTGTTGTAATTTCTTGTATTTTAATTTTTTCCCTATTACTGTTTTTTATGGTATTTACTCCAGTGAAAGGATCACCCAAGGCAATAGCGCTCACCATTTTATGATTTAAGGATGCAACTCCTGCGCATATCCAACCACCTAATGAATGGCCGACTAAATATCCTGGAGAGTCAAAAATTTTATTTATAAGACAATTTATATCTGTAACCCAATCAAAACGAGAATGTTGAGGAGTAATTCTTCCAGATTTACCCATACCTCTAAGATCGACAGAAAATAAATGATAATTTTTTGAAAGTAAAAGAATAGATGAATCCCAAGTCTTTTTACTTACTCCAAAACCATGAATAAGAAGAAGGTTTGGCGAATTTATTTTTGGGTTTTCCCATTCAGTAATATTTAATGCTATTTTTCCGGTATGAAAATATCTTTCAGAAAAATTCAAGTTAGAACTTCACTTACTTTTTTTCCTATGTATGCAGGAGATTCAACAACATGTACACCAGCATCCGATAAAGCTTTGTTTTTTGCTGATGCCAATCCTGACTCACCTGTGACTATCGCTCCAGCATGTCCCATTCTTTTCCCTTCTGGTGCCGTATGACCAGCTATTGTAGCAATAACTGGTTTTGAAAGGTGGGTTTTTATAAAATTCGCGGCTTCTTGTTCTTTATTACCACCTATTTCTCCGATTAAAACAATAGCTTTTGTTTTTTTGTCTTCTTCAAATAATTTTAGTATATCTACAAAAGAAGTTCCATTAATGGGATCACCTCCAATTCCTACGCAAGTAGATTGACCAAAACCATTTTGAACTAACTGAGAAATAGCTTCATAAGTTAAAGTACCAGAACGTGATACCACTCCAATATTTCCAGGTTTAACTATATTCCCAGGTATAATTCCCACTTTAGTTTTTGATTCTGGAGTAATTATTCCAGGGCAATTTGGACCAAGTAATCTAGTATTTTTATTTATTAAATAAGCTTTAATTTGTACCATGTCGTGAATTGGAATTCCTTCAGTAATGCAAACTATCAATTCTAATCCTGAGTCTATTTGTTCTATAATTGCATCTTTAGCAAATGGAGCTGGAACAAAAATCACTCCTACATTTGCGTTGGTTTTTTTAATCGCTTCATTTACTGAAGAAAAATATGGTATTTTATTTTCAAATTTCTTTCCTTCTTTTCCTGGATGTACAGCAGAAACGATATTTGTCCCATATTCCAGCATTCTTAGAGCTTGAAAACTACCATCTTTGCCTACACCTTGAATTAGTAGTTTTGTATTTTCATCTATTAGGATAGACATTGGTTTTATTTACCTCCAGATATTTTTTCTTTAAGAATGATTGCAGCGTGCTCTAAGTCAGATGCAGAAATGATATCTAAATTAGAATTATTTAGTATAGATAATCCTTCTTCACTGTTTGTTCCTCTCATGACCACTACTAATGGGATTTTTGAACTAGTTTCCTTAGATGCTTTAACTATTCCTGTAGCAACTACATCGGCTCTAGCTATACCTGCAAATAAATTTACTAATATTATTTCAACATCTTTATCTTCAATAATAATTTTGAAGGCAGCAATAATTTTCTCTTCATTTGCTGATCCACCTATATCCAAAAAATTAGCAGGCTCTGCCCCTGCCCATTTAGTTAGATCCATTGTCGCCATTGCTAAACCTGCTCCATTTACCATACAACCAACTTTTCCTTTCTCAAGTTTTACATATGATAAATCATATTTATTTGTTAGAGCCTCTAATGGTGACATTTGTGATTTATCTTCAAGTTTTTTTAGTGAAGGATGACGGAAAACAGCATCGTCATCTATATTAATTTTTGCATCCAGAGCGATTATTTTTTCATCTTTTGTGATGACAAGAGGATTAATCTCAATAAGAGTGCAGTCATTTTTAATAAATAATTTATAAAGTGATAAAACGATTTGAGAAAATTCATTCTTGAGATTTTCTGGTATTTCAAGGTCTTTACATATTTGCCTAATTTTATAATTTGAAATTCCCAATAAAGGAGAGCATATAGTTGTTTTGATTTTCTCAGGCATTAATTTAGATACATCTTCTATATCCATACCACCTTCAATACTAGTGATAATTACTGGAGATGAAACTGTATTGTCAATTATTATAGATAAATAAATTTCTCTTTCAATTTTTGAAGCCTCTTCTATTAGTATCTGGTTAACCTTTATGCCTTTAGAACCTGTTTGGTGAGTAACTAAATTTTTCCCTAAAAGATTTTCCGCAAAATTGTATGCTTCTATTTCAGAAGTAACCATTTTAACTCCACCTGCCTTACCTCTTCCACCTGTATGTACTTGAGCTTTAATTACTGCAGAATTTTCAAATTCTGCGATGTATTTTTTCACTAATTCCAGTGATGAAATAACATAACCATTTGGAGTTGGGATATTGTAGTCTGACAACAATTGTTTAGATTGATATTCGTGTAAATTCAACTATGAGTCACTTTCTAATTCATTTGATATTTATTTTAAACCATAACTTATTCATTTTAAATAAAGGATTTAAATCATTAGGAATATTTTATGAATTTTTTAAAATATACTTTACAATTTAAAATAATTCTTAAAATAAAATACTAAAAAAATGAACAGAAAAAAAATATGGAATAAATGGATTAAAATTGCTAGTTACATAGGTACTTTTCAAATGATGTTGATTCTGTGGGTAGTGTATTTTTTGCTGTTAATACCTTTTTCATTATTTTTTACAATTTTTAAAGACCCTCTAAAAATAAAAAGGAAACCTTCAACCAATTGGATAAATAGGAAAAAAATATCTAATGTTAGCAACTATTTAAAAGATCAGTAAACTATGAGGATTTTAGGGATTTCTTGTTTTTTTCATGATGCTGCTGCTGTATTAATTGAGGATGGGTTACTCATTTCTGCAGCTGAGGAAGAAAGATTTACTAGAAAGAAACATGATTTTAATTTTCCTAGTAATGCAATTAATTTTTGTTTGAAAAATTCTAATCTTAATCATACAGATATTGATGCAGTTGTTTTTTTTGAGAAACCTTTTCTAAAATTTGAACGAATTTTAACTACTACTGTTTCAAGTTTTCCTAAAACCGTGAAAATGTTTAATCAAAGTATGAGAACTTGGTTGTTTGATAAGATATGGATTAAATCCCAAATTAAAGAATTTTTGAAAATCAATGAAGATAAAATTTTCTTTTCGGATCATCATTTATCTCATGCTGCATCATCTTATTACTGTTCACCTTTTGATGCTGCAACGATAGTAACTTTTGATGGTGTTGGTGAATGGGCTACAACTACATTCGGTAATGCAACCAAAAATAAAATTAATCTTGATAAAGAAATACGATTTCCTCATTCTATTGGGTTATTATATTCTGCATTTACTGCATTTTTAGGATTTGAAGTAAACGAGGGTGAATATAAAGTGATGGGGATGGCCCCTTTTGGTACACCAAAATATTCAGATAAAATTAGGGAAGTTGTTCATCAATTTGAGGACGGTTCAATATGGTTAAATAATAAATATTTTTCTTTTCATAACAGTACCCACCAATCATATACACGTGATTTTGTAAAATTATTTGGGAAGCCAAGAGAACCTGAACTTCCCTTTTTTACTGATCAGACAGGTTTTCCTTCGTATTTTGGCGATCCTCCTAAGGATATGAATGAAAAAATCAAATTTAACCAATATTATGCTGATATTGCGGCGAGTATTCAATTTGTCACTGAAGAAATAATTATTAAGATGCTAAAAGTTCTTAAAAATGACAGTAAGTCTGACAATTTATGTTTATCTGGTGGAGTTGCTTTGAATTCGGCAGTTAACGGTAAGATTATTAATGAAACTGGCTTCAAAGATATATTTATTCAACCTGCTGCAGGAGATAGTGGAGGAGCTTTGGGTGCAGCTATGTATTTCTGGAATGCTATTTCGAGTAATTCTAAAAGATTTCAAATGGATCATGTTTATTGGGGAGAAGAATATTCTCAAGGTTATATGAAATCTATATTGGAGAAATATGGATTGAGGTTCAAGATTTATTCTGAAAACGAATTACTTAAAAATATTTCAGAAAAGATTGTCAATCAAAAAGTTATTGGATGGTTTCAAGGACGATTTGAATGGGGTCCACGGTCATTAGGGAATAGAAGTATATTAGCT
>PBDR01000006.1 GCA_002717385.1 Chloroflexota bacterium
CTAAAGCAAAAAAATTAGAATCAGAAGGTAAGGATATTGTACATTTGGAGATTGGTGAACCTGATTTCGACACTCCTCAACATATCAAAAATGCAGCTAAAATTGCTTTAGATCAAGGATACACACATTATGGACCATCTCCTGGTCAGATAGAACTTAGAGAAACAATTGCTAAGCATCAAACAGAGAGACAAGGTTATGATATTTCTCCGGAAAATATTATAGTTACTCCTGGAGGTAAGCCAGTAATGTTTTTCACTATGCTTGCCTTGATCAATCCTGGAGATGAGGTGATTTATCCTAATCCAGGATTTCCAATATATGAATCAATGATTAATTATGTTGGAGGAATTCCCAAACCACTTAAATTAAATGAATCATCAAAATTCAATGCTGATATAAATGAACTAGAATCTTTAATTACTGAACGAACACGTTTAATTATTGTTAATTCTCCAAATAATCCATGTGGGAGTGTTATTCCAGATGAAGACCTTAAAAGAATTTCTCATATTGCTGATTCAAACGACATTATGGTTTTGTCTGATGAGATATACAAAGATATGTATTATGATGGTCTTGAACATTGTTCTATTACAAAATTTGGGGAAACAAAAAACAGAACAATTATACTTGATGGTTTTTCCAAGAGTTATGCAATGACTGGATGGCGATTAGGTTATGGGGTATTTCCAGATTTTATGATTGATGATGTTTCCAAGTTAATGACAAATAGTGTTTCTTGTACTTCTGTTTTTATTCAGATGGCTGGTATTGAAGCGTTAAATGGACCACAAGATAGTATAAAAGAAATTATGAAAGAATTTAATGTTAGACGAACTTTAATTGTTGATGGATTGAATAATTTGAAAGGGGTCACATGTACTATGCCAAAGGGAGCATTTTATGCCTTCCCTAATATTAGAAATACAGGTATGAGTTCAAGAGAATTTTCTGATAGAGCGTTATATGAGTGTGGTGTGGCATTATTGCCAGGTACTGCTTTCGGTGAATTTGGTGAAGATTATATTCGAGTATCATTTGCTAATTCTTCAGAAAATTTACTTGAAGCTATATCTAGGATTTCTAAAATATTATAGTTATTAAAATTTTTTTTCATGAATCGACTTTCAAATGAAAAAAGCCTATATCTAAGACAACACTCTGATAATCCTGTAGATTGGTATCCTTGGTCAGATGAAGCTTTTGAACAAGCGAAAATAAAAAACTTACCAATCTTTCTTTCAATCGGATATTCATCTTGTCATTGGTGTCACGTTATGGAACGAGAATCTTTTCAATCTGATGAAATCGCAGAAATAATGAACAAAAATTTTATTAACATAAAAGTTGACAGAGAAGAATTTCCAGATGTTGATTCCATTTATATGAAAGCAGTCCAGTCTATTTCAGGTACAGGTGGCTGGCCTCTATCTGTATTTTTAACTCCCGACCTAAATCCTTTTTATGGAGGAACATATTTCCCTCCAACTGATCGACATGGAATGCCAAGCTTTTCAAAAATTTTACTTTCTATTTCTGATCATTGGTATAAACAACCCAATTTGGTTATTGATAATGCAGACCAATTAAAAAAATTACTTGGAAACCAAAATAACGAAGATGAAAAGAGAACAAATATACTTTCAGAAGAAAAAATTTTTCAATTATCTGAGGGCATAATTTCAATGTTAGATTTTATTAATGGTGGGACTAGGGGATTCCCGAAATTTCCTCAAGTTCCTTTATTTGATTTTATATCTATATGTTATAGATATAACAAAGATGAAAGAATTTTACGAGGGATAAAAATAACCCTTGATAATATCAATAAAGGTGGGATACATGATCATTTACTCGGAGGTTTTCATAGATATTCTACTGATGAAAAATGGTCTGTACCTCATTTTGAAAAAATGCTCTACGATAATGCTTTGATTGCAAGGCTTTTTATTTATGGATATCGTGTTTCTAATAATAATGCATATCTAGACATTGCAGAAAAAACTTTGAAATTTATTTTCACTGAAATGTGGTCATCTGATAATGGTTTTATTTCTTCTATAGATGCTGATACAAATGGAGTAGAGGGATATAGTTATACATGGGATTATAGCAATTTAATTACCATCTTGAATGAGAACCAATTAAAATTAGCAAACGAACATTGGTTATTATCTGCAACAGGTAATTATGAAGGTAGGAATGTATTAAATATCATTAATACCTTGGATTCTTTTAAATCTAATGCTAAGGATATTTCAGATTTTAAAGAATTATTAATTATTTATGAAAAATTAAAGAATAATAGATTGCAAAGATTACAACCAAAAAAAGATACTAAAATGATTGTTTCATGGATGTCACTTGTTATTCAAGCCCTTGGAGAATTTTTGATTGAAAAAGAAAATCATGAATGGTTAGATAAATCTAATCTAGTTATGGATATGATTTTTTCAACTGCTAAAGATGATAAAATTTTCCATATTATTGAACAAGAAAATGGAAGTTTTACAGGTAGAATCCCAGGATATTTGAGCGATTATTCTGAATTGTCATTAGCTTGTTTAGCACTTTACAAATGTACATATAATGAAAAATGGATGAAGAAATTTATTATTCTTGGAGAACTAATATCTAAAAACTTTTGGGATGTATCACATGAAAGTTTTATAGATTCTAGCAGTAATAAGAATTTGTATATTACTCCACGCGACACCTTTGATTCTCCGACATATTCAGGGATTTCTTCTGCCAATCTTGTGATGTTATATAGTTATTCTGTTACAGGAGATGAAAAATTTATCAATATATTCGAAAAATCTGTTCATAAGGAGTCTGACAATATAATCAAATATCCTAATGCATATTCTGGATGGATATCTGCGATATTGATTTCAAATAATCTTGAACAAGTTGTGATAGTAGGCGATATTAATAATCCAAACACTAAAGAAATGCTTAAAATAGCTTCATCAGGTCATAATCCTTCTAGAATAGTAATTCATGTAGAAGAGTCAAATTTGTCAAATCTTTCAATTACAAAGGATAAAAAAATGATTAACGGCCATCCGACTGGATATTACTGTAAAGATTTTGTCTGTAAAAATCCTACTAACTCTGTCAAAGAATTTACAAAGAATTTTATTTAATCTTTCGAATAAAATGAAAGGAATAAATCTTCTATTTTGGCTGGTTCTATCTTTATTTCTTTAATGTTTTTTGTCGCAATAAATTTAATGAAATTATTTCCAGAACCTGACAAATCACATGAGAGTCTGTTTTTTTGAAGGTGTATGTTTTTAATTTCACTAAACTGATTTAAATCATCAATAGAAATATCGGAATCAAATATTATTTCTACGTTACTTATCCGTTTTGTTTTAAGTTCACTAACTTTTTCTGTAGCAATTATTTTACCTTCTCTAATAATTGTAACTCTATCACATGTGTTTTCGATCTCACTTAAAATATGTGAAGATATTATAATTGTAGATCCGAGATTTCTTGTTTCGGAAAGCAAATCTTGAAATTCTTTTTGTAGTAATGGATCTAATCCAGATGTTGGTTCATCTAATAATAATAATTCTGGTTCAGACATAAAAGCTTGAACAATTCCTAATTTTTGTTTGTTACCTTTTGATAATTCACCAATTTTCCTACTAGTATCCAGAGAAAAACGTTCACATAATTCAAATGCTTTATCTTTTTTAGTATTTCTGATGTTCTTAGTAAATTTAATGACATCTTTTACTTTTAATCCAGAATAAGTAGAATAATCTCCTTGAAGATAACCAATTTTTTGTTTAACTAGATTGTTGTTTTTATTTTTTTTTCTATCTAATAATGAAATATATCCCTGGGTTGGTTTTATTAGACCCATCAATAATCTTAATATTGTTGTTTTACCTGCGCCATTTGAACCTAATAGTCCAAATACCTCACCTTTCGTAATTGTTAAGTTTATATCCTCAACACCTCTAAAGTTTCCATAGTATTTCGTTAAGGACTTTATTTCGATAGTATCTTCAAAAATGATCGAGAATTCCTACTTATTATTGTAATTACCTTTTTTGTTTTCTCATAAAATAAAGTGATTTACTTATATTTTTTAATTGTCCTTAGGTTTGCGTAATAAAATTGTAGCAAACAGTGTTCCGACGCCAAAACAACCTGAAACGATAAAAACTATTTGAGATCCTAAAACAAAAGATTTGGCAGCATGACCATTAGGGTCATTAGCTATTTCATCTAAGTTTCCATTTGATCCTTGTGCGATCATTATTGTAGTAATTATCGCTGTTGCGACAGCAACAGCGGAGAGTGTTGATGTGTTTCTTACAAGATTCATTACACTAGCAGCTCCACTGTAAGAGGATTTATCAGTTGACGCTAGTAACATACCCCATGCTGGAGCATTCCATATTCCGAAACCAAGTCCAGCGATCAAATTAATTCCTGCAAAAAAATGTGCGGAAGCGTTCATAAATAAAGCCAAAACAAATAATAGACTTGATATAGCACCTAAGCTTAATCCCAAGAAAGAAAAAAGTACTCTGTTATTGTCAAATCTCCCTGATATGATTGCACCAATCCCCATACCAAATGAACCAGTAAAAATTACCAAACCCACAATATCTGCTTTATAACCTTGTATATCTTGGATGAAGAAAGGCAATATGAAAAATATTGCTGAATATCCAAAAAAACCCAAGAAACGAACTAATATTGAATATGTGAATATTCTATTAGTAAAATGTCGAAGATCAAATAGAGGATCTGGTATCTTTAACTCCCACACAACAAAAGTTACTAAGCAAAAAATACTAGCAAAAAACATTCCTATAATCAAAGGAGATAACCATCCTAGATTATTGCCTTCATTTAGAATCATAATTCCCAGAGAAATACCTAAAGCTATTAGCAAAGATCCAATCCAATCAAAATTCAGTTTTTCACCAATATTTTCTGAACTGACACGAGACTCAACAAAAATTATTGCTGTTGCTATCAAACTAGGTATTGCCAGTAAGCCTATAACCCAGTAAGCAGCTCTCCAACCGATAGAAGTAATTACATAGCCTCCCGCTAATGGTCCAAGTAGCATACCTATAGCAGACGCCGCGATTCCAGCTCCAATAGCTTTTCCTCTTTCTGAGTCAGGAAAGACTGCGGCTATAACCGACATCATTTGAGTGAAAACTATAGCTACACCGGCTGATGAGATCATTTTACCTAAAATAAGTATTGCTGGAGTTGGGGCCAGTGCAAAAAGTATTGACCCTAATGATATCAAAGCAATTCCTATTAATTGCATACGTTTTCTACCAAGAAGATCTGCGAGACTTCCAATTGGGAGTAATAACGCACCAATTGTTAATGTCCCAGCAAGTGGTATCCACGCTACCCGAGAGAGAGGAAGGTTAAATTCACTTGCTAAGGTAGGCAATACTATAAAGGTAATATTCATGTCAAGTGCGGCGACAAAATTGGCCATAGCAAGTGCCCAAAATACATGCCAACGATCATTGTACAAAGAATTTTTTGAAATCATTTAATTACTCTTTATATTAATTTAAATCAATATAAATAATTTACAAAGTTGTTGTAGATGAATTTATATGCTTTCTGTAAACTTTTTTATTGACTCTTCAGTAAAATCTGCATTTGAAAAAACTTTTGTAACATCATCGAGTTCTTCTAAATCGCTAAGAAGTTTAAGCATTTTGTTAGATTCTGTGTCATTAAGTTCTATAGAAGAATTAGGGACTTGTATGATTTCTGCTTTTTCTATTTTTAGATCAGGGATTTTTTCAACTGTATTTTTAACGCTGGAAAATTCTTGATAATTTACAGTAATATCAATTAAATTCTCATTGATTTCTATATCATCTGCACCAATATCCATTATTTTTAAAGCTAAAATTTCTGTTTCTTCTTGATCAGTTACAATACTAATCATCCCTTTATTTTCAAAGTTCCATGAAACCGAACCATTACTTGCTAAATTTCCACCTATTCTGGTTATGCATGATCGTACAGCAGCAGCAGATCTATTTTTGTTATCTGTTAGGACATTGATGAGCAATCCTACTCCACCTGGACCATAACCTTCGTAAATTATTTCATATAATTGATCAGATGAATTAGGATTGCCTGATCCTTTTTCTATTGCCCGTTCTATGTTTTCTTTGGGCATATTTTGAGATTTAGCGTTGTCTACTGCTAATCTAAGTCGAAAATTCATATCAGGATTAGGATCTCCACTTCTTGCGGCAACCATAATTTCACGCGAAAGTTTTGTAAATAACTGACCTCTTTTTGCGTCTTGAGCACCCTTTTTATGTTTGATGGTGCTCCATTTAGAATGCCCGGACATTTATTTAATTTCTAATATAGCTCTTGTATTTGTTTTAACTGCTGCAACTCTGAGTAAAGATCTTATTGATTGAGCAACTCTACCACCTTTACCAATAACTTTTCCTTTATCATCTTCATGAAGTTCTAATGTAATAGTGATTTGACGATCATTTTGTTTGGTTGAAACCTTAACATCTTCAGGTTTACCAGATAGGGCTTTAGCTATATATTCGACCATCTCAGACATGCTTTCAGATGAAATTACCTCGATGTTTTTTTCTTCAATTTCAGATTCAGGAGGCATTGATTTTGTCCATTAATCCCATTGATCCGGTTATTTGTTTAACTGAATCTGAGGGTTGAGCGCCTTTTTTGATCCATTCAATAAATTTATTTTCATCAATATTGACCAATGGTTTTTCTGGTTTTGGATCATATGTACCTATTTGTTCAATAAAAGACCCTTTTTGCGATGCTCTTTGATCAGCTACAATAATTCTATAAAATGGTTTCTTCTTAGCTCCAACTTTTTTTAACCTTATTCTTACCATTTATGAATATCTCTCCAATTAACTCTTTAAAATCTTTGTTAATCATTATTTTATAGGAAAGTAGTGTAACAAAATACTTTAAACTAAGATAAAAGATATTGATTTGTTGGTTTGAGAAACACTTGTGACTAATAAAAGTAATACGATTACCATAAAATTTTTTGCTAGTATTAGGGAAAAAATTAATAATCACTCAGTAACATGGAGTACGTCTCCTGGAACTTCTATTCAAGATATAATACTTAGAATCTCAGAAGAATTTGGAATTGAAAAATTAGTTTTAAAATCCTGTTTGTATGCACTAAATGGAGAATATGTAGATATTACAGAAAAAATAAAAAATGGGGATGAGATAGCTGTAATTCCTCCAGTAAGTGGAGGATTAGAGACTAATGGGATAATTGCCAAAATTTCAACCTCAATTTTATATGATGATGAAGCTATGAGATTTGTATCTTCAAATCAAGATGGAGCGATTGTGCTATTTAAGGGAGTTACACGAAATATAAATAATGGAAGAGATGTTTCTAAACTTGAATATGAAGCTTATTCACCTATGGCTGAACAAAAAATGATAGAAATTTTAATTGAAGCAAAAAAAAGATGGGATATTTCAAAATGTTATGTCATACATAGAATTGGATCTCTTCAAATTGGAGATGTTAGTATGATTTTATGTATATCTTCAAAACATAGGGGAGATGCTTTTCAGGCGTCACAGTTTTTTATTGATAAACTCAAAAAAACAGTTCCGATATGGAAAAAGGAATTTTACACAGATGGTTATGAATGGTTGGGTTATTCACCTGGCTAATTTTGGGTAATTTAAAAAAAGGAGTATGTTTAATTTAAGAATAAGGAGGGTTCGCATAGAGGCCTAGTGCGCCCGCCTGCTAAGCGGGTTGGAGGTGAAAAATCTCCCCGCGGGTTCGAATCCCGCACCCTCCGCCAATTTTTCTGTTATGAGTAAAAAAATTAAATATAATATATGGACTTCTGGTTGTCAGATGAACAAATCTGATTCAGAAATGTTAGCTGGTCAGTTTGAAAATTTAGGTATTATTCCAGATAAATCTTTTGAAGATGCAGATATTATGGTTTTAAATACTTGTGTTGTTAGGCAATCTGCTGAAGATAATGCTGTTTCGTTACTTAATAAAATAAAACTTTTGAAAAGTAGTGATGATCAAAAGTTTTTGGCTGTTATGGGATGTATGGTTGGGCCAAATTTTAGAAATTTATCTGAACAATTTCCTCACGTAGATGTATGGGCAAGACCTCAGGAGTTTAATTCAATAATAAATTTGGTATGTAATAGATTTAATATTAACTTAGATGGCTTTTTATCAAATGTTACAGAAAAACCTGGAGTAACAAAATTTATTTCTGTAACACATGGATGCGATAAATTTTGCACTTTTTGCATAATTCCTTATAGAAGAGGTAGAGAAAAAAGCAGAACGATTAACGAACTAATGGAAGAAATTATAATTTATGTTGAAAAAGGAGTGAGAGAGGTAACTCTACTTGGTCAGAATATCGATTCTTACGGACATGATCTGCGTCCACGTAAAGATTTAGCGGATTTGATACAAAAAGTTCATGAGATAAAAGGGCTCGATAGGATTAGGTTTTTAACTTCACATCCTAATGATATGAGTATAAGGATAATTGAAACTATAAGAGATTTACCTAAAGTTTGTAAAAATATTAATCTTCCTTTTCAAGCTGGAGATGATATAGTTTTATCAAATATGCGAAGAGGATACACTGTTAATCAGTTTTTAGATAAAATTAACCTAATAAAAAAAATGATACCAAATGTAACTCTTACTACTGATTTAATAGTTGGTTTTCCAGGTGAAACACGATTACAATTTGAAAATTCCTTGAATGTATTAAGAGAGATTGAATTTGATAAAGTTCATGTTGCAGGTTATTCAACGAGAAAAGGGACTGTAGCATCAAGGAAATTGAATGATGATATTAGTATAGAAGAGAAGAAAATTCGTATCAGAGAAGTTAATGATCTTCAGGAGGATATTCAGTATAATAAAAATCATAGGTTAATAGATTCTCAATTAGATGTCCTAGTGGAAGGACATAAAAGAGGAAATTTATTTGGTCGTGCGATGAATGATAAGATAGTTTATATAGATTTTGATGGAGAAACAAAAATAAATTATGGAGAAATAATTGGAGTAAATATTACTGAGTCATCCCCTTGGTCTCTTAGAGGTGTTCCAGTAACAAAACTTTGAGCTTTTCTTATTTTAATTATTATGACAACCCTTTTTAAGAAACAAACGGTGGTTCCTATAACAGAACTTGAGCAATCAATGCTTTGTCAGTCTGATGGAAATTTACGTACGAAGACTCTTCAAGAGGAATTTCAATCTGGTGTTAGGTGGCAGAAAATCCCTACTAGATACATGAAAATTTCTCCTGGTGATTTAGATAAAGAGATTGCATATTGTAAAGATAAATTAAAAGATAGATTATTGATTTTAGGTCATCATTATCAACGTCAAGAAGTCATTAAATATGCTGATGTTACAGGTGATTCTTATAAGCTTTCTAAAATTGCTTCGATGGAATCCAATAAAAAATGGATTGTTTTTTGCGGAGTACATTTTATGGCGGAGACTGCAGATTTACTTACAGGGAGAAAACAAAATGTAATATTACCGAATATGACAGCAGGTTGTTCAATGGCAGATATGGCACAATTTCAAGATGTATCTGATGCCTGGACTGATTTAGGAACGATTTTAAATTCTGATTCACTAATACCTGTTACTTATATGAATTCAACAGCTTCAATTAAATCTATTTGTGGAAAAAATAATGGGATTGTTTGCACATCTTCAAATGCCGAAAAAGCTTTTGAATGGTCTTTTAATAAAGGGGAGAAGATTTTATTTTTACCGGATCAACATCTAGGCAGGAATACAGGATTGAAAATCGGTATTAAGGATCACGAAATGGTTGTTTGGGATCCAAATATGATCATGGGAGGTCTTTCTAAGAAGGAAATTATGTCCTCTAAACTTATTCTTTGGAAAGGTCATTGTTCTGTTCATACACGATTTACGGAAGACCAAATAAAAAATTCTAGAATTAATGATCCTGAAGTAAATGTAATTGTTCATCCAGAGTGTACTAGAGAGGTAGTGGATGCTTCTGATTATAATGGTTCTACAGAGTATATAATTGAGACTATCAATAATGCTGACTCTAATACTACTTGGGCAGTTGGTACGGAAATAAACTTAGTTAAGAGATTAGCAGAAAACAATCCCGACAAAAAAGTATATTGTTTAGATTCGATGGTTTGTCCTTGTTCCACTATGTACAGGATACATCCTGCTTACTTACTTTGGGTGTTAGAAGGGTTAATTGCTGGTTTTTTGATTAACAAAATTGAAGTCTCAGATCATGATCGAAAGTATTCTAGAATAGCAGTAGATAGAATGCTTAATTTATAGATAATAAAAAATCTAATGAAATTTTCTTTTGATCAGATAACTGAACTAGTTGAAATGTCATTGGAAGAAGATTCTTTTTCAAAAGATATAACTTCTCGCTTATTAGTAGACAAAAATTTTATTGCAAATGTTTCGATTATTTCAAAATCTGAAGGAATTTTATCAGGAATAGATCTTTTGGAATTCGTATTCCATAAAGTTGATCCAAATATAGTACTAATAAAAAAATATTCTGATGGAGATAAGATTAATAAGTCAGATATTATTGCAACTTTAAATGGATCTTTGATATCTATATTGTCAGCTGAACGAACGGCATTAAATTTTATTCAGAGAATGACTGGTATTTCTACAATTACTTCAGAGTATGTTAAATTAATTTCTAATTATAATACTAAAATTTTTGATACGCGAAAAACTGTTCCTGGACATAGGATTTTAGATAAATACGCGGTATTTATAGGTGGAGGAGTTAATCATAGGAAAAATCTTTCAGATGGGATATTAATTAAAGATACTCATATAGATCACTTAAAATCAAAAGGTTACTCAGTAGAGAAAATTATTGATAAGATTAAATTGTCTAATAGATCGAATTTAAAAATAGAAATTGAAGTTGAATCATTAGAAGATGCTATATCTGCAGCAAAATCTCAAGTAGATATAATTATGTTAGATAATATGGAAATAAATTTACTTAAGGAAACTGTTAAAAAAGTAAGGGATATATCAAATACTATATTGATTGAAGTTTCAGGCGGAGTTAATAAACAAAACGTAAGATCAATTTCAGAGACTGGAGTAGATATTATTTCCATAGGTTCATTAACTCACTCTGTAATTTCACATGATTTTTCTCTAAAATTTTCTAAATGATTTACTAATTTTTAGAATCGATAATTAGCGTTAATGGTCCATAATTATTAATTTTTACATTCATATTTGCCCCGAAAATTCCCGTTTCGACTTTTAAGCCATTCTGTTTAAATTCTTCTATAATTTTTGAAAAGATTTTTGAAGCTATTTCTGGTTTTGCAGCTTCACTAAAACTTGGCCTTTTACCTTTACGCGTAGAAGCATATAGTGTAAATTGACTTACAATTAGTAGTTCTCCTTTAATGTCTTTTACAGATAAATGGAACCGTTCTTTTTTATCTTTATCAGGGAAAATTCTTAAATTGACAATCTTATTTACAAAGTATCTTATTTGTTCTTCTTTATCGTTATTTGAAATGCCAATAAATATGCAAAGACCTTTTTGGATACTTCTATTTTTATATCCTTCTGGACTAACAGATGCATCATGTACCCTTTGTACTAGAGCACGCATACTTATGGTTTCTTGTTTCCAGCTGTTTTATTTGAGTTATCTTTTTGAGAAGATTTATCTTTTTTACTTATATTATTTTCTTTATTTTGATCTTTCTTAGTTGATTTCTCTTTCTTTGATTCTGATGAGTCAGAATTTCTTGATTTAGATGATCCATAATCTGTTGAATAGAAACCAGATCCTTTGTAGATGATTGAAGGTATTGAAAATTGTCTCTCTATACCTAGAGAGCCACACTTAGGACATGATTCAGGATTATTTGAATTGAATTTTTGAAATACTTCAAAATTACAACCTTTTTCACATTGGTATTCATATGTTGGCATAAATTGCTTATTCCTAAGTCTAAGTTAATAAAATATTATTTTATTTTACATCTACACTAGTGATCTTAAAATATATTTTGGAAGCATATTTCCAGTAAGATGTAAGTTTTTTTGATTTAAAGTGTATCTGTCTACACCAGTTAAAACCAGCGCAGTATCTATACCAAAGTTATTCCCACCTAATATATCTGTTTCGAGTTGATCACCTATCATAATAGGATTATTAGATTTAGATTCATTTTTTGCTTTTTGGAAAATCATAGAACCAGGCTTACCTAATTTGTGAAATTTTATTTGTTTATTATCACCATGTAATTTACTAAATCCATTTTCTAAAAGATAACCCAATGCTGCTGAACCGAATCCATAACAAGATTTACCGTTTGGATATATAAAATCTGGATTAGGGAAAATAATATCATATTGTTCTTTGTTTAATACTTTATGATTTAAAAAATTCAATAAAAAATTCAATGTATATTCCCAATTAAATGATTTAGAATGACCAATAATTATTGATCTGCTTTTGGTGATTTCAGATAGAGTAACTGTTTGAATGTTGGTTTTTGATATAAAGTATTTAGTCCCAGCGCTTCCAAGTACCACTGAAGGATAATTTATAAGATTTCTTTTTATCATGAAATCTCCAATTAAATCTCCTGAAGAAATTATTTTATCAGGGGAAATTTTCAGACCTATTTTAAAGAATTTTCTTGATCTATTAGTTGTCGATACTGATGAATCGTTTGTAAGAACATAATAATTAAATTTTTCTTTGTTTAATTTATCAATAAATTTATCAACTCCTTTTATAGCATTTTGACCATCAATTAGTACTCCATATGAATCAATAAATATAGCGTCATATTTATTTAATATATCCTTAATGTTTATATTACTAATATTATTATTCAATCTGAAAGGCTCGTTTCTAATCCATTATCATAATGTTTTATTATTATATTTAATGAAATTTTGAAATTTTTACCAAAAATTAAATCTTCACCTCCCACGATTCCAATTTTTTTATAAGGAATATTATTTTTTAAAACAATTTCTTCCAAATATTTGCTCTTATTTTTTGATGTACTAACTATAACCCTTGACTGGGTTTCTCCAAATAATGCTTTATGCCAATTTACAGGCAAATCTTCATTAATAGTCGCTCCGATGTTACCATTTATACAACTTTCTGCTATAGCTACGGATAAGCCTCCGTCGGAACAATCGTGGGCTGAATTTATTATTTGATCCTTTATTAATTCTCTACAAGCTTTTTGTAAATTTACTTCTTCCTTTATTTTAATCACAGGTTTTCCATTTATTTCGTTGAAGAAAAATTTCATATATTCACTACCTGATAAACTATTTCCAAAATCATATGTTTCATTAACGCCCAAAATATAGATAATATCTCCGGGATGTTTAAATTTCACAGAGCAAAATTTATAAATATTATCTAATAACCCTACTGATCCGATTATCGGTGTTGGAAAAATAGATTCATTTCCAGATTCATTAAATAAACTGGCATTTCCACTTATAATAGGTATGTTGAATTCATTTGCACCATCTCGTAGTGCACGAATTGATTCAGTAATTTGATACTGGACGTAATCTTTTTTAGGATTTCCAAAATTTAATCCATTAGTTAAGGCTATAGGCGTAGCTCCTGTAAGTGAGACGTTTCTACATGATTCAGAAACTGCGATTAAAGTTCCTATATATGGATCCAAATAACATAATGTACTATTACAATCTGTACTTACGGCTATACCTTTATTATTTGAACCTTCAATCCTAATTAAAGCTGCGTCTCCACCTGGTTCAATAATAGTGTTTGTTTGGACGTGATGGTCATATTGAGTATATACAGGTCTTCTGGAACTTATATTTGGAGATTCGATTAATTTAATAAATGTTTCTTCAGAAGATAAATTTGTAAATGGAGGATCAGTTTTTTTATTTTGTAATTTGATCATCCATTCAGGTATTTCACTATTTAGTTTATAAGTTGGAGGATTTGTTAAAATATTAATAGATGTTTTACATAGAGAATTTTTGTTTTCTATAATTTCAATTTGGTCTCCTTTTATAAATTTTCCTATTACACTAGAATCCAAGTCCCATTTATCAAAAATTTTAATTATTGATTCAACATATTTTGGGTCTATTGCTAATAACATTCTTTCTTGTGATTCAGATAGCATTACTTCATATGCTGTCATACCTTCTTCTCTTCGAGGGACTTTTTCTATATATATTTCTAATCCCAATTTTGATCTTTCTGCCATTTCTATAGCAGCTGAAGTTAGACCAGCTGCTCCACAGTCTTGTAGACCATTTACACCGATATGTTTTATTGATTCTAAACAAGCTTCAATTAAATTTTTTTCCATAAACGGATTTCCGACTTGCACCGTACTTCTTAGTTCAGATTCTTTGTTGAAGGTTTTTGAAGCTAGTCCAGAAGCACCATGAATTCCGTCTCTTCCGGTATCGGCACCTACAAGCAAAAGGAGGTCACCATCATTTTTGGCTGATGCAGAAATGAATTTACCTTTTTGGATCAATCCGATACACATTGCATTAACTAGCGGATTTTCGTCATATGATTCATTAAAATAAACTTCACCTCCTATATTTGGTATGCCTAAGCAATTTCCATAAGCAGAAATTCCTGAAACTACACCATTGAAAATATGTTTAGTTTTATTTTTATTGGTTGAACCAAATCTTAATGAATTCAATAAAGCTATTGGTCTTGCTCCCATAGCAAAAATATCTCTAACTATTCCACCGATTCCTGTTGCAGCACCTTCGAAAGGTTCTACAGCTGAGGGATGATTATGAGATTCTATTTTAAATGCTATGGCGTATTCATCTCCTATATCAATTATTCCAGCATTTTCACTGCCTGCAGTTACAAGTAAATTAGGTGATGTAGAAGGTAGAGTTCTTAGTAGTTCTTTTGTATGTTTATATCCACAATGTTCAGACCAAAGGGCACCAAATAATCCTAATTCCAACATGTTAGGTGTTCGTTTTAATTTTTTTACTATTTCGTTATATTCATATTTTGATAATGCTATTTCATCTAAAATATTTTGATTGATCTTCATAAATAATTGCCTACAAGCGATTGGAATATTAATCTACCATCTTTACTCCCTAATATCAGTTCAGCTGCCTTTTCAGGATGGGGCATCATACCCATTATGTTACCTTTTTTATTTGTAATTCCTGCTATATTATCTATTGACCCATTAGGATTTGAAGCATCTGTAACTTTTCCATATTTATCAGAATATTTAAAAATTATTTGATTGTTATCTTTAATAGATTTAAGGGTGTCTTTTTCGACTATATAGTTTCCTTCACCATGTGAAATAGGTATTTTTAAAATATTTTGTGTTAATTTAATTTTATTTGTAAAAATGGACTTTCTATTTTCTATTTTTAGATTTACCCATTCACATTTAAATTGCATACTTTGATTCGCAACCAAAGCTCCAGGAAGTAAACCAGATTCACATAATATTTGAAAACCATTGCATATTCCAATTACTGGTTTTCCTTTTTTAGCGTGTTGTTTTACTGAATCCATTATTGGAGAGAATTTTGCTATTGCTCCACATCTAAGGTAATCTCCATAAGAGAAACCACCAGGTATTACAATACAATCGTAATCATCAATATTTCTTTCATTGTGCCAAACAAAATTTGAATCGTAATCCATTACGTTAGAAAGAGCTTTAAATGTATCCCTATCGCTCCATGTACCAGGGAATATGATTATCCCAAATTTCATATAGATTATCTATTCAAATTAGTACTATCAAAAAGAAATGATATATGAGTTTACATGAATTTATTTGTAGTCTTTAGGCTTTTTCGTAGTTTTGCAGCAGCCTTTTTCTTTCTTGCAACACTCGGAGGCTCAAAGTGTTCTCGTTTCCTATAATCAGGAATTATAGATTCATGTTGTACTTTTTTTGTGAATCTTCTAAGAAAACCTTCGAAGCTTTCACCATCATTGATTTTTATCTCTACCAATATTCGTATTTCCTAAAATTATTTAAAAGTTTAAGTGTAATTCTAACATTTTATATGTTATGAATAAAAATTTCTCAATTATTCTTTGAGTAATTTGATTGCTTTATTGATCCTAGATAAACATCTTTTACGTCCCAATATCTCTAATGTTTCAAATAGTGGAGGGGCAATTTTTTTTCCTGTTACAGAAATTCTTATTGGTGTGAAAAGGATTCCAGGTTTTATATTTAGTTCTTTTGACAAAGTTCGAAATAGTAATTCTAATTCATCTGATTTAAATTTTTTTATTTTATTGATTATGTTTAGTGCTTCGTTCAAAGATTTCAATATATCTTTTATTTGATTACTTTTTGTAAAATAATCATCTTTATTTATTTTTATATCTTCATCTGCTAAAAAGAAAAAGTCTAACATTTCTGTTGAATCTTTTAATGTTTTTAGCCGTTCTTGAATAAATGGTGCAATTGATTTGACTTGTGAATAATTAATTGGTCTTTTTATTTGATCGGGTAAGCATCCATCAATTTCTGGTTTTTCTAAATAAGATATAAGAGCTTTTGATAATTTATCAATAGAAAGTTTCCTTATGTAAATTCCATTCATCCATTCTAATTTTTCTTGATCAAAAACTGCTGGGGATTCAGAGATTTTTTCTATAGAAAATTTTTTTATTATATCTGATTTGGACATTATTTCTTCATCATTTCCTGGAGACCAACCAAGTAAAACTAGATAATTGAATAAAGCCTCAGGTAAATAACCTTGATCTCTGTACTCTAAAACAGATTTTGCACCATGTCTTTTTGATAATTTTGATTTATCTTTTCCTAATATGAGTGGGACATGAATATATTTAGGAGTGGAGATATTTAATGCTTGATGTATTAGTAAATGTTTAGGTGTACTTGAAATCCATTCTTCTCCTCTAAATACATGAGTTATACCCATATCTTTATCATCGACTACGTGGGCTAAATGATATGTAGGCATTCCGTCAGATTTCAATATAACAAAATCTTCTATTTCAGAAAGATTAAAATTAATTTTTCCTCTAATTTCATCAGTAAATTTTATTGAACCATTTTGAGGAACTTTGAATCGTATCACAATTGGTAATCCATTGGATTTTGATTTATCTATGTCTTCTTTAGTTCTATATCGACCTCTATTATCATACCTTGGAGGTAATCCTAATTCTTGTTGTTTTTTTCTTAGTGATATTAGTTCTTCAGGAGTAGTATCGTCATAATATGCATTTCCTGAATTCACTAATTCTTGTGCTATTTGTATGTACAATTTTTTTCTTTTTGATTGTACGTAAGATTTTTTTAATGTATCAGGTTTTTTACCTGGAATTTCATTCCAGCTTAATCCTAACCATTCTAAAGATTCATATATTGCTGTTTCAGATTTAGGGTCGTATCTTGATTGATCCGTATCTTCAATTCTTAGGATAAAATTTCCATGATTAGACTTTGAGTAAATCCAATCAAATATTGCAGTTCTTATATTTCCTATATGTGGTATCCCAGTGGGGCTAGGAGCATATCTAACTAATATTTCATTTTTCATATATTGAATAATTACTATGGGATAATTTAATATTATGAATTAAGATTTTCAAGATATCTAGATAAATCGTTAGGTAAATCTGAGGAAAAACTTAAAATCTTTTCTTCTACAGGATGTTTAAATTTTAATTTATTTGCATGTAAAAAGTGTCGTTTTAGTAAATTGCTTTCAAGGTTTCTTTTTCCATACTTTTTATCTCCAACTATAGGATGACCGATACTACTGAAATGAACTCGAATTTGATGCATTCTTCCTGTTTTAAGTGATACTAGAACTAGCGTTTCTTTTTCGTATTCTTTAATTAGTTTATAACTTGTAATAGATTGTTTCCCGGAGCTAATTAATGTTTGCTTTGTTCTGTTTTTAGGATTTCTACCTATTGGGGCAATAATTGTTCCTGTTTTCTTATCCAAATGTCCATTTATTAGAGCTAAGTAATTTTTTTCCACTTTTCTATTTTTAAAAAGTTCAATCATTTTAATATATGAAGATTTTTTTTTGGCTATAACTATCAGGCCAGAAGTATCTTTATCTAATCTGTGAACTATACCATTTCTACCTGTATCACCAACATTTATTATTTCAGGGAAAAGTATTTTAATATAATCAGAAAGAGTTCCTCCTTTGTTTTTTATTCCATGGTGTACTATTAGGCCGGCTGGTTTTTCTAAAACAAATATAAAATCATCTTCATAAATGATATTTAATTTTGAGAATTTATTATCTGATGTTAATGAATTTATTATTTTAATAGTGTTTCCATTTTTTATTGAAAAAGATGGTTTGATGATTTTTTTTTCATTAACTAAAACTAAACCTGATTTAATTATTGATTGGACACTAGATCGTGTCATGTTTTTTTTTTTAGATAAATAAGAATCTAATCTTATTTGGGTATGGTTATCAA
>PBDR01000007.1 GCA_002717385.1 Chloroflexota bacterium
CATCAGCTTTCATTTCAGCTTGATAAGTGGAAAAAGAACCAAATACATCTGTACCTAAAATGTCTCCTGATGTTCCAACAGCAGTCACTTCCATTCTAGGCCTGCCTTCTATTGCGGGCAAAACCCTTGGAGTTGTAGTCGATTTTATAGTTCCAATTTTTTTTAATGGCATATTAATTCCTTTACTTTTTTATATTCTTTTTAGACGATAATATTTTATTATAAGCCATGTTAAGAGAACACATAGAAATGTCTGATGGTGATGAAAGTTTTCGAGAGCTTTATAAAAAATACCTTTAACAAAACCTTTTATATCCTTACGCACTAACTAATATATTCTCTACAACCAATCTACAACCACGGACTGTACACTAATTCATATAAACCTCTACTGATATCTCTAAATTTGATTCATACTTGATGTAAAAAGGAATATATGTCTGTATAAATACCCTTGTATGCAATTTGCAAGCAGGAGGTAGCGGGTTCGAGTCCTAAAGGCTCCACCAAATTCAAAAAAAACCTAAATTGTTGTATATTCTTAAGAAATGTACCCCTTATGAGAATTTAACTTCCATTTTTACCACGAAATTTGCCAGAAATTAATTCTATAAAGGATATCATTAAAGAAGTTGATAAGAACAGTAACTAATTTTATGTAATTAAATATAAGGAATGGAGTCTCAGGCAATTTTGTTAGAAAAAGATGAAATTAAAATAGGTGTAACTTGTATAGGTAATGTTGCAAGAATAATGAGTTATGGAGCTTTTGTAGAAATTTCTGCAGGAAAAGATGGATTGTGCCATATTAGTGAATTTTCTACTGCAAGAATCGAGAGATTAGAATCGATTATACAAGTTGGAGATCCATTAGAGGTAATGATTTTAAATATAGATGATCAAGATAGGATAGATTTGTCTCATAGGGCAGTTGCAATGAATGAAACATTTGAGGTTGCTAAGGAAAGAAGAGATTCAGCTAGGAAAAAATCTTCCAATAGAGGTAATAGTAGAAACTTTGGAGGAGGAGGAAATAGAGGTGGTTATGGAGGTTCAAGGGATAGTAGAAACTTTGGAGGAGGAGGAAATAGAGGTGGTTATGGAGGTTCAAGAGATAGAGATAACTTCGGAGAAGGTGGTAGAGGAAGAGGTGGTTATCGAGGTTCAAGAGATAGAGATAACTTCGGAGGAGGAGGTAGAGGAAGAGGTGGTTATGGTGGCGGTAGAAGGAATAATGATGGTAATAGAGGAAGATGAGGGTATGGTTCGGCAAATAACGTTTCACCTTGGAGACGTGCTATATTTTATATGAACTATAATGCTGTCAGTAATCCATGTACCAAATCATCTCGGCCATGGTTTCAAAATAATAGAGATTTTACTCCTCTAAATTCATTAGATGATAATTGTTTGAAATAATTTTAATTCATTTGGATTTAGAAATTTGTTGAGATAGAAAAGTAATTCATTTTATGAAAAATATGAATTTTCCCATATACTTTAAAAATATTGATAGTGATTAAACCTTGGAGATATGATATGCCAAAAAACATCGTTCGTTACGGACTAATGTCCACTGCTCAGATTGGACTTAATGCTCATTTACAAGCTTCTCGGGAATCAAAAAATTCTGAAATCGTTTCTGTTTCTTCCAGAGATCCTCAAAAAGCCGAAATAGCTGCTCAAGAACACTCAATAGAACGTTGGTATGGTTCTTATGAAGAGCAACTTGAAGATACTAATATGGATGCAGTGGTTAATGCTTTACCTAACAGTATGCACTGTGAGTGGACAATAAAAGCTGCAGAGGCTGGTAAACATATACTTTGTGAAAAGCCTTTAGCCGTCACAGCAGAAGATTGCCGGCTTATGATTGATGCTGCAAAATCTAATAATGTATTACTTGTAGAAGGATTTACCCATCGATGGAATCCACATCTTCGTAAAGCAAGGGAGCTCATTATTAATGGAGAACTAGGAAAAATATCAACAATTGATGCATCACTTTGCCAGATTATAAGAGATCCTAAGGGGAAGATTTCTTTTTCGAAGGAATTAGCAGGTGGTTCTATGTGGTGGATGGGGTGCTATGCTGTATACGCAGCTCGTTTTGTAATGAGTGAAGAACCTATTAGAGTTCATGGCGTATCTTATGATTCTGGTAACTGGGGAGTAGATACAACCTTTTCAGGGACAATGGAATTTCCCAGTGGCACAATAGCAAATGTATCTTCTAGTTATGAACAACCTTACCGTTGTCAAATTTCTATAGATGGATCTGAGGGTAGGATAGAAATACCCGGAATGTTTGATGATTCAGGTCCGATCATAATCAAGAAAGGTGATGCTCGTAATAGTAGAGATGAAAAAATCATTTCCACTCCTGCCCCTTATAGATTTGTAGTTCAGTTTGATGAATTTTCTGAATGTGTTTTAACAGGAAAAAAGCCTGAATTTCCAGCAGAAGACGGTCTTATAAATACAACTATAATTGAAGCTATGTATAAGTCGGCGGAGTCATCTCAATCTGTGAATATAGAACTTTAGTATAATTTGGGTGTATGAATTTAAGGCTAAATTTATTTAGTATTCCTGATCAAATTGTATATACAATACTCCCTCTCGGTTTAATAATTATGGGGGATAGTATATTGTATGTTATTTTACCTAGTAACTCCGAATTTTTTGGGATAAATCAGTTTTTGGGGATTGATTCTGTTTTTTGGATAGGTTTTATATTATCGATAAATCGTTTTGTAAGATTTTTTTCCAATGTTTTATCAGTGAATGTTATTAAAAATATAGGGTTTAGGAATTCTATGTTTCTGGCAACCTTTGCGGGTGCAGGATCAACTTTAGGTTATGTTGCATTAAAAGGAGTTTTATTGATAGTTTTAATGAGAATTATTTGGGGTTTTTCATATTCTCTTTTCAGATTAAATTACCAGTTAAAAGTTTTTTCATATGAAGCTAAAAATTATGGAAAATATATTGGATTTTGTATTAGTGTCCAAAGGTTAGGAAGTTTTTTAGCAGTAACGTTAGGTGTTTTCTTAACTGTAAGATTAGGATATTTTAATGTATTTGTATTATTGTCTTTACTAATAATTCCTTCAATATTTATAATTTTCAAAATTCGTGAAATTGATGTAGAAAAAATTTCAAAACCCAACTTAAATTGGAACCTATTGTATTTTGATCAAATTTCTTCTGTTAAAAAGAAGGCTTTTATTATATCGATATTTAAATTTACTTCTTCATTTACATCTAATGGGTTAGCTATAGCAACTATTACTCCATTTTTAATTTATATTAATGATAAATCCTACTCTATTGAATCGATAATTACTATAGCTGGTATAGTTGTTGGTTTTAGATGGGTAGCAGATATTTTTTTTGGGTTGTTATTTGGAACTTTATCAGATAATTTTGGACGAAGATTGAATATTACTATTAGTTCCTTTTTAATTGTTATTGCTATTATTATTTCTATTTCTGGGATTAGTTTTTATATAAGTGTTTTTTGCTTGGTTTTTATGTTTTTTATGAGTGTTTCTCTAGATACATCTCTTGATGCTTTATTAGGAGAAATTTCACCAGAAAAAGAAAAATCTAATATTATTTCACGATATTCTACCTGGCAGGATATGGGTGCAGCATTTGGTCCAATTTTAGGTTATTTTATTGGATCATTTTATGGGATTACTTATGGTTATTTATTATCAATCTTTCTAATTATTATTTGCTTTTATTTATATATCAGAAATTTCAAATAAATGTTATATATCCTATATTTATTATAATATGAAATATTTACACTATAATTTTTTATTGTAAAATTTAGTTCCCAATCTTTATTTATTAGTGTATAAAATAACCTAGATACTTATTCTATATCCAGTATTATTTCAATCTAATTTCCGTGACTATAGATTGATTTTTTTGGAGTATTATTAATAAAGTTCACTATGAAAATAAAATCAATCAGGGCAATATATCCTGATTATCATCATATACCCAAATCATGGCGTACGCATCTTTGGCAAATAATAGTACGTATAGAAACTGATACGGGTCATGTTGGATGGGGAAATGTTGGTGGTGGGAAGTCTTTAACCGAAATCGTAAATGGACATTTTGCAGAATTTGTCATGGGTTCCCGTTCGGATAATCGTGATGAAATATGGATAGGTGCACCGAAACCATCAGAAGGTCGTATAGAACTCAGTGATAAGAGTGGTTTTGGAATAGAGCCAAAAATGTAGATAAATTATATATGTCTATAATTTTTGAAATAATATCCAATACACCAGATGTTTCGAGTATTACTTTTATTGTTCTTTGTTTGGTTAGTTTTATTACTTCTGCAATTTCTGCATCATTTGGGCTAGGAGGAGGAACAATGTTGGTTGCTGTATTTGTAAATATATTAAACCCACTTGCAGTAATACCTATTCATGCCGTAATACAATTAAATTCAAATTTTTTTAGGGCATTAATAATGTGGCGTTATATTAAATTTAACGGAATGATCCCTTTTATAATTGGAAGCATATTTGGGGTTTCAATTGGAGGACAAATAGCATTCAATATGCCTAAATATCTACTTGAAGGAATTATTGGGATTTTTATCCTTTATTCTTTGTGGGGACCTTCTATAAAAAAATTCAATAAATATTCTCGAAGTACTGGAATTGGAATGGGTATTTTTACATCATTTGTAACAATGTTTGTTGGGACTGGATCTTTATTAGCTCCATATATTAAAGCTATTACAATTGGGAAAAAAATGACAGTTGCTACACATGGAGCTTATATGTCATGGCAACATGGTCTGAAAATTATAGGTTTTGGATTATTAGGCTTTACTTTTTCTCCGTATATATCATTAATTATAGGCATGGTTTTATTCGGTATTTTGGGTACCTGGTTAGGAAAATATATATTAAGTTGGATGCATGAGAGAATTTTTGGATTTGGGTTTAATTTAATCCTTGTTATATTGGCGATAAAGTTGATATATTCTCCTGTAAAATACTGGATTATGTCCTGAATTATTAATTCAGTGAGTATTGATAATTAGATAATCAAAATATTTTTTATTTTATTAAAAACAAAAATTTAGTATAATTAGACTCATGATAAAAATTATGGAAATGTTGAAACTAGCACTTTGTTGTTGTAACAACAAAGGTTTTTGATTTAATTTTTCTAATTACGGAACAAAAATTCAAAACCTCTTCAGCAAGAAGAGGTTTTTTTTTTCAAAAAATAAAATTTAAAAAGGAATATAAATGACAATACGAATAAATGATGAAGTTCCAAATTTTTTTGCTGAAACAACTCAAGGAAGAATAAATTTTCATGATTGGGGAGGAAATAATTGGGTTGTACTGTTTTCACATCCAAAAGATTTTACCCCAGTATGTACTACTGAGTTAGGTTCTGTAGCTACGTTAAAGACAGAATTTAAAAAAAGAAACGCTAAAATAATTGGAATTAGTGTTGATGGTGTAGCTAATCATAAATCTTGGTCAAAAGATATTCAATCTTTTAGTGGAGCACATATTGATTATCCAATAATAGGAGATCCAAATCTTGAAATAGTAAAATTATTTGATATGTTGCCTGCTGATGCTGGTGATACATGTGAGGGTAGGACTCCGGCAGATAATGCTACTGCGAGGTCAGTTTTTATAATTGGGCCAGATAAAAGAATTAAAGCAACTTTAACTTATCCTATGAGTACGGGTAGAAATTTTATAGAAATATTACGATTACTAGATTCAATTATACTTACGGCAGAAGAACAAGTTGCCACACCAGCTAACTGGAAAGATGGAGAAGATGTTATTATCCTTCCGACGGTTTCGGATAATGATGCAAAAAACAAATATAAAGATGGATGGGAATCGCCTCTTCCATATATTAGGTTAGTTAAACAACCAAAATAATTATGATGAATGATAGTTTTATAAAAACATTTTTTTCTTTTCCAGAAACTATAAATGATGTTGCCGCAAGATTTGTAGCTCTTGGTGTAGTTATTTTTTCAACTGTTACTTTGGTACTGGTTGTGAATGAATCAGAGATAGGAACATATTTTTCTTTCATTTTAATGTATGGATTTTTCGCAAGGGCATCATCAGGACCAAAAATAAGTCCTTTAGCATTAATAGTAACAAAATTTATTGTTCCGAATTTAAAATTTAAAGAAAAAATGGTGCCTGGTCCACCAAAAAGATTTGCCCAATCAATTGGTTTGATTATTACAGCATTATCGTCTGTATTTTTAGTTTTAGGGCTTTCAAATATAGCGATAGGTTTATTGGTTATTCTGATATTTTTTGCTTCTCTGGAATCCTTTTTTGGATTTTGTTTTGGTTGTAAATTATTTAAGTTTTTGATGTATATAAAAATAATTCCTGAAGATGTTTGCGAAAAATGCAATAATTTAGAATTTTAATTTTCATTTAATTGCAAATGAGTAGTTTGACATTTAAAATTTATTCTAGATTAATTGTTCCGATTTTTAAGCGAAGTTTTTTTTTAATGTTAATTTACAAAAGATTTTTTAGCTTATCTTCAATAAAAGCAAGATTTATTAGGACAGAATTTATCAAAAGAGAAGCTACTTCGTTAATCAAGACCTTAAATTTACTAGACTATCATGGAACATTTTTAATAAATAAAAACAGTTTTTATCTTTATTCTGAAGGGATTTTTCTTAATACTAAATATTCAAATAGGTATATAAAATCTACAGATAATCATATAAATGAAGGATATAGAATATCAAAATTTCTTAGGCAAGAAGGAGTTAAATTAAACAATATTTTAGATATTGGTGCATATGCTGGGGAGTTATCTTTATTTTTTTCAAAAAATTTTCCTAATGCCAATGTAATTGCTTTAGAGCCATCTTCAAAAAACTTTGATTTATTGAAATCTAATTTAGATTTTAATAAAGAAATTTTAGGAGAAGAAAAATTCAATAAATTGACCATACTTAAATTTGCTATATCAGACAGGTCTGGGAGAATTGATATAACTTCAGATTTTGGAGGAGAGAATACAATAATTCTTGATTCCGCTAATAAACAAATTAAAAAATACAAACTTGCCTCAAAAGAAACTGTTGATGTATTGACTATTGAAAATATTATGGAAATTCAAAAAGTTAATTATTTTGATTTTATAAAAATAGATATTGAAGGGGCAGAACCTCTACTAACTGCTTCTTTAATAAAGATTAAACCGAAATCAATTTTATTAGAATTTAGTAATAAAAATGAAATATATGAGTATAAAGAAATGTTTCATCAATTAATAAATCATGGATACAAAGCAATTTTAAAAACTAATGATAAGACTATTTTTAATAAAAATAATATTGATAAATTTGATTATTTATTAGACAAAATATATGAAGAAATTTTTTGGGGGACATTGGCTTCTGGAGAGGATATTTGGTTTATAAAATCTGAGTAGATTTTATCATAATCTGAAGAACATTAATTTATATTTATTTTAAATTAAATTAATTATTTCCGAAATATTACCAATATTTATTGATTGTTCTTCAATGAAATCTAACAAATCTTTTAAACTTTTACTTGACCATGGTTGCCAACCTTCCCCGTCTAGACCATGTAAATTGAAAACCAGCCAACTATTTTCTGGAAGATTTCGGATAGTTTTTTTTACATTTTTTGATCCATTTTTATTCATATCTTCCGGGCTCCAAGATTTTATTTGATATAAATTCAGATTCCTTGTTGAATTATATATTGGGTCTCCCCATCCCAAACGGACTGAATCATAATTAGCCTTAATAGAAGGTGTAACTTTTCCTGTGTTATAAGGGAATGCTAATGAATAATGTTCTTGATTAATTTGCTTGATAAATTTTAATGATTCTAGGCATTCAAGTTCCAGTTTTTCTTCACTTATTTTTTTATATTTAGTATCTGGATGAGTAAATGTATGTGAACCGATATTATGACCTTTTTTTGACAATAATTGCCAATCTTCAATAGAACCATGATCAAATCCTTTATTCCATTGATCTTTTATGGGTTCATGGTTTGGGGAGATCCAACCTGTAACTAGATAAAAAGTTACCTTATATGGATTAACAATTGAGTCGATCTTTTTTGCTGAATTAATGAATCCATCATCAAATGTGAAAGTAATATATCTGTTTTTTTTAGTTTTTTTGAAAAATAAAATTAGTTTTTCCTTAGCAATTTATCTTCTAACGTTATTAGGTCATATTTTTTTGAAATATTTTCCAAATTCTTCAACATATGATTATTTTGATTTTTTTTAAATTTCATATCACTAAAAACTTTAAGTAATGGTTCATTTTTAGGAGTATGGACAGATTTTGCAATAAATATTTTTTTCTTCTTTTCTTTTGCTAATATCATTAACCATTCCAAAATATGGTGTTCAACCTTTTTTTGAGCTACTCTACAAGATAATACAAAATCAGTTAATTCCCAATTTTCTTCTGATATTTTATTGTTAATTACTCCAATAATTCCGTATTTACCAAACTTATCGCTACAATTGATTGCAATCATAAGATAATTTGGATTATGGAGGATATGATTCAATTCTTCTTCTGAAAATTTATTACCTGAAAGATTTAGTTGATTACTTCTCTGAAATAATTCAAAACAACGAGTTTTTTGTTCTTTTGTAGACGGAACGAAAATTTCAATTTTCATTTTGCATGATTTCAAAAAATCATCATAATCTCCACTGAAATTTTCTTGTATTTTTTCTCTTTTTATTTGTGACATGTAACTTTTACGCCGAATTTTACTTGTTTCAGTGATTGGTAAATCAAATTCAGGGTATGTCAATAAATTATTTATTTCTTGATTTGAGAAAGTTCTAACTTGAGGTAATTGTTTATTTACCTCAAAACGTTCGAAATGTGAATCATCAATCAGAGCAAATGTATTTAAATCTATGTTAATTTTTTTCGCTATAGTTTTTAAATTACTACTTTTTTGTCCCCAGTTTATTGCTGGATAAATAAAATAATCCCATAACCCATTTCTTTTCAATATTTCAGAAACAGAATCATGGTCGTTTTTACTTACTATAGTTTGAATAATTCCTTTTTGATCTAGAGATTTGATAGTTTCGATTACGTTAGATGTTATAAATATTTTTGAAGGATCTGACTCTATTAAAATACCCTCCCATAAAGTATTATCTAAATCCCATGCTACACATTTAACTTTCTTGGATGGGGCATCTCTTTTTCTGACTAGATTATTTTTGTATTTTATAAAATCCAGCCATGTAAAAATAAGCCTAGTATTTAGGTCGTTTTCAGGATAGAGATATATGTATCGAAATTTTATTCCAATAAATTCATCTGTGTTGATATGAAAATTATTTAACCCTTTTTTTATTTCAAATGAACGCCTGAAGGTGATTCTTCTATTATTCCCTTCTTCGGCATAACATTCTAAAATTAAATTAAATGTATTTTTATTATCCGAGTAACATTCGATAATAAAATCATCATATCCCATAATTTTTGAGTCAACGGAATTTTTATCACTATAGATTTTTGTTATTTTTGAGAATATTTTTGGAGATTTAATTGACAATAATTGTGAAAATTTGTGAGTGTTTTTACTGACAGAGAAATTAAATTGAAGTAGATCTGCTTCTAATTTTGCCCATTTTTTAAACCTAACATCTGCACCGAATTTAAAAAGACCTGAAAATTTTTTATTTGGGAATATTCCATAACTAAAACGTTGACAAGCACCATCAGATCTTTTGGAGTATAAATGACAAGTAGTATAACATTCAGGAACAGCACATTCTAAACAGTGTTCTTCCCAGTTAATTAACATAGTTTTATAAATGTTAGATCGTTTTATATTAGTTTCAATGTTTTTTATTTCATTTAGTTCTTGTGACCATATGTTTTTATTATTAAAACTTAATTGGAACATTTAATTTTCTTTCTATTTAATACTTTACTCTAGAAATTTCATTTTCATATGCTTTCCAAATAATATCCAAATCTCTACCGTGATACATTGCACCACCATAATCAATTTCATACCCTGTGTCATAAATTGAAGATATAAATGCAGTGAGTAATTTTTCACTGTATTCATCATAAACAAAATCATTAAGTATTTTAGAAATTTTTTCACACAAAGTTGGGAAGTGATTATGAAAATATACATTTGGTAATAATTGAGTTACTGATAAATCACCAAGCTGGATGACTGGTTTTTTGTAAATACTAGATTCAAAAATTGATGTCCCTGTAGTAGCAATTATTATGGATGCCTTATTAAGTAACTCGGAATTATGTAACAGAGGAGATACCAACGAAACATTAACAGATTTATTGAGTTTTTCATAATAAGATAGACTTCTTTTACCTAACATTGCAGGATGTTCTTTCACAATTAAAGCCATATCACCTGGTAATGATTGAGCAACTAGTCGAGCTACTTCTATTTGATTGTTAAACCATGGCGCTATCATATCAATCGTTTGTTCTGGTTGAACTTGCAGAGGTAAATATGCAAAATTATTAGGCAAAACATCTAAATATTTAATTTTCAAAGCATCCTTTAAATTTTTTTTATGAACGAAGTAATCTCTTATAAAGGTTGAAAAAGACATGCTGTCTGGTGTGTTTCCAATATTTTTTAATTTATTTTCTTTCCCTTTATAGGATCCATTCAATAATTGTCTAAGTGGGCGTAAACGTATTCTGACACTTCTTTTTAAGCTGATTTTTGGTAAATTAATTGCCTGTCTAGATTTATCATCTGTGATTCCAGAAATGTTGGTAATATTTTCAATATGTCCGGTTGGTTCAATAAATTTTTCACGAAATAAATTTATATATTTTTTTGATTTTTGAATGTTTTTTGATTCTGTCTTACCTTCTGTTAATTGTTTAAATCTATTTTCAAAAGGTAAAGATCCCCAAGAATAATCAGTGTTGCAACTATATATTCCTGATACAAAAGATGGTTCAAGCGCTAACATTGGGGCATTATATTTTTTCCCAAAATGATATAACATTGCGTGAATTAGAGTAGCAAAATTTGGTGAAATTATAACTTCTGGTTGGCAATGTTTAAATATATTAGATAAAGATATGTAGTAGGCCTTAATTAATGCTTTACAATCTTCATCATTTCTATTTTGTTTAAAAGAATAATAATATTTATCATTGTAATTTCTTATATATGAACGTTCTTGAAAAAAAGTCCAAACATTATTTATGGAAATCCCCTTACAAACATCTTCTAATGTGATTTTATCTACTCCGGAAACGGAATGGGGATTTTCAATAATAGTGTCTAAATTTGTTAAGTGACAAAAATTTATTTCGCTTTGATTTACAAAAAAATTATGAGTTGATTTTTTAAGCGTGAGAGCACTAAGTATGTATTTATCTTCGATAAGTTTCTTAGATAAATGTAGCCCAATTTTTATTGCCCAATCCCGCTGAAGTATTATTAGTGCTCGTTTAGCCAATATCTGTTACCATCTTCGTATAACATGTTTCCGTATAAAATATTAACAGTTCATTATATTTTTCGATAATCTCAATTTATATATATTAACATCTTTTTTATATAATCTAAAAAATTATATTCAAAAGAAAAGTTTATAAGAATTGTTTATAATCTATGTTAGATAGGTAGTATATTTATTTTTTATTCATTAATGGAGTGATAATCATGGATTTTATTGGAGTAGCTATCGGGATTCTGGTAGCGATTTTGGTTGTAAGTGGAATAATTTTTCTTATTGGGTATGTTTTTAAAAATTCAGGTGTGAAAATAAATTTTGATATTTCTTTGGATGGATATTTTTATTTTGTTAGATTGATTTCTGGAGGAGTATTTTGTTTAGCTGGATTAGCTAGAATTCTTCAAGCTGTTTTTGCAATGTTATTTGGCGATAGTTTCAGTTTTGAGATGATTACCATATATCCTGATGTTGTATCAAATGAATCTGTGAATGAGCTTAGAGAAGCAAAACCTATAAAGATGCTTGATGGTAGTGTGCAGGCAAGTTTATTCACTGGTATTACTACTGCGATAATTAGTGGAATTATTTATCTAGTACATGTTTTTTTACAAAGAAAAAATTTAGCATCAATTAAAAAAGATAAATCTTCAGATATTATCTTTAAAGGTTTAGTGTTTGCGGGAACAATATTTTTTGGATTAATAACAATTGTTGCTCTAGTAGGTACGATTGAGGAACTTTATGAATTTATATTATTTGAATCTGTTGAAAATATTGAGGATTGGAGAAGAGGCGTACCTGGGGAACCTTTATCTATAGCTATTAGCTCATTGATTGTTTGGAGTATCACTCTAAGAAGATTAATAAATTTAATAGGTAAGAAAACAAATTAAAATGAGAATTGCTGCTTTAGGTTTTCATCATGAAACAAATACTTTTCAGTCTGTTAAAACTGATTATGATGCATTTAAAAACACCGAATTTTTAATCGGTGATCAGATTGCTGAGAGACATGCTAGTGCTCATTCGACCTTTGCGGGATATTTTCGAGGAGCAGAAAAATATAAATTTGATCTAGTTCCATTACTTTTTTGTTTTACTGGACCTACAGGGACAATTACTAAAGATGCTTTTGATCGTATTACAAACGAAATGATTGGATTATTGAAAAATAATGGGCCATGGGATGGTGTACTTTTAGCTCAACATGGTGCAGCTGTTTCTGAGGAATACCCTGACATGGATGGTGAAGTAGCTAGGATGATAAGGGAGGTTATAGGAAATGATATACCAATGGTAATGACATTGGATCTTCATTCAAATATTAGTCAAAAACAGGTTAATAATACGGATGCAATTGTTGTTTACCGAACTAACCCGCATCTTGATCCAGTAGAAAGAGCTTTAGATGCATGCGAAATATTAGTTAAGACTATATCTGGTGAAGTAAATCCAACACAGTATCTTGTGCAAATACCGATGATAATAAATATTGTAAAACAACCAACAGATTTTGGTACTATGAAGGAGATTATTGACGATGTTGAGAATATTATTGAAAATCCAGAAGTATTGTCAGCAAGTTGTGGTCAATGTTTTCCATATGCGGATGTTGAACACATGGGTGTTTCTTTTTTAGTTGTTACAGATAACGATATTATAAAAGCTGAAAAATTCGCTAAAGGTCTGGCAAAAAGAACATGGGAAAAAAGAGCTGAACTACAGAATGATTCTCCTTCGATGGAGGATTCAATTAATAGAGTGATTAATTCTACATCTAATGATAAACCTATAGTAATTATGGATGTAGGAGATAATGTTGGAGGAGGTGGTACAGCTGACTCTACTCATCTACTAGAAGTAGCTATAAAAAATAAACTAGAAGGTAAGAAAAGTTTATTAATGTCCTTTTTTGATCCTGTATCTGTACAGGAAGCAATTAATAAGGGGGTAGGAGGAAGAGTTAATTTAAATATAGGTGCTAAAACGGATAAATTACATGGAGAACCAATAGAAATAAACGGTTATGTAAGGGCTATTACAGATGGTAAATTCGAAGAACCGAAATCTATACATGGAGGGTGGAGATTTTTTGATTATGGTCCTTCAGTAGCTATAGAAACAGATCAAGGTTATACTCTCGTTATACATACTGAAAGAGGCTTAGGAAATATGTCACGTCAGATGTATTATTTTATGGGTATTTTTCCAGAACAATATAAACTAATAATATGTAAAGGAACAGTTTCTCCACGTGCGGCATATGAACCAATTGCTGAATATATAATCATGGCTAATTCACCTGGAGTTACTACTGCTGATATGAACTCATTTGGATATATTCATAGACGTAAACCTCTTTATCCATTTGAAATAGACACTGAATTTTAATTTAAACAAAATACTTACTTGCTTCAGAAATGGATTTAAAGCTTCCTTCTGCTACAGCAGCGCATAAAGCCGCCCCGATAGCTGCCTCTTCATCATTTTTCCCTATGTTCATTTTCATTTGAAATTTAGATTCCAATGATTCTTTAAGAATTTGATTTAGCTTAATACCATTTCCTGAACCTACAAGTATATTTCTTTTTCCTGCTCCGAGATTAATTGCTTCTTCATATGATATTAGTAACTGTTCTGCGATTGCTTCGAAGAGAGCTCGTGTTAGATGACCTATAGTAAATGTAGAAGGAGTAAGTCCGTATACAGCTCCTTTTGCAGATGGTTTTTTTCTTGATCCAGTGAATAAAGGATCAAAAATTACTCCTTCTGATCCTTTTGGGACTGTTGATGCTAATTTGACTAAGTTTGTATATATTGAATCAGAGTCTATTTCGGTAGAATTAATAGATGTTATTGAATTTAGAAAGAAATCTTTTAAGACCCTAAAAGTTCTACCACCTACAACACCAACTCCTGCTAATAAATATCCTGATTCTATAAATGGTCTTATTTCAAGCCAGCCTCTAGGGATAATTTTTTCTAAATAAACTGTGGATTGACCACCTGTGCCTACATTAATTGCGATTGTATTTTTATAGTCAGCGACTGTTCCTGCGAAACTACATTGATGATCCCCAGAAGCAATTGATACAGGTACACCTGTTTGTGTTCCAAGTATTTTAGCGATTTTATTATCGAGACGTCCAGCAACTGTACAGGATTTTTTTATTTCAGAGAATATAGATCTATTAATACCTAATGAGTCAATTAAATCAAAATTCCAATCATTATTTTTAATATCGTATACTCCCCAACTAGCAGCATCAGTGGGATCAGTCACTGGTTTTTCTTCAGTGAGTTTTGATACTACGTATTCTGGAGCTGTTGTACCATAAAGATTTTTTCCTAACTCAGAATTTTTCATTAGCCAAAATAAGATCGGAACAGTATAACCTGTAACAATAGGGCAACCCGTATTTTCAAATGAAGGCAAACCATCTTTTTTATTTTTCGCTCCTCCAATTTCTCCCATCAATTCTAGGTAAGATTGTTTATTGTTTGGTAAAAGTTCTTTTGATCTTTGATCTTGCCATGATATAAAATTTCCTACAGTTTTAAATTTCTGATCTAACAGTTGTAAACCTTGTTGTTGCCCAGTTACGCCAATTGCTGTAAGAGGAAGATTTGTTTCTTTAATTAAATTTGCTGTATTTTTTATTACCAATCCAAACATTTTTTCCATATCCCATTCAGATCTACCTATTTTTTTATCCAAATAGGATGTTACTTCACATGAATTTTTGATTGAAGTTGACTTAACTACTGAGTGCGATTTCATTTCTATTATTACGCTAGTTATTGATGTAGATCCTACATCAATTCCAAGAAAAAATGACATTTGGATTGCCTCCTGCTAAAAACTTAGGTTTTCTATTTATAGGTAGGAATATATAATTTTTCCGTGAATATTAAATAATAAAATGAAAATTTCCAATAATTTATAACACTACTCTGGATGATATGAAACAATAAAACTAAAAATATACACTAATTCGACCTTCTTGAAAGGAATCAAATGTCCAACTTAAAAATAACTCATATGGAAGTACATGAATTTAATTTCGAAATGATAGATGTAAGTAAAGATTACAATGGATTCAATTTAGTTTATAAAAAAGATTCAATTCAAAAAGGAACTTCATATGCAACTAGGGTTTTCACTAATGAAGGAGTGATAGGGGAATATGTTGGGGGAGATTCTCCTAGTTTTGCACAATTTAATATGTTTGCAGATTATTTAATTGGTAAAGATCCTACACAGAGAGAATTAATCTATAATGATGTTAAACGGGCCATGAGAAAATTCGATAAAATGGGAATGGGTCCTATTGATATAGCACTTTGGGATTTAGCAGGAAAATTGTATGGGTGTTCTATTTCTGAGATGTTAGGTGGGTGGCGTAATTCTTTACCTTGTTATGCTTCAACAATGCATGGTGATAGGAATGGTGGTTTAGATTCTCCACAAGCTTATGCAGATTTTGCAGTGCAGTGTAAGGATATGGGATATAAAGGATTTAAAATACATGGTTGGGGTGATTATAGAATTGAGGAGGAAATAGCTACAATAAAAGCTGTAAGGGAAGCCGTAGGTTCTGAAATGGATTTAATGTTAGATCCTGCTTGTGAGATTAATACTTGGTTAGAAGCTGTTAAATTGGGTAAAGCATGTGATGAAGCAAATTTTTATTGGCTGGAGGATCCATATAAAGATACAGGAATTTCAATGCATGGTCATAAAAAACTAAGAGAAATAATCAAAACACCATTGTTGCAAACTGAACATATTAGAGGTTTAGAACAACATGTAGATTTTATAGCTAGTGGAGCAACTGATATTGTCAGAGTCGATCCCGATTATGATAGTGGTTTTACAGGTGCGATGAAAATTGCTAATTCAGCCGAAGGTTTTGGTTTAGACGTAGAAATTCATTCCCCCGGTCCAGCTCAAAGGCAAATGATGGCAGCAATCAGGAATTCCAATTATTATGAAATGGCATTAGTACACCCAAATACTCCTGAAATAGGTAGGACTAATCATATATACGCTGATGATTATCAAGATAGTTTAGATGCTATTGATAAAGAGGGTAACGTAGCAGTGCCTGATGGACCAGGTTTAGGTGTGAAATATAATTGGGATTTTATAATGAAGAATCGTACTGGTGGTAGAGAGTATCGAGATTAAATCTTATTGGAATTATTAATAAATAACAAAATTGTTAATAAAATTTATTTATTTAAGAAATGACTAGATTTTTTTCTTAAATTGTCTGATTCATTATTATCTATAATTGCTTTGATTAGCCCTTTTATGTGGGCGTCTTCCGTTGGGTTTTTAAAAGCAGTAAAGTCAAGAACTACATTTACTTTTCCATTTGTAGAAGCTGTCATTTCTGGTTCTGTGATGATCATAATCATTACTATAACATCTCTTTGGATTGAATTTATTTCTTATTCTTTTAAAACATATATTTATATGTTGTCTGGCTCAATTTCTATTTTTTGTGGATGGTTAGTCTATTTATTTTGTATTAGAAAAATTTCATTAGGGATAGTTTTCACTATTGTTTCAAGTGTTCAGATTTTTGTAGCGATTATTTTGGATATATTAATCTATCAAATTATTCCAAATATCGTGGAAGTTATTGGTGGATCTTTGATAATAGTTGGGATAGTAATTATTAACATTATTCCGACCATTAATAATAAACAAAATAAATTTTATTTTAATTCCACTTTTTCACTACCTTTTGGATTAACTTGTTTGGCGGGGATTATTTGGAGTATAGGAAATTTTTGCAATCAAGCTGCATTAGTTGAATCTAGTCCTATATCTCTTGGGGTTATCAGATCTCTTACTCCTATTTTTGTGATAGGTCTTATAATGATTTTTCGGAGTGGGAATCAATTTGATTTAGTTTCAAAATCAGATTGGAGAAAAATAATTCCAGCTTCATTTTGTTTATCCATTGGGTTATTAGCTTGGTTTTTTTCATTAACTGTTAATTCAGTAACAATTAATTCTATTTTTATGAGTAGTGCACCTGTTTTTGCACTCATAATAGGATATGTATTTTTTCTTGAAATTATCACTAAAAAAGAATCAATAGGAATTATCTTATGTCTAGCGGGGACACTTTCTGTTGTGATTAGTAAGATTTGATAAATTTCCCCTATTTCATCCAAACATTAATTCATTTATTTTCAATCAAATAAATAATTTTAGGAAAGTTCATATTTTATTTGGAATTTATTACAAATATCTTTAAACCAATCAATTACCTCTGGATGTAAAGGTATTCCTTTTTTTGTACGTTCTTCAAAGGCTTCCATTTCCGGTAGACCTGCATATATAACTCTTTCTTTTCCTGGCATAGGCTTTGTTTCTCTTAAACCTTTTAACATTCCGTCCATATTATTTTTAAACTCATTAACATCTCCAAAAGCTGAAATATCATATGCTGCCACAAAATGGGCTCTCCTATTTTGATCTAAAGATGCAAAACCAGATGCAAAGGATAATTGACCACAAAGAATATCAACCATCGTACCTAAACCGAAACCTTTATGTGAACCAAGTTCTCTTGTAGAACCTAATGGAAGTTGTGTTCTTATAGAATTGATTATGAAATCATGTGTTGATCCGCCATCCATGTTTGGACTTCCATCTTCATTAGCAATCCATCCAGGTTCCATTGTTTTACCTAACCGATTTGCTAATCCTATTTTATTACCAGCAATTGCTGTCATAGCTGCATCAAACATAAATGGAGCTTCTTTATTTGTTGGTGCTGCAAAAGCAAGAGGATTAGTCCCTAATTTAGGTTCTGCACCAAAAGTGGGGATCATCGAAGTGCCCCCTGCAGTCATGCACCAACCAATCATATCGTGTTCTATCGCTATCATTGCATGATAGCCTGCGGCTCCTATGTGGTTTGAATTACGTATAGTAACAATTCCAACTCCAGTTTCTTTCGCTTTTTGAATTGCAATATTCATTCCAAATGGTGCAGTCATAAGACCCAATCCATTATCACCATCAATAATTGCAGTAGAAGCAGTAGAGTTAATTATTGAATTTTTTGGGGTAGGATTAAATGCTCCAGAATTGTAACTACTTACATAAGTTCTTAGCATGTTAGAAACTCCGTGAGTATCGATACCTCTGGAATCAGCAAATATCAAAGCATCAGTACCAAGTTTTGCATCATCCTTAGATACACCACATTTCAAAAAGATCTCCTCAGTTGTTTTTCTTAGAGAATCTAATGGAACTCTAACAGCTTGATCTTCAGGTATTTTAAAATGTTCTAACATTATAATTCCTTGGTACAAAAAAATATTTAATTTCAGATGTTACCAAAATAACAAATAAAAACACTTTGATATATTTATCTAATTATAATTTTCTAATAAAAAATTAGGTTATATTTTTTACAGTATTGGAAAATAAGCATGAAAAAAAACAATCCTAACGTAATTATCATGATTGCTGATGATATGGGATATGGTGATTTTGGTCTCTATTCCGAAGGTAGAGTTCACACTCCTGTACTAGATGATCTAGCGTCTCAATCCTTGCGTCTTACTCAGCACTATGCTGGTTCTGCTGTGTGCTCTCCATCAAGAGCTGCTCTTCTCACTGGGCGGTATCCTATTCGTACGGGAGCTATTACTCCTCAGGAAGTACTCGGCTATGATCGGATAGGACTCGAAGAAACTACTATTGCCGATTCTTTCAAGTCATCTGGATATAAGACAGGTATGGTTGGTAAATGGCATAACGGTGCACTTGATCCCAGATTTCATCCGAATGCTCGAGGATTTGATGAATTTATCGGTTTCCGTGGTGGTTGGGCTGATTATTATAAATGGATTCTAGATCGAAATGGATCGTTTGAAAAATCTGATGGCAGATATCTAACAGATGTACTTGCAGATGAAGCTGTTGGGTTTATTTCACGTCATTCGAACGAGCCTTTTTTTCTTATGGTTACCTGGAATGCTCCTCATAGTCCTTTACAGGCACCAGAAGAGGTCACTCAAAAATATATCGATGCTGGATTTGATTTAGGAACCGCTGTCATATACGCAATGATTGAAGTAATGGATGTTGGTATAGGTAAGGTTCGTCAAGCACTTCATTCAGCTGGTATAGCTGATGATACTATCTTGATGTTTACGAGTGATAACGGTCCTGCATTTACACACAGGGAAGATCAAGTTATAGGTAGTGCTTGGGCGGATGGTGGAAGAAGATTTAACTGTGGTTTTGCTGGTCAGAAAGGCTCGGTTTACGAAGGTGGGATTCGGGTACCTATGATAGCTAAATGGCCTAACGGATTACCTATGGATATAGATATCAGTGAACAATTTGTATTTACAGACTGGTTGCCAACTTTACTTTCTTTGGGTGGTGCTAGTCACATAGGAAGTAAACCTCTGGACGGATACGATATGACATCAGTATTACAAGGGGAAACAATTAACTTTGAACCAAGACGCTTTTGGCAGTGGAATAATTATTCACCTATCGGCATAACAAATGCGGCAATCAGAGATGGATCATGGAAGCTTGTGAGACCAGCATTGAATATCAGTTATGCTACTGATGCAGACCAAACTTTATGGGAGCGATATGTCGAGAAAGACATCGAATATAAGTATCATCCTGAAAAATTTAATGAAACCTTTAACTGGGCGGAACCAGAACAAATCATCCCTGTTCCACCCAGTCCTGAACTCTATAATATTGACTCGGATCCTGGTGAAGAAGTTAATGTAGCTAATAACAATCCTGAAGTAGCGTCAAGGCTGTTGATTGATCTAGAAACTTGGTTTGAAGAAATGGAAAATGAAAGACAAAACATACCTAAAGAGTGATAGTATCAGTGTAAATACTTTTGGGGAATTAACTTTTTTGTGAAAGGAAATCTGATTGAGAGAACAAATAATATATCATCTTTTTGGTCCTAACGATTTACTAATTGATACCATTCAAAAAATTGCTTTTGACAATAAAATAAAAAAAGCTGTTGTTCTCTCTTTTATAGGCAGTGCAAAAAAAGTTTCATTATCGAATTTAAAAGATTCAAAAGATAAACCAGAAAAATCCCAAATTTCTTTAGAAGGAACTTTTGAAATTATTTCTATGACTGGCCATATTATTCCTGTCACAGGTAATAAAATTCGAGTCCATATGCATATAACCTTAGCTAAAGAAGATGGGTCAGTTTTTGGAGGTCATTTAGATGAAGCTATTCTCTATACAGGAGGGTATTTATTTTTAAAAGTTCTAGAAGAATTTTAAGGAGATAGGGATGATTAACTTTGGGATGATAGGTTGTGGTAGTGCTGCTGAAATAAGGGGAGGACTTGGTATAAACTTATCAAAAAAAGCTAACCTGAAAGCTGTTTCAGATATTGATATTGATTTAATGAATTCTTATGCTGATAAGCATGATATTATTGATAGATTTTCTTCTGCTTATGATTTGATTCAAAATCCTGAAATTCATGCGGTATATATTGCAGTCCCTAATGTTTATCATCATCCTTTTACCATTGCGGCTACAAAGGCCGGGAAACACGTTTTATGTGAGAAACCTTTTGGGATAAGTGTTGAGGAAAATATTAGTATGATTGAATCTGCTAATAATAATAATGTATTACTGAGTGTTTCCTACTATAGACGATTTTATGAGTCTGTTCAATTTGCAAAAAAGCTAATTGAAGATGGAGAAATTGGGGATATTACTATGGGAGGATTACATGCTACTCATTTTTTGGGAGAGCATCATACTCCTGATCTTGCTCCAAGAAGATGGCTGATAGAAAAAGATAAAGCAGGAGCGGGTGTATTTCAAAGAGCAGGTTCTCATAGGATAGATTTATTAGTTTATTTAATGGGGATTCCTGAAGAAGTTTTTGCATATACAGATAAACTTGGTGAAGGATATGATGTGGATGATGCTTCGATGGGATTATTGAAATATTCATCTGGAGTACAAACATTTATTGCTCTGCACCATACTGTTAGAGGTTCTCAAACTGACTGGCTAGAGATTTGTGGGACAGGAGGAAGAATACTACTTGATCCACTTGATGACTGTGTTGTTGTTGTTGAGTCTACCAAGACTAAAAAAAAGTCATATAAAATGAATATTCCTGAGTCTAGTACCTTACCAATAGTAGACAATTTTGTTGATGCGATAGAGCTAGGAGTAAAAACGATATGTCCTCCAGAAGATGCCATCGTTACTAATAAAATTATCTATGGAGGATATCTATCAAGTATTAAACGTGTTCCAATTAAAATAATTTAATACTAGGATGAAGAATTTAGATTATCTGCATTTTCAGATGAAGTACATAAAGATCCCAAAAAAGCATTTCCTATAATGAGCTTGGAGTAGGGGAAATTCAGCTGCTAGTATTAATAGAGCAGTATTGGCTTTAAATAAATGTATAGACAATTTTAATAATTAAGTTCATTTTATATAAAAACTTCTGTTTTTGAACCAATAGGGTTTGTTTTTTTTGCCTTAGCTTTTAGAAATTCTATTTCTTCGTTATTTATTGGGTGAAATTTTTCAGCGGATTCCAAACCCTTCAAAAACAAATCAGGATCTCCTGGAGGCAAAAAAGAAACCACAGGTTGCGATAAAGTGAATTTTACGGAAAGGTCAATCATGTTATGGTCATCTAAAGGCTCGTACCAACAATTTTGATATTTTCCTCTTACATTGTCATCCCACATTTTATTTGCCATAGCTTTTAGTGCAAGTATGGAAATATTTTTTTCTTGACATAAATCTATAATTTCAGGGCCAAAATCATTTTTCAATATTAATGCCCAATTAACTGGGAATAGAATTGAATCAAAATTAAAATATTCTATTAATAATTTTGCTACTTCCGTAGAATGGCATGAAAAACCTAGATTCCGAATCTTTCCTTCTTCTCTAGCTTTAATAAGAGTATTCATGACACCATGTGAACTGGTAGCTTTTTGGAAATCTTCCTTGGTTTTCATTCCATGTAGTTGATAAAGATCAAAATAGTCGGTTTTTAGAAGTTTCAATGAATTTTCAAGATCTTTTGTCGATTCTTTTTCGTCACGCTTTGATGTTTTACATGCGAGAAAAATTTTTTTTCTAAAAGAAATTAGTGCTTTTCCGAATAATTCTTCAGCATCACCATATCCTGGTGCGACATCAAAATAATTCACACCTCTTTCATATGCGATGGACGTTATTTCGTTTGCTGTTTTTTGTCCTTTACCCTTGACTGAAATTCCACCAAGACCGACAACAGACAACATGTCATTATTTTTCCCATATTTTCTTTTAATCATATTAATTAATGTTATAGTTTCATAAAGTTATAGTTTCATAAATATTATTAATGATTATCGAGGTAATGTCACTATGGAAGAGATTCATTATAAATCTATTGGAGAGATCTCAGATTTAATCCGTGAAAAAAAAATTTCTAGTCTCGATTTAGTTTTATACCATTTGGACCGAATAAAACAACTAGATAGTCATTTAAAATCCTACGCAACTTTAATGTCTGAACAAGCGATACTAAGAGCTAAAAAATTAGATCAAGAAATTAACCAAGGACATTATCGTGGATCTCTTCATGGTGTTCCAATTGCAGTAAAAGATTTATGTTTTACAAGGGGGATTAGAACAATGGGAGGAAGTTCAGTATTCATTGATAATGTACCTGAATATGATGCAACGATTGTTGAATTATTTTATAAAGCAGGAGCTGTAATACTTGGAAAGCTAAATTTAACTGAAGGAGCAATAACTTATTATAACCCTAAATTTCAAATTCCAGAAAACCCATGGAAACCAAATTATTGGTCTGGTGCTTCATCTAGTGGTTCTGGTTCCGCTACTGCTGCAGGTCTTGCTTTTGGTACTATAGGGACAGATACAGGAGGTTCTATACGACATCCATCAGCTGTTTGTGGAACAGTTGGGCTAAAGCCTACATGGGGTAGAGTAAGTAGATTTGGAGTAATGGACCTTGCGCCTTCTCTTGATCACGTAGGACCTATGACTCGAACATCGGTTGATGCGGGGATTATTCTTCAAGTAATATCTGGCTTTGATCCAAAAGATAAAACATCTTTACCTAATCAAGTACCTGATATGCTTTCGAAATCACAATTAGGTGTTAAAGGAATGAAAATAGGATACGATGAAAACTATACATTTGAAGATATGGACGAAGATTTTGCAAGATCCGTTCATGACGGTGTAAAATTACTTGAAAAATCCGGAGCAAAAATAATTTCAATTTCTATGCCAAAAAACCTAAAAGATTACATTAATGCTTGGTCTATAATCTGTTCATCTGAAGCAGCTGTTATACATTCTGCAACATTTCCTTCAAGATCTAAAGAATATGGTCCTTTTTTACGAAATTGGCTTCAAAATGGTTTGAATTATTCAGCTAAAGATTACTCTGAAGCAAATTTTTTGAGGAATAAATGTACTGGAGAGTTAAATTTTTTGATGCATAATCTTGATGTAATTGCTTGTCCATCTACAGCTAAGGCTGCTTATCCAGTAAAAAAAGAAGAACTTTATGGTCTACCAAAAAGAGATCCATGGCTCGGAAGATTTACTGTTCCTACAGATTACGCTGGATTACCAACAATTTCTCTTCCTTCAGGTCTTAATAAAGAGGGTTTACCATTGAGTATACAATTTATAGGTCATTACCTTTCTGAACCAACATTGATACAAGTGGGATGTACATTTGAAAAAATTGCTAATTTCAATGAATTACATCCACCTATATAAATAAAAAAAACAACCTGTCTTATTTTATCCTTTCCAGTGTAGTTTTTTTCTGAAAAATAGCAACATACATCACTATACACGGTAAAAGGTAAAATCAATTTAAAATACTTTTGATAAATTAAATTTTGAACTGAAAATTACAAATATTAGTGTATTTTACACGGTAAAAGGTATCTTATACGTAAGCAGGTAAAGCTAAGATTTTAAGATTTTTATTGGAGTTTGAACTTTTTCATTTTTTCGGACTGTATTGATCAAAGGTTTATTAAATTTATTACATGAAATTTTTATTTGATCTCCATCATTGAAATTCCATTTTCGTTCAGTAAAAGATAGTTTACTGGTACCAAAGAAATGTACATGTGAATCACCAGGTATTCTATGTTCTGGATATTTGAAATGGTGATCTTCACAATTGTTTAACGAGTGAGACATATTATTTTCTCCGGATAGGGTTACTCCACTACGATATAAAATTTCATCTTTTCTACTAATTTCACATGAAATTTCCAAATCATTAAATTCTAAATCAGTAATAAGTTCGGGACCGATAGAACATTGTCGTAATTTGGATGGGGCAAGATAAAGGTAATTGATTTTTTCAGTTTCATGATCGGACCACTCATTTCCAATTGTGAACCCGATCCTACAAGGTATTCCATTCTTATCTACTATATAACATGCAGCAATTTCAGGTTCTTCACCTCCATCTAATGCATATTCGGGGATTTCTAAACTGTCATTAGGTCCTTTTAGAATATTACCATTACCTTTATAAAACCACTCAGGAGAAACTCCGCGTTCGTATTTCTTTGGTTTTCCTCCTTCTAATCCCATATTAAACATTTTTGCTGAGTCAGTTAGTGGTTCTGATTCTTTGGATTTTTCTTCAGTGTGCATCGAATCTCTTGATTGCATACTTCCTAAATGCGTCAAACCCGTACCACTGACTAATAGACGATAAGGATCATTTCGATCGAATGGTGATAGTAGGAAAGGGTTTTTATCATTTGGGCTATGATTAAAAATTTGAGTATAATCATATTCGGTACAATTTGAACCATCAATTAAATCTTTAAGGAAATCATCAATTTTTGCATTTTCTTTTTGGGATTCTATGAAAGCATCGTATGTACTTTTGATATTTTCTTTTTTTGAAGTTACATCTATGAGAATGTTGCTTTTTACAATTCCTAAACGTCTCCCCTTTTCAGGTATAAATAATTGTACTAAATTCATGTTTACTCTTTACTTATTAGTTTGATCATTAAAAAAGTTAAATTTGCAATCAAATTACAAATTTATCTATACCTTACTATGTATAACTTCGTATTGATGCAATTAAATCCTATAATCATAGTATTATTAAGGTAATTAAAAAAATCATAATCATTTCGATATTAAATTGTTAGAAAAATCTTTCAGCATAGATACATCTTCGATTAAGTTTGGTCATGGGATTACTGATGAAGTAGGATATGAAATTAATAGGTTGGGGATAAAAAAAGCATTAGTAGTTACGGATCCAAATATTATAAATTTACCGGCTGGAAAAAATGTAATCGAAAAAATTTATAAATCTAAAACTAAATTCGAGGTATTTTCTGAAGTTGAGATTGAGCCAACAGATAGTTCTTTTTTGGATGCAATAGAATTTTCGAGAAAAGGGAACTTTGATGGATTTATAGCTGTCGGTGGTGGTTCTACCATGGATACAGCCAAGGCCGCAAATTTATACACTAAATATCATGAAGATTTTTTAGAATATGTTAATTCTCCTATAGGATTAGGCAAACCAGTACCAGGTCCATTAAATCCGATGATTGCTATTCCTACTACTTCTGGAACGGGTAGTGAAGTAAGTGGGGTGTCAATTTTTGATTATAAACCTCTTGAAGCCAAGACAGGTATAGCAAATAAATATTTGAGACCTGATATAGCTCTTGTGGATCCGAATAATATTCTTACTTTACCTAAAGAAGTCGTAGCTTGTTCGGGATTTGATGTTTTATGTCATGGGATTGAATCTTTTACAGCATTAAATTTTAGTAAACGTGAAGCACCAAAGCTTCCCCAATATAGACCGACCTACCAAGGAGCTAATCCTATTAGTGATATTTGGGCAATAGAAGCTTTAAAAATAGTTGGGGAAAATTTTATTAATGCTGTGAATAAACCCGAGGATATTACTTCGAGAAGTAACATGATGTTAGCTGCAACTTATGCTGGGATTGGTTTTGGTAATGCAGGTGTTCATTTACCCCATGGTATGTCATATCCTGTTTCTGGAGGAGTGAAGGATTATAAGCCGAATGGTTATTTACAGAAAAAATCTATTATCCCTCACGGTCTTTCTGTAATCTTAAACGCCCCTGCGGTATTTAAATTTACTTTTGAAACTAATCCTCAGAGACATATAGATGTAGCTAAAATTTTAGGTTATAACAAAGATATCGATTCCAAAATTCCTGAAGAAATGTTATCAAGTGTTTTAATTAGAATAATTCAGGCTACGGGTATGCCAAATGGATTGTCATCAGTTGGTTTTGGAGTTTCTGATATTCCAAAATTGATTGAAGGGACTTTACCACAACATAGAGTTACTAAACTTGCTCCTAAAGAAGTGGACAATAATGATCTTCAAAATCTATTTAAGGAATCTTTGGTTCTTTGGTAAATTCTGATCATATCCATTTTCCCTCCATTATTGGACTGTTAGGTTCTGCTAAATGGTAATTTTTTATTAATTCCATAGAATTTAGATAAAGATTAAATTGTTCATGTAACCAAGATTTAGAGATACCTCCAACCAGGTAAATAGAATTTTTTAACCATAAAACCCCATTTGGACCAAATTCTTTATCATTATCTACCATTGTTTTTCCACAAGGAATCATCCAATTAATCCTATCTGAAAATCTGTGAACCCAATCAAGATTATTTCCATATTTATTCATTGCAATAGGATAGTGGAACAGGAATTCTATCATGTTTATTACGCCATTAACTTTGTTATATCTGGGATCTGGATCTCTTTGAATTGTAATATGTCTGTCATCATCAAGAATGATTATAAAATCCCAAAAGAAGTCAGATATTTTATTTGCTTCCTTAACTCTCCAATTAATTGGAGGAGGAAAACTAGAAAAAATATTCATTATAGATTTGATAGATTTTGTAGGGTAAATTAATTCATTATTCATTTTGAAACATTAAATATTTATTTAAATAATGTTATCTTTCTATAAATAAAGTTCAAATAAATTTTAAACATTTAAAGAAAGTATTAAAAATGCTTGAAAGATTTTTGGTCCCCGAAAAAGATAGGGTTTACATAAAATTTGAAAATATGTCACTAGCTACTATTAGTATCTTTGAAAAAATGGGTCTTTCTAGTGAGGATGCCAAGCTATCTACTGAAGTCTTAATGACTAGTGATTTAAGAGGTTGTGAATCACATGGTGTGTCAAATATGCTTAGGAGATATGTAGAAGATTACGGAACCAATGATATGAATCCCAATCCAAATATATCTATAACTAGAGAAACAGACGTAACAGCTAATATTGATGGGGACAAAGGTCTTGGTTTGCATGTATTGCCAAGGGCAATGGAAAAAGCAATAGAAAAAGCTGATAAGCATGGTACAGGAACTGTAGTTGTACATAATTCTAGACACATAGGGATGCTTGCATACCATGCAATGTTACCAATTAGTAAAGATATGATTGGATTGTGTATGACAGCTGGTAATCCCATGAGTATGGTTCCAACGTTCGGATCAGAAAAGAGATTTGCTACTAATCCTTGGGCTTATGCCGTACCAGCAGGAGATATGCCTGATTTTGTTTTTGATGTTGCTACAACTCAGGTAGCTGGTAATAAATTAAGTCTAGCATCAAGAGTGAATTCTCCAATGGAGCCAGGTTGGATTTCAAAACCTGATGGGACCCCAATAATGGAAGAAAATTTTTTACCAGAAAATGCAGAGAGTAAATTGGGCTCTGATGAATATATGATGTTACCTATGGGTGGAACAAGAGAACAGGGTTCTCATAAGGGTTATGGTTTTGCTGCAGTGGCAGAAATATTATGTGATATTTTATCTGGAATGTCTGCTGGATTTTTGATGCCATCACATCCTAGAGGTATTATGTCTCATTTTGTTCAAGCTATGAGAATTGATGCTTTCTCAGATGTTTCTAAATTTAAGAAAAATATGGATGATATGCTTAGAGGATTAGTAGAAACACCACCCGCTCCAGGAAATCAAGATGTTATATACCCTGGTCTTCCAGAATCGATTGAAGTTGAAAAAAGAATGAGAGAAGGTATTCCTTATCATTTTGAAGTGATCGATTGGTTTGAAACAATCAAAAATGAATTAGGTTTAGATTTTGATTTAAAATCCTAGTAAATTATTATCATAAAAATTTAATTTCTTTAACACAATTTTTCTTTAATATGCGATAATAATTAACTAATTATTTTTCTGTATCTGATTATTATTAGTTATAGTAAATATTATAAATTTTTTATTAGTAAGAAAATAAATTGGGAAAAAATTATGCTTCATTTAATTGTTAAAGCCAAAAAACTTACTTTGTCAGTAGTTTCTTTATCATTATTAACAGCCATGTCTTGTGGAATTATTGATACTGAACAAGTAACTGACATTATTGAGAAACAGCAAGAGGTTGAACGGATTCGTGCTGAGAGAATAGACCCTCTTTTGGACCAAATAAGTCTAGTTGAAAATGACACTATTGAACCTATTGAAAGACAGATTAGTGATCTAGAGAGAGAGAGAGATAATCTTTTCAGGGCAATGGAAGATACTGAAGGACAGAAGATGCAAGAAATGGAGCAAATGTTTAGAGACACTAGAATGCAGGAAAGAGCATTAGAAGATGAATTTAGACCTTTAGAAACTCGTATGAGAGATCTGCATGAAGTGGAAAGACGTCAGATGGAACAGGAGTTTGAGAAACGGTGGAGAGAGATTGAAATGGAAGATAGAGAAATTCAGCAAAAATTTGAGGAATTTCATAGGTCAAAAGGTGATGGCCCTCCACCTGAAGTTCAGCAACAGTTTATGCAAATTCAAGCTGCTGCAGAAGAACAAATGATGGCTATGCATGAAGAATTTGAAGAAAAAATTCAATCTCTTCATGGCTTATTTGAAAAAAGGATGAGAGCCGGAGAACAAGAAGTCAAGAATAAACAATGGTCTCTTCAAGACCGTCGTGATCAATTACAGGCCCATAGAGAAAATTTGAACTTGCAAGAAAGGCTTGGGCACATACAAAATAACATTGATAATTACCAGAGAGAATTGGATAGATTAGGTGATGCTGGAACAGATGATGGCGAAACTGTAGAATCTTTAACCGCACAAATTGACGCTATATCTCAACAGCTCGAAAATTTAGTTCAAACTGTTACTGATCCTGCTTGGACAGCCAAACTTACGGATGGAACATTGGAACAGGGTTCAGATGCTTATAATGCACATATTGCTGATGAACCAAACTGGCAGATTCAAAATCCTGAAAGACAAAATTTAGAAAATCAGAGAAGGAATCTTGAGGAAAAAAGAAACAGAAAAAATAATCCTGAACAAGCTGCTCGAGATGCAGAACGTAGAGCTGAAATGACACAGAGGCGTGATGAAAGTCAGAAAGAATATGATGAGTGGGCTCAGAACTTAACAGAGGTTACCATTTCAGCTGTTGATACATCTGCAATCGATGGAGAGATTCTAGCTGTAGAAACTATTATCGCTGGTTTAGATTCAGAAATTGCTGCATTCCCTGAAGATAAGAAATTAATTCAGGATCCTGCTTGGACTGATAAATTACTTGTTCTAACTGAAGAAGTTGCTGCGGTAAATACTCAGCTTGTTGCTCAAGAGGAAGCTATTAACAATATTCCTGTATTTATTCCTGATCCAAATAATGATGCGGCTCAAATACAAAATCCTGAATATACTGCAGCAGATGCTGCGTATGCTGAATTAGCCATGACTAAAGCGGCCAAACAAACTGAATATGAAAATCATATAAGAAATGCTGGTCAGGTCAATAATCCAGACTACGGTGCTCTTGTTAGTAATCAAGCTGCTCAAACTGAGATATTAAATGCTAAGAAAGCTGAAAGAGAAAAACTTCTAACAGGTGGGACTGCTGATTCAGCGGAATTACCTTCATCTGAGGCTGCTATTCAAAGAGAGCAAAAAGCTCTTAATGAACAAATGAATCTTTTGTGGCGAACTTGGGAAGAAGAACGTCAAAAAATTGAGGAAACGACTCGTGCTGAAGTGGATGAAGGACAGAAAGTTCTGCAAAAGGAAAGAAAGCAACAGGAAAGATTGATTTGGGGTCAGGCTGATGTAGAAAGAAGGAAAATTGAAGAGGAGCTCAATAAAAAACCACCTGAAATGATAGCTCTTGAAGAGCAAATGTATGCCATGAATGATAAGAGAAATGCTTTGGAGGATGAACGTTATACTTTGGAGCAAGTATGGCAAGAAAAAGTACAGGTATTAGAGACGGAAATGCGTTCACTACAAGAAAGGCGCAGAAATTTCGAAATGGTTTATAGAGATCTTGAAGATCAACGTGAGACTATGTTCGAAGAAGCTATTACTCCTATAGAAAACCAGGTAGGAGACCTTGAAGCTCAGTTAGATCAGTTATTTGTAGTACTTGAAGATGCTTATGAACAGAAAAAATCACTTCAGAAAGAATTACAGGTTATAGAAAGAGAAATTTCTGATCTTGCACGAGAAGCAGAATCTGATGTATTGTCTCTTATTACTGATGCAATGACAGCCGCAGAAGAACTTGAATCTTCAGGGCCATTAGACTTTGCTAAATTCCAAGCTTTTGGTGAAATGCCTGGAGATGATGAAGGAGGAGATGATGAAGGAGGAGATGATGAATAGCAGTAAAGTCTCTATTAAAAATAATTGAGATTAAGTTATTAAACAGAAACACCCGTATTTTTACGGGTGTTTCTGTTTAATATGAGCAATTTTTTTCAACAAAAAATCATCTTAATCCCTTTGGAGTAAATATTGGGCGTTTTTTACTTTCCTGAATTAACTGAGTAGGTGTATGAAGTCGATCTCCTATTTTTATTTTGTCAAATATATTATTACCTTTTTCATCATAAATCTCTTCTATAATCAAACCACATCCTTTAACGCAAACACAAAGCCAATCTTTTCCTTTTCTATAAATTAATCCACTTTGAAAAGAATGGAATATTCCATCTTGTTTATTCAAGCTTACATTTTTAACTATTACCGTTTCATTATTTAATAACGTTTTAGCTCCAGGATAAGGATTGTCAAATGCACAAATGAATTGTTCGATTTCTGTAGATTCATTAGACCAATCTATCCACCCATTTAAATCGGTGTAGATACGAGGCCAATAAGAAGAAAGGTACTCAGGTTGTGTAATTCTAATAATTTCAGATTGAGTTGTTTTATTTTTATTTATGAAATCAACTAAGAAATTAAAGTCCTTTTCAGTAGAAATTTCAATGTAATCTATAGGTTTTCTACAAGTAGCGGGATAAAGAAATTCTTCAAATTGTATAATGTCACCAGTATCTAGATTTTCGTCAATAAGATGTAACACTGAAAATCCAAATCTATTTCCAGTAAGTATTTGCCAACTAAATCCACCTCCACCTCTATTTTGAGGTAATCTAGTCCCATGAGAATTGAAAAGTTGGTTATTAAAATAATTGTAAATTGTTTCTTTTTTAAAAATCCATGGTGCACCAAGAGATAAATAGAAAGGGTTCTTTAATTCATTAAGGAAATTTAAATTTGATGAAGAATTGATATCATCGATTTCTAAATAATTTATTTTTTCATTTTCCAGAAATTTTTTTAGTGATTCTCCTTCTAATAATTCCTTTGAATGGCGTGGTGAAGTAATAATATGGATAGGTATTTTTTGGGATTTGGACCATAGAGCTAATTTTTTTAGTACTAGCCCACCTCCTAATAAAATTATAGTATCGATAGGTCCTAATTTCATAAATTTTCTCGCAAAATACTTATTTCAGAATAAACTTTTAAGTCAAGCAACAATTATACAAAAATATCATTCTGTAAATATAATTAAAAAAATCTTGTAATTTTTAAAGATATATTTTAGATCTTTAAAAAATGTTTTATTTCATATTTTTAAGAACATTTTTTAGTGATTGTCTGATTTCTGATTTTTCTGTATTATCATTCGCAGAAAGAAAAGGGGTTTCTTCATCTCTATCATTAGTCATGTTGTACAAACGCCCGTCCTCATATAATTTCCATTTTTTACTTCTTATAAATCTTATTAGAGGTTTTGCAGCAGCAGGAGATTTTGATGTGATAGATCTAGGACTCATAGGATCGAAATGAAAAAAAATCCAATCTCTTGGATTACCTTTATTCCCTAATAATTGGGGATAGAATGATCTTCCATCTATTTGGAAATTTTCTGGAGAATTTATTTTTGTTGCTTCAATAATTGTAGGTAGAAAATCTGTTGAATCAATTAAATCGTCCGAAACCATAGGAGATATGGTTCCTGGTTGATTACAAATTAAGGGGACATGTGTACCTGTATCTTTTGTTAATCCTTTTCCACCGCAAACTTCGTCATGTTTATGCATTATAGAACATACTTCCTGAGGAGAACCGTTGTCACCAACATATATTATAAGGGTGTCTTCTCTTAAACCTAACTTTTCTAATCCTTCAATTAATCTTCCGATAATTTTATCGTGATATTCAACCATATCCTTATAGTATTTTGGGTTATCATCCCATCCTTCTACAGTGTCAAAATTTCTACCTTTCTTTGATTCAGATGTATTGGTATAGGATTCAAATTCTTCCCATTCAGGACTGTCTGGAGTAGGTTCGAAAGGTCTATGTGTAAGGGCCATAGGAAAGTAAGCAAAAAAGTTTTTAGTTTGATTTCTTTTTGCAAAATCTAAAATATAATCACAGAATATATCATCACCATATTTATTTTCTGTATTTGTAAGATATTTTCCATTTTGATAAATTACTGGATCTTTGTATCTAGATCCTTTTTCTTCAGTATGATGTGCATGCCAGACACAGTATTCATCAAAACCTGAATCTTCTATTTTTTGTCCTTTGTTTCTTAGTTCTGGAGATTCATCTAAAGGAGAGTAAGAATAAAGTTGCCATTTTCCGGCTATACATGTTTTATAACCTGAATTTCTAAAAATATGACCAAATGTTATTTCACTGGGGTCTATTAAGCCAAATCCGATATAGTTACGGAAATTGTATTTACCTGTCATTAACTGAACTCTGGTTGGGGTACATAATGGTTGTACGTGAGCAGATTCAAATCTTGCTCCTGTTTCAGCTAATTCATTAAGTGCTGGTGTATTATAGGATGTACCTCCATTACATCCTAATGTTTCATAGCCTAGATCATCTGACATAATTAGTATTACGTTATTCTTTTTTTTCTTCATAGTTTCATTTTTACTTATTTAACCCCTTGATAATACCTCTTATATATGCAATTTGACCTAAATGTTGGCTCTCTTCAACAAGTAAATGGCCCAAAATCCATATACCAGTATATTTATGAGATTCCATTTTTATACTACTATTCTTAACTGGATAAATTTGTTTTAGTTTTTCAGGAGGGATGTTTGTTATAAAATCTACAGTTTTTTTACGTACTTCATCAAAATATTTCTTTAGGTCTTCAATTTTCATGTTAGGCATTTTTCTAACTTTTTCAATTGTGTCACCATTACCATGATCGGATTCTTCTAAATTAAAATATTTATACCATTTATTATTTATCCAAATTTCTTCAATTGATTGCATTCTTTGGTTAATCCATCTATCTTCCACTCTAGCTATATGCCAAATATTCCATTGAATATCATTTGAACTCTTTGAAGGGGTCCATCTTAATTCTTCTATACTGAGATCATCAACTTTCGTCCATATTTGATCAAAACACTCTGTTAGACCACTTAAAATTGCTTGTTGAAACTTATCCATCTTAAAAAATCCTCAATAATCTATATATTTTCTTAGAACATTTAGTTGATAATGATTATTATTTACTTAAACTAACTGTGCAAGTGGATACCTATATTAATAAATAATTTTTAGTATAGAAATAAGGTGTATTTTATGTCAGAGAAAAAAATTAACTGGAAAGAATCGTCAATATTAATAACCGGTGGGACGGGATCATTTGGTAGAAAATTAGTAGAAATTTTACTGAGTGAATATAAACCTAGACGTTTAGCTGTATTTAGTCGTGATGAATTAAAACAAAGTGAATTAAAAAAAATATTTCCTGAGAAAACTGATTCTCCAATTAGGTATTTTCTTGGGGATGTTAGAGATGTTAATAGGCTTAAACGTGCATTTAATCGAGTAGATATTGTTATTCATGCTGCCGCTTTAAAACAGGTTCCAGCTACAGAAGCCGATCCTTTTGAGGCCGTTCAAACGAATATTATTGGGACAAAAAATGTAATAGAATCTTCTATAGATTCTGGTGTAAATCGTGTTATATGTTTATCGACTGATAAAGCTGTTAATCCAATTAATTTATATGGAGCAACAAAATTGGTTGCAGAGAAGCTGACTGTTCAAGCGAATGCTTACTCGAATAATAAAAAACCAATTTTTGCATGTTGCAGATATGGTAATGTTGTCGGGAGTAGAGGAAGTGTAGTTCCAATTTTCAAAGAACAAAAAAAATCAGGTAAGCTAACCGTTACTGATAAAAGGATGACTAGGTTTTGGATTACACTTGAAAAAGGGGTTAGATTTGTAATCCATTGTTTAGAAAATATGAATGGAGGTGAACTTTTTATACCAAAAATTCCTTCTACTAAAATTACTGATATAGCTGAGGCAATAGCTCCAGAGGCTGATATTTTAACTATAGGAATTAGACCTGGAGAGAAATTACATGAAACCTTAATTGGTAAAGATGAAACTAGGCAAGTACTGGAATATGATGATTATTTTGTAATAGAGCCTTCTTATCATACTTGGGGATTTGAAAGTCATAAAAATGGTAAACCCATAAGTGAAAATTTTACTTATACATCAGAAAACAGTCTTTTTAAGTTAGGTGTAAATGAGATAAAAGATTTATTGGATTCAGATGAAAATAAATAAACTCGCAATTGATGGAGGTTTACCTGTAAGAAAAAATTTTCTTCAATATGGGAAACAATCTATTACCGAAAATGATATTAAGCGTGTCCAAAATGTATTGAGATCAGATTTTTTAACATCAGGTCCAAAGGTTACTAAGTTTGAACAAGATTTATCTGAATTTTGCGAAACAAAATACGCTGTAACTTTAAATAGTGGAACTGCTGCCCTTCATGGAATGTATAGTTCAGTTGGATTATCTGTTGATGATGAAGTTATTGTTCCAGCAATTACATTTGCTGCGACCGCTAATGCTGCGATTTATTGTGGAGCAAAACCTGTACTTGCTGATATTGACCCTGAAACTATGTTAGTAGATTCGGGTGATATTGAAAGTAAAATAACTAGTAAAACTAAAATAATAACCGGAGTGGATTATGCTGGACAAATTGCAGATTATGATGAGATAAAAAAGATAAAAAATAGTATTGATAAGAATATTAACGTTTTTGCTGATGCTGCACATTCTTTTGGAGCTTTTCAGAGTAATAGAAAAAGTGGAAGTATTGCGGATGCAAGTAGTTTCAGTTTTCATCCAGTTAAAGGAATTACTACTGGTGAAGGAGGTGCGGTTACTACTGATAATCAAATGATTTATAAAAAGATAAAACAATTTAGAAATCATGGTATAAATACAGAATTTCAGGAACGAAACAGAAACAATACTTGGGAGTATGATATTCAAGAAATTGGTTACAACTACCGTCTTTCGGATATTCATGCAGCTCTAGGATCATCACAGATCACTTCAGTAGATTCAAAAATTAACATAAGGAGAAATATTGCAAAAAATTATGATATTGCAATTAGGGATATAAATGGAATTACCTCTCTAAAAACTCTTACAAAAAATATTCATTCATATCATATTTATGTTGTAAAAATTGATTTGAATCAATTTAAAGTTGATAGGAATCAATTTTTTTTGGCGTTAAGATCAGAAAATATTGGTGTAAATGTTCATTATGTACCTCTATATGAGCATACTTTTTTTAAAAATTTTGGATTTATTCAAGGTGATTACCCAAATTCAAAATACATTTATGATCGAATAATTACTCTTCCTTTATGGCCTGATATGTCTGAGTATGATCTTAATTCTGTTATTGAAGCATTAAAAAAGGTTGCCAAAGCATACAAAAGATGAAGATTATTATACGGGTTGACGCAAATCATAAATCTGGTATTGGGCACTTAATTAGATCATTGAGTTTGGGGCAAGAATTGATAAATTCTGGTATTGATGTGATATGTATCGGAAAGATAGATAAATCTTTAATTCAGATTAGAGATGAATTCGGGATAGATTTTATTGAAACTAATTTCAATCATGGGACAATATCTGATCTTAAAAATATAAGACAATTTTCTAGAAAAATTAATGCTGATTGGATTTGTTTAGATGGGTATAATTTTTCATTAGAATATATAAATCAACTTAAAAGTGATTTCCACCTGATCCAGTTTTCAGATAAACCATTATTGTCAATTTACGAATCGCATATTGTTGTAGATAACAATATATCTCCTGAAATATCTGAGTATAATTTATCAAAAAACTCTATATTATTATCCGGACCAAAATATATATGCTTGAGATCTAGTTTATTTAGTGAGAGAATTTCCAATAATTTACAACCTGAACAGGTTAAAAGTTTATTAATTACATTAGGAGGGAGTGATCCAAATAATTTCATGCCCCTAATATTAGATAGTATAAGAAAATTATCTTTTTTAGATAAAATCACGGTTTTGCAAGGTCCATTATTTAGAAATGAAAAAATTATTTCAAGTTTTTCAAAAAAGAATAAAAAAATAGAAATAATCAAAAATAAATTCGATATTTCTAAATATATTATCAATTCAGATATGGTAGTTTCTTCTGCAGGAACCACAGCATACGAAATTTCAGCAATATGTAAACCTATGATTCTAATAGCTACTGTAGATAATCAAATTAAAAATGCTAAAAAATTTAAAGAGAATAAATTAGCATTTTCAATAGAAAATCCTGATGAAGTTACTGAAAGAAATGTTTACGACATAGTCAAATTACTTTCAAATGATAAAAAGTCAAGAATAAAGTTTTCAAATAATATGAAATCTTTATTTGATTCGAAGGGTTGTAATAGAATAGTGAACACAATATTAAATTATTAAATAAATGAACAATAAATATATATACGTTAATAACAAAAAAATTGGACCTGGTGAACCAACCTACATTATAGCTGAAATTTCAGCGAATCATAATGGGAGTTTAGATCGAGCAATTGAACTGGTTAATTTATGTAGCGAATCAGGTGTAGATGCTATTAAATTACAGACCTATACGGCTGATACCATAACTATTAATGAGGATTCGGAAATATTTACAATTCCAGGAGAGGGATTATGGGGTGGGAAGACTTTATATGAATTATATTCTGAAGCTTATACTCCTTGGGAATGGCATAAAACAATTAAAGATACTGCAAATAGTTTAGGTCTGGATATGTTTTCATCTGCTTTTGATAAATCTGCGGTCGATTTTCTTGATAAAATTAATGTTCCAGCTTATAAGATTGCATCTTTTGAGGTGACAGATACTAATTTAATTGCTTATGCTGCTACTAAAAATAAACCTCTTTTAATCTCTACTGGAATGGCGAATATTTCTGATATTGATAATGCCATGAAAGCAGTCAAAGGTGTTAATGATTCGAATCAAGTATTGCTCTTTAAATGTGTCAGTTCTTATCCAGCACCTCCAGAAGCTATGAATTTGCGAACGATTCCTTATATGAGTGAAATATTTAATGTTCCTGTAGGTCTTTCAGATCATACATTAGGTACTGAGATATCTGTAGCTGCAGTATCTCTAGGAGCAGTTGCAATTGAAAAACATGTGACTATTTCCAGAAATGATGAAGGTCCTGACAGTAAATTTTCTATGGAAGTTGATGAAATGAAGGATTTGGTTGATCAAATAAGGAATGTAGAAAAAGGTTTAGGGAACATTTTTTTTGGTCCAACATCATCAGAAAAAAGCAATTTACAATTTCAAAGATCACTTATAGTTACACAAGATATGAGTCCCGGAGAAATTTTTACTGGAGAAAATTTAAGGTCAATTAGACCTGGTTTTGGGTTATCTCCTATTTTTCTAGATCAAATTATTGGTCTTAAAGCATCAAAAGAAATTGTCAGAGGAACCCCAATTAGTTGGGATATGATTTCTGGATAAAAATATAAAAGCAATTGAAATTAGAATATATATATTGTGAATTTGCCAAAGAACAAGACAGTCATTTTATTTGGTCTTTGAGGAATGATTCTTATGCTAGAAAAATGTCTAAAAATAAAGGTTATATTAATTTAAAAACTCATAATATTTGGTTTAAACAAAAAATAAATGATAAAAAATATAATTTTGTAATAATTTTCTATAAAGGTGAAAAAGTTGGATACGCTAGATTTGATGTTTCTATTCAAGATCAAGTCACTTATGTAAGTATTAATATACTAGATAAATATAGAAATAAAGGTATAGGTACTGACGGATTATCTAAAGCTATTGAATTAATTATTCAAAATAGGAGAGATATTTGTAAGAAATTTATTGCAGAAGTAAGAGAAGAAAATACTGTTTCTAAGAAACTTTTTGATTCCTTGGGGTTTAGACTAAAAAAATCAATGAATTCTATCGATAGATATGAGTTGTTATACTCAGAGCGAAATAAATTACCATCTTTATTGGTAGATATAAAAGAAGGGATTATAGACTTAGGATGGGGTCATCCATCAGCTCATTTGCATCCAACAGAATTTATCAAGGAAGGTACGAATCAACTATTTGATAGGAATGATCACATCCCACTTCAATACGGAGCTGCACAAGGATTTGGTCCTTTTTTAAATAGTTTAGCTGTATTTTTATCTTCTCAATCGTCCTATTATTCGCAGATTTCACCTAATAATTTATTTCTTACGGCTGGAGCATCCCAAGGGATTGATTTATCCTGTACATTATTCACTAAATCTGGAGATACTGTGATTGTTGAGGAACCTACTTATTTTGTTGTTGAGAAAATATTTCGGGATCATGGGTTACAAATAGTCGGTGTTCCAATTGATGAAAACGGCATCAAAGTATCGGAATTAAAGAAAATACTAACAAAAGGATTACGACCAAAATTTATTTACACTATACCTACTTACCAAAATCCTACAGGAATTTGTATGTCAGTTGAAAGGAGGAATCAACTAATAGAACTTTCTGAAGAATTTGACTTTCTTATTTTGGCGGATGAAGTTTATCAATTAATTTATTTTAACAACTTGCCTCCGCCTCCATTTATGTCACTAAATCATCATGGACGAGTTATTTCTTTTGGTTCTTTTTCAAAAATTTTAGCACCAGGTCTTCGTACGGGATGGATACACTCTTCAAGCGATAAGATATCTAAATTTTCGGATTCTGCGGTAACTTTCAGTGGAGGTGGTTTTAATCATTTTGCCGCCACCCTGATAAGAGAAGTTATTGATTTGGGGCTTTTAGAAAAAAACATCGATATTATAAGGAATGAATATATCAGACGTTGTGATGTTATGAATGTTGCTTTATCTAAGTATTTTGGAGATTCTATTTCATACAGTATTCCGAGTGGAGGATATTATTATTGGTTAGATTTCAAATCTGGTTTTAATACAGAAATTTTCCTACCTCATGCTGAAAAAGCTGGAGTTTCATATCGACCTGGGAAAATCTTTTCTGAGTCAGGTAAATTCGAGAATTTTCTTCGATTAGCATACACACTCTATGAGCCTGATCAGTTGGAAGAAGGAGTTAGTAGATTATATACAGCCTACAGAAATTTCGGTAAATCTTAATCAGGTTTACTGCACTTTTATTGAATTTGAATATTGTTATTTACAGATTAGATGATTATATTAATCTATATCTAGTGAATTAGTCGTTTAAAAGGTTCTTTAGTTGTCGGAGCATCAAGGTAACTTTCTATATCAGAATTAATAGCCTTTTTTAGTATTTCGAAAGTTTCATAAAGTGCATTTACAGTATCTTCGATATCTTTCTTTGTATGAGACATTGTCGGGTGAAAACTAAAATTAGTATGTATACCTCTTTTTGACATTTCTTGAATACATAAGGTTTTGACTAAATTATTATCATACCCATGAATTTCTTCAAAGAATAAATATGGTGATGTCTCAGAACCTTTACAACTTATTCCTAAATTATTACTTTTGCAGACTTGGTTAATTTTAAATTTAAATTCTTTTCCGAAATCTTTAAACCATTTTTCTGAATTTGATTTGGTTAAAGTATTAATTGTTGCGATAGATGCTGCTAACCCAACATTATCACTCCAGTAAGAACTAGAAATAAACATACGTGAGGCCATATCCATTACTTTATGTGTTCCTACTACCGTTCCCATAGGATAACCATTAGACATAGCTTTAGAGAATATTGATATATCGGGTGTTATTTTTAAAAATTTTTGCGTCCCCCCCACTGAAATTCTCCATCCAGATGTAACTTCATCGAAAATAAGAATCACATTGTTATTTTTTGTGATTTTTCTTACATTTTCTAAATAATTCTTAGGCGGATAATCGGAACGCATTGGTTCCATTATTACGGCAGCTATTTGATCTTTATTTTCTTCCATTAGTTTTTCTAAATTATTAATGTCCCCATAAGAAAATGGAATGGCTGTACCAGCTAAAACTTTTGGAACTCCAATTGGCTCTATTCCGGCGAAAGGGAATTCACCGTCATCAGGATTTGTTAAATAATTTGCAGATTGATACCAATCATGCCAACCATGATAACCACTGAAAAGTATTTTGTCTTTTTTTGTTACACCACGTGCTATACGTATTGCCATGGCACATGCTTCACCACCTCCTTTTGTATAACGAACCATTTCTGCACTTGGAATGTTATCAATTAGTAATTCAGCAAGTTCGATTTCTAAAGGGCTATTTACAGTAAAAATACTGCCCATATCAATTTGTCTTTTTACAGCTTTGTCAACAGTTTCATTTGCGTGGCCCAGAATAATTGAAGAAAAAGCATTTACCCAATCCAAAAAAATATTTCCATCAATATCTGTAAAATGAGAACCTTTTGCATTGAAACCATAAATTGGATTAAATCCATGGGCGAATTGACTAGACCTGCGGCTAACCAACTGGGTACCTCCTGGGATTATTTTTTTGGCCTTTTTATAAGTATCTAAAGACTTATTTATTTTTGAATTTTTCATTCCTTCTACCAGATAGTTTAATTGAGTTCAATTTTGTATTATTTATTATTAATTTTACTAATTCAAAATGATTGATTTCATAAAAATCATTTCCTAAAATGTCATAAATTGATTGGAGAAAATGAAAATCATCTTCATTATCAATTACAAATCTGTATTTAGATAAATCTTTCTCACTTTTATAGTTATAAATATTAAATGTTTTTGGGTTTTCATATATTAATGGTATTACATGTTCTTTTTGGTAATCTTCAGTTGAAGAATAATATACTTTTTTAAGAGTTTCAAAAGTGAAAGCTTCAGTATCCATCCCGTCAGGAAATGTTGCTGGTTGGGTATTACAAGAGTAATCATATTTTTTTTGCAATATAGGGAATAAAACCTTTTCACTTATGCTAGGGTCTAGCAAAGGGCAGTCGGCAGTAATTCTTATTATCACATCTGCAGAACTATCATAAGCAGCTTGATAAAATCTTTCTAAAACGTTATTTTCACTTCCCCTAAAATACCTAACATTATATTTTAGAGCAGTTTTTATTATTTGTTTATCTTCAGTTAGCTTTGTTGTTGCTATTACTAAATCATCTAATTTTTTAATTCTTTTCACTCTTTTTATAACGTGACCTAGCAAAGAATGAGTACCTAAAACCTTGAGTACCTTTCCAGGTAATCTTTCTGAACCCATTCTAGCTTGTATTATCGCTACAGTTTTCATTAAATATATTTATTCATAAATTAATATTCAGATTATCATTTTAGTAATAATATAATAATTAAATTATCAAACTGAATTAACTAGACTAAGATTTTTGTTCCTGTTTTAGATGATGAGATAGATGCTAAAGCTAAATCTAAAGTTTTCAATCCACTCCAACCATCACTAATGTTTTTTTGATTTAGTTTAATTGTTTTCATGAAATGTCCAACTTCTTGAATATATAAATCATTTAGGATGTAGTTTTTGGTTATTTTTTTTGAAGAATTATTTTTATTGAATGATATCTTTCCATTGAAATCCCAATTAATTGATCCTTCAGATCCAATTATTCTACAAGATCTTTCATATTTGTAATCTACACAGTCTAAGTGGATTTCAACAATTTGGTTAGAAATAGTTTCAAAAATAATTGCAGCATAATCTTGAGTTTCAATTTCTAAGTCTGATACTTTTGAAGATATACAAAATACGGATTTTATTTCGTCAAAAATCCACCTTACATAATCTATTTCGTGAGAAGCATCCAATATAATTCCACCTCCAGTTTTCTTTGTAGAGAAATAGTTTTTTCTATAATCTTCTCCAGGCCTCCACTTTGAAAGTAAGTATCCAAATTTCACTTGTCCGCCTAAAATTTTTCCAATACTTCCACTATTAATTAAATCTTTCACATAAATTAATCCCGGGTGAAATCTTAGCATGTAACCGATCATTATTTTGATATTTTTCTTATCAGCTTCTTTTAAAATTTGGATTAAATTTTTTTTATCGTTACTTATTGGTTTTTCACAAAAAACATGTGATTGATATGTTATGGCCTGTTTCATATATTTTGTGTGGGTATCAGGAGGAGTACAAATAAAAACTACGTCAGATTTTTTCATTCCTTCTATAGTATTTTTCATTTTAATTGCGCGAAATTTATCAGATATTTTAGATGCTTTATCATTATCAATATCAAAAATATAATCTATTGTGTATCCCAATTTTATTAAATTTTTGGCATGTCTTAATCCAATTGAGCCACACCCTATTATAAAAGTTTTCATTTTTTATTTTTTTAATTAGCTGAATATATAATATTCAAATATTATGAAGATTTTAATAATAAAAAAATAATTTTATATATCTCTAACAGAAATTCCTTTTTGTTTCAGATATGAATGTATTTTAATAATACTTTGATCAGAAAAGTTTAAAAGACTTCCTACACCCACTCCACTAATTTTATTTAGACAAAATAATTGATAAATATCATCTAATGTACCTACACCACCGCTCGCAACAACAGGAATATCAAGAGATGAAGAAAACTTGTTAATATAATCTAGATCTAATCCTTTTTTTGTTCCATCACGATCTTTGCAAGTGAAGAGTATTTCTCCAGCGCCAAGATCCTCGCAGATATTTGCCCATTTCACTGGGTCACTATTTTCGAAATTTACAAAATTATTTGTAATTATCGGATTTTTTTTTGAATCATAACAATAATCTATTGAAACAATAACGGCTTGTGCTCCGAATTCTGATGATGCCTGTTGAATGATTTCAGGATTTTTTAAAGCTATAGTGTTAATCATAATTCTGTCAGCACCACTTTTAAATAATTTTTTCATATCCTCTATCGATTTTATACCTCCACCAATCGTTAGAGGCATATAGCATTCGTAGGAAATATTTTTTACCATTTCTATAAATTTACTGTTGATTTTTTCAGATTTAATATTTATCAAAATTAATTCATCTGCACCCTGAGCTTCATATATTTTGGCAGAACTAACGGGACTTCCAACATCTGAATAATTATTAAATTTAATACCCTTAACACACCTATCGTTGCATATTAGTAGAGAAGGTATTATTCTAGCTTTAACCATTAAATTCACTTACCCATTGTTGTAGTAAATTTAAACCGTCATCTTGACTTTTTTCTGGATGAAATTGCAGACCGACAATATTTTCTTTTCTAACTCCAGTGATAATGTTTTGACCGTAATTAGTTGTACATTCAATATAACAATTATCTGGTTCATTTAATAATCCGTAACTATGTACGAAATAGAAACAAGATTTACTTTTTTTAGGGGATAGAATAGAATTGTTTTCCCAAACCACATCACTCCATCCGACGTGTGGGATAGGAAATTGGTTTTTTACGTTGCTTAATTTTTCTATTTTGCCATTGATCCATCCTAGACCATTTAGAGTTTTATCTTCTTCACTTGAGGTGAAAAATAACTGCATTCCTAGACATAGGCCTAAAATAGGCTTTTTGTTGTTTGTCACTTGATAATTTAATTCATCTATTAAAGACAAATTGATTAGTCCTTGCATTCCAGATCCAAATGAACCTACACCAGGTAATACTAATAATTCAGAAGATTTGATATCTTTTTCGGTTTTGACCAAAAAAGGATCATAACCAATATATGAAAATGCGTTCATTATTGAGCCTATATTACCTACTGTATAGTCAATAATTCCTATTTTTTTCATTCAAAATAATCTTTACTTATAATAGTAAGTATCTAATTGTATAAGTTTTCATCTGGTAAAGGTTCGCCTTCAATTGTAGAAGAGAATTCATGATTATAGGGATGGATTTTTTGTTCCGATGCGATTTCATTGAATTGTTGTTCAGAGGTGTTTATATATTTTAGGAATCTTTTTAATGATGCAGGTTTTTTACCGTCATTATCATTTACTAGTCCTAATCCTGTTTCTCTATCAAGTCTATTGTTTCTTATATCTATACTTACTAAATGAGCTGTACGCCCATAACCTCTCTTTATATATTTAAGATAATCTCTGACGCCTTGAACAGAGCATTCAATTTTTTCATAGGAATAATTTCCTGGTACGCCTTCAACTTTGTCTCCTTTCCATCCTAATTTTTCTGAAATTATTTTACTTTGAGATCTTACATTCCAAGGAATATAACTGCCTAAACATATAGATCGTATTTTATTTTCCATCATTTCTTTTCTAGATGGGAATGTAAAAGGTAAGAAGTGACTCTTTTTAACCCATTCAGTATTTTTTCTTTGTTTAATCATCCCGTACATATCTTCTGATGAAATTCCAAGATTAACAAAACGGTTAAATCTTTTTTCATCAACTTCTTCTTTCCCATCATAACTATAATAAGCGGTATATTCAGAGCTTGGTTCTCCCCAGATTACAAGAGGAATTTTTTTCTCTACGGCGACTCTCATTGGGTATGCAAAAATTCCCGTGTGGCAATGCCAGCAAAAATCTCCTTTTCTAATCAAAGATTCTTTCATTAGCAATTGGACTAATTTCCAATTTGGTTTGAATGATAAATGGTCTATACCAAGTGCTTCAAATGTTCTATTATTATTTTCTAGTAGATTTTTTCTCATGAAACCATGGTTAAAACTGACCACTAATGGTTTGAGTTTAAAATCATTAACTAATTTATATAAAGTAAAAGTACTATCTTTCCCTCCGGAAAAAGGTACGATGCAATCATATTCATTTTTATTTTTATATTGGGCAACTAAATTTTTGAAATCTTCTAGTTTTTTATCCCATGAAATGTTATTTTTTTTGTCATTATTTAAGCAGACATTACAAACGCCATTTTCATCGAAAATGATCGTTTCATGAGTTTCAGGTAATACACATCTTGTACAGTATTTCAATTTTTCCCCTATTTATCTCTCAATTGGAAATTATGTAAACATTATTCAAAAAACTATTAAAAGTCTACACGTAGAATCAAAACAATTTCTAGAATAGAAAGATATAAATCAATCAGTAAATGATTCTAAAAAGTATTTATGTAATGAGAATCATGAGATTTTTATCATTCATTTTTCTTTTTCGTCACTAAGTAAAAATAGAAAATTAATAATTAACTTTTGATAATGTTCGATTAGAATTATTAATTTCTAAAGGAAATATGTTACAAAAAAAACATGAATTTAAAAAAGCTTAATGTAGGATTGGTTTCCAATTCCACGGTTAATAATATATATATTAATAAACAAGATTTAAGACGTTTGGAAAGTTTTGCTAATTTTTCTTGGATTGAGTTTAATGAACAATCTAGTTGGGATGAATCACCACAAACTTCTGAATGTAACATACAAAAATTAGTTGAATTTTCAAAAAATTTAGATGCGATAATTATATGTCATGGATCTCCAAAGATTGATTATCAAATAATTAAAGAATGTAAAAATCTAAAATTTATTGGTGAACTTGAGGGAGATAGATTTGCCCAACGAATTGATCTTGATGATGCTTTTAATAATAATATTATTGTTGTTGATACTACTCATGGTTCATCATACCCTGTAGCAGAATGGGCATTGGGGATGATTTTAATTGCTTTGAGGAATGCTGGAGGTCATTTTAGGAAACTTTCAAGAAAAATTGAATGGGGTTCAGAATTTCAAAGAGAAACGGAAAAACTTTTCTTATGGAATGAGGAATTAAGTGAAAAAACGGTGGGCATGATTGGAGCAGGTTATATAGCTAGACGATTATGTGAGTTATTAAAACCTTTTAATGTGAAAATTTACGCTCATGATCCTTACATTCCATCTGAAATTGCTAGTTCATTGGATTTTACATTAACCTCTCTAGATAAAGTTTTATCAACGACTGATGTTATTGTGTGTTTAGCGCCGTTAACCCCTTCAACTAAGGGATTAATTGCAAAAAAACAGTTGGAATTGATTAGATCAGGATCTGTTTTTGTAAATGTTTCTAGAGGGGCCATAGTTGATTCTAATGCGTTAATAAATAGATTGAAAAAGAATGATATAGTAGCAAGTCTTGATGTTTTTGATCCCGAACCTATACCTGTAGATAGTGAAATAAGGACATTAGAAAATGTTTTCTTGTCTCCACATATAGCGGGTACGACGTTAAAGTCTAGAGAAAGATTTTTTACTGAAATGGTTGATGAGTTATGGAGATTTTTTGAAGGTCATCAAACATTGCATAGTTTTAATGAAAGAACGATAGCAAATAGAAAAGGTTTATAAAAAAATAAAAAGGATAAGAAATGTTTAATTTAGGTTATTCTACATATGCCACAAAAAATCATGATCCATTCGAAATGATTACAATGGTTCGATCAATTGGCTATACCCATTTAGAAATATGTCTTTCAGATGGATGGCCCACTTCACCAGATAATTTTTCTCTGACCGAGCAAAAAAAATTAGCAAATATCTGTAATAGTTTAGGTTTTGCAAATCCAGTATTTTTTGGGAATATTGATGTTTGTAATTTGGATGATAAGGATGAGATGAAAAAAACTTTATTGAAATTCAATATGGCTAAAACAATTTCTTCTTCTAGTAAGGAAATAATTATTTCTACTACAATTGGGCACAATGCTCCTAGATGGGATTCAGATAAGAATTTAATAGCAGATGCACTAGTTAAACTTTCAGATATTGCGAAGGATAATAATGTGATTATTGCATTAGAGGCTCATGCTGGTACAGATTTTGAAACTCCTGAAAAAGCAGTATGGATAATGGAAAAAACTAATCATTCAAATCTTAGGCTTGATTTAGATATAAGTCATTTTTATGTTGAAGGATCAGATGTAGATCATAGTGTAGATTTGTGTGCACCATATGCTGCAATGGTTCACATAAAAGATGGAAAAAAAGTTGATGGAAAAGTTGAATATTGTTTAACAGGAGACGGAACAATTAATATAGAAACGTTTTTACTAGCTTTATCAAGAAATAATCTTACACATTTACCAGTTTTTGCAGAGGTAAGTGTTCAACAATCATCAAAAAGAGATTATGATCCAAGATTTACAGCAGAATTTTGTTATAATTCACTCATGGAAGCTATTAATAAGATATAAAGTAAAAATTAAATTTTCCAATTTATTCTATTTTATATTTATCTATTACGACTGGGTGAAATTCAATACCAAGTCCAGGACCAGTTGGAGGGTTTATAAATCCTTTTTCAAAGATTATAGGTTCTTTAAAAATTTTCTTATGTAATGGACCTTGATTTGCTTCTTGGATAACAAAATTTGGTGAGCATGTATCGACTTGAATTGTAGCAGCGGCAGCAACTGGTCCACAATACATGTGAGGTGCTATCATCGCATAATGTGCATCTGCAATTGCTGCAACTTTTGTTGCTTCTAAAATTTCTCCTGCTTGTCCGATATCTATTTGAATTATTTGGGCTGCTTGTTTTTCTATCAGTTGAGCAAATTCATTTTTAGTCACAAGTCTTTCACCACTCGCAATTGGTATACTTGTGTGGGCAGATACTCTAGACATTTCTTCAATATTTTCTGGTGGAACAGGTTCTTCAAACCAGAAAGGATTGTATGGTTCTAATACTTTTGCCACTCTAATTGCACTATAAGTAGAATTGTCCATGTGTACCTAAACCAATTTCCAAATCATCACCCACAGAATCACGAATCTTATGAAAGATCTTTTCAGCATATTTAATTTCTTTTAAAGATATATCTCTTGGCCCAGGGTGAATGGGGGAAAATGGATCAAATTTACATGCTGAATTTCCTTCTTCTACTAATTTATGAGCTATTTCAGCTGCCTCTTCAGGGGAATTAAACTTTGGAATATATGCATATGACCGTAATTTATTGTGGTATTTACCTCCTAAAAGGTTATAAATTGGTTGTTTGGTAGCTTTACCTACTATGTCCCAACAGGCTATATCAAATGCAGTAAGAACTGATGTATAGTGAAGACTTGGATGTCTATAATCGTGACGTGATCCATATGCATTTTGCCATATCTTCTCTATATTAAATGGGCGCTTTCTCCTATAACGAAAGCTTCTGCTGTTTCATTGATCAAGTTTATTTGGGACTTGAAATCACTCCAGTTACTGTCATTAAATGAACTTCCAGTTACTTTTTGTCCTATACCTACTATTCCTTCATCAGTTTCCAATAACAAAAAAAGGAAATATTTACCACCTACATAAAGGGGCTCATTTTCTACAACCATCGTAGTAACTTTTGTTATTCTCATATATTTATCCGAATTTTTGGTTAATTTGAAAGAACATCAAATATATTTGTTAACATTCCTGATTTCCCAGCTTTGAATATTTCAGTAAAACCACATTCTGTACACGAGATAGTAATAAATTTATTGTTTTGTATGTTAAGGAATTTAGAGAGACCTCCTCCAGTTGTGGAAATTTTTCCTTCAGTGAAATTTTTATTGTTGCATTTTGCGCATTCAAATTTTATATCTTTTACCATTTTTTATTCCTTTAAAGGTTTTTTTGCATTAATCATCATTATGATTGATGAATCATTATTAACATTAACAATTCTTGAGGTGTTTGTATTTGATAAATAGACTAAATCACCTTTATTAGTTCATGTAATAACATTATTTGAATTATGATAAGAATTTACTTTTCCTTCCAATAAAATCAACCATGCATTGAAAAAATTTTCTTTACTTATGTCGAATGCATTTTCTTTAATCATATGAATATATTTTCCAGTATTTCTTTCATCTTCTATAGCAGTATGGGTCCAATTTTTATCAGTGCCATAGTAGTTTTTTATTGTCTTATATTTTGTATGAATTAGATTTGGTTTATTCAGATCAGATTCAACTGGGATAAATCTACATGGTTTCCACCAGGTTTAGATACTCCAAATCGTATACATTGTTTTCCTTCCCAAGGACGAATATCATGAGAAAAACCTGCAGGCGCGATAATTAAATCTCTCCACTTTCCGATTACTGCTTCATATTGACCTATTTGCCATCGAGTTTTCTCATCCAATAACCCACGATTCATTGAAATCTGGGTGGATATGTGGATCTGGAGGAGTACCTGGAGTACCACAAATCCAAACTCCTTTATGTACTTTATCGCTTACAACTTGCTCCGAGGGATTTGGATGTTTGTTGTATTTACTCATAATTTCTAAATGCTTGATATGAAAATGTTCCGACACTATATAAAATCCTTTTTACTGTTACTAGTTTTCATTTTATAAACCAAAAAACTTTTATGATATTCGTAAAAATACAAGAAACTTTTATGATATTCGTAAAAATACAAGAAATATATTACCGTGTAGGATTTTGATTTAAGTATTTTATGAAAGAACTATTGTAATAAAGTTTAGTTTTATGTTGACATCTGATTGTCAAGATGAAATTATCCTTATAGTGGTTATTTGATCACGATTATATATAGGGAATCAATTTTTTAGGAGTAAGATATTGAAAATATACAAACTTAGTGGATTGACGATACTTTTGTTTGTAGTCTCGTTGGTTGCTTTAGTGGCTTGTTCTTCTGAGCCTGAAACTGTAGAGGTCATTAAAGAAGTAGAAGTTGAAAAAATTGTTGAAAAGCAAGTTGAAGTAGAAGTTGAAAAAGTTGTTGAAAAGGAAGTTGAAGTAGAAGTTGAAAAAGTTGTTGAAAAGGAAGTTGAAAAACAAGTAGTTGTTACACCTACCCCTGTTCCAAGTGGATATCCGGACGTTTCACGTGCTAATTCACTAATTATGGCTGGTTTAGGTGGTGAACACCCTGGTGCTTTCACTGATGTTGAACAGTTCAATGCACATGCAGGTGGTATTTCTAGAAGTGGTCTTTATCAGGTTACTGAAGGTTTATGGTACTACAACATGTTGACTGGTGAAGTAATACCTTGGTTAGCTACTGATTTTGAATATGATGACGGTTATATGGGTATAACTGTAAACTTACGTGATGGTGTTGAATGGAGTGATGGTGTAGCGTTCACTGCTGCTGATGTAGCTGAGACTATAAATATGCTTAACTCTAATGACACTATGAACAGACATGGAGATGTTGCTAGATGTACCGATGAAGCCAAAGTTGTAGACGATTTAACTGTGTACATTTCTTTTACTAAGACTTGTCCAAGATATCAGTGGGATCTTTTAACTTTCAGAGCTGATACTGGTATTCCTATGACTCCTCATCACATATTTAGTGTTCAGGATAATCCAGCCGAGTTCTCTCATTATGACCGAGCTAAAGGTTGGCCAGTAGTTACTGGACCTTATAATTTGGTTCATACTGACGTAGAAAAGAAAATTTGGGACTTAAGAGACGATTGGTGGGGATCTAAAACTGGATTTCATGATCATCCAAAAGTTCAGCGTTTAATTTTCTTGCCTGGTATGAATGAAATTACCATGGCTCAGATGTTAATAGCAAATGAAATAGATATGGCATTCTCTTTGACAGTACCTAACTGGAAAGCTGTTAACGCTCAGAATGACAAAATTACTACTCACCATAAAGGACAGCCTCCATATGGGTATTTGGATTGGTGGCCTGTTGGTCTTGGTCTAAATACAAAGAGAGCTCCTTTTGATAACGTTGATGTTAGATGGGCTATTAGTTATGCGATCAACAGAGACGAAGTGATTGAGTTTGGTTTTGCAGGAGGTCAGGTTGTTCAAGAACTACCATTGCCTAAGTATAAACCTATGATGAAATACTTCGAAGGTAATGCAGATTTGTTAGAAAAGTATCCTACTTTAGAATACAATCCAGAAAAAAGTGCAGAGCATATGAAAAAAGCTGGCTTTGCTAAAGATAGTGATGGCTTTTGGGCTAAAGACGGAGAAAGATTGTCATTTACAATTGTTACTTTCCCTCAACACCCATCAACAACTCCTGGAGCTCCTGTTGTTACACAGAATCTAAGAAGAAATGGTTTTGATGTTTCTTTCGTTCTTCCAACGGACTTCGTTACCAGAATTGTTTCTGGTGAAGCAGATGCTTTCATATGGGGACATGCAGCTATGAGAGATCCATATCAGACTTTTGATGCATATCATTGTCGAATGGTTCCTGAAACCGATCTTGAAGATGTTGCATACCCTGGTTTATACCGATGGTGTAATGAAGAATATAGTGCACTAATGGATCAAATAGGTGATTTGCCTGTAGATTCTCCAGGTGTTGCACCTTTGTTCCGTGAAGCATTAGAGATTTGGTTGAAAGAGTTGCCTGATATAACTCTTAACTCAACTATTATTACGTTGCCTATGAATGAAACTTATTGGACAAATTGGCCTCAAGTAGATAACCAATATATACATGAAGGTTTCTGGCACCGTACTGGATATCACATTTTCTTAAATCTAGAACCTGTGAATTAAAGTAAATAAAAAGTATTTTAGTGAGGGAGTGTTGCTCCCTCACTAAAAATATTCCTATAATTTTTATAGAATTTATTAAATATGAATAAGTCATACATATTCACTCGTCTTACAACTTTTGTGATAATTATATGGCTTTCTTCTAGTATTATTTTTATACTTCCTCATTTAGCTCCTGGGAGAAATCCTGTTCGAGAAAGAATAATTCAACAAACTGCTGCCGGGGGTGGTCGTGCAGATGGTATCGAATTAATGGTTGCAGCATTTGAACGTGATTATGGTTTAGATAAACCTATTTGGAAACAATATATAACTTATATGGGGAAACTTGCAAGATTTGATTTGGGGACATCTTTAGCTTTATATCCTGCTAAAGTTAGTGATCTAATTATGCAGGCATTACCTTGGACTATAGGGCTTCTTGGGATTTCTACTATTTTTGCTTTTGGATTTGGAAGTTTGGCAGGCGCACTACTTGCGTGGCCAAAATCACCTGGATTTGTACAATGGCTTTTTCCCCCTTTAATGGTCATGTCTGCTGTACCATATTTTCTTTTAGGAATTTTCTTAATGACTATTTTTGCGTTTACGTTGAAATGGTTTCCTATAGGTGGTGGATCGTCGTTAACTTCAATTCCAGCATTTAATTTTCAATTTATAAAGGAAGTATTGCATCATGGAGTATTACCCGGATTATCTGTAGTTCTTTCTGGAATTGGATTTTGGTCTCTATCGATGAGAGGTATGATGATTACTGTAGCGGGGGAAGATTATGTTAATCTCGCTGAAATGCGAGGATTATCTCCTAGAAGGATATTCTTTCAATATGCAATGAGAAATGCTATTTTACCTCAAATTACAGCCCTAGCATTGGCTCTTGGATTTGTTGTTTCAGGATTGGTTCTTGTAGAGTATGTTTTCAGATATCCTGGAATAGGATCTTTATTATTTAAAGCAATTGCAGCATTCGATTACTTTTTAATATACGGAGTAGTTTTTGTTCTAATACTTGGGATAGCTTTAACAACTTTAATATTAGATTTAATTTATCCTATTCTTGATCCAAGAATTAAGTACGAAAGAAATTAAGTGTTAAAAAACTTTTTATTTAATATAAAAGAAAATCCTAATTTATTTATGGGTATTTTAATGGCTGTACTTTTGTTGACTTTTTGGATAATTGGAATGGCTGTTTCGGATAGAGAAATGGCCGAACCTATTTCTGGTCCTCCTTATGCTCCCCCTTCTTCAGAATATCTTTTAGGTACTGATGCACAAGGGAGACAAATGTTGCCATTGATGGTATGGGGAGTTCCATTGACTCTGCGTATGGGGTTGATCGCCGGATCTTTAGGTTTGCTTGTGGGCACAATTCTTGGTTTTGCTGCTGGGTATTTTGGAGGTTTAACTGACACTATTATTAGAAGTTTAAGTGATGTTGTACTCACTATACCTGCATTGGCTGTACTTGTAGTAGTTGCTTCAACTATAAGCGCTGATGGTTTGTCCGTGGAATCTATGGCTTTTATTATTGCTGCACTTGCTTGGATGTGGCCAACTAGAACTATAAGATCTCAAGTGTTGAGTATGCGTGAACGAGATTATGTAGATGTTGCGCGCTTATCAGGTCTCAATAATTTTGAAATTATTATTAAGGAATTAGTTCCTAATTTACTCCCTTACCTTGCATCTAGTTTTGTGGGAGCGGTTGCGAGCGCAATATTAGCTGCAATTGGATTAGAAGCACTTGGTTTAGGGCCTCAACATGAACCTACTTTAGGGATGACTATTTTTTGGGCTAATTATTTTGGAGCTGTAATCAGTGGATGGTGGTGGTGGTATGCTCCTCCTATTATATTGTTAATTTGGCTTTTTGTTACTCTTTATCTAATCGCTGCAGGATTAGATCAATGGGCTAACCCAAGATTGAAAAGGGTTACTCAATGAGCCAAACTATTCTTGAAATTAAGAATTTATATGTGAACTATCATACTAGGCAGGGTGACGTTAAAGCAGTAAGTAATCTAAATTTAACTTTAGATAAAGGTGATAAATTTGGATTAGTAGGAGAATCAGGTTCAGGCAAAACAACATTAGCAAATGCAATTTTGAGAATGATTAAACCTCCAGGTTACATTCCAGAAGGTAAAATTAATTTGGATGGTACTGATGTTTTGTCTTTATCTGAAAGTGATCTTAGGAAATTCAGATCTACTTCTGTAGCAATTGTTCCTCAAGCAGCAATGAATGCTCTAAATCCTGTTAGAAGAATAGGGCAACAAATTAATGACGCCTTTGTTGATCATGGTGTTAAATTATCTAAATCTGAGTTAAATGATAGACTGGCTGAACTTATGCTGACAGTGGGGTTAAGAAGTGAAGTTCCTAGATTATTTCCACATGAATTGAGTGGAGGAATGAAACAGAGGGTATCGATTGCTATGGCGGTTTCTCTTAATCCAAAATTAATAATTGCGGATGAACCAACTAGTGCATTAGATGTTGTGGTACAACGGCAAGTAATAGATACTCTAGATCAGGTACAAGAAAAATATGGATCAACCATTTTACTTGTAGGGCATGATATGGGATTAATGGCTCAATTTAGTAATAGATTAGGAATTATGTATGCAGGAGAGCTAGTTGAAATTGGATCTTCTACAGAAATTTTTTCCAAACCAAACCATCCATATACTGAAATTCTTATTTCGAGTTTACCTGACACTAAGACCAAGCGTAAACTTGTTGGGATTCCAGGTCTTCCACCAACTTTAATAAACCCTCCAACCGGTTGTAAATTTCATCCTAGGTGTCCTAAAGTTTTTGAACCATGTAGTGACTTAGTTCCAGAGAAGGAAATTATAGATGAAAAATCTTTTTTCTTTTGTCATTTATCAACTATTAATAATGGAAAAGTAGATAAAAAGATAGTTGGAACCAAATGATAAATTCACCTACAACATTATTACATTTAAATAATGTAGCGAAAGAATTTAGATCAAGATCTTTATTTGACAAATCTTCGTTAAGAGCTGTAGATACTATTTCTTTAACTATCGATGAAAATGCCCCTAAAATTACTGCTCTAGCAGGTGAAAGTGGGAGTGGTAAAACAACTTTAGGTAAACTTATTCTTGGGTTACTTCCACCTTCTGAAGGAGAAATTTATTATAAATCAAAGCCTATAGATAAATTAAGTTCACCAGATAAAAAACAATACCGACGTGATATACAAGCTATTTTTCAAGATCCATTTGCGGTTTATAATCCTTTTTATAAGGTAGATCATTTATTCGAAGCTCCTTTAAAGAAATTTCATATTACTAATACCAAAGACGAAACAAGGCAATTAATAGAAGAATCTATTGAAACTGTTGGGTTAAGAGCATCTGAAACATTAGGAAGATATCCTCATCAATTGAGTGGTGGACAGAGACAAAGAATAATGGTTGCCAGAGCACTAATGATTCAACCGAAAATTATTGTTGCAGATGAACCTGTTTCTATGGTTGATGCTTCTTTAAGGGCTACTATTTTGGAGGCATTAAGAACAATTCATGAAAAGCAAAATATTTCAATGATTTATATCACCCATGATCTCAATACTGCATATCAAGTAGCTGAGGACATTAAGATAATGTATCAGGGAAAAGTTGTAGAAGAAGGAGATGTAGATACTGTAATTAATAATCCTAAACATCCTTATAC
>PBDR01000008.1 GCA_002717385.1 Chloroflexota bacterium
TATCCATAATAATGTCAGTGCAAAAAGTAATCTTGATAAAGACCAAAATTGATCAACATGTATGTATTTTTCTAATTTAAAGTATTTTCTTATTATCCAAAGCGAAGCTACAACTATTGCTACTCCTCCTTGAAGAGATGTAATTGCATGGTACATAGGAAAAATAGCATCTCTCCAACCAGGAACCATAGACATTGCGAAATCAGTAGCAAATAGGAAATTTACAAATATCAAAATTAGGAAATAAAAAGTACCGAACATTCCTATTCGCATTCTCAGTGTTCTCCATTGAGAGTCTGTTCCAACCCAACCTCTAGAAAGAGTTTTTCCAAGATTTTTTCTCCAGCCTGAAGAATGTTCTCGCATGGCTGCAAAGTCAGGTAAAGCAGCAGAATAAAATAAAGCTAATCCAGTTAATACTAGGCCCATAAGAGCTACATAATCCCATATGTGCGGTGAATAAATAGGACCCTCAAACCAAATCGACCTTCTTCTTATGCCATCAACCATTAGTGGAGGCAACATCATTGTAAGTGGAATAATTAATATTAAAGTTGATACACCTGTTAAGGAAAAAATTGCTGAAATTCTTGTAACTGGTCGTACCCAGTTTGCTTTTGCTAATACTGGAGCAATTGCAACCATAGGAGCACCACCACCAACAGATAAAAGAAAGGATACTAAAGCAGCAACGTATCCCCATTTAGTTGAGTCATCATGGTCATTGAACAACTTTACTATTATGGCCACTATTCCAACTACAGATAATATAGATAAAATAATAGAAATTTGCTTGATTCTTTTTGTTCCAGTAATAGTAGTAGAAACAAGTTCGCTTGTTATTTTATTAAAAGGAACATTTTCTGGAGGTGCGTGATGCTCTTTTGCATGATTTTTTGCGACATTTTTATTCATGTGAAGCATGTTCCTCTGAATGTAACTCTGTATTTTTTTCTGGATCCACTTTTGCAAGATAAATAACATTTTGCTCTAAGTTTAAGTGTGGTAAAAGTTTATAGTTTCTTTTATCATTTTTTAGTTTTGAAACTTGACTATTTTTATCATTGAGATTACCAAATACAAGTGCAGATGTTGGGCAAGCCTGACTACATGCAGTTTGAATTTCTCCATCTAGAACATCACGTTTTTCTTTTTTAGCATTTCTAACACCTCTGCGGATTCTTTGTACACAGAAGGTGCATTTTTCCATTATTCCACGACTTCTGACAGTAACATCTGGATTAAGATGGTTTCTTAGAGATTCAGGCCAAACAGGTTCCCAATAATTAAAAAATCTTACTGTAAAAGGACAACCATTTGCACAATATCTTGTACCTACACATCTGTTGTAAACCTGAACATTTAACCCTTCAGCGTTATGATATGTGGCATAAACCGGACAAACTGGTTCGCATGGCGCATTTTCACAATGTTGGCACATAATTGGAATGAATCTGGCATTTACATCAGGAAAATCTCCTTCCCAATATCTTTCGATTCGAATCCAAGAGATTGCTCTACCTCTTTCGAATCTATCTTGAGTATTGAGAGGTATATTGTTTTCAGATTGACATGCTAAAACACATGCCTGGCATCCTGTACATTTATCAATGTCAACTACCATTCCCCAATTTTGTTTTCCAAACTCCGCAGTTGTCAATTTTTATTCCATCCTATACTTTTAAATTATTTTCTATTAATTAGTGTCCATCACTATCTGTATTTTTATTTGAATGATTGTTTTTATCTGGGTCTAAATGTTCGTTACCAAGGAACTGACTTTGATGTTTATGATGATTTGCTATTTCAGCATCATGTACAGTTTCATTTGGTCCGAGTACAAGAATAGGAACACCAGGTTCAACAGGTCTTGCTTCTACGGTTCCTTCGAATTTTGCTACTTTTCTTTTTCTTCCTGATCTTTGAACTTTCACTTTAGTTGCTGCCCAGGCAAGTGCACCCGATTCTAAATCTTTTTGAGGAGTTAAAATGGAGAAAATATTTGCACCCAATCCTGAAGAAAATCTTCCATTACTTTCTTTTCCTTGACCTGTTGGGATACATATCGTTCCTGGTTTAACACCTGGGTGAGGATATGCTAGTACTTCAATCTCACCAGAAGATGATTTAACAAATAATATATCACCTTCATCAATTCCCAGTTTTTTTGCTTCTTTATTATTTATTTCAGCCCAAGTGGTCCAAGCTGCAGTTGACATTGGATCAGGGTTTTGTTGGGCCCATGGAGTAGATGATAATTCTCCATTCAGAAGTGAATTTGAGACAAATGGGATTAAAGTAAATTCATCACCTTCTCCCAAGTTATTAGTATTTGAAAATTTAGGTGGAGGACTTACACTATATTCGTTTCCTTTTGAAGAAACTTTATAATTTCCAGATATGTTACCAGAGAACTGAGTGTTCCACCATCCGCCTCTTTGCAAAACTCCTTCTAGAAATAATTTTGGTCTGTCATTTTTAATATTATCATCAACTTTCACTGAACCATTTCTATTTTCTAGAATTTGTTTGGTTGTAGAATTAATTAAACTTTCGATTGATTTTCCGCCTAATCCTAGAGCTCCATCAGTTAGAGATAATAATGTGTCACCAAAAGACCTTGATTCTTTTGTAATATTGGAACTATTAGGAGAAACTACTGGCTGTTGTAAACTGAGAACTTCGTATCCTGGGCTTGGTTCTGGGATATCACTTCCCCAAGATTCTAAAAATGTACTTTCTGGTAATATCAAATCAGCTTGACTAGAAGTATTATCTAAAATTGTCTTAAAAACTATAACATTTTTAACCTTTGATAAAGCGCCTGTTATATCTACATGATTAGGTAGACCATGTACAAGATCTACACCTCTAATTATAACTGTATCTACATTACCTGCTCTCCAATGAGAGATTTCTTCTTCTATTGTTTCCAAAGTAGAAGGTTTACTGATAGCAGGTAGTCCACTAACACTTTCTGGGTTAGGTAAAATACCACCTTTTTTCCCAATAGAACCTAGTAGTATGTTTAGACCATATATTGCTCTCATATTAAAACTACCATTTGTATGTGCCTCTGCATTACCGCCACCGAAAACAATAGATGGAGTTTTTTGAGCAATTTGTTTTGCAGATTTATGTATTTTTTCCGAAGGTATTGATGTTCTTAATCTTACATCTCTTACCTGATAACCATTCAGGTATCCAGGGGGCATATATTTTTGATAATTCTTAATGTTTTCTTGGTCAACTAATTGTTCTTCAATAATTATTCTTGCGATACAAAGAGCCAAGTCTCCTTCAGTACCAGGATTTGCTGGGAGCCATAGATCTGAGTTGGCTGCTGTCATAGACATCCTTGGATCTACATGTATAAAATATCCTCTTCCAGATTGAGATCTGAAATCACCATAGCATTTGGAATAATGTACAGGTGATATCCAAGTACTTAACCAATCCGCACCAAAAGACATTATGGTTTTTGCATTACCAATATCGAAATAGGGTAGAGAGTTTACAGAAAAAACATTTTTGACTGTATCATGTAATATTCCATGATTTAATGGGTCGAAAATTATGTGTTTTCCACCGAAATTTTCTGTAAATTTTTCGGCAACTAAACCATTATGTCCTCTCAGTTGATTGGTCACTAGAGTAATATTTTTGCTTTCAGAGAGTGCATTTCTAAATATATTTTCTGCCTTTTTCCAACCGATCCCATCTAAATTTCCGCCTTTTGAATATCTATTTAACGGTTCACGTAATCTGTCCGGGTGATAAAGCATCTGTAACATTGAGTCATATCTTGCATTTGATTTGCCTTTTGATATCGGATGGTCAGGATTACCTGCGATTTTCTTAGCTCTACCTTCCATAACTCTAACAATTACTCCATCGTTACCTGGGAAATCTCCAAGTGTTGTTGCATACCAGGCATCTTCACCCCTAACCAAATCTTCAGGCATTTCCTCTGGTGCCTGAACTATAAGCTCATTTTCTGGTAATCCACAGGCTGAGAAAATTACTGCACCAGCAGCAGATTTCCCAGCAAGGGATAAAAATTCTCGTCTATTTAGTTTCATTTTTATCTGTTCTTTTTTTAAGTTTTATACCTGTGGATTTTTTATTTTTAATGATGACATACCGCACAATCTGTTGGAGCATTATTATCTCGATGACAATCTACACATTGTCCCATTTTTAGTGCTTCTACTTGTTCTACTTGTTCCATACTGGCAACATCTCCATGACAGGTAGAACACACCCCTGCGGCACCTTGTTTTAGGCCAGAAGTTGTGTTTTCTATTTTATCTGGATTTTCTAAAAGATATCTTATATGTGGTTCATGAACGAACCTTACATGATCCGGCATTCTATGTACTCGTTTCCAATTAATGGGGTGGGGATTATCTCCTAAAATACCACCTGCTTCTCTAATTTTATTTAAATCTTCACTTTCAGTTGATCCTATGTGTGCGTGGCAAGTAGTGCATAAGGCTACTGCTGGAACACCTGCATTGTCTTGTGTGGTCACAGTTCTATGGCAAAAAGTACAATCCATTCCCAAGCCCATCATTGCTTCACCAGTTTCAGAAACATGCTCTAGTTGTTTAGTGCTTGCATGAATAGTGTGTGGGAAACTAATCGGCTGTTCGACTGTTTGTTCAAAACCTAATATTGGAACAGGCTGCCCCCACCAAGCAGTAATAATGAAAGCAAAGAAAGCTCCCATTACAGCTAACATTCCTAATCCACTTATTCCTATTACTGGAATCAGAATTTTCAGCCATTTTTTAGTTGGTTCAGATTTAGTTGTATTTTCTGAATTCAAATATTTTTTCCAGATATTATTCAAATTTTTATCGTAAAATCTTTCATATATTTTTTTAGTTAACAATTTGAGTATTTCATTAAATTATTTTTTATATTCATTGCCACCAACGTGAGTAGGTATCCCAAATAAAATCGAGTTGTAAAAAAGCCAAACCTAAGAAAATAAAAATTCCTATTAACGATGTTAACCCAACAAGATATAAAGGACCTCTGAATTTAGACCATTTATTTGAAATCGTTTTTGTGTCTACAGCAGATGGGATAATCGCGTGAGCTGCCAAGAAAGATGGGCCAGATATAAGAGCACAGGCCAATGCTAGCCATAGCATTTTGAGAGTTAGACCTACCTGAGCCCACTGGTCTGTTGTTAGCGGTTGTGGATCCATTCTTTTGTTAATATGCTCCTATATGATTGAAGAAATATATCTCGAACCTAGAACTTATTATGAATCTAATACTATAGTAAAAATTTCGAGAAAAAATAAATTTTTTCATATTAAATTTTTGAGTCTACTGTGAAAATTATCATGAACATCTTTCTATGTCTATAAATTTTGGCATATGAAACTATTCAAATATTAAAAAAAATAAAATATCTACAAGAGAGATTGCTTTTTTAGTGTGATTTATAATTATTTTAATGATTAAGACAATTGATATAGTAGTTTTTTTTCTATAAAAGGCTGTAACATTACGTTCAATGCACTAATCAATAAGTAATTCTGGAATATTTTCCCCATCAAACAAAAATTAATGTAGCTTTTATTATTTGATCTAAATTGAAAAAAAATATGAAAAAAAATAAATCTGAAAATGAAAAAAAATCTGTTTCAATTTCTCCAAAAAAATTAAGATGGTTGTATTCTTCCATGTATAGAATAAGACGTTTTGAAGAAACTATGCTTGAGCAAACTTTTAAAGGTAATGCCATGGGAGTTACCCACCCGTCAGATGGTCAAGAAGCTGGTCCAGTTGGTATTTGTGCTCATTTAACGGATAAGGATTGGATCGGTTCTACGCATAGAGGGCATGGGCACTGTATAGCAAAAGGGCTTGAAACAAATCGAATGATGGCGGAGATCATGGGTAGATCAACAGGTCAATGTCATGGTAAAGGAGGATCGATGCACATTGCCGATTTTTCTAAAGGTATGTTGGGTGCAAATGCTATAGTTGGAGCTTCAATTCCTTTGGCAGTTGGTGCTGCTTTGACTTCAAAATATAAGAATAATGAAAAGAAATCTGTTGCTGTTGCGTTTTTTGGAGATGGAGCTACATCGCAAGGTGTTTTGCATGAATCAATGAATCTATCTTCCATATGGAAATTGCCAGTAATTTTTGCTTGTGAGAATAATGGTTATGCTGAAGCTACCCCTTCATGGTATGCAGTTTCAACAGATGATATTGCATCAAGAGCCGAAGGATACGGTATTCCTGGATTGCAAGTTGATGGTATGGATGTCTTTTCAGTATATGATGCTGCTGAGCAGGCAGTTAAAAGAGCAAGATCCGGTGAAGGACCAACATTTTTAGAAATTAAAACCTATAGATATCATGGTCATTTTCATGCTGACGATCCAAAAAAATATAGAAAACAAGAAGAAGAAGATTATTTTAAAAGTAAAGATTGCCTAATTTCATTCGAGGAAAGAGTTACTGAATCTGGTTTAATGACATCAGAAGATCTAAATGAAATTAGGAATGAAATTGAAGAAGAAATTAAGAAAGCTACTGATTTTGCACTCACTAGTCCTATGCCTGATCATGATGAATTATATAAAGATGTATATGTTGAATATTCAAATTCATTATTAGGTCTAAGGTGATTAAAAAGATTTAATTAAAATAGGGAGATTAAATATGATAACAAGTACTAAATCACTACCATTAGGTCCAGGATATGAAGGTGTTCGGGGTAAAAAAATCCGTTACAGAGATGCTTTTAATTCAACATTAAGAGCTGAAATGGAATTAGATCCCGATGTTTTTTTGATAGGTGAAGATATTTCCGGAGGTTTTGATAAAGATACATTAGAACCTCTTGATGCCTGGGGAGGTCCTTTTGCAGCTACAAAAGGATTGATCCAGGATTTTGGTCCTGAAAGGGTACGAGATGCACCAATATCAGAGGCAGGCTTTATTGGAGCAGCTATAGGTGCAGCCTTGACTGGATTGCGACCAGTTGTTGATGTTATGTACTTTGATTTTATTACTGTTGCTTATGATCAATTATTATCTAATGCAGCTAAAAGTAGATATATGTTTGCTGGTCAAACTAAAGTACCATTGACACTTTTTGCACGATCAGGAGCAGGAACAGGTCATGCCGCACAACATTCTGAAAGCTTTTATTCTATGTTGGCTCACATACCTGGATTAAAGGTGGTAGTTCCATCTGATCCATATTCATGTAAGGGGCTTCTTGCTGCTTCTATTAGAGATGACGATCCAGTTTTTGTAGTTAATGATAAAAAGTTGATTAATTTGGAAGGTTTTGTACCTGATCAGTCATATACTATACAACTTGGAAAAGGACGTTATCTTTCAAGAGGAGATGATGTAACATTAATTGGAATGTCTTATACTTCAGTGGTATGTCAAGAAGCCTCAAAAATTTTATTAGAAGATGGTATAAATGCTGAAGTTATAGATATGTTATCTTTATCTCCTTTTGATGAGGAAATAATTATAGAATCAGTTAAAAAAACGAATCGAGTAGTAATAGTTGATGAAGATACTCCTCGAGCATCAATGGCATCAGAATTTGCAGCAATAATTTCTGACAAAGCTTTTGATTATTTGGATGCGCCCGTTAAAAGAGTAACTGCTCCACATACGCCTGTTCCTTATAATAAAAATTTGGAAGAAGCTTTTATGCCCGATGCGAATGATGTTGTTGCTACAGTTAAATCAATAGTTGATTAGGTTTATTTAATCCGCATTACAGCCTGATCATTTTCTGCAAGTTTTTTCAAAAATTCAAAAGGATATATTCCTGTTTGGTGCCCATCTGACCAAAGAATTTGTATTGCATATCTTCCTACTTCAAGAAAATCAACAGCTATAATGTTGTCTAGAACAGTTTTTACATCAAGAATTTTTTTCCCTGTCATTTCTTCTACACACCCCGCGCAACTACATTGTAATCTAAGATATTTAAATGGATATATAAATGAGTTTTTTTTATCCCATACGATTGTAATGCCTGTTTCAGTTATGGCGATAGATTCTGGTAATTGTTTCATTTTTTCCTCGATTAATGACATAAAAGATGTTTAAATTAATTTTTAATCTATAAATCATTATGTGACTATAATAAATTATAGTGTTTTTAGCGAATCACGATAATTTTATTTTGATAGGAGATTTTATGACAGAAAAAATTAATATAGGTTTCATAGGTGCTGGTGCAAACACCGAATTAAGGCATGCACCTGGTTTTGGTTCTCAAGAAAATGTTTTCTTAAAAGGCGTAGCAAATAGGTCTGTTGAATCTGGAGAAAGAGCGGCTAATAAAATGGGTATAGAGAAAGTTTACTCTAATTGGTGGGATTTAATTGATGATGAAGAAATTGATGCTATATGTATTGGGACATGGCCATATATGCATGCTAGATTATCAATAGCAGCATTGGAAAATAAAAAACATGTTCTTTGTGAAGCTAGGATGGCTATGAATTCTTTAGAAGCTTATGCTATGTTGGATGCTTCATTGGATAATCCTGGATTGGTAGCTCAAGTTGTTCCACCCCCCCACACTATGAAAATTGAACAGCATATAATTGATCTTATCACTGAAGGATACATAGGAGATGTGATCGGTGTAAATGCTAGGATATTTCAGGGTTCAACATTTCCTAATTCAGATACTCCTGTACACTGGAGGAATCGTAGGGATTTATCTGGGAACAATATTATGACTATGGGAATTTGGTACGAAAATCTAATGAGATGGGTAGGGAATGCTTCTTCTGTAGTTTCAGTAGGTCAAACAATTGTAAAAAATAGATTGTCTATTGAAGGGGAGAGAATGGAAATTCAAATTCCTGACTATATTGATATAATTTATAAGCTTTATGGTGGTGGAGTGGTCAATTTATCAATGTCCACTGTTGCCGGGAATTTTGCACCTGAACTAGATATATGGATTTTTGGATCATCAGGTACATTAAGAGTCTATTCTTCAGATTTTGTTAATCCTGGTAAGCCAGAATTATGTGTAGAAGGTGCGACTTCATCTGATAAAGCTATGATGCAAATAGAAATTCCTAAAAAGAAACAATCTTTTTGGAGAGTAGAAGAAGAGTTTATTAATTCAATAAGAGGATTAGAAACTATCAAGAGGACTAATTTTACTGATGCAGTTAAATATATGGAATTTACTGACGCGGTTTCGGAATCTTTACAAACTGGCAAATCAGTATCTTTACCGATACTTTAGTTTTTTTGAGGTTTAGTTTTTCATGTATAAATGTATTGATATAAATTCAGATATAGGTGAATCATTTGGGGCTTACCAATTAGGTTCTGACGATCAAATTTCGAAATATATATCTAGCGCAAATATAGCTACAGGTTTTCATGCAGGTGATCCAAACTGTATGAAAGAAACGGTAACAATAGCAAATAAAAATAATTTAGGTATTGGAGCTCATCCTTCTTATCCAGATTTGGTTGGGTTTGGTCGTCGACCAATGGCATTACCATATGCAGATATATACAATTTGATAACATATCAAATCGGAGCTTTATCTGCATTTACTGAAAACCATAAATTACAGCATGTTAAACCTCATGGAGCGCTATATAATTCTGCTGTTCAAGACTTTTTAATAGCAGAAGCAATAGTTGATTCTATTTACAATTATGACCCAAATATAATTCATGTAGTTCTTGCAGGTTCTAAGTGGGAAAAAATAGCAAAATCTCGCGGAGTTTTAGTTGCAAGAGAATGTTATGCTGACAGAGCAATTAACTCTGATGGATCATTAGTTTCTAGAAACGTAAAAAATTCTGTAATTCATGATCCAATTGAAGTAATTGAGAGGTCATTAAAATTAGTAATTGATCAAAAGGTTAAAACTATCGATGGTGACGAAATAGATTTTCAAGCTGATACAATTTGTGTTCATGGCGATACTAAAGGATCAGTTGAATTGGCAAAGTTAATACGTAATGAAATGGAAAAAAATTCTGTCGAGATATTAAAAATGCAACAAATCCTGAGTAGTTAATTGGTCCATTATCCACGTATATTACTTTCAGGAGATTCTGCTATTGTAATTCAATTTGGAGATGAAATTGATAAAACAATAAATTCTAATGTATATGCGTTAAAAGATTTTTTAGAATTAGATAAGACTATAAAAATATTAAGCCTAATACCTTCATATTGTTCATTGCTTATAGAATATGATATTTTGCTGCATAACCAAAAAGAAGTAATAGATTTTGTACAGTCAAAAATAAATTTATTAAAAAATAAAAAATTTGACGATAAAAAAAAACAAATAATTAAGATACCTGTTGTTTATGGAGGTGTTTTTGGGCCAGATATAGATTATGTTTTGGAATATACAAAATTATCACTTGATCAATTAATTAATATTCATTCCTCTATAGAATATTATGTATATATGATAGGTTTTTCACCTGGATTTCCATACTTGGGTGGTATGGACAAAAGACTATATTGTCCTAGATTAGAAACACCAAGAATTAATATACAAAAAGGATCAGTAGGAATAGCTGGTAAACAAACCGGTATTTATCCATCAGAAAGTCCTGGAGGTTGGAGAATAATTGGTCGTAGTCCGATTGAATTATTTAATATTAACAATGAATCTCCAGCATTAATTTCTTCTAGGACTTATGTAAAATTTATTCCTATATCTGAAAAAAACATTTCTAAATTTTAGCATGAAAAATTCGATTAAAGTCATATCCTCAGGACCTATGACATTATTACAAGATTTAGGTAGAAGAGGTTTTGAAGAATATGGTGTATCGGTTTCAGGCATAGCTGACAGGGAAGCTTTTAATATTTCTAACCGGTTAGTTTTCAATAAAGAAGATGATACAGTAATAGAAATTTTTTTTGGAGATACTTCTTTGAATTTTTTTGGGAATAATATTGTTGCTATTTCTGGGGCAGATTTAGGTGCTGAAATTAATGGGATAAAATGTCCTATTAATACATCTTTTGTTGTCCCAAATGATAGTATTATGAATTTTCATTATCCCTTGGAGGGTATTAGATCTTATTTATCTGTCGCTGGTGGTATGAAAACAAAAAAAATTTTGGGTTCCAGATCGATGCACGTAATGTCTGGAATTGGTAATGCCCCCCTTAAATCTGGGGATATTATACCGATAGGTTTATCCAATTCAATTAAATCTGGATTTTCTTTAAAAAATTATCACCGAGATTTGGGGGTGGAAATTAAAAAAATTGGTGTAATTTTAGGTCAACAAGTTGATAGATTTGGGGAGGATATGATCAGGATTTTTTTTTCCAAAACATATGTTGTATCTGATAAATCTGACCGACAAGGTTTAAGATTAGAAGGTGAAACGATTTTAACTAAAAATAAAGATCATGATATTATTTCAGATCCTGTTGTTTATGGATCAATACAGATTCCTGGGAATGGGTTTCCTATAATTTTGATGCCTGATACACAAACTACTGGAGGCTATCCAAAAATTGGTAATGTTGGGAAAATTTATCTTGATGTTTTAGCTCAATTAAAGCCTGGGGATAAAATTAAATTCTTTTTAATTACTCCTGACAAATCTCGAGAAGAATATCTTTATAAAAGGTCTGTAATATATAAAAATGAATTAATTAGAGACGTGAAAATTGAGACTTGCTTGGTTAATGGGGAAGATACAATTATTGGAGTTAATAATAATATTGCTTTTACAGAAGATCATGCATTTCTTTTTAGTTTATTAGAAGAACACTAATTTTAGATGGTATTATTTTCTTTAGATTATATAGATTATAAAAATAAAAATCATTATGAATGAAACTATACAACAAGGTATTTTGGTTGCCGTTCAAGGTATGGCAATTGTTTTTATAGTTCTACTTATACTTGGTTTGATTGTTACACTTTTTAGATTTTTTGATCGTAATCTATATAAAAAGAAAACTAATGAAAAAAATCAAGAAAATGAAGATGATCTAATAACTATTCCTGATGAAAAAATTGCTGCTATAGCTCTGAGTTTATTTTTAAAAAATAATAAAGGAATTTCTGAAGATTTGAGATTTCCCAATGAAACAATTGATCAGATTAATCCATGGGTGATGCAAGGTAGACAAATCAATTTAAACAGCGATAGTTTTGTTATTAAAAACTTGTGGGGAAAATTAGATTGAATTCAAAAAAGTTCACTATTTCTATAAATGGGAAATCTTATGAAATATCTATAGGGGAAATTACATCTTCTCCGGTATCAGTATTTGTTGATGGTAAAGAATATATGGTTGAACTAAAAAAAGATTCTAGTGAGAAAACACCTAGTGGGATTTCAAATACTTCTGATGTTTCTGAAGTTAAAATCAACGATAAAAATGATTCTTTTATTGATACTACTCAGATTAAAGATGGAACTGTAAGATCTCCGATGCCAGGTGTAATAATTGAGATTAAAGTTTCTAAAGGCGATGATGTTAAAAAAGGGGATATTTTAATGATTTTAGAATCCATGAAAATGGAAAATTCTATAAAAACTTCTGTTGATGGGATAGTATCATCTATCTATATCTCTCAAGGTGATTCTGTTCAATTTGGACAAAGTTTGATGGAAATAAAATAGGAATTAAATTGGAAAATTACAACATATTTTTTGAAGGATTCATTTCTCTATTGGAAGATCCTAGAATGATTTTGATGTGGTTAATTTCGGGTTTATTGTTGTATTTAGGTATATCAAAAAAGAAAGAACCATTATTATTAATTCCTATTTCAATGGGAATCTTGTTTGCAAATCTTCCATTAGGGGAATTAATAAAAATTAATGAAGATAGTGGACATTCAGGAATTTTGAGAACTTTTCAGGATTTTGGAATGAAAAATGATATTTTTCCATTATTAATTTTTCTGGGCGTAGGAGCTTCAACAGATTTCTCTCCTATGCTTTCTAATCCAAAAACTATTTTATTGGGAGCTGCTGCTCAAGCAGGAGTATTTTTTGCTATTTTAGGGTCATTATTGTTAGGTTTAACATCTTTTTTTGATTTTGGGTTATTAGAAGCTTCATCTATTGGGATAATTGGTGGAGCAGATGGACCTACTACTATTTTTATAGCTACTAGGATGAAAGAGATAGGAGAATCTTTACCTGGAATTTCTGTAAAAGATATAGTTGGGGCTACAGCAGTCGCTGCTTATTCTTATATGGCTCTTGTACCTATTATTCAACCCCCAATAATTAAATTATTAACAACTTCAAAAGAACGTAAAATTAAAATGAATTATGTCTCAAAACCCGTTTCAGATAGAACAAAAATTTTGTTCCCAATTATTTCAATTTTAGTGGTAAGTGTTTTAGTCCCTTCTGCATCTCCATTAATTGGAATGCTAATGTTAGGAAATTTAATTAAAGTATCGGGAGTGGTTACAAGGTTAGCTGATGTAGCAGAAAATAGTTTAATGAATATAGTTATAATTATTTTAGGTTTAGCTGTTGGTTCAACAATGCCTGGGAATGTTTTTTTACGATTCGAAACTTTAGGAATTTTTATAATAGGTTTATTTTCTTTTATAACAGCTACAGCATCCGGGGTATTATTGGCTAAATTAATGAACATATTTATTAAGGAAAAAATAAATCCTATGATTGGAGCTGCAGGAGTTTCAGCTGTCCCTATGGCTGCTCGAGTAGTTCAGGATATGGGTCAGAAAGAAGATCCTGATAATTATTTGTTAATGCACGCTATGGGACCAAATATAGCAGGTGTAATAGGTACAGCTACTGTTGCCGGAGTATTAATTGCTTTAGTTCCTTCCATCCTAGGATGATTATTTTAAACGAATGTAATGAAAATGTTAGATAAATTTATGCAAGGAGTTTTTCCGATATTATCTACTCCTTCAGACAAAGAAGGGAATATTGTTTTTGATGATATTAGAAAACAGGTAGATTGGATGATAGATAATGGAGTTCACGGGATTGGAATTGCTATAGCGTCAGAGATTTTTAAATATTCTGAAAAAGAAAGAGATCAAATTCTTTCAACAGTTGTCGATCAAGTTAATGGAAGAGTTAAAGTTGTTATGAATACTGGGGGAGAAAGTACTGACTTGTCAATTCATTATTCAAGGAGAGCTATAGAATTGGGTGCTGATGCTTTAATGATACGTCCAGCTACTTTTATACCTACCACATCAAAAGAAATTATAAATTATTTTTTTGAAATATCTAATCAAGTTTCATGTCCTATTTTTATGCAAGATCAATTCAATGCTCGAGTAACTCCTTCAATGGCGATTGAGTGTGCGAAAAGGAGTGAAAATTTATGTTATATTAAGGTTGAGTCACCTCCTACAATTCCTAGGATTTCAGAACTCTTCAATTTAAAAGGCGATATTAATTTAGTGGTATTTGGTGGGGCTGGTGGAGCTTATTGTGTAGAAGAATTTTGTAGAGGTTCTGTTGGAACTATGCCTGGTTCTACAATACCTGATATTTGGGTATCTATATGGGATAAATATAAATCAAATGACATTGAAGGAGCATTTTATATACAAAATAAATTTTCACCGTTAATTAAGATTTTATCTCAACCTTTAGGGTTATCTTCTGCTATTTATAAATATATTTTAATTAGAAGAGGAGTTTTTTCAGTAGGATCAGGTTATGTTAGGGGGCCTTCACTTCATCCTGATCAAATACATTTTAAGGAAATCGACAAATTATTAGAAGAATTAGGATTACTGTAGGTGAAAAATTTTTTTACTCAAATACCCATAGTAGCTCCTACTCCTACCCCTTTTAAAGATGATGAAGTGGATTACCAAAAATTAAGCAGTAATATTGAAAAATGGCTTACTACCTCAATTTCTGGATTTGTTTTAGGATCCCATGGAGGAGAAGAATTTCATTTATCTAATGAAGAGAAAAAAATAATCATTGATACAGTTGTACAAACTAATAATAAAAATAGAGTTATAATTGGGGGTATAGAAACCCCTTCCCCAAAAGTTGCATTGAATCTTATTGATGATTATGCAAATAGAGGAGTAGATTATGTCAGAATAAGAATTCCTCAAAGAGATAGAAAAGGTGATAAATTTTCAGAAGGAGTGGTTGATTATTTTGAAAAGATCCTAAAAGATAGTGTACTTCCAGTCATAGTAATACATCAACCTCGAACTTCTTTAGATCCAGACGTTACTGCTGAAGATCTCGGTTTAATTTCCCAGTTAGATCGAGTGGTAGCTTATATAATTTCATTAAATTTTAGATGGGAAACGATAGTTCCGAAAGTACTTTCGGAAGATGTATATTTATGGACATGTAATGGTAGCTTATTATTTCCTGGAGCGTCTATTGGTGCTACAGGAGCATGTTTGTTTTTTGGTAATTGGGCTCCGGAAAAATGTAGAGAAATAATTAGGCTAACAATTGATGGTAATTATCTTGAAGCAATTAAACTACAAGAAACTTTAATTTCTGCTGATTATATAGGCATGACTAGGGGTGTTGCTGCATTAAAATATGGTCTAAATTTATTGGGTTATGAAGCTACTGTTCCTAGATCTCCAACTAAACCGTTAAGTTTTTCAGATCAAGATTTGATTAAAAAATCTTTTATTAGGGCGTCAATTTTAAAATAAAGATTTTGGGTAATTTTATATGGAATTAGAAACATGGAGAATATTAGTATTATTATTTTCTTCTCTTTTCATTGGTTTTATTGGAGGTTGTGTAGGTATGGCATTGGGAGTAGTGAGAGTACCGATAATGACTTTTCTGGGTATAGATCCTTTAGTTGCAGCTGGAAGTAATTTGTTTGTTTCTATTTTAGGTTCCATTGGTGGATTATGGCCTGCTTTTGTAGAAAAAAGAATAGTTTGGAAAATAGTTATTTTGGTTGGTATCCCAACCTTTTTCGGATCTTTTTTAGGAGCATATTATGCTAGTAATTTTTCTCAATTGATTCTATTGATTTTAATAGGGGTAATTTTGTTTTTATCAGCTATTTCCATTATTTTAATGTCATCCTTTGATCTAATTCTAAAAGAAAGAAAAAATAGAGAAACTTTAACTTATGTGAAAATTAATAAACTTAGCATTCTGCGAGAAGGTTTTATAGGTGGAACTATAGGTTTTATAGGTGGAGCGGTAGGAGTTGCTTTGGGAGTTTTAAGAGTACCAGCATTTGTTTATATTTTAAAAATACACCCTCGTTTATCCGGAGGGACAAATCTTGCTATATCGATCATAATGAGTTTATTTGGTTTTATAGGTCATTCGATTACTAGAAATTATGATATAGGTATTATAGTAATAATGGGTATCTCTGCTTTCATAGGAATGTATTTTGGATCCAGATTTGTTGGTAGATTTGAGCCTATTAAATTAAGATTAGGGATAGGTGTTATCTTACTATTTGTTTCACCATTTGTTTTTTATGATGCATTCTCTAGGATTCAATGATTTAATTATTCATTGTTTTTTCTTATATGTTAGTTGAATCTATGCATATAATATAATCAATTAAATGCTTATTGATTTATTCAAAAACTGACAATTAAAAATTAATAAAGGGTTTATTATGAATATTACTGGAAGTGATTTGGTAGTGAAATCATTAAAAGATCATGGTGTTGATACATTGTTTGGGATAGCTGGAGATCATATTTTACATTTGTTAGATGTAATGTTTGACAGTAATTTTAAAATGATAGATTTCAGGCATGAATCTGGTGCCGTTCATGCTGCTGATTCTTATTCAAGAATTTTACGTAGACCTGCTGTCACATTATCAACTACTCCTGGACATGCTAATACTATACCTGCTCTTGCTAATGCGGTTCATTCTGAGTCTCCAATAATTAATATTTCTGGTAGTGCAGATTCTTTAAATTTAGGTAGAGGAGCAATGCAGGAATTTGATCAAGTTGGAGTTGCAAAATCTGTTACGAAAGGTGCTTGGCAAGTTCCATCTCCTGAAAGAATTCCAGAATATATATCTTTAGCTTTTAGAACAGCATTAAATGGCAGACAAGGTCCAGTTCACCTAACAATTCCTCATGATTTTCAATCTGCTGAAGTTGATGAAAAACATTTACATAGATATTCCATTAATTCATTTGGACTGCCTCGTAATGTAAGTGGAGACAAGAATCAAATTCTGGAAGCTGTAGATATATTAAATAAAGCTGAAAGGCCTTTGATTTTTGCTGGATCTACTGCTTTATCTTCTTTAGAAAGTGAAGATATAATTAGATTTTTAGACGTAACAAATATTCCATTCTTTTCTGAGGATTCCTCAAGAGGGATAGTCCCAGATTCTCATGTATATTCATTTGGTTTAGGGTACCAACCACTGAATGAAGTTGCACAAAATATTAATCAAGCAGATGTTGTTTTGATGCTAGGTAAAAAATTAGATTATACTTTAGGCTTCGGTGGGACTCCACCGTTTGCGAATGATGTAAAGCAAATTATAGTAGATCCAGAAATTTCTCAAATCGGATTAGCTAGGTCGACTGAACTAGGAATTTTAGGTGATATTGGTCCCGTATTATTTGACATGTTGAAAATTGCTCAAAAGAAAAAATGGAAAAATAATCAAGATTGGCTCACAAAACTTAATGATTCTAGTGAAATATGGATGAAAAAATTAAATAATTTATCAAAAAAAACCAATCCAATTCATCCAATGTTCGTATCAGAGACATTAAAAAAACATATTGATGATGAAACTCATATTACATTTGATGGAGGTGATTATTGTCATTTTCTTAGAGCTTCAATTTCTAGAAATAAACCTTATAGATTCAATAATGTTTCCAGTTTTGGAATGATTGGAACAGGAATACCTTATGCAATTGGAGCTCAAATAGCTCTTCCTAATAATAATGTGGTTGTTGTTACGGGAGATGGTTCATTTGGTTTTAATGGTATGGAAATCGATACTATGGTCAGACATAATTTACCGGTTAAAATTATTCTTGGGAATAATTCAATTTGGGGAATTGATTGGCAAATACAGAAAGGGATTTTTGGTCGACCTGTATGGACAAATTTATTACCAACTCGATATGATAAGATGGCAGAATCTTTGGGAGCTCATTCGGAATATGTTACTAATTTTTCCGATCTGAATCCTGCGTTAGAAAGGGTATTTTCATATGATGGTCCTGCATTAATTAACATAGAAATTGATCAGGTAATTAGCCCAGTAGCTGAAGCAGCAATAAATCGTAAATTAGGCTCCCATGGATAGGCAATAAAATGTCAGAACCAAAATTTTGGAATGAAAAAGAATTTAAAGCTAAAGAATTAGTAGATGGTGTTACAGCAAAATTGATTTGGGGAGAAAAAATTATGGTGGGGATTATAGATTTTGAACCATTTAAACTAGTTCCTGATCATCAACATTAACATTAACAATGTGGAAGAGTACTTATCGGGTCTGCATGGTTTACTGTTAATGGTGAAAAAAAACTTCTCAAATCTGGCGACCATTATGTTATCCCTGGCAATGTAAGACATAAAGTTCAAGCAGCCAAGGACGGATGTAAGGCATTAGATATATGGAGCCTGATTAGAGATGAATACATCTCTAATCAGGGAACTAATCAATTTTTTAGTAAGTGAATTTATCTATTTCTTAGTTTCTAAAAAAATCTCACCAATTTCTTCTAAAGCAGATTTGAATTCTTTAGCTTTATCCATATCCACATTCTGTTTCACATATGAACCAAGTTTACATGCATTCCATACTTTATTGTGTAGATCAGGAAATTTTTCTAAATGTTCAGGTTTAAAATAGTCTGTCCATATAATCAAAATATCATCTTTAGCTTTTTTTGCATGTTCTTCTTTTACGTGCACATATCTAGCCATTTTATTAGCAAGTTGATGTGATGGGGCACTAGAGAAATCAATTTCTTCAATTAATTCAGTCATTCTTATAACAGTTTGAGCTGCCTGAATTGCATCCCTTGGGTCATATATTCCGCATGGAATATCACAGTGAGCATTTGCAATTTGAATGGGCATTAAATTTTTAAAATTAATTTTAGATATAAAATTAGACATTAAATTCCTCCTAACATAACTTGATGTTAAAATATTTGAATAGTATATACGTAAATTTATCATGAAGAAGTTAAGAAAAATAAAAAAAATAATAGACTTTTTAAAATTTAAAATAATATCAAGATATATTTTAATTATTATAAATGGTAATAGTATGGAGCCAGAATTAACAAATAAGTCTTTAAAAATAGTTGATAAAAATCATTTCAATATTAGTAAAATAAAAAGATTTGAAATAGTCTATTTTGTTCATCAAATTAGAAAAAAAGATAAACCAATTATGTATGTTAAAAGGGTAATAGGGTTACCAAATGAATGGATAGAAATCAAAGGGAATAACTTATATGTAAATGATAAAAAAATTAATTGTAAGTATTGGCAAAAAAGTCATTTTGATAAAAATTATGTATGGGATACAAATTTAGACGATTTTGTTGTCATAGGTGACAACTTAAATTTTTCAACCGATTCAAGGAAATTTGGGACTATAAAATCACGAAATATTATAGGCAAAATACTTTGATAAGAAATCTATTTTATTTTAGTTTTATAATACCTAATAATTTACGTTCTTCTTCAGAACCAAAAACTAGCACATAAATACTTGTTGCTATTATTCCTCCAAATATAGGTCCGCACCAATATATCCAGTGATTTGTCCACTCCCAGCTTACTAAAGCAGGTCCAAAGCTCCTAGCAGGATTCATTGATCCGCCTGTTAAAGGTACAGCAATAAGTTGACCCATAATTACTATTAATGAAACTGTAAAAGGTAAAAATGTTTTGTTGTTTTTTGTGGTTGTTAAAATACTGAAAACTAATATAAAAGTTAATATTGTTTCAATTATGAGACCATCAAATAAATTAATTTCTAATGCAAGAGAATGTACACCAACTCCTTTTCCTAAAGAAAACCATACAAAATAATATAAAAAAGTTACTGCTATAATTGACCCCAATAATTGTGCGATTATATATATGGTTGACTGAAGTAGATTCATTTTACTAGAGATTAGCATTGAGATAGTAACAGCGGGATTTAAGTGAGCTTCAGAAATATTTTTAAATGAGCTCATACTTATAAATACCCCTAATCCTGCTCCTAATGCAATAATTATCAAATTCAATTCATTTATAACGGAATTGAAGCTTATTGCAACTGATACTGATCCAATAGCAAAAAATATAAAAATAAAAGTTGCTAATAATTCACTTATCAGTATTTTTAGATATTTTTTATACATAGATTCTTTTTTTGATGTTATTAGATGTTATTAATGATTACCTTATAAAAAAAGATATGATCCTTGTGAAAAAATCTTTAATATTTTGAAACGTTAGAATTTTAGGATTCTCTATATAGTAAAAATTCACCTAACTCTATAAGATCATTTGTAGAATTTTTACCAATATTTATTTCTTCTATAATTTCAATTGCTTGTTTCCAATAATATTCAGCTAGTGTTTGGCAATATCGTAAAGTGTTATTTTCTTCCATTAGGTCTAATATATTTTCGACATGATTTTTATCTATGTTTTCAGAGGAGAAAATAGAGTGCATTTTTTCTTTGACATTTTTTGATTCAGAATTCAATGCATGAACAGCAGGTAAAGATTTTTTTTTTCTGTATAGATCTGCACCAACAGGTTTACCTGTTTTGTTTGTACCCCAAACACCTAGTATATCATCTCTTATTTGATAAATTCTTCCAAACTTATGACCAATTGATTTCATGTGATTATTTAATTTATGATTAGAATTTTTAATTTTTGTTAAACTACCTAAGTACATTGCGGATTCAATTAACGCTCCAGTTTTCAACTCTATCATTTCAAGATATTGGGTAATAGATATAGATGGTATGGTTTCATAAGTGATGTCAAGATACTGACCTTCCATCATTTTCAAATAACTATTAGTGATTTCCGATTGTAAATTAATAGCATTTTTTGTTCCAACACCTAAAGATATTAAACCATTCATAATTTCATCAGAAATTTTCAGCATCGCATTTCCTGAAATAATAGCAGCATTTTCTCCCCAAATGGTCCATATAGTAGGTCTATGGTGACGGTATTGGTCTCTATCTTCTAGATCATCATGAATAAGAGAAAAATTATGAACATATTCTAAAGCAATTGCAAGTTTTGTAGCTATTTCATTATTTCCATTTACTGCATCCGAAGACATTAGTAGTAAAGTTGGTCTAAATCTTTTCCCGATATAATTTTGATATTTTCCACCAAGATCATCCCAACCCATATAATATTTATGAGTTATATATATTGGATTATTACGAAAGTTAATTTGATTTTTTAATTCAGTGTCAATTTTATTTTTATATCTTTTAAAACAATTTGGAAGACTCATAATTTTTATTCGTATTTGTTATAGATAATTATTGAATTTTTGTTCATTTAACTTTATCTAAATAATTGTAAAATTGAAACATAATATGTATTACTATGAAAATATTATAAAAGCTTTATAAAGTTATATGTATATGATAATATATATAAAGTTATAAACAAAGTTTAATATAGAGGTTTGTTGTGGGTTATTATGAAACTCTTGGCGTTCCAAAAAATGCAAGTAATTCTGAAATTAAAAAAAAATATAGAGAACTAGCAAGAGAATTACATCCAGATCTTAATCAAGGTGATAAATCTGCATCAGATCATTTTAAAAAAATAAATGACGCGTATGATGTGCTTTCTGATAAAAAAAAGCGTAAAGATTATGATGATTTTGGTGACAACTGGAAACATGCGAAACAAATGAGAGATAGTGGGTATGGACATCAACAATTTGGAGGAATCAATGATTTATTCGGTAGTAATTTCTCTAATCAAAGTTCTTTTAGAAATATTTTTGGAGGTTCCAGAACTAAAAAATCCAAACCGCAAAATGTCTCGATAAATATATCTTTAGAGGAAGCTTTTTCAGGGACAGAAAGGAGATTTAATCTCAAAAACAATCAATCTGACAATAAAATTATAGATGTCAAAATCCCTATGGGTATTACTGAAGGTAAAACAATTAGATTAAGAACCTCTTCAGGTATTATTGATGCCAAGATTCATATTAATAAGCATCTAAATTTTTCAGTTCAAGGGATAAATATTTTTTCTAAATTTAATATTTCTTTATTTGATGCTATTTTTGGTTGTGACGTTGAAATTTCCACAATAGACGGGAACGTTTCATTGTTCATACCACCAGGTACTCCAAATGGAAAAAAATTTCGATTAAGAGGAAAAGGCATGCCGGTGATGAATGGTGATTCTAGAGGTGATATGTTTTCTACTATTGAAGTGATGTTGCCCAGGGATTTCTCTGAAAAAGAACTTAGGGTACTTAAAAAAATGAAAGAAAAAAGAGAAGAAAAAGGAAAAATAAATCAAGATGCACAATGAAAATGATCCAGTCTATGCAATAGGTGTAGTATCTAGAATTATTGGAGTACATCAACAAACCATAAGAAATTATGAAAGATGGGGATTGGTAATTCCTAGTAGATCTTTGGGAGGAAGAAGATACTATTCTCAGGTTGAAGTTGAAATGATCCAAAAAATTCGTGAATGGATTGAAGTTTTAGGTCTTAATAGAGCTGGAGTTGAAGTTATGAAAAAAGCTTATAGAAAAATCAATTTACTTGAAGAAGAAAATAAACAGTTAAAGCTTGAGTTAATTAAATTAAACAAACAAAACAATTCGTTAATAGATTATTAGCCTTTTATTGGAGAAAAACTTATGAATATAAATCTATTTGATAATAATAACTCTACTGAACAAGTTATTGGTGCGGTACATATTGCAGCTCAAGAAGCTCTAGAAAATCGTACTTATGTTGATGTTGAAAATATATTGGTTGGATTAATTGATATAAATGATTCTTTAGCAACAAAGATTTTTGAACATTTGGGGGTAAATACTGATCAAATAAAAAGAGATGCAAGAGATGTAATTTCACGTTTTCCAAAATTTGATCCTGATCAAACAAACACAATCCAATTCAATAATAGAATAATTACTTTAAAAAATAACGCAAATGACGAAAGACAACGACTCAAAGATGAATTTATCAGTGCAGAGCATTTGTTGATTGCAATGACTAAATTTAATGATGGAGCAATAATTGAAATTTTCAAGAAACATAATATAAATCAGGATAATATTTATAATTCTGTACATTCAGTAAGAGGTTCTTCTAGAGTTACTGATCAAAATGCAGAAAGTAAATATAAGGCATTGAGTAAATATAGTATCGATCTTACTGAATTAGCATCTTCAGGCAAACTTGATCCTGCAATTGGCAGACAAGCTGAAATTAAAAGAGTTATGCAAACATTGACACGTAGAACCAAAAATAATCCAGTATTAATTGGAGATGCTGGAGTTGGAAAAACTGCAATAGCAGAAGGTTTAGCTCAAATGATAATTAATGGTGACGTTCCAGATAATTTAAAAGGTAGACGAGTGATTTCTTTAGATATGGGCTCGTTTTTAGCCGGGTCAAAATTTAGGGGAGAATTTGAAGAAAGATTAAAAGCTATTTTAGACGAAATAAAACAAGCAGCAGGAGAGATAGTTCTTTTCATAGATGAATTACATACAATTGTTGGAGCAGGTAGAGGAGATGGTAGTTCATTAGATGCAAGTAATATGATGAAACCGGCACTAGCTAGAGGTGAACTTCAAGCACTAGGTGCTACTACACCAACGGAATATAGGAAATTTATTGAATCTGACTCTGCTCTAGAAAGAAGATTTTCACCAATATATATTCAAGAACCAGATAACGAAATAGCAAATTTAATGATACAAACATTAAAACCTCGTTATGAAAAACACCATGGTTTAAATATTGATGATCAAGCAATTTCTTCTGCGATAAAATTATCTTCTAGATATATTTTTGATCGTTATTTACCAGATAAAGCTATAGA
>PBDR01000009.1 GCA_002717385.1 Chloroflexota bacterium
ATTTCTACTGATTCTTCTAAATCAGCAGAAATTGCTACTGCTACTACAAATTTACAGGAAGTTTTACAAAAATTAAGTATCCCTAAGGAATCAACCTCTGATGATGGAATTGATGAAACTCCTGATGATACAGTTGAAGGAGAGTTTAAAGAAGTTTGATTTGGATGTTTTAAATGTTTTATAAACAAATATTAATCGATAAACAAAAGAGAGTTTTTGTCCACAAAAAATTGGATGATTCTAGTTTTGGGTATCTTTTACCTAAAGAGTCAATTTCAAGTACTTTAGATCTTTTTAAATTTTCTACTGTATCTGGTTTTGGAGTAGATGATTTAACACTAAAAATTATAAAGGATTTTTCAGTACCAAAACTTGATCTATCTAAATTACTTGATTTCTCCTCAAATAATAAAGAACATCAATTGATTCCTATAGATTCACCAGAAGTTTGGGCGTTTGGTGTAACATATCTGGATTCAATGAGAGAGAGACAGTCAGAAAGTGGGACACCTGATGTTTATGCTCAAGTTTACAATTCGGATAGACCTGAAGCATTTTTTAAAGCTACAAAAAATCGTATACAATCTAACTTTGACGAAGTAGGAATTAGAGGAGATTCTACTTGGGATGTACCTGAACCTGAACTTGCTTTTATGATAATTAACAAAAAAATTGTTGCTTATACAATTGGGAATGATATGAGTAGCAGATCTATAGAGGGAGCAAATCCTTTATATCTTCCTCAAGCAAAAGTTTATGATAAATCTTTATCTATTGGTCCTTGTTTAGTTCCTGCAGAAAACATTAAAGATCCACAAAGTCTTAGCGTGAGTTTAAAAATTTATCGTTCGGATAATATTGTTTTTGAAGGTAACACCAATACTTCCAGAATGAAAAGAAATTGTGAGTACCTGTCAGAATGGTTACAAAGACATAATTATGTACCAGATGGAACTTTAGTATTAACAGGTACAGGAATAATTCCTCCAACCGAATTTTCTCTTAAAGAATTAGATAAGATAGAAATTTCGATTGATGACATTGGAACTTTATCCAATATAGTAGTAAAAGTATAAAATCCTTTTAAAAAGCACCGTAACCAAAATTTTCTTCATTTTTTTCTGATTCCGGCAATTTAATTACCCTTAATAGATTTGTATTTCCTGGTTGCCCGATAGGTAAGCCAAGGACAATAACAATAAGATCATCGATTTTTCCGATTCCTGTTTCAATAGCAATTTTTGAACCTTCTCGGAACATATCTTGAACTCTACTTAAAGATTTAACTTTTATGGGAATAATTCCCCAATTTAAAGAGAGGTTTTTACATACGTCGTATGTGCTACATAGCGCGATTATTGAGGCGTTAGGTCTAAAACTTGCAACTCTAGACGCAGTAGAACCAGATTCTGTGAAAGCGAACAAACCTTTAGATTTGATAGAATTTGAAAGATTACATGATGAAAGTGCAATTGCATCATCGACATCTAAGTTGTTGTTATGGATAAAATTACTCTTTCTGTTTGCGATAGAAATTTTATCAAGATATTTTTCGGAAGTTTTTGCGATTTTTGCCATCGCTTTTACAGCTTTGATTGGATGGTTTCCTATACTTGTTTCCGCTGATAACATTACAGCATCCGTTCCATCAATTACAGCATTATGAACATCATTAACTTCAGCTCTTGTTGGATTAGGTTTTTCGATCATTGATTCCAGCATTTGAGTAGCGGTGATAACAGGTTTTCCATATGTATTTGCCATTTTGATTATCCGTTTTTGAAGTTCTGGTACTTTTTCAAATGGTATTTCTACTCCTAAATCACCTCTCGCAACCATTACACCATCGCTATTACATATAATTTCTTCCAAGTTTTCAATTGCTTGTTCGATTTCAATTTTCGAGATAAGTTTCAAGGTTTTATTCATATCTTTCAGTTTATTTTTAATCTCAATTAAATCTTTTGAATTTCTTATAAATGATAAACCTATGTAATCAATGTCAGATGATTTTACGAATTCAATAGCGTCAAGTGTTTCGGGAGAGAAATAATCTATATTTTGTGTATGTCCAGGTACTGTAATCGATTTATTTGATTGAAGTTTTCCTCCTGAGGTTACCTTGCAATTGATTGTATTTTCTTTCACAGATAATAAACGCATTTCTATTGAACCTTCGTCAATCAAGATTTTGGAGCCTACTTTTAGATTCTTAGTAAATCCATTTGGCCAAATATTAATACTTTTTGAATTTGGTGAATTTGTCTGGTTTTCAAAAATTATTTCTGATCCTTTAACTAATTCTAAATACTCTCCTGAATTAATTTTACCTATTCTATATTTAGGACCAGGTATATCTGCAAGAATAGCTAAAGGAAAATTCAATTCTTCTGATGCTAACCTTGCATTTTTAATTAATTTTTTATGTTCGTTATTATCACCATGAGATAAATTTAATCTAGCTACAGACATACCTGATTTAATAAGTTGTTTAATTTTAGTTACTGATGATGTAGAAGGACCTAACGTACACACAATTTTTGTTTTAGGTCTCTTTATCACAAAATTTGGTATGTTATATGTTTTTGTTTTTATTAATTCCAATTTAAGTTTGTAGTTATATGTTTTAAGTGTATGAAAGATTAATTCTAACCTATAACATTTGTATATGAAGTTTTTTTTCACTAGGTATCTTCTAAAATAAACCTGACAAAGAGGAATAGAAATTGGATGAGATTGCTATAGCATTAATTGGTCTACAGGATTTAGATATGATTTTATCAAAGAAAAAAAATCAGTATTTAAAAATATCTCGAACATTAGATTTAGGCGGTGGAGTTTCCAAATTAAAGAATGATGTAGATAAATTGAAGCGTGAAACTTTAAAATCACAACTTGAAGTCTCAAAAATGGAATCTGATATTACTGATTTAGAATCAAAATCATCAGAATTACAACAGAAACTTTATGGTGGTTCTATAACAAATATGCGTGAATTGACTGCAGTTGAAGCAGAATATAACTCAATAAAGAATAATGTTGAGGAAATAAATAGGAAACGTAATTTAGCAAAAGATCTTGTATCTACAACTACAGAAGCATTTATAAATTTGAGTGAGGAATTAAAAATAAGGGAGGTTGAATGGATTAAAGATAAAAAAAACCTCCAGAAAGAAAAATCTAAGTTGGGTAAGAATTACAATTCTCATCTCAAGAATAGAAGTCAGTTTACTGATAAAATTCCTGATAAGATAATGCGCGATTATATTAGATTATTTAAATCCAATAATGGAGTCGCAATAGTAAAAGTTAATAAGGGTATATGTCAAGGATGTTTAGTTAGATTACCTATTGGAGATCTTAATAAGATGAAGAGCACTGATCATCCAGTTTTGTGTAATAGTGGGCGACACTTTTTAACGGATTAAGTTTTGCGCGCTATAGGTTTTTTTTCTAGATTATATAGAAATACCAATATTGATCGTGTAAATATAAATTACTCTGAATATATTAAAAATTATTGTGCAACTAATAATCATTCTTTAGTTAAAATTTTTTCTCCTGAGAATAACTTTTATGAGACTGAGTCTCATTTAGATGAGAGATATAGATTATTGTTGAATTATTTTAAAAATCCAATAATTAAAAGGTCTTTAATATTAATTCCTAAATCTTCTCATTTGGCTCCAAATTTAGAAACGTTTATATACAGATTTATTGAGCTATATGAAATGGACTTGAAAATTTTATGTATAGATTCTGATAAAATTGATCCTCTTCAAAATGCAGAAAAATATCTCACGCTTTCAGGTAGAGATATTTCAGACTTACAAAACAAAAGAAAAACTATTGTTTCTAAAGCAGCCAGAGGTATGGTTCTCGGAAAAATACCTTATGGATATACTAAATCTGTTGACGGAGATTTAATTATTGATCAAAACGAAGCAAAATTAGTTATTGACATATTTGATTTGTATACAAATTTTTATCCTGGAATTAATGAACCTTATGGACTTAGAAAGATTGCACAATTTTTGAATGATAATAATTTTAGAACTAGGAATGGAAATTTGTGGAATGCTGTTTCATTGTTAGCAATTATTAAAAATAAAGTTTATATAGGTAATTATGATAGATATGGAATACAAATACCGAATAACCATAAAGCTATTATTGAAATTGATAAATTTAATCAAGCTCAAGATGTTTTAAATTCTAGATCTCCTAAAAAAAGAACAAAGCCTTTTATGAAATCTTTTCCTTTACATGGTTTGGTTAAATGTTATTTATGTGATCAGAAATTAAATGGTCTTACACGTAAACAAAGTTGGAAAAACAAAGAAGGTCGATTAAATACTAATCAATATCGTTATTATACATGTCCTAAAAGACGGATAAGAAAAAATAAATCTTTTAATAAACACGTTCAATGGAGATCTGAAAAACTTGAAAAAACTGTTCTTTATGAAATCAATAAATTACCTAAGTCAAAAAGGAAAAAAATTTCTTTTATAATTCCTAACTATTACAAAGATTTATATGATTTAGAAAGTAGTTTTATTAGGAACATTAGAATTTCAAATAGAAAATTTCATGGGATGCAGGATATAAAATCTTCTCTAGATAAATTATTATCATTTAGGAGAAAAAAAATAGAACTAATAAAAGAGCAGGATAAATTAAAGTCTGATGTTTTAAATGAAATTTATGATAATAATAAAATTTTTTCCATAGAATACTTACATTTTATAAAAATTGAAATTTTGGCTCACGAAAATTTTATAAGTTTAAATATTTAAATAAATTCAATATTAATAGGTAAAAATGTGTAAAATTAAATATTAATATGAGACGGATGTGTGATCGCTATAGAAATTTCTATAGAGGAAAGTCCGAGCACCTCATTGGTCAGGATGCCTGTTAACTACAGGACGGGGTGACCCGATGGATAAGTGCAACAGAAAAAATACCGCCAGAAATTTGGTAAGGGTGAAATGGTGTGGTAAGAGCACACCGTAAAGCTGGTAACAGTTTTAGCTATGTAAACCCCATCCGGTGCAAGGTCAAATAGAGAAGCAATACTAGACCATGGGTAGCTTCTGGGTTGACTGCTTGAGCATATTGGTGACTTTATGCCTAGATGGATGATCGCAAACTCAAATAATTGAGTAACAGAACTCGGCTTATAATCCGTCTCATATAGATGTCTTAAATTACGAAGCTGATACGCCCCCATCAATCGAAATTACAGAACCTGTAATGTAATTTGATTTATTTGACAAGAGCCAAATTACGCTTTCAGCTATTTCTTCAGGTTTTGCGTATCTTCCAAAAGGTATCCAATTATTAATACTTTGTTTTTTTTCTGGAATAGAATCATCTATTTTTGTCATCATTTTAGTTTCTGTAGGACCAGGAGATATTGCATTAACTCTAATAGAATTTTTTGCGTAAGAAATTGCAGCAGATTTCGTTAACCCTATGATTGCATGTTTGGTAGCTGTATAGATTGGGTGTTTTGGGTTACCTTTTGACCCGTTAATCGATGAACAGTTTACTATTGAACCACTTTTACTTTTTAGCATCAGATTTATTTCATTTTTCATACACATCCAAGTTCCATATATATTTGTCTTAACTAAATCCCAAAATTCTTCTTCTTGAATATTATGTAAATGGTTTGGATTTTCAAGTATTCCTGAGTTATTAAATGCTCCATCCAATTTTCCGTAATCTTTATTAATTATGCTAAAAAGATTTTCTAAATCTTTGTTTTCTGTGACATTGGTTTGAATAATAGAAGGTGTTTTACCAAATGTCTGTATCTTTTCTCTAAAATTTTCTAAATCTTTTAAATTTCTTGATGCTAATATGAGTTGTGCACCGTATTTTGCTAGTTTTAAAGAGGTTGCATAACCTATTCCTCTACTAGCACCTGTTACAAGAATAATTTTATTTTCGATAGAATGTTTCATAAGATAATTTAATTTTATTATTGAGGTTTATTTATTTGATTATTAGTCATATATTTTAAGATTAGAAATATAAATCATACTATGAGTAATTTTACCAAGAAACAATTAGGAAAATGGGAATCCCTATATGATAATCTTATTGAAGGAGTTAAAATTCCCCTAAAAGAATCAACTTCATGGATTTTAGGAAACAAACACGGTCTTATTGGAATATTTAATGAACAAGAAATTCTTTATTTTCAAAGTTCAATTAATATTTACAAATCTGTTAATTCTATAATTCGTGGTGGAGTAATTAATGATTTTAGGACAATGATAGCAATGGTTGAATTTAATGTTTCTGTAGAAAATGCGCCTTTAAAGGCAGCGAAAGGTCCATTAGCATTGAAGATCGATAAAAAAATTTCAAACTATTCATTCAGTATAATTCAGGCACCTAAAATTCATTTAAATAAACTTTCCAATGCTTTCAACGTTGTTTCTGATTCTACATTTGGAGGCCCCACAGTAAAATCTAACGTTGCTTTAGACAGATTACCTAATTGATTTCTAAACCTAATTGAAGTGTTTTTGACATTCCTCCGCGAATTCTTCTTACTGCGGATGGGTGTTTTCTTAAAAAGGGTGGAATTTTAACAGATTCAGGATTTTTAATTACGTCTATTGTAGTTTTACGGTCAATTTGATCTAAATCTTCCTGTTTTGGGAATCCAGTCGCGATTACCGTGAGCTTAACTTCATTTTCCATATTGCTGTCAATTACATTTCCAAAAATAATATTAGCGTCAGGATGAACAGTAGATGAAATCACTTCTGAGGCTTTTTGAACTTCCTCAAGAGTTAGATCTGACCCTCCCGTTATATTGAAAATTACACCTTTGGCTCCAGTGATTTCTACTTCTAAAAGTGGACTGTTAATAGCTTCCTCAGCCGCTTTGATAGCTCTATCTTCACCAGTCCCTTTTCCGATCGCCATCCAAGCTGGACCGGCATTTTCCATTACTGCCCTTACGTCAGCAAAATCAAGATTAATTTCTCCAGGAACAAGAATTAGTTCTGCAATAGACTGTACTCCTTGAGCTAAAACATCATCAGCCATTTCAAAAGCTCCAGTCATAGTCAAATTTTCATCTGATACAGCCATCAATCTATCATTAGGAATTACCACCATTGTATCTACATGTTGTGATAGTTGTTCAATTCCTTCAGTAGCTTTTTTTGACCTAACCTGTCCTTCAAAATTAAATGGTTTTGTGATCACTCCGACAGTTAGGCAATTCAATTCTTGTGCTATTTCTGCTACCACAGGAGCTCCTCCCGTACCTGTACCTCCACCCATTCCAGAAGCCACAAAAACTAAATCCGCACCTTGAAGTAATTGTTTTATTTCTTCTCTATTTTCTTCATGACATTGTTTACCTCTTGAAGGATCTCCTCCCACTCCAAGACCTCTTGCCGTTTCATCACCAACTCTTAATTTATGTTCCGTAGGTAAATTTGCACTATCTAATGCTTGAGCATCAGTATTAATCGCAATGTAATCTACACCAGGGACACGTTCTCTAAACATTCTGTTAACAGCATTTTGACCTCCGCCACCGACTCCAACAACTTTAATAGATGCATTCCCTATTTCGGATTTTTTCACAGATGCTACTTGTTCTACCATATTTGAACTCCTAGATTTATAAATATTTTGTTAATTACTAATAAATGAACTTGAATTTGTATTAAATATTTAACAACCCTATTAGAAATGTGTACCACTATGCCAAGAAAAAAAAGTACGGGTTTTTGTAATTTTAGATTGAAGGGGATTATGATTTATTTTTTGAATGTAAATTTGTTTTACTTTCGGGAATCAATTTTGTAATATTTTAGATGTCTTTTTATTTAAATAAAAAAAGGTGTTTTAAAATGAATGGATATACAGCAGTAGCAAAAATATTAAAGAAAGAAGGATTTGAATGGATGGCATGTTTTCCAGCAAATCCTCTTATAGAAGCAGTTGCTAAAGAAGGAATAAGGCCTATCACATTTAGACAAGAACGTGGAGGCATTATGGCTGCAGATGCTTATAGTAGGCACATGGCTTCTAAAGGAAAATATGGGCTTTTTGCTTGTCAAGGTGGTCCTGGAATAGAGAACTCTTTCGGAGCAATAGCACAAGCTTATGCTGATTCCGTTCCATTATTATTTTTACCTGATGGACCTGGTAATTACAAATCTAGTGTCAAGCCAAATTTCTCTGGCCCTCAAAATTATCAACATATTACTAAGTGGTCAGCTTCTATTAGAAATGTTAATGAAATACCAGATTTAATGCGTAGAGCTATGACTGCTTTAAAAAATGGGCGACCTGGACCTGTGATGTTGGAAATGCATAGAGATGTTATGCCGGATGAAATTAAGGATGTACAGTATGAATTAACACAAAAATATATTTCTATCCCTGATATTAATGATACAAGAAAAGCTTTACAAAAAATTCTTCATGCAAAAAAACCAGTTATTTGGGCTGGACAGGGTGTACTGTATAGTGGAGGGACAAAAGAATTACAACAATTAAGTGAATTGATTCAAGTTCCTGTAATTACCACAATGCCTGGTAAATCTGCTTTTAATGAAAATCATACTTTATCTTTAGGTTCATCAAATCGAACTGCTCCAAAACCAGTTTGGACCTGGTTAAAAGAGTCCGACGTAATTTTCGCTATAGGTGCAAGTCTTACTGTAACAAACTATGGGATAGATATCCCAAGTGGTAAATTTTTAATCCATTCTACTAACAACGTAGATGATATTTCAAAAGAATATAAAACAGATATTGGGTTAATAGGAGATGCAAAAGAAACTTTTAAGATTTTGATAAACGAATTCAAGTCGATCATTGATGATCCTAATAATATCAACATAAAAACTAAAATCAAAAACTCTTCCATAAAAGACGATATAAAACAAGTAAGAGAAGAATGGATAGATGAATGGGAACCCACTTTAAAAAGTAATGTAATGCCCATTAATCCTTATAGAGTAATATATGAAATTGATAATCATATTGATCATGAAACTAGTGTAGTAACTCATGATGCTGGTCATCCAAGGGATGAAATAATGCCGTTTTATACTGCAAGTGTGCCTCATAGTTATATTGGATGGGGGAAAACTACTCATTTAGGGTATGGTATACCTTTAATGATTGGGGCGAAAATGGCCGATCCATCAAAATTTTGTATGAATATTATGGGAGATGCAGCATTTGGAATGTCTGGATTAGATATTGAAACTTCTGTTAGAGCAAAAGTTCCTATTACCACAGTAGTTTTAAATAATGGAACTATGGGAGGGTATAATCATTCTTTACCTAATGCTATGGAAAAATATGATGCAGCAAATATGACAGGTGATTATGCAAAAATTGCTGAAGGAATGGGTGCGATAGGAATAAGGATTGAAAACCCTGAAGAAATAGGAGATGCTATTAAACGAGCTAAAGAAATTAATTTCCAGGAACTAAGAAGTGTATTAATAGATATAAAAACACAGCAACAAATGGAATTTTCTATATATAGCTAATTATAGGTTATAGGAGTTATTTATGAAAACAACAGGATTTAGAACAATAGTTTTGGGGACTCCTTGGAGGAATTTAACTTATTGTATTATTGAAACAGATGAAGGTTTAATTGGAGTAGGAGAAGCGAGAGTATTAGGAAAAACTCATACTGTTACTGAGTATCTAAAAGATGTTCAACACCATTTTATAGGGCATGATCCTTTTGATATAGAGGCACTTTATAGAAGAATGACTCTTTTGGATTTTGGAAAACCTGGGGAAGTAGTATATACAGGATTAGCTTTGGTTGAACTTGCTTATTGGGACATAATAGGTAAATCATGTAACCAGCCTGTATATAAATTATTAGGAGGAAAAGTTCGTAATAAAATTAAAGCATACGCTAATGGGTGGTATACGGTTGAAAGAGAACCTAAACAATTTGCTTCTGCTGCACAAAAAGTTCTAGAAAAAGGCTATAAAGCTATGAAATTTGATCCTTTTGGTAATGGTGATATGGAACTTGAGCGGGATGAATTTTACAAATCATTAGATTTAATAGAAGCTGTTGCTTCTGTGGCAGGTACTCAAGCACAAATAATGATAGAAATGCATGGAAGGTTTGCTCCATTTCAGGTAAGAGAAATAGTGAATCAAATAAAAAAATATAATATTGGGTGGATTGAAGAGCCTGTACGTCCCGGAGATATACCAGCATTATCTTCAGTTAGAAACGATACTAGTTTACCAATCGCTATTGGTGAGCGTTTATATGGGTCACCAGAATTTAGAGAAGTATGGTCTTCCCAAAACGTGGATATTTTACAACCTGATATTACACAGTGTGGAGGAATACTTGAAACTAAAAAGATATCTTCAACAGCGGAGTCATACTCAATCATGATCGCACCGCATAATGTAGGAGGGATTATTTCCACTATGGCTGCTCTTCATCTTTGCTTTACATTAAGGAATGTTAAAATACTAGAACATTTTAATGATTTTTCTGATGTTTATGTTAAGGAAGCTGGATCAAATTATCCAGAAGTTGTTGATGGATATTTTTCGCTTCCAGATAAACCTGGGTGGGGTATAGATTTAGATGAAAATTTTATTAAAAGATATCCTCCAAATTTTTCTTCATCAGGAGTATTTGCTGATCCGGGTCTTAACATGTTCGAAAATAACAATTGGGCTAAACGTGGTCAAGATCAATAGAGATAATTTCTGATGAATAATCTTTTAAGTTTAATATAATAATGAAAAGTTCAATATTATTCGGCAAAACCTTAAGGGATGTTCCTTCAGATACAGAAAGTACAAGTCATAAATTATTGATAAGAGCTGGATTTATCCAGCAAATCGCTTCAGGAATTTTTAGCCTTTTACCAATGGGTAATAGGTCAATTTCTAAAATTCGTAATATTATTAGGGAAGAGATGGACTCGATTGGTGGTCAGGAGGTTAACTTACCCGTTGTTCAACCTAGAGACTTATGGGTTGAATCAGGAAGAGCGGAAACTTTCTCACCTCCGTTAGCTTCTTTTTCTGATCGAAGAAATAGAGAAATGGTTTTAGCTCCAACTCATGAAGAAGCAGTTACAGTGATGGCCAAGGCTATGGTTAATAGTTATAAGGATTTACCATTTATTTTATATCAAATTCAGACAAAATTTAGGGATGAACCTAGACCTAGAGGAGGACTGTTGAGGGTAAGGGAATTTGAAATGAAAGATGCATATTCTTTTGATTTGGATGAAAAAGGTCTCGATAATAGTTTTAGTTTAATTATTCAAGGATATGAACGAATATTTAAAAGGTGTGGAATTAATGTTGTAATGGTGCAAGCTGATTCCGGTGGTATTGGAGGGAAAGACTCTAATGAATTTGTACTTTTAACTGATAGTGGTGAGGATATGATTTTAATTTCAGATAAAGGAGGATATGCTGCTAATGTTGAAAAGGCGGTTTTTGAAAAAACTATAAATCCTATTGAGTCAATAATGAAGATTGAAAAAATTTCTACGCCCAATATCACTACCATAGATAAATTATCTAAATTAAAGAATATTTCAAAAAATAAAATATTAAAATCATTATTATATACAGTTAATCAAAAACCGGTCTTGGTTGTAATTAGAGGTGATTATGATGTAAATGAAACTAAATTACGTAATTTGTTTAGTGGAAAAGAAATAAGATTATCAACAAAAAAAGAGATCGAAACTTTAGGTCTTAATTTAGGCTATATTTCTCCAATAGGAATTAAGGGAATTGATGTAATACTAGATGATTCTGTAACAATGGGCTCTAATTTTTTTGCGGGTGCAAATGAGAAAGATTTTCATTTTAGAAATGTTAATTTTCCTAGAGATTTCAAAGCAAAAAATGTTAATGATATTGCTCAAGCGAAACAAGGATATAAAGTTAAAGATGGTGAAGGATTTCTTACTGAAAAAAAAGGTATAGAAGTAGGGCATGTTTTTAAATTAGGCACAACATATTCTAGTAAAATGAACGCAAAATTTTCTGATCAACGATCTAATTCAAAGGATATTTTAATGGGGTGTTATGGTATAGGGATTGGTCGATTATTAGCTGCAATAGTTGAAGTGAATAATGATGATAAAGGTATGATTTTACCACCCTCTGTAGCTCCATTTGAAATTTGTTTGGTCCCAATAAATTTAAATGATCAGGATGTTATTGATTACACTAATGAATTGTATAAAAATTTAATTCATAAATGTTTAGAAGTTTTATTTGATGATAGAGATTCTCCTCCAGGTGTGAAATTTCAGGATATAGATTTAATAGGAATACCTATCAGATTAGTTGTAAGTTCTAGGAATTTAAAAAATAAACAAATAGAGCTGAAATTACGTTCTGGTAAGGATGTACAGTTATTTTCTATAAAAAATATAGAAACAGAGGTATTTAATTTGTTAAGAAATTCTGAATATATATAAAAATTTTCTTTTGCTCAAAACTTAAAACAAGTTTTTAAAATATATATTTGTTCAGGATTCACGTGATAAAATTGAATAGTAAGTTAATTCAACGAATAAAGAATTTTGCTTCTTAAAGTGGGTGGGTGCCCACTTTATTTTTTAATAAATTATTTGGAGTTATTATGAAGAGTGATCTTTTGTTGGTAGTTACTCAATTAGCTGCTGAACGTAATCTTCCTCAGTCCTCTGTAGTTTCAGTGCTTAAGGCTGCCCTTTCTTTTGCTTATCGTAAAGATCCTGCTGCTAATGGTCAAGATGTTGAAGTTGATGTTGATCTAGAGAAAGGTGAAGTAACGTTAAATACAGTGATGAGAATAGTGGATGAAGTTGAAGATGATAAGATGGAATTGACTCCTGAAAAAGCTTCAGAACTAGGACATGAAGTAAAAGTTGGCGATTATATTATCACTGGATCTTTAGAACATATACCTGGGAGAATACTTGCAGGAACTGCCAAACAAGTTGTTTTACAAAAATTACGTGAAGCTGAAAGAGATTTGGTGTTTGATGAATTTGCTGAAAAAGAAGGTCAGATACTTACAGCAACTATTCACAGAATTGAATCGGAAAGAATTATTGTAGACATAGGAAAAACAGAAGCTTTTATGCCAATTTCAGAACAATCACAATATGAACGATACAGACCTGGGCAACAGCTTAAATTTTACGTTCTTCAAGTGGGAAAAACTGTTCGGGGACCAGAGATATTGGTATCTAGAACTCATCCTGATTTATTGAGAAGATTATTTGAAATTGAAGTCCCAGAAATTTTTAATGGAATTGTTGAAATAAGATCTATATCTAGAGAGCCTGGATCAAGAGCTAAGGTTGCTGTTTTTTCTAATCAGGAAGGGGTTGATGCGGTTGGTGCTTGTGTTGGTTTGAGGGGCATAAGAATTCAAAATGTTGTAAATGAACTATTGGGAGAAAAAATAGATGTCATTGAATGGAATGAAGATCCTATTACATACATTAAAAATGCTTTGAGTCCTTCTGGAGTGGAAAAAGTAATTATTAATGAATCCGATCAAACTGCTTTAGTGTTAGTTCCAGAAAAACAATTATCTTTAGCTATAGGACGAGATGGACAAAATGCAAGATTATCTGCTCGGTTAACTGGTTGGAAAATTGACATACAACCTTCAGTAATAGAATCTCAAGTTTCAGAAGTTATACAAGTTCCATCGAATACAGAAAATCCTTTAGATGACAAGGACGATGTTAAACATATAGATTTAGCTAAAGAAACTCCTGTAGAACCAAAAAATGATTCTAATGTTATTGATGAAGATATTGATCTCGAACTTATAGCTTTAGAGCAAGAAATAGCTCAATTAGAAAAAGAAGAAAAAGAAAATAAGGAAAAAGCTTCTGTATCAAATAATGTTAAAGAGGAAGTACTGGATTTATCTTCTGATTCTTTATGGGAAATAGGTGATACTGATAGTAAAGTTGGAGGAGAAATTAGATTTGCGGAAGATATTGATGAATATGATCGTAGTAAACCAATAAAAAAGTCGGCTGCCGATTCTCGTCCAGCAAAAAGTAGAAGAACTAAACGTTAGGTATTTTGTATAAGTAGGATATATGTTTTTTTAAGACAAGATATTTACTTTCAATAGTTATATGGCAAAAAATAAAAATATAAATCGAAGCAGAAACACTAAAGAAATTTCTAAATTTCCACCTGAAAAAGCAATTTCAGATACTATTTCTTCTCCAGTGGAATTCCCTCCAATAATGACTGTTGGAGAATTGTCTCAAATAATTTCTAAGTCTAATGTTGATACTATAAAGTCTTTAATGAGGATTGGAATTATGGCAACAGTAAATCAATCTATAGAGTTTGATATTGCTGCAAAGGTTGCTTCGTCTTTTGGTATTGGAGTGATAAAACCAAAAGAAAAAGAATCTAGTTTAGTTGATTCCAGTATTCGGAAAGATGAAAATATCGATGTAAAAACAGCCGAAGAAAGACCACCTGTAATAACTATTTTGGGTCACGTGGACCATGGTAAAACTACATTACTAGATAAAATTCGTGGGGATAGTGTAGTTGATTCTGAAGCTGGAGGTATAACACAAAATATAGGAGCATATCAGACAATTCATAATGGAAAATCTATTACTTTTATTGATACACCAGGTCATGAAGCTTTTACTTCTATGCGGGCTAATGGTGCTCAAGTAACTGATATAGCAATTTTAGTTGTCGCTGCTGATGATGGTGTAATGCCCCAGACTATTGAAGCAATTGATCATTCTAAAGCAGCTGGTGTTCCTATAGTTGTGGCTATAAATAAGATTGATTCTACTGGTGCTAATATAGATAAAGTTAAGGGTCAACTTGCTGAACAAGATATTATAGTTGAAGATTATGGTGGAGATGTTATTTCTACAGAAATTTCTGCCTTAAATGGTCAAGGTATTGATACATTGCTTGAATCTTTGATTTTGGTATCTGAAATTGAAGAATTAAGAGCTAATATTGACAAACCAGGAAGAGGATTTGTTATTGAATCAGCTATAGATAAAACTAGAGGTGTTACAGCAACAGTTTTAGTTAAATCAGGAACTATTAATATTGGAGATAGCATTGTTGTTGGGACATCAAGAGGGAGAATTAAAAATATGATTGATGGGTTTGGAAAAAACATTGAGAAAGCTACTCCTTCAACTCCAGTTAAAATTTTAGGACTTAGCTCATTACCGAATACAGGAGAACAATTAGACGTTGTTGATAATGATAAAGTTGCAAGAAACTTAGTCTCATCTAGGGAAAAATATTCGAAAACTGCTATACAAGAAAAGTCTCCTACAACGATGGTTGAGGTTATGAGGAAAGTGCATTCTTCAGATGCTAAAGAGCTACGATTGATCGTAAAGACCGGAGCTTATGGAAGTGTTGATGCCGTTGAGAGAGCTTTGGGACAATTATCTGGTTCGGATATACAAATAAAATTGTTAAGATCCGCAACTGGTTCAGTAACAGAATCTGATGTTATGCTCGCTTCTGCATCAGGCGCAATGGTAGTTGGTTTTGAAACAATTGCTGATCGGGCTGCAAAAAGTTTAGCTGATTCTGAGAAAGTTGTAATACGTTTATACGATATTATATATAATCTTGTAGATGATGTAGGTAATGCCGCAAAATCTCTTCTCGATCCAACGTACAGTGAAGTTGTTATAGGTCATGCTATAGTTCAAGAGATTTTTCCACGAGGTAAAAGACAAAATATAGCAGGAATTAGAATTACAGAAGGACTTTTCAAGAGAAACAGTAGGTTAAGAGTCATAAGGTCTGGGGAAACATTACATGATGGAGTGATTACTTCAATGAGACACTTAAAGGAAAATGTTAGAGAGCTAACAAATAACTTTGAAGGAGGAATAATGGTTGATGGATTTCATGAATATAAAGAGCAAGATGAACTTGTAGCATATGAATTAAAAGCAGAATAATTTCTTGAGTATTCGTATTGAGCGTATTAATTATTCTATTAGAAAAATAATTGGTCACGCTATTTCAACTGAATTATCTGATCCTAGGATTTCTTCAACAATTTCAGTAACAAAAGTTTCGGTTTCTCATGATTTATCGAAAGCAAATGTTTATGTAAGTTTATTTCTTGATACTAATGATGAAGAACAAATATTGATGGCCTTGAGATCATCTGCAGGAAGATTAAGAAAGATAATTTCTAATAAATTAAGGATTAGGAAGATACCTAAATTGATATTTTTAATTGATTCACAAATAAATGAAGCTTTAAAAATTGACGCATTAATTGATGATATAAACAATGGTAAATTTGAAACATATAGGTAAATTAATCTCGAGGTAAAAATACTAAACGGATTTTTAAATATTGATAAAAGTTTTGGTTGGACATCTAATGATGTAATAAGAAAATTGCGTGAATTGCTAAACCAAAAAAAAATTGGACATGGAGGAACATTAGATCCAATTGCTACTGGCGTCCTTCCAGTGTGTTTGGGAAATAGTTGTCGGTTATTTTCATATTTACTTAACGGAGATAAACGTTATCTAATAACTATTACTTTGGGATTTTCGACTGATACTTTTGATTCTTTTGGTAAAGTTAAAGATAAAGGAACCTATCATTTTATTGAAGAAAAAGAAGTAGTAGATGTTTTGGGAAAATTTACTGGAGATATTTTACAAAAACCTCCAATCTTTTCCGCAATAAAATATAAAGGAACACCTCTCTATAAATTTGCCAGATCAGGTGAAAAAATTGAGATAAAACCACGAAAAGTATTAGTAAAAAGTATCAAAGTAATAAAATTTGATCCACCAATAATCATTTTAGATGTAGTTGTAGGTAGAGGTTTTTACGCAAGATCTCTTGCAAATGATTTAGGGTCACATTTAAGAGTTCCTTCACATATGTCTTCTCTTAAACGTCTAATGACTGGTAGTTTTTCAATACAATCATCTTATAGCGTTCAACAAATTGAAGAGATATTTACAATAGGAGAAATGGATTCAATTTTATTGCCAATAGATTATATCGTAAAGGATCTACCTATTATATATCTATCAAAAGAACAATCGCATAATATAATTAATGGTCAAAGTATTCAATCTTCTTCAGTTAGTTTTGATTTTCTTGAAGAAGATTTCAGAACTTTTCGGATATATAATCATCAGGATGTTTTTATTGCCCTTGGAAATGCAATAGATTCAGGTACTTTATTGAAACCTATAAAGGTCTTTAAGTGAGGGTACACCATAAACTTAGGATAGTGTAATGTCTATAATTCAACAAACTCCATCTCATACTCTTAGTAAAAAAACAATAGGTAAATTGAAAAAAGTTAATACCACTGCAGTAATTGATGTTTTAGCTAGAAATGGCTATGATCCCAAACACGTTTATATGCCTAGAGTTAAAACTATGTTACCTGGAATAAGGCTTGTTGCAAGAGCTATTACCATTAGATTTGTTCCTGCAAGACCAGATGCAATGTTAGAAAAACCTAGCGGTGAGAAGTCTCCTGAATATGCCGGGTTTGAATTAGCAGGTTCAGGTGATGTTATTGTTATGGAATCAATGAGAAGTAGGATTATGTCTATAGGTGGAGATATAAAATTTCTTCGTTTAAAACAAAGAAAGATTGATGGATTGGTATGTGATGGAGGGATAAGGGATATGCATACTGTAAAAAATTATGGTATAGGTTTATGGAGTTATGGAAAAACTTCCAATTTGGGTACAAGGGTGGGGACCCCGTATTCAACTAATGATTCAGTTAATGTTGACGGAATTTTAGTAAAACCTGGAGATTACATTGTAGCTGATGATGATGGAGTGGTAGTAATTCCTAGGAAAATTGCACCGGATATAGCTAAACAAGCTATAGAATATGATTCACTTGAAGAATGGATTCGAGAGAGGTTAGATAATGAAAATCTCACACCTGGGAAATATTATCCTCCTGATGATTCTATAATAGAAATATATAGAAAATCAAAGAATTAAATTTTTATTTTTATTTTTTGTCCATCAAAAGCGTACTGCATTTTTGGAGTTTCTTTTTTTAATAGGTTGTTAATTTTTAAATGATCTATATCATGAGTTGCATTGGTAAAAAAAGTTATTTTAGGATTTATTTTTTTGGTAAATTCCACAGCTTGTTCTAAAGTAAAATGTGTGCCATGAGTTTTTTCTGGGCGTAGTGCATCTAAAATTAATATTTCTGTACCATTAATGATTTTTTCTGTTTCTTTAGGAATCAAAGATGTATCAGAAATATAACTTACATTTCCAAATTTAAATCCAAAAACATCTAAATAAGGTCCATGCATAACAGGTAGAGGAATGAATTTAACGCCTTTAATCGTAAATGGTTCTTTATCTATTATGTTGAAATTTAATTTTGCTACGCCTCCACCTGATTGTTTATTTCTTTTCACTAAATAATCGTGGCTAGATGAAATTGATTTTAAATCTTTTTTACGGAGGAAAATTTTTATTTCTTTTTGAGTATTATTTGTCCAATCTCTAAGGTCGTCTAATCCACCTACTGCATCAGCATGCGTGTGGGTTAAAATGATCGAGTCAATTTTTTTTATACTGTACCTAGGGAAAAGATTTATTGCTGACTCGTAGAAAAATTTACCTACATCAATCATGATGTTAATTTCTTCTGTATTATTTATTTTTTTAGTAATCAATACAGAAGTATTCCTTCTACGATTAAGGGAACCAGGAATGATAGAATCTTTACAAACTATACAAAAATTATCAGATCTAGTTAGACATGTTACTCTGGGTATTCCTTCAGATGTCCCAGTTCCTATGAAAATTAGATTTGAAATATTCATTTATAAAGTGCGAAATAGTGAAAATTATATATGGATAATATAGAGATTCTATATAAAGAAATTAAGTCTGGGAAACTAGTATTCCCCTTAAATGAAGAAATTAATCAAATATCAATTTCTAATGTAGTTAAATCTTTCATAGAAGCAACTTGTATAAAAGGAGATGGACGTCTTTCAGAATTATCAAAAATATTTTCAAGAAAGAATCATGCTATTATTTTTTTGGCAGACGGTTTTGGGATGAATTTTTTTGAAATGTTACCTGATCGATCATTTATAAAAGAAAATTTTTATATGCAAGGGACTTCAGTTTTTCCATCTTCAACTGGACCGAATTTATTATCATTATCAACAGGTAAATGGCCTGGATCACATGGTGATTTAGGTTGGGAAACGTATTTAAATCAAATTTATGATTCAGCAACTCTTATTAAATGGGAACGTTCTAGAGATAAAAAAAAATTATCGGATCTTGGATTAAATCTTGAAGAAGTTTATTTAGAG
>PBDR01000010.1 GCA_002717385.1 Chloroflexota bacterium
TGCTCCATAGCTGAATTTAATAGAATCAAAAATAAAAAATTCTACTTCAGGTCCCCAGTAAGATATATCTCCTACACCAGAGGATTTTAGGTGCGCAGCAGCTTTTTTTGCAATATTTCTCGGGTCTCTAGAATAATCTTTACCTGTTTTAGGGTCTCTAATATCTGCAATTACTGTAACTGTTCCATCTTGAAAAGGATCTACAGCAATAGTGTTTGCATCTGGAACTAGTAACATGTCAGATTCTTCAATTGATTGAAATCCTCTTATACTAGATCCGTCAAATCCTGTACCTTTTGTAAATAAATCATCAGTTACCTCACTTTTAGGAACAGCAACATGTTGCCAAGTTCCAGGAAGATCTGTAAATTTTATATCTAAAATATCACAACCGTTTTCTTTCATTAATTCGATAACCGGATCTGATTCGTTAGCCATACCATTCTCCTTATAATTTTCAGGTTTTATAAACTACTAAACACAAATTATTGTAAAAATTATCTACTAATACTACTAAGGTTACATTATGAATGTTTCAGTTGTATTTCGCAATAAAATTAGGAATAATCTTCAAATTATTAGTTTCTAATTTTAAAATTGCTCTGGTATCCTTCCTGTGGCTCTTAGTAAAGTTTCTTGAACTAGAAGTTCGTGTGCATACGAACGTAGAGGTTTTGATTCGCCTTTAATATTTCTTATAAATTCTGCAAACGTATCAACGTATCTAGGGGTATCTTTAATTGGGATTATTGACACTCCTTTTTCGAACCCATTTTTTGTTTCATTTAAGCATAGGTGTATATTTTTTGCTGGTTCAAAAGGTTCCATAATGGCTGAACCTTCTGTTCCATAAACTTCAAATCTTCTCGCGGTTGGTTGAATTTCAATTGCTGAAATATCTATAATAGCCAACGCTTTATCATACTCACAGATCGCAATAGTGTTATCCATGAAATTTTTACTTTCTGAATATGTATTTTGCAAAAAATTTGTAATTTTATTTGGTCTGCCTAGAATCCATACGATTTGATCTAGCATATGTCCTGCTAAATCATATAATATGCCACCTTTATGAACAGAAATTCCTTTACGAGAATTAACATTATCTGGTTTGTTTTCCGGGATCCAAGTTGACATATGAGCTCGGATTTGAAAAATTTTACCTAGAAGCCCTGATTTTACCCAATCTGAAATCATCATAAACCCTTGATGTTTTCTAAACATGTATCCCATTTGCAGATGTAATGAGTTTTTTTGAGCCAAGGCAAGGATTTTTTTAAATTGGATATAATTTTCTCCAGCTGGTTTATCATAGAAAACATGTTTATTTGCGCTAATCAGTTTTTCTGTATGGGATAAACTTTCAAAATTTCCACCTTCTGAAGTCACGGCAAGAATTGATTTATCATCTAGTATTATATTGGGATCTTCAATCCAAGAAATTTGTTTCCATATCAGATCATTACTCTTTTCTAATTTTTTTTGCTGATATGAATCAGGTTCCCAAACGCCAATGACTCTTACTTCTGGGTGTGCAAGCATTACTTGTAGAACACCTTTGGCATGACCGTGCTTTGTTCCGAATTGGGCTACATTAATTTTTTCTGACATTTTAGGATAAAAATATAATTTTATTGTTTTAGTTTATTGACTTTATTTTTCTTATAAAAGAAGTGATTAGTTTCGAGTTTTTTTCTCCGTTTGATTCAACTCCACTTGAAACATCAATCCCCCAAGGGCTACAGGTTTTTATTGCTAAATCAATATTGTTATTGTTCAATCCGCCAGCAAGAAAAGTGTTTTTTCTTTGTGCAATTCCATCAGCTAAATTCCAATCAAAACTGGTTCCAGTTCCACCCAAAGAATTTTTTTCATAAGTATCAAGTAATACACCTATATTTTCACGTAATAAATCAGAGGTTTTGTTTGCAAGAAATTCTTTTTTTTCATTATTTTTAATTCTAATTTGTTTGAAGATTTTGATAGGAATATTATCAAAAAAATCCTTATCTTCATTTCCACAAAGTTGTATACAATCAAGATTAAGGTAATCTATAGTTTTTAGTACATATTCCAATTTTTGATTTCTAAACAACCCTACAATCTTAGGTCGGTTTTTAATCTTTTTAACATAATCCGTTATTTTTTTAGCTTGAGGAATAGAAATTTTTCTTTTTACCCCATCAACAAAAACCAAACCAATATAATCAGCTTCTTCTTCTATTACGGTTTTTGAGGCTTCTACAGTTTTTATTCCGCAAATCTTAATCTTGGTCATGATTTTTTCCAAGATTTATATTAGAAATTTTTGAAGTTAGATCAAAAGGAGAACGTGATTTCATTAAAGCTTCACCAACTAATACTGCATCTGCGCCCATTTCGTACATGAGTTTAACGTCTTCAGAATTTTTCATGCCACTTTCTGCAACTTTTAAACAAGATTTTGGGATTTGTTTTGATAGAGATTCAAAAACAGATAAGTCAGTTTTTAAAGTTTTTAAATTTCTGTTATTTATACCTATTAATCTGGGAGATAATTTCATTGCAAGTTCTAATTCAGGTTCATCAAAGACTTCTACTAATACATCCATTCCAAGGTCATGCGATAAACGATAAAAGAATTTATATGATTTTTCATCTAGTATAGCTATTATTAATAAAATTGCATCAGCCCCAGCACATCTAGCTTCATATATCTGATATTCGTCTATTATAAAATCTTTACGAAGCACGGGGATAAAATATTTATGTGCTTTTTCTGCTGCAAATTTCAAGTCTTTGATATCACCATTAAAATAATCTTTTTCAGTTAACACAGACAAAGCACTAGCACCAGCGTCACAATATAATTTTGCTTTTTTTGACGGATTTAAATTTGCATCTAATACTCCGGCAGAAGGTGAAGATCGTTTCATTTCAGCTATTAAAGCTGGTTTATTGCTGTTATAAATTTTTTCTATTAGACTGAAGATTTTAGGCATTTTTTGAGATTTTTTTTGAAGAAAATCCAGAGGAATATCATCATTAGATTTCTTAATAGAAATTTTTCTTTTATTTACTATTTTTTCAAGGATTGTTTTGTTCATTTTTTGATTATTGAGTTGATGATATTTCTATTAACTTATTGAGTTTATGTTTTGCAGCACCAGAATCAATTGAATCTGCAGCAATAATAGCAGCATCTTGGAATGAATTGGAAAAACCTGAAATATATATAGCTGAAGCTGCATTTATAATTACACAATTTCTTCTTGAAGTTTCAGGAGAAGAGAGATTGTTTTTTTCTGCTCCAGCTCCATCAAAAATCTTTTTAATGATTTCCGCGCTTTCTTCTGATGATTTTGTAATTAGATGAGACCTTTTTCCCTCGGGTAATCCAAAATCAGAAGCCCTAGTTCTTCTTCGTTTAACGTTATTTTTATTTACTTGAAAAAGTGTTGTGTCACCTTCAATATCTATTTCATCTGACCCAGAAATCGAGTTAACCACCAGTGAGTGTTCTGTTTTTAAAATTTTTAAAGTTTTTGCAATTTTTTCCGCATTATCAATATTTGCAGCTCCTACAACTTGTCTTTTTACGCCTGCAGGATTAGTGAGCGGTCCTAGAAGATTGAAAATTGTTCTTATTCCTATTTGTGGTCTCAAAGGACCTGCAAATTTCATTGAAGGATGAAATATTTGTGCGAACATAAAACCTATTCCAATTTCTTCTATACATTTTTTAACATTAATTGCATCCAATGATATTTTTACTCCCAATTTTTCCAATACATCAGCACTACCACTGGATCCTGACATTGCTCTATTACCGTGTTTGGCAACAGGAATTCCTACTCCTGCAACAACAAATGCTACAGCGGTAGAAATATTGAACCAACCTTTCCCATCTCCACCTGTACCACAAGTATCAATAACTGGTAATTTTGTTGTTACATTAAGAGACAATGTCCTCATAGTTTCCGCCATTCCGGCAATTTCTTCGGGTGTTTCACCTTTCATTCTTAATGCAGTCACAAAAGCTCCAAATTGTGCAGGGGTTATTTCATCATTCATAATTTGATACATTATTTTAGATGTGTCGGTTTTAGAAATGCTATTTTTGTTGACGAGGAGTTCTATTGCTTCTTTAATATTCATTTTTTACCTCTATTATTTAGAATCTAAAAAATTTTTCAAAATTTTTTTTCCTGCTAAAGTGAGAATTGATTCGGGATGAAATTGGACTCCTTCAATGGAAAATTTTTTATGCCGAATACCCATTATAATTCCATTATTTGTCCATGATGAAATGGTAAAGTCTTTAGGAATTTGTGATTTTTTTACTGATAAAGAATGATATCTAACGGCCTCAAAAGGGTTATCTATATTTTGATAGACACCTTTTCCATCATGATGAATCATTGATGTTTTTCCATGACGAATCTCTCCTGCGTTTTCTATAACGCCACCAAAAGCCTGTGCTATACATTGGTGACCTAGGCAAACTCCTAAAATAGGAACTTTACCTGCGAAAGATTTTGCTACACCTACTGATATACCTGCATTATTTGGATTTGATGGTCCAGGAGAAATTACTATTTTTTCTGGTTTTAAGTCAGCTACTTGTTCGATTGTTAGAGCATCGTTTCTTACTACTTTAACTTCAGAACCAAGTTCTGATAAGTATTGAAATAAGTTATATGTAAAACTATCGTAATTATCTATAAGCAATAACATTATTTGTTTTTCCTATATGTATCTGATTTTTTATTAGCAATTTTAATTGCTTCCAAACATGCTTTAATTTTATATTCTGTTTCTTCATATTCTCTTGAAGGTGAAGATTCTGATACTATTCCAGATCCTCCATGTACATGAGCTTTGTTCTTTTTTATTATTATAGACCTGATCAAGGTTCCTGTATCTATATTATTAATATTTTCAAACCAACCTACAGCCCCACAGTAAGGTCCTCTGCCTTCAGGTTCTAGTTCCGCGGCCATTTGAATAGCTCTAATTTTTGGTGCCCCTGTTAAAGTTCCTATTGGAAATCCCGCTTTTAGAGCATCGATTCCAGAAAAATTTTCTTTTAAAATTCCTGAAACCTTCGACACTAAATGCATTACGTGAGAATATCTCTCGACAGACATGAAATTTTCTACTTTTACTGTTCCTGGAGTACAAACTTTTCCTAAATCGTTACGAGCTAAATCTACTAGCATCAAATGTTCCGAATTTTCTTTTTCAGAAGCCAACATATTTTTTTCATTTATTTTATCTTTTTGAGGAATTAAAGCCCTAGGATATGTTCCTGCAATGGGATGAATTTCAGTTTTTTTATTTTTTGTTTTCGACATAAGTTCTGGTGAAGCCCCAATAATTTGGAAATCCCCAAAATTCAAAAAATAAGTATATGGAGAAAAATTTATCTTTTTTAACTCAAAATAAATTAAATCAGGATTACAATGAATTTTAATTTCACTTCTACGTGAAAGAACAACTTGAATTAATTCTCCATTATTAATTTCATTGATAGCGGTAGAAATCATTTTCTTGAATTTTTTATTAGACATATTTGATTTATGAATATATGAATTTGTTTTTTTAGGGTATATTTTTTTTTGGTTACTATTTAGTATCTTTTTCTTAATTTCCAATTGTCTTTTTTTTAAATATTCTTCTGCACGATTTTCTTCTTTTTTTATTATTAGATATATTATTTTTTTTTTATCATCAAAAACTAACAATTCTTTAGCAAAAATAAATCCAGATTCAGGAGTGTAGATTTTACTTGTTTTGATATTTTTTATCGAAGGTTCAATATATTTAAAACATTCATAACTTAGATATCCAAAAGCTCCAGAAAAATAAATTTCTTTTATACATTCAGGATTAGAAATTGTAGTGGAATTTTTACGTGATAAAAGTTCATCATTTATTAATTTAAAAGGATCTATTTCACCTAAATTTTCTCTTTTTCCAGTGCGTAAAATTTTTTCAGTAGATATACATACATATCCCATTCTATTTTCTTTATTTATTGATGTGTTTTGTTCAAAAATAAAACTAGGGGTATGTTTTTGATTGAATAAATTATGTGCTTGATATGGTGATATTCCAGGATTATGGAAACTATCAACATAGAAAACATTTTTTTTCATTTATGAGTTTTCAGTATGCTCAATTGCTCTCATTAAAGGAGCCATTTTATGTAAAGTTTCTTCATATTCTGTTTGAGTATTTGAATCGGCAACAATTCCTCCACCTGCTTGTAGATAAGCTATACCATCTTTGAGTACCATAGTTCTCAAAGAAATAGCAGTATCCATATTTCCTGTGTAACTAAAATAACCTATTGCTCCGCTGTAAGGACCTCTTTTTTCTGGTTCATGTTTAGAAATCAATTGCATTGCTCTTATTTTTGGTGCACCTGATACTGTACCTGCAGGAAATCCAGATTTTAGAGCATCAAATGCATCATATTTTTCAGACAGATCTCCAGTTACATGAGAAACAATATGCATTACATGAGAGTATTTTTCTATTTCCATTTTTTGTGTAATATTAACTGTTCCAGGTATTGAAACTTTTCCAATATCATTTCTACCTAAATCAAGCAACATCACATGTTCCGCAACTTCCTTTTCATCATTAAGTAATTCAATTTCTAGGCGATCATCTTCCTTTTTTGTTTTTCCTCTAGGCCTTGTTCCTGCGATAGGGTGTACAGCTATTTTATTATCAATTACTTGAACTAATAATTCTGGAGAAGCTCCTATAATTTCAAAACCATCCATTTCCAAATAAAACATATATGGGGAAGGATTGATCATTCTAAGGGACCTATATAAATCAAAAGGTTTAACAGATGTTTTACGTTTAATCCTTTGAGAGAGTACTACTTGAATAATTTCTCCTTCATTTATTGATTTTTTACATGATTCAACCATCTGATCATATGATTCGCGCGACATATTTGGAGTGTACGATTTGTTAATAGTGGAATGTTTTTTGTCAAATATTGAGGAATCTATTTGGAAATCACTATTACTGCTGATAGGGACAATTTTTTTTCCTTGTAAATTTGTTGGAATATCCAAGGTTAATTTTTTTATAAGATATTGGATCTTTTTAGTAGTTTTTTTATAATGATCTTCTTCTGATTTAGTTATATCAGCATGTGCAACCACAAAAATACTATTTCTTACGTGATCAAAAATTAATAATGAATCCGTTAACATGAATATTGATTCTGGGAGACCTATTCCTGAAGATTCTGGGCTAATTGGAGGAACGCTTTTTTCAAAATAACTGATCACGTCATATGCTAAATATCCAACTAATCCTCCGTGAAATTTGGGTAAGCCATCTACATTAGCATATTTAATTTTTGACATCCTTTTTTTTAATAAATCTAAAGGATTGACTTTTCCAATTTCGGTACCTTCACCAGTTACAATAATCTCAGAAGGTTCAGTTCCAATAAAAGAGTATCTCGCTAAGTTTTCACCTCCCTGTACAGATTCCAATAAAAATGAATATGGACCTTCAACTGTTTTTAGATAGGCTGATACTGGAGTTTCAAGATCTGCTGAAATTTCTGTATAGACGGGGATTAGATTATATGTCTTTTTTAATTTTTCAAACGTCTCTATATTTGGAGTATATTCAATCATTTTATTCTTTAATGTAATCAGCTATTTTCATATGTTCTCTTACCATTTTCATAGTTTCAGAAGCAATATTTCTTGTTTTATTAATTCCTGACATTAGCGAATCTTCTACCAAAGGCATATTTGATTTTAATTCTTTTCTTCTATTACGTATAGGATCAAGAAATTTATTGATAGATTCTGCTAATGCATTTTTTATTTCTACATCGCCAATTTTCCCTTGCTGATACCTGTTTTTGAAATGATTTATCTGGTCTAAATCTGTATTAAAAGCATCATGATATTGGAATACCGGGTTCCCTTCTATTTTTCCAGGAATATCTGCACGAATTCTATTTGGGTCAGTGAACATACTTTTAACTTTTTTATTCACGGTATTTTCATCATCGGATAGCATTATGACATTTCCACGTGATTTACTCATTTTACCTTTTCCGTCAGTACCCATTAATCTCCCAACTTTTCCAATTAATGTTTCAGGCTCAGGGAAAACATAACCAAACATTCTATTAAATTTTCTTGAAATTTCTCTAGTCATTTCAATATGAGGAGCCTGATCTTCGCCCACAGGGACTAAATGAGCTCTTGGGAGTAAAATATCAGCAACTTGACTCATTGGGTAATTATAAAAACCTACAGATCTTCTTTCAATTGGAAGTGATTCAAGTTCACTTTTAAGAGTAGGATTTCTTTCGAGCATACCTATGGGAGTGATAAAACTTAATAACATGGAAAGTTCAGCAAATTCAGGAACGTAACTTTGAATTACAAAAGAAGATTTATTCGGGTCTAACCCTATAGCCATCCAGTCTAAAGTAACTTCTAGAACGGATTCTCTAATTAATTCAATATCATGCAAATGATCTCCCAAAGCTTGATAATCAGCAATTAGGAAATAGCAGTCGTATTTATTTTGTAGTTCTAGCCAATTTTTTAGAGCACCTACATAATGTCCCAAATGTAACGCTCCAGTTGGTCTGATTCCTGTTAGGATTCTTTTTTTTTGATTTAAATTTGGCAATTTTTCTTTTTTGTATAAATCGATTTATATTCAAAGGATATCATTATACGGAAAAAAATTATTTATATATTTGATATTTGATGATATCTTCGAATATTGATCATGGAAAAAAAAATTTCTCAATATGGGTCTTGGACTTCTCCTGTTTCTCCTAAATCAATTACTTCTGTAGGATTGAAACTTAGTGAAATTCGAGTTGATGGGGATGATATTTATTGGCTCGAATGTAGACCCGAAGAATCGGGTAGGTATGTGATAGTTAGGTGTGAAAAAACTGGCTTAATTTCCGATGTTTTTCCAGAGACTTTTAATGCTCGTAACTCTGTACATGAATATGGAGGAGGAGCTTATGCAGTTAGAGATAAAACGATTTATTTTACAAATTGGGAAGATCAAAGAATTTATAAAATTTCTGGGAATAGTCTTCCTATCCCAATAACTGATGAACCTTTGATTTCTTCCGGAGAAAGATATGCCGATCTGACTATTTCGTCAGATTCAAACTGGATATTTTGTGTTAGAGAAAGACATTTTAAAAATCTCGAACCTGATAATGAACTAATAGCTATAGATACTGAAAATTCAAATAAAGTATATGTACTTAGTAAAGGGTATGATTTTTATTCTTCTCCTCGTCAAAATTTAGTTAACAGTAAAATTTGTTGGCTTTCGTGGAATCATCCTAATATGCCATGGGATGGGTGCGAATTATGGATTGCTGATTTTGATGAAAAAGAGTGTAAAATTTCAAATCAAAAATTTATCACGGGTGGGGAAAATACCAGTATCATTCAACCAGAATGGTCACCTGATGGGACACTAGTTTTTATTACGGATGAATCAGGTTGGTGGAATGTTACGAAATACGAAGATGAAAAGATTGTACCTATAGTTTCTGAAGAAATAGATCACGGGGGACCATCTTGGCAATTTGGATTTAGGAACTATTATTTAAATCATGACGGAGATTTAATTTTGCCTGATTCTAATGAAAAAAATGGTAGAATTCGAAAATTTAATTTACGAGGAGAGCTTCAAAAAGAAATTAATATTTCACATACATCTATTTCTGATTTAACTATATTTCGTTCGAAAGTTTTGTTTGTTGGAGCTTCTCCATGTTCTGTTTCAGAAATTATTATGATGTCACTGGATAATGGAGAAATAAAATCGTTGAAAATTTCAGGGGAAATAAAGATTAATTCGGATTATATTTCTTTGCCAAAAAAAATAACTTTTCCTACTACAAAATCTGGTTTTGCTTATGGTTATTATTATCCGCCTACTAACCCTGAATTTAGTGGAATTGAATCAGAAACTCCTCCTCTTTTAGTCATTAGTCATGGAGGCCCAACTGGTTCTGCAAGTACGGAATTAAATTTATCAATTCAATTTTGGACCACAAGAGGTTTTGCAGTTGTAGATGTAAACTACAGAGGGTCATCTGGTTACGGTAAGGACTTCAGAGAATCTTTGAAGGGTAATTGGGGAATATATGATACAGATGATTGTGTAGCTGCTGTTGATTATCTTGTAGGTAAATCTTTAGTAGATAATAACAGAATTGCAATTAAAGGAAGTTCTGCTGGAGGATATACGACAATAAATGCCCTTACATTTTATGATAGATTTTCTGTTGGAGCTGCGTATTATGGTATATCAGATTTAAGCGTTTTTGTTGGAGATACCCACAAATTTGAATCCAGATATTTAGATAGTCTAATAGGTCCATATATTGAAAAAAAACAAGAATATTTTAATCGGTCAGCTATAAATTTCACAGAAAAACTTTCCTGTCCGATGATAATTTTTCAAGGATTAGAGGATAAAATTGTTCCTCCATCACAAGCAAAAATAATAGCAGAAGCTCTTCGCGAAAAAAAAATTCCTTTCTGTTTAATGATGTTTCAAGGAGAACAACACGGTTTCAGGCAATCTAAAAACATAGAATCTTCTTTGGAGGCTGAACTTTATTTTTACGGTAAAATTATGAACTTTATCCCTGCGGATAAGATTAATCCGATAGTGATAGAAAATGAATTTAATATTTAGCTTGAAGTTATTTTATTCATCAGAAGAAAGTATTCTTTTTTTCTTTGAGTATTAATTGTCCAGTTAATGGGTGGGTTTTGAAATCCATTAATATAATCACCATATGCAGCAGAACCTCCAGCTCCATGACCAGGATCAAAAAAACCCCAACCTGATCTTTGACGTAATGCTTCAGTAAAATTATTTATTTTTCCATTAAAGTTAAAATGATCATCTTCATTAAAAAAAATTGGTTGTCCTCGATAATATTTTGATTTTCTAGTGTTTTTGATATATTTTTTTATCTCATATGGATTATCTATCCCATTACCATGGAGAATGATGAAATCAGAAAAATTAATCACATTATCTGTAGGTACCATACGTTTAGTAAAACTTGTTCCCACATAAAGTTTATTATTATTGATTCTTATTTTAGAAACATATTCAATTAATTCATGAATTCGATTTTCTTGTAAAATTTCATGTTCATATTTAGGAACATCACATTCATTATTAATTTCAATGATTATATTTTTGTATTTTTTTCCTAAAATCCATTTCACAGCATTGTCTACAGCATTAATTACAGCTTTTTCATCTTCGAGTCTTTCATCTTGTCCAAAATAGAAAAACCCTAAGCAAACTATCATACCTATTCGATCTGCTTCTTCTATAATTTTTGATGCTCTATTTAAAAATTTTTCCTTTAGTGAACCATCTGGATTAAATGCCCCCGAATCCCATGGTTGAGAATTGGTACTGGGTAGACCATCCCAAATATCTTCTATTTTGGCATTAGGGAATTTGAATTGAATTTTGCTTATTAGCTTACGTAGATTAATTTTGTCCGATCGATAGTATCCAAGTGGTGATGCCCCTTGAAGATTAATGTTTATACATTTAAGCCCATTGTTGAGATATGTTTTAAGCATTTGAATTAGTTCATCAGTATTTCGTTCAGGGTTCCATTTTTTTGTGTCTGGGTACACCCATAAATGTTTAGTAAAAGGGTTAGCATCATCGAAAATAGCATTTGCCATCCGACTATTCATCAATAAACCTTCGATTGAGATATTATGGAATTTAATTTTTTCTTGAAGTGGTTTCCCATTAATCAAGAAATTTTCATTTTCTATAGAAACAGAAGTGAGTGAAATAAATTTACCCATTTTTTACCCATTTTTTAGCATTATTAATTCTATTATAAATTGATGGATGTGAGTAAAAAATAAATTCTATTATTGAGTTAGGTTGTTTTTCTGATAAGTTTTGTTCTGCTAATTTGTTCATAGCAGAAATAAATTCATTTTGCATTCCTGTTATTTCTAAAGCATATATGTCTGCATTGGTTTCGTATCTACGGGAGATCCAATTAGAAACAGGTAGTGCTATCAATGAAATAATAGCCGTAACTATTATTAAAAGTGGCAATCCTGCTATATCGGAGACTGACATTAGATTAAAATATTCAATTGACTTGTACAGAATTAAATCTATTATGTAAAAACTGATAAAAACTAAAACTAGGTTAATAAACATCATTTTCCAGATATCTTTATTTACATGGTGACCTAATTCATGGGCCATTACAACTTCAATTTCTTTTTCTGTACTAGATTTAATTAAAGTATCTGAGATAATAATTCTACGTGTCTTACCCCAACCTGTGACTGCTGCATTTGATTTAGATGTTTTTTCACTTAGATGCCAAATATAAACACCTTGTATTTTTGTTCCTATTTTATTAGTGAGTTTAAATAATCGATTTTTTAATCTTCCTTCTTCTATTGGTTCAAATTTATAGAAAATAGGGAGAATTACTATGGGAATTAAAGCCGAGAGAATTATGATTATAATTACTGCTCCAATTGAAGACCATATCCACCAAAATTGAGGTTGATTTTTGAGTAGCCAATAAATTCCGGAAATTATTAATATTATAAATGTATTGCCTATTAATGTTCCTTTTATCCAATCTATTAACCAACCATAAAGAGAAAGTCGACTTAGGTTAAATTTTTTTTCTATTATAAATCCTGAAAAAATATCAAAAGGAAAGTGAAGTATTACTAATCCTAGAGTAAATATAATCATATAGATAAGTACTGTGAGATGATAATTATAACCAAAATCTACTGATAAATTTCTTAATTGTTCTGATCCTCCTGAGATTAAAAAAATCACTGGAATGATCAAATTTATTATTCCAGAAATTATAGAAAAATATAATTTAATTTTTTGATATTGGGATGATTTTTTTTTATCTGGAGATAACTGGATGATGGATTCATTTTGATTCATAAATTTACATTAGATTTTAAGTTTGCTGTACCCAATTATCATCCAGATCATCAAATCTTTTATGAAGTTCCATAAGAACAGATTCTGCTAATGGAAAATTTTTATTAACTTGATTGATATTTTCGATTAAGTGTTCAGGATTTTTTGTTCCAATTATTGCAACTGATATATATGGGTTATTTATCGTAAAGGAAATAGAAGTCGATATCCCATCAGAAGGTTCTAGATCAATATTTCCTATAGATTGCATTTTTATTGCTCGATTAAGATAAATATTATCGTATGTTCTTAAGTTTTTTGAATTAATTTTTGCTTTTGCCCATGCGCTACCTGCAATAGGTCTTTTAATAATAATCCCCATATTTTTTTTTGATGCCTTTTCTAGTAAATCCGTACTTCGTGCCCTTTGTTCAACTATATTGTAACTAGTTTGTAAAGTAGAAAATATACCTGAATCTACAGCCCAGTGAGCATCATCATTATCTCCAGAATAACCTATAAAACGAGTTTTTCCAGATTTCAGGGCATCTTCTAAAGCTTTGATAGAATTTCCTTTTTTAAGTGTTTCAGCACTGCAAGAATGTAATTGAACTAAATCTACATGATCAGTTTTAAGCTTTTTTAAGCTTGTATTTATGGAATGAGTAATTGCTTCATATGACCAATCACTATATGCATTATTTTGTGAATGACCTGCTTTTGTAGCCAAAAAATATTCATCTCGTCTATTAGAAACAGTTAAACCAATTAATTCTTCTGAAATACCATAACAAGCTGCAGTATCTAGGAAATTAATGCCATTATCTATCGCAGAATTTAATAAATGGGATGCTTGATTTCTTTCATTGAGGTTTAATTCGTAACCTATTTCTGCTAGACCTATCCCAATGACACTAGTTTTAAAACCTGTATTACCAAGTGAATTTTTTTTCATTAATTTTACTCTTATACTGTTTAACAAAAAAAGGCTCGAGAATCGCGAGCCTTTTTTTGTTATAAAGAATCAGATCACGACTTCCCTATTTTGAACATTTTCGTACCGCAATTAGGACATACTCCTTGGGTTGCAGGTCGACCATTTTTCATTGTGATCTGTTCGGCTGACTGCATTTCCCTCTTTGCCTTGCATTTCATACAGTAGGCTTCCATGTTGCCTCCTATGGACCTTATATGAGAGAACATAATAAATGTTATCTCGTATACTATAAGCATATTTTACATATGCTAAAATTATAACTGACGAAATTCGTTTTATCAGTATTTATATTTACACACTACTACAAAATTTCAAATTTGTCTCAACCGTTTTTAATGATTTAGCTTGAAATTGATAATTTTTACGAGAAATCTTTTTTTTGAACATTGATAATTATGCAAACATAATACGATTTTCGTAATTAATGCACTTTTTTTTTCTAAAATAGTTAAAATAAGTATAAAATTTGTATCATTTTGTAAAGTATATTAAAAGTATATAATTTTTATTAATTTTCTTAAAAAAAATGCATGTTTTACTAAATATTTGGTATTTCCCATACTTTTTATGGGAATTATAAAAAATAAAATCTAATTTTTTTGTATGTAAAGTCCATATTAATATCCTTATTTTTGTATAAAATTTTATTCAATAAGATTTCATTATAGAAAGAATTAATTTGATAGGACAATTAAAAAATAAATCGTTAGCCGATTTGAAATTGGTAAATTCTCTTGATTCACTCGAAGAATGGCGTGTTAATTATTTGGGTAGGAAAGGTGAACTTACAAAAATTTTAAGAAGCATAGGTTCTTTACCTGATGATCAGAGAAAAAAAATAGGCTCTGAATCTAATTTATTAAGAGTTTTATTGGAAGATCAGTATAAAAAAATTAAACCAAAATTAGAGTCTAATTTATCTGTATATTCTTCAGTCGATATAACATTACCTGGTAGAAAAGATCATATTGGGAGATTGCATCCTATTACTTCTATAATTAGGGAAATTTCCAGCGCATTTGCAGATATGGGATTTAATATAGTGGAAGGAACTGAATCTGAAATAGAACATTATAATTTTGATTTATTAAATATCCCTTTTGACCATCCCGCCCGCGATCAATGGGATACTATTTGGTTAGATCGCCCTAATAGAAAAGATAATCTTTTACGTACTCATACATCTCCAATGCAAGCCAGAATTATGGAAAATACTGAGCCCCCAATACGGGTTATTACTCCAGGAAAATGTTACAGATATGAAGCAACAGATTCTACTCATGAATGGCATTTTCACCAAATAGAAGGTCTGGTAGTAGGTGAAAATATCTCTTTTTCCGATTTAAAAGGGACTTTATATGAATTTGCTAAACGAATTTTTGGTTCTGATAGAAAAGTTAGATTTAGATGTGATTTTTTCCCTTTTGTTGAACCTGGGGTAGATATGTCTATCGATTGGAAAGGTGACTGGATTGAGATATTGGGAGCAGGTATGGTTCATCCTAAAGTTTTTCAGGGTGTAGGATATGATCCAGATAAATATAAAGGATTTGCTTTTGGTATGGGACCAGAAAGAATAGCAATGTTACGTTATAACATTGAGGATATAAGACAATTTTTTTCTAACGATTTGAGATTTTTATCTCAGTTTTAATTTATTAGGAATAATCAATGAAAATACCTAAATCCTGGTTAAATGACTATGTAAAATTTAATTCATCTATAGAGGATATTTCGCATTCCTTAACAATGGCAGGAAATGAAGTTGAAAATATAAAAAAAATCGGCTATTTGAAGGATGTTGTTGTAGGTGAAATTAATGATATACGTTCACATCCTAATGCAGATAATCTTCAATTAGTTTCAGTTGATAATGGCTCAACTATAAAAGAAGTTGTTTGTGGTGCAGAAAATATATATGTGGGACAAAAAATAGCATTTGCATTTATAGGTGCTGAATTATTTAATCCTTATGAAAATGAATTAAAAGAAAAATTTACTTTAAAGCCATCAAAAATTAGAGGTGTAATTTCTGAAGGGATGATTTGTTCAGAAAAAGAACTTGGTATAGGGAATGATCATTCTGGTATTTTGAACTTAGATTCAAAAATTGAAGTGGGAACAGCAATAAGTGAAGTAATTGGAGATTCGATTTTAGAATTATCTTTAACTCCTAACCGTCCAGATTGTTTAGGGGTACTTGGAATAGCCAGAGAAATTTCAGCAATCACAAAATCTAAATTAATATTACCGAAAGTTGATTATATTTCTAATGATATAAATGTTAATTCTTTAGTTTCTGTAGAAATTCAATCAGATGATTTATGTGAAAGATATCTTGGAGCTGTTATTAAAGGGGTTAAAATTCAATCTTCTCCCAATTGGCTTCAAAATAGATTGATTGCTATTGGTGAAAGACCAATAAATAATATCGTTGATGTTACTAACTATGTAATGTTTGAAATTGGTCAACCTTTACACGCTTTTGATTACAGTACAATTTCTGGAAAAAAAATATTGGTAAGAACAGCGAAAAAAAATGAAAAAATTATTACTCTTGATAATCAAAATAGGGAATTAAATTCTACAATGCTAGTCATTTCTGACCCACAAAAAATAATTGGTATTGCAGGAGTTATGGGAGGAAAAAACAGTGAAATTACAGATGAAACAACTGCTATTTTTCTAGAATCTGCAACCTTTAACTCTTCAAATATTAGAAAGACATCAAAATCATTAAACTTAACTAGTCAGGCAACATTAAGGTTTGAAAAAGGATTAAAACCTGGGCTAGCAGAATTTGCAATTAAAAGAGCTATTAATATGATTCTTGATATAGCTGGAGGAGAATGTTCTAAAGGTTTTATTGATGAATTTTCTAACAATTTTTCAGAAGAGAAATATGCACGACCAATTTTTTTAGATAGAAATTTTGCTTGTAAAATTTTAGGTTTTAATACTGAAGACAAAATAATATCTGAAACTTTTGAAAGATTAGGTTTTAATATAAATTTATCAAAAAATGGTTGGAATGTTTATGTTCCTTTTTGGCGTACAGATTTAAATATTCCTGAAGATCTTATTGAAGAAATAGCTAGGATTGTCGGATATGATAATTTTCCAAGTACAACGATTAGTGATCAACTCCCTGTTTGGAGACCAACTTTGGATTTGGATTTAAAAAGAAATATAACTGACTATCTTGTCGAATTTGGAATGCAGGAAATAATTTCATATTCCGCGACAAATATTCAATCAGAAAAAAGGCTAGAATTTATTGACAATTTTCCTCCACCGATAAAAATCTCTAATCCTATTTCTAATGAGTTTAATATTTTAAGACGTACACTGAGAGAATCAATATTAAATTGTGTTTCAAAAAATTCTCATACTTGGAAACATCCGATTTCTGTATTTGAGATTGGGCGTGTCTTTTTTGAAACAAATGAAGATTTACCCCAGGAAAAAACTATGTTAAATGGTGCATTTGCTGGACAACGATTTGATTTACATTGGGATTTTGATGAGAATAAAAAATTTGATTATTTCGATGCAAAAGGTGCTGTCGAATACATAATGGAAAAATTACGTATTGAAGTAAAATTTAAAATATTTAATGAAAGTACATTTATCGATGGACGTTGTGCAAAAATTTTTTCTGGAGAAAATTTCAAAATGGAGATTGGAATTTTAGGGCAAATTGATCCTAAAATTCTTTCTATGTTTGATAGTCATTTTCAAGAAGTATACTTATTTGAAATTGACATTGATGTATTATTAAAAATTTATTCTATCAATAAGAATTTTGATTTTTATACTCCCTTTTCTAAACACCAAAATTCTTATAGAGATATATCTATAATTGTTAATGATTTTGAAGAGGTAGAAAATGTTCTTGAAATAGTAAGAAAAGAGAAATTAGTTTCAAATGTTCATCTAACCGATATATATCGTGGTGAAGATATAAAGAAAGATAAAAAAGTTATTACCATTAGGATTGAATATCAATCATCCCAAAAGACATTAAAATCTACTCAGATATCTAAAATAGAAGGAAAGATTTTATTTAATTTGAATAAATCTCTTGGAGCAGAATTGAGATCATAGATTATGAGATTTAAAGGACATTATCATGAAGATATGTTGACTGTAGAAGAAGCAAGAGAGAAAATACTTTTAGAATTTAGGGAACTAGAATTGAGTTATGTTTCAATAGTTGAATCTTTTGGAATGACTTTAGCAGATGATATTGTATCTACAGTTAATATTCCTCCTCTAGATAATTCTGCTATGGACGGCTATGCATTAGTATCTGGTAATACTAAAAACAATAACTTTGTTGAAATGGATGTAATTGGATCTATTTCTGCGGGCGAAATTCCCAATAAACAAATTACACCTGGAAAAACTATAAGAATAATGACAGGTGCTCCAATTCCTTATGGAGCTGATTCTGTTGTTCCATTTGAGGATACTGATGAAATTGAAAGAAAGAATTCTGGAAAACTTTCAAACAAAATAACAATTAAAATAAAAGTAAAACCTGGAGAAAATATTCGTTTAAAAGGAGAAGATATTATATCTGGATCTAAAGCTTTATATAAAGGAACAACAGTTAGATCTTCTGAAATTGGTGTGGCAGCATCTTTAGGACTTACACATTTACCTGTAATAAGACGACCGGTAGTATCAATTATTTCTACTGGGAATGAATTACAATCTCCAGGAACCAAATTATCAAAAGGAAAAATATATAATTCTAATGCATTTTCTATAGCTTCTTTGGTTAATTCATATGGAGGTATTCCTAAAATTATTGGTATAGCAGGTGACAATATTAATGAATTAGAAAAAGTTTTATATTCTGCCATGGAAGATGCAGATTTAGTTGTTACTTCGGCAGGAGTTTCTAAAGGGGATTATGATGTTGTAAAGGATGTTTTAGCAAATATTGGAAAGATGTCATTATGGTCAGTAAAAATGCGCCCAGCTAAACCACTAGCTTTTGGGGTGTTAAAATCTAAATCTAAAAAAGTTCCCCATCTGGGTCTTCCAGGGAATCCTGTTAGTGCCATGGTTGCTTTTATACAATTTGGAAGGCCTGTTATTCAAAAGATGATGGGAAAAGAGCTTTTTCCTATTCCTAGAATTAATGCCATATTAGATGATACGATAACTAATTTTGATGGTAGAAGAGTATATTCAAGAGTGAAGGTTTATAAAACACAAAAGGGTATTTATCGAGCTAAATCTACTGGTAGTCAGAGTTCAGGGGTGCTTACTTCGATGTCTTTAGCAAATGGATTTGCCATATGTCCTGAATTTACTGATAAAATTAAGAAAGGTCAAACTGTACAAGTAGAAATGTTCGATTGGGCAGAAAATACTTTTTAAATTAAATTGGAGTTGCAGATGAATGACGTTGAAAAAGTTGTTACGAATAAATTATATAAAATAAATATTGAAGAATTCGAATCAAGGGGTTCTTCTTTTTCTTACGCAATTTATAACAGAATGTCAGAAGAAGGAAAAGGTGAAGCGAATAATCTTTTTGAAGGTATACCGATAGATATTTCATTAGGCAATAAATTAATGAAAATTATTTCTGATATTTGTTCGAAAAATGATGAATATATTTTACCTGGAACAACTGTTTCTGAAGCGATATTTAGAATTTTAATTGCTAATCAAAATGAACCTTTATCTGTTTTAGATATACATTCAAGACTTGCTAATGCATGGTCAAGTGTTATTTATCTGAAAAATCTTTCAGAGAATGTCGTGACGAGGGTTTTAGAAGGTCCTAGCAGTTACTGTTTTATTCAAACTCAATAAACGATATTATTTAAATTTTTTTTCTTCAGAAAAGAACCATTTAAAAAAAATTATTGTTATAGAGATAAGGTAAATTAAATTTCCTGGTATCCACATTAATAAACCTCCAATTCTTTGATCTTCGAAAGTGTTAATTCCAAAGTGATCTGGAGAATTTATATATCCTGTGTAAATTATTGTATTTGACAGTGTTATAATCGCTGCTAGAGCTGCAGTTGGGGTGATAATGATCAACAAATATAATAATTTTTGTGGATATGTCATTGACGTTCTAATCGGTGGGGCCCCAGTAATTGGCCACCAGAAAAACAGACCAGAGATTATCATTGATATGTGCATAATGAAATGAATAAATTCATTATTAAGAGAAGCATTATATGCATCTGGAAAATGCCAACCCCACAAAGTGATTATAAATAATGGTAAAGCAATTTTTGGTTTGGTAGCAAAGTTTAAAAAAATTCTAATAATTCCCTTTTTATTTAATCCTGTTCCTATTCCGTATCTTATATATTTTGGGAAGGCCCAAAGTATTAGTGGCATTGGATTTGAAATTAGTAGTATTGGTATTGCAACCATAGCGATAAAAATATGTTGTAGCATATGTGCACTGAAAATTTCTGAGGAATAATAATCTAAAGGTCCTGACAGAGCAATTACCATGATGCTACATCCTAGTAAACCACTGAAAATTTTTTTAAAATAACATGATTTGTTTTTACTTTTCGAGTAAAATTTAATTGATCCTATAACAAAAACGGATAAATATATTATAAATATCGTTGATTGAATTCCAGTGAAATCCCATCCCATTAAAAATTCTATGAAAGAATTTATAGGAACATTTTGATGCATTGATTTTTATTAGGGGAAAAATTAAGGTTTAAGACCTGCAAAAGACCATAAAAGTAGTAAAGATATAAACACACTAATTCCTAAAATCATACAAAATGTGAAAATAATTGTAAAATACTTATGATCAAATCTTAGGTGCATAAAAAAAGCTACTACACCTATAAATTTTAGAGCTGAAAGTAAAAACAATAATGGGTTCAACCATGCTCCAAGAGTTTTGACAGTATATATCCATAATTCTAAAAGAGTGACTATAGCTAAAAATACAGCAACTATTGTATAAAACGTAGGTCCTGCGTGATCAACTCCACCGTGAGATAATAAATTCCATAATTTTTTTAACCAGGAAATACTTATTGGACCTTCATTTTTTGGATTAGTGTTAGATTGTGGAGTTTCAGGCAGATTCCACCAACCATTACCTTTATGAGTGGTTAGAATTTTCCATAGGTTTGACATTTTTACTCCTTATTAAAATAACTAGTGGGTAATACTTGGTATACCCGGTGGAGGTCCATCAGTTGCTGAAACAAGATAAATAACTGTGAAAATAACAATCCAAACAATATCCACAAAATGCCAATATAAACCAGCTAGTTCTAGATCTTCAGAATTATCTGAACGAAGCGCACCTTTTTTATGAGCATATCCCATTATCGCTAACCAAATTATTCCAATAGTGACGTGCCCACCATGTAGACCTGTAAGAATGAAAAATGTTGTCCCGAATAAATTTGTTCTTGGTGTGAGTCCATGTATTGCAAATTCAGTAAATTCTACTACTTGAAATCCCATAAAAATAGCACCTAAAACTACTACAGACCAAATCCAAAATTGTGTAATCCCTCTTCTGTTTTCATTAAGATAGTGAAGTGCTAACACCATAGCAAAAGAGCTCATAAGTAATACAAAAGTACTAATTGATGTAATAGGTATGTTCAATATTTCATTTGGATAAGGACCATTTAAACTTTTACCTCTGTATACGAGGTATGTTGCAATAAAAGCTCCAAAAAACATTACATCAGATCCCAAAAAAGTCCACATGAGCAATTTTCTATTACTAAGACCGGTTGAGGTTATATGTTCTTCTGTATGATGATTATCAACTATTGTCTGACTCAATTAGTATTTTCTCCTAATGTGATTCCGGGTCGTTTACTGGTTCAAGGGACCATCCTATAGCACCCCAAAAGATTCCGATCCCACCTAGTACTATAACTGAGAAATGGGTCATCATTCCTACAGCTAAAATTGTTACACCAGCTGCAAGAATTAATGGATAATAAGATAAATCTGGTAGGTGTATACCGTGATTTTCTCCTAGATCTTTTTCATCAGGTTTTATTGGTTTCATATTCTTAATTTCTTCTTCATCAAAGTCGTGATAGTATTCTTTAATTGTTTGTGGATACTTTTTGAACCAAAAGTCATCTCTAAATTTCACTTCTGGTACTTCCCTAAAGTTATATACAGGCACTGGAGAAGGTATTGACCATTCTAGGGTTCTTCCATCCCAAGGATCACTTGAGGCTATGTTATTTTGTTTTTTACTTACAAAAATATTTATGATAAATACCAAGACTCCAAGAGCTAAAATGAACCCTCCCACAGAAGCAACCATATTTGAAGGTTCCCAACCCATATTTTCTGCATAAGTATATATTCTCCGAGGCATTCCATTCATACCTAGCCAATGTTGCGGTCCGAATTGTAAATTCATACCAATAAACATTAACCAAAAATTTATTTTACCTAATTTTTCGTTCAGGAAATGTCCATAAGCCTTAGGCCACCAAAAATATATTCCACTAAAAATTCCCATCAATGCACCACCTACCAAAACATAATGAAAATGAGCAACAACAAAATACGTATCCTGTTGTTGGGTATCTGAAGGTACTGATGCGTGCATAACACCACTTAAACCACCAATTGTAAATAAAGCTATAAACGAAACAGAGAACCACATTGCGGTGGTAAATTTAATAGAACCTCCCCATAATGTTGCCATCCAGTTGAAAATTTTAACTCCTGTAGGTAGTCCAATTAACATTGTCGATATGGCAAAAGCTGAATTTGCTGCAGGCCCCAAACCTACGGTAAACATATGATGACTCCAAACAAACCATCCTAAAAATCCTATAACAATTCCAGCAAATACAACAAATGCGTATCCGAAAAGTGGTTTTCTTGCAAATGTAGGTAAAACCTCAGATACTATTCCCATAGCTGGAAGGATTAGGATATATACCTCGGGGTGTCCAAACAACCAAAACATATGTTGCCATAGTACAGGATCTCCACCGGCTAATGAATTATAGAAATGTGTACCAAATAATCTATCGGCCTGTAATTGTATTCCTGCAACAGCTAAAACAGGTAAAGCCAAAACTATTAATATTGATGTAATTAAAGTCATCCAAGTAAAAATAGGCAGTTTAAAAAAGGTCATTCCAGGCGCTCTCATGTTTACGATAGTCACAACAAAATTAAGCCCTGCAGCTATTGAGGCTACACCTAAAATATTAAGTCCAACAATCCAAAAAGTCATTCCTGAACCAGGACTGAATGTAGCGGAAGAATTAGGAGCATACCCAAACCAACCACCATCAGGAGCTTGTCCAATTAACCAGCTAAAATTCATTAGCAATGATCCAAAAAGAAAAATCCAATAACTTAGAGCATTAAGTCGCGGAAAAGCAACATCTCTAGCTCCTATTTGAAGAGGTATTATCCAATTGAAAAATGCCGCAGAAAGCGGCATTATTACTAAAAATACCATTGAGGTTCCATGCATAGTGAATAATTGGTTATATAAATCTGGTGATATGATATCCAACTCGGCATCAGATAATTGAATTCTCATTAAAAGTGCTTCTATACCAGCTATAAGGAACCATATAAAAGAAGTAATTCCATATAATGTACCTATTCTTTTATGATCTACTGTGCCTATCCAGCCCCATAGACCTTTACCAGATTTAGGTCTTGGGAAGATTCTAGCTAATGTTAGTGAGTTTGTTGTCATAAATTCTCTATTCTAGATTTTCCTATTTGATATTTGGTTTTAATGATAATAAATAATTAGAGATATCTTTTATCTCAGAATCTGTTAGTCTATTTTCTTCTGTTTTATAGATTGACGCATGTTTTTCCATTCGAGTACCAATTTTTATTGAAGATGGATCTTTTATCCATTTAATTAAATTATCAGGGTTTTCTTTAGAAAACTCCTTAATACCTGCTCCAACTGTATGCCTTGTTCCAAAATGAGTTAAATTTGGTGCTGATACTTGAGGAGAATTTTCAATGTCATTTAACCAAGCATCCCATCTGCTTTTTTGTGAGTTTATTTCTCTAATATAACTACCAGAAGTATAAGAATTATTCGTGTGACACATGCTGCACTGAGCCATGAATAAATTTCTTCCATTTATTTCTGATTCAGATTGAGGAGGTATAGGCTCTGTTCTCATATCTTCTACCCAAGTTTCAAAATCTTGTTCAGTTTGAGCTATGGCTCTGAACCTCATTAATGCATGAGCTACACCACAGAATTCAGCACATTGACCATAATATATACCGGTTTCTTCTGCTAATAACCACATATAATTATCATTTAAAGGAACCATATCTAACTTTCCTCCAAGCTTTGGGATCCAAAATGAGTGGATTACATCCTCTGATTGAAGTTTAATGTTTATAGGTCTATTAATTGGAATGTGCAATTCATTCGCAGTGATAATTTCCAAGTCTGGATATCTAAATTCAAACCACCATTGATGTCCAATTGCCTCTACTCGTAAAGGTTCACCAAGGTCATCAGGTACACCATTTTGTTGATCCCAAATTACCTGTATAGTCGGAACGGCGACAAATGTTAAAACTATTGCTGGAACTATTGTCCAAATAATTTCTAATTTTGTATTTCCATGACTTTGATACGGGAGTTTATTATTTTTATATCTATATTTCACTAGAAGGTAAATAAGAGCGCTTTCAACTGCTATAAAAACAAATGCTGCAACCCAAAAAATCAGTATAAAAAGGTCTTTTTGTTGTTTTGCAATAGGGCCTTTGTCACCAAATGTTGATTGTGGATCCTCAGGATTGCATCCTATCAAGAACATAAAGGAGATTACTATAAAAGGCATAGTAAGTAGAAGATGTTTTAGGGGTAATTTTTTCCTAAGGAATTTCATATATTTTTTACAAAAAGAGATTATATGATTATTTAATGGGTTTTTAGCTTTATTAAATAAATACTTCAATAATTAATATTTACTATATATCAAAACAAAAGAATAGCATTATAAATTACTATTCTGCAATTAGAAAAACTGAAATTTATTTCAATTACAATTTTTTTAATCATGATATTAACAAAAAATTAAAATTAATTTGTATTGTAACTTTTTTATAAAACTATACGAAAATTTTTATATTGGTAAAATTTAAGTCCAATGTCTACTATCAGAGACTTAACAAAATACCGTAAAATATAAACAACTTATTTAAATATTCCATTCGATTACTAATATTTCAGATGAAAAGATTATTAGTTGCTACCCATAACTTTCACAAGGTAAAAGAAATTGAATTGTTTCTGTCAGATATTCCTATACAAATAATATCTTTAGTTGATCTAGATATTAATTTGAAAGTTGAAGAGACAGCTGAATCATTTAAGTCAAATGCCTTAAAAAAGGCTAAAGAATATCAAAGGTTATCAGGTGAGATTACTTTAGCTGAAGATTCTGGTCTTGAGGTTTTCTCATTAGGTGGACAACCGGGGGTCATCTCTGCAAGATATGGAGGAGAAGAATTAAATGATTCAGAGAGGGTAAATTTTTTGTTAAAAGAGATGGAAAATATTGATGGATGGAACCGTGCAGCAAGATTTGTATCAGTGGTTGTATTAATAAATAATAACGGTGAATTAATGAATGTTTCTCAAGGATATTTAAATGGTTTTATTTCTCATCAAAAAATTGGTTCAAATGGATTTGGTTATGATCCCATTTTTTGGTTGCCTGAAAAATCTACCACAACGGCTAAGTTATCTTTGATAGAAAAAAACAAAATAAGTCATCGAGGGAAAGCTTTGAAAGCAATCAAGCCTACACTAAAAAGTTTGTATAGAATAGTGTGAGAGTAATTCAAATCGGATATGAAAATTAAATTAGGAAAAATAGAAGATATATATTCTAGACAACTTAAGGATATAAGAATTTCAGTTACTGATAGGTGTAATTATAGATGTCCATATTGTATGCCTTTAGAAATTTTTGGTGAAAAATATGCTTTTTTAGGACGTAAAGACATATTGTCATTTGAAGAAATAGAAAGATTAGTTAGATTATTTGTAAATTTGGGTGTTGAAAAAATAAGAATTACAGGTGGAGAACCTCTTGTAAGAAAGGATATTGAAAAATTAATTGGAAATATTAGGTCTATTAGCGATAAACTAGATATAGCACTTACTACAAATGGATACTTACTTTTTGAAAAAGCTTTAGCACTTAAAAATGCTGGTCTTTCACGTCTAACTGTGTCTTTAGATTCTGTCGATAAAGATACTTATATCAAAATGAATGGTGGAAAATATGGACCTAGTAGAACTTTGCAGGGAATTGAAGAAGCGGAGAGAGTTGGATTTTCAAATATAAAAATCAATGTGGTTGTTCAAAAAGGGTTAAATGATCATAATTTTGTTGATGTTGCTGAGTTTTACAGAGATTCAAAAAAGATAGTTCGTTTTATAGAATTCATGGATGTGGGAAACAAAAATAATTGGAAATTAAAAGATGTTATATCATCTTCTAAAATTTTAGAAATCATCAATAAAAAATTTCCAGTAGAACCTATAGACAAACAATATAATGGAGAAGTTGCAAATAGATATCGTTATATTGATGGAAAAGGTGAAATAGGTATTATTTCATCTATTTCTCAACCTTTTTGTGGTGATTGTACTCGAGGGCGGTTATCTACAGATGGTAAATTTATCACCTGTTTATTTGCATCTGATGGTATAGATTTAAAAAAACCGTTAAGATCTAATGCTAGCGATGAGCATTTAATTTCACAAATTAAATCGGTTTGGTCTTCGAGAAACGATAAATATTCTCAAGATAGATTTAACTTTCCTAAGGATGCTGATGCCCAAAAAAATAAAGTTGAGATGTATTATATTGGAGGGTAAAGACTTAGTTTATATTTTTTCTGATGGTTCATCATTGGGTAATCCTGGACCTGGAGGATACGGAGTTTTATTAAGGTTTAAAAAATATGAAAAAGAAATAAAAAAAGGATACATATTAACTACTAATAATAGAATGGAACTTTTAGGTGCAATTACTGGACTTGAATTATTAAAAAAAAGTTATAAGGTAATTTTAATCACAGACTCACGATATGTAGTTGATGGTATTAATCTTGGATGGGCACGTAAATGGCAATCAAATAATTGGATGAAAAACAATAAAGATAAAGCTAAAAATGTTGATTTATGGGAAAGATTGTTAAAACAAACTAATCGGCATGATATAACTTTTCAATGGACGGCTGGTCATTCTGGACATGAAGAAAATGAACGTTCAGATCAATTGGCCACTTCAGCAGCTAATGGATCAAATTTAATTGAGGATACAGGATTTGAAAAATAAAAAGAATTTTACTCATATAGATAATGAAGGTGAAATAATTATGGTCGATGTTGGGGATAAAAAAAATTCTGAAAGAATAGCTATAGCAAAATGTGAAATTATATTATCTCCTGAAACTATAAATTTAATTTTAGAAAACAAATTACAAAAAGGTGATGTTATCCTAACTTCAAAAATTGCTGGAATAATGTCAGCAAAAAATACTCATAACATAATACCTTTATGTCATCAAATACCTTTATCAAAAATAGATTTGAATATTAAAATCATAAAGGATGAAAATAAATTAACAATTCAATCTACAGTCAAAGCTAATTGGAATACAGGTGTAGAAATGGAAGCCTTAACAGCTGTTAGTATTGCTGCTCTAACCATTTATGACATGTGTAAATCTATTGATAAAGCAATAGAAATTAGAACGATTAAACTTATTAAGAAATCTGGAGGAAATAGCGGAGATTTTATTAACAAATAAAATCTTTATAAACAATTATTATAATTATTTATAAATAAAATTAATTTTGGCGACGTAGCTCAGCGGTTAGAGCGGGCGCTTCATAAGCGCTAGGCCGGAGGTTCAATTCCTCCCGTCGCCACCACCTACTTTATTTAATTAACAATGAAATCAATATTTTTTTATCCAAAATTACTGCCCAAAGGTCTTTTAATTCCTCTTATATTATTGTCGGTTTTAGGAATATTAGTGGGTTTTATGGATAGCCTCGCTTTGGCTATGATAGTTCCTTTATCTGAAATGATAGTAAATGTCGATATAGATTATAGTACTATTCCACTAATATCTACTACAAAGAACTTAGTGGAAGATAGTAGTATTTCATTCAATTTAACATCCATTGTTATTATGATTTTAGTATTTCAAATTATTCGAATATTTAGTTTGTATTTACAGGGATGGTTTAGTGCTAAATATTCTGCTGCTTATGAACATAATTCAAGAACTAATCTACTAAATTCATATTCTTATATGCCGTGGGAAAAATATGTAATTCAAGATTCTGGGGATGTTTATTTTAATATATGTAGAGTTACTAGTATTGCCAGTGTCACTTATGGTCTTTATTGTCGAATGGTTTCATTAGTATTAACTATTATAGTGTATTTAGTTACTGCTATATATGCTACTTGGCAATTAACTTTAGTTGCGATGATTTATTCTGTAATTGCTGCAGCCTCATTATATTTTCTAATAATGTATGCGAAAAAATTAGGTGATAAAAGATTATCAGCTGATGAATTGATATATGGTATGGTAAATCAATTGACACAGGGGATGAAATATATCAGAGTTTCGGGTCTTATTGAGCGACAAAGACAAACCATAATTACTCACTCAAAAAAACTCGCTAAAATTAATGAATCTTTGGGGATAAATTTGGCTTTATTTAAATCTTTATCTGAAACGTTATTTTTTATTGCTTTAATTCTCCTACTTGTGATTTCAACTCAGCTATCTGTTTTATCTTCAGGTGGGTTATTGCTTTTTTCTTTATTATTTTTTCGTATTTTCCAACATGTTAGAACCTTGCAATCATCCATACAAACTTTTTTACAAATTGAACCATATGTTTCAAATATGAATAATATTTTTGACGACAATAAAAAATATATTGATGATTTAAGCGATTCAAAATCGTATAGAAAGATAAAGATTTCTAAAGATATAGTAGTTCAAGATTTAAATTATTCTTATGTTGACGGTATAAAAATATTGAAGAATGTTAGTATGAAAATTGAAGCTAAACGCCATACCGCCATAGTGGGATTATCTGGTGTAGGAAAAACAACTTTATTAGATTTATTGATTGGATTAATAAATCCAAAATTAGGAACTATAAAATATGACAATAAAGAATTGTCAAACGAAGAATTAAAGAATTTAAGAAGATCAATTAGTTATGTCCCACAAGGAGGGGTACTTTTTTCAGGGACACTTTTACAGAATATTGTTTTTGGGGAAGAAAAATTTAGTGAAAAGAACTTAAAAAAATCTTTAGAAGTTTCTAATGTTAATGAATTTTTACGGGATATTCCGAATGGTCTTGAAACGAAAGTTGGAGATGGAGGATATACACTTTCTGGTGGACAAAGACAAAGAGTAATATTGGCTCGGGCAATATACAGAAATCCTAGTTTACTTATTTTGGATGAAGCTACAAGTGAATTAGACGCAATTGCTCAGAATCAATTTATTAAGTCTGTAAATCTCCTAGATGGAGATATTACTGTAATAACAGTAGCTCATAGATTATCAAATATAATCGATGCAAATATTATATATGTTATGAAAGATGGCGAAGTTATAGAGTCAGGAAATTTTAGTCAGCTTATATCATCTGATAGTGAATTTTCAAAAATGTACAAAGCTGAAGGAAATATAAATAATATATAGTATACATCCTATGTTAAATAGAGTATTAATCTGAATGAATTATTAACTTTGTATGTATTCTTCAATAGATGAATATTTTTTTTTAATTTTATTTTCTGTCATAATGAAATCTTCTTCATTATCAATACTGATCATTGATTCAGTAATTATATAACTAGTATTTAATCCAATCGGTGTTGCTTGTTTATCACAATTTATTAGGAATTCAGAATTAATAGCGTAACAGGCTCCATTTTTATGATAAACAGGAGATAAATCTTGTCTTGAAACAATTTCATCTCCAATAGATTCATCAAACCATTTCAGATTTTCATTTTCTATTATCAATTGTTTAAAAGGATGATATTTTAAATCACTTTCAGATACAGTAATTACTGAATCATAATTACCAATAATTTGTTTTTTTAAACATTCTCTAATATGTTTAATTTTTCTCATTGGAGATGTAGGTTGAATCATTAGTATTACATCAATTGTTTCTTTTTTTTCTTTTATAATCCATTTCAATGCATGTTCTAGTACAGGAATATCTCCTACTCTATCTCCTGATAAATTTTTTGGTCTAATAAATGGAGAATCCAGTCCATATTCGTTTGCGATAGAAGCTATTTCATTATCATCAGTACTAACAATTTTATAATCAATTTCATCTATAAGGTTTAGAATCTTTCCAGCGATACCAACTATAGGAATACCCATTATAGGTTTAATGTTTTTTTTATGGACTCCTTTCGAACCTCCTCGTGCTGGAACAACAGCCATTATTTTCTTACCATTAATCAATTATTTTTCCGAATTTAGTTCGAGATTTTTTCATCTAATAAAAACCTTCCCCAATGATCTACGTAAGTTTTACGAGAAGATTTATGCATTTTGTTAATTTTTTTATCTTTATAAAAGGAATCATCATTATAGTGGGTGGTTGAAAGTTCTTCGAAAATAACTCCTGTTTTAGTATTGAACGAATGCCATACTCCGGGTAGAACTAATACTTGTTCTCCAGCAGAAATCTTTCTTTTTACTCCATCAATTTCAGTATTTAATTCACCAGATAAAACATAGAATGTTTCTTCTTTTTTCTTATGGAAATGTGAAGGATGTTCTTGTCCAGGAGTCTGGATAATAATTTTTTTGCAATATAATCTATTGACCAAAGTAATTAAAACTGCCCCATATTCCTGAAATTTTTCTAATCCATAATGATGAGAAAATTCTACTTGAAAATCTGATCCAAGTTGTATTTTTGCTTCATTTAACATGGCTTTAATTTTATGAGTATGGTGTTGTAGAATTAATCTTTTTTTATCATGAGGTATTATCAGATCATCCATCATTAAGGCTTCATTAGTTTTTAGTTTCTTTTTCGTTACTAATCCTTCTTTCCAAATCCCTGAGAAAAATTGATTGTCATTATATGGCATTGCAAAAAAAACATCATTAAGATTAATTTCAGCACCTTTTTTTATGGTTTTTTTTGCATACACACCTCGTCGAAGTTCATTTATAGATTTAACTTCTTCACTTGTTCTAATGATGTGATTTTTTGATCCAGATGCTGATTTAGCTTTTTTATATTTTTCTATCCAATTATCCAGTTGTTTTAAGGTTGCTGAATAAGCATTCAATTTTTTTAATTCTTTATTAGTAACGCCAACATGTTTTTCAAAAATTCGTGCACCTTTGGCATGAGCTAACATTACAATATCAGAGTCATTTGGATCTTCATGTGTAGACCATCCTATTGTGATGTTAGGATATCTAGACTTAAAGATTTCAATTTGATTGAGTTCCAATAATTCAGTTGGTGTTGGATACATTGAAACACAGTGCATAATTGCAAAATCAATACCTTTATGATCAAAAAAACTAACTATTTTATCTACATCATTTATTTCCAATCCTCCAGTAGAAATTATTACAGGATAATTATATTCAGAAACTTTTTCTAAAAGTGGCCAATCGATAGCGGAACAACTTCCAATTTTTATAATATCGAATCCGATTTCATCAATAACATCTACCGAATCTTCATCAAAAGGAGTACACATCGTTATTAAACCTTTTGATTTAGCATATTCTGCCATTTCTTTAAATTCTTTTTTAGAAAGTTTTGTAGATAAAAATCTTTTAATATGGGTAGGTTCATCCGCATTAATGTAATCGGGATGTATAAAACTTTTTAATTGCCTAAACTGGAACTTAATGGCGGATCGAATTTTGTGTTTTTTGGATAATTCAGAACACATCTCAATTATCGATTTACCTAAATCTATTGATCCTTGATGGTTATTAGCCATTTCAAAAACAAACAGATCATTGAAATTATATCCTTCACTATTATTCATATCTTACTTTCTATGTACTTAATCTTAATGATTTATTTGTATAACCTTTTGAATAATCAATATTAACATTTCTACTTGAATTATTGCCTGACATATGTGATGCAGATATAACAAGCATAGTTTCAAGGCCGTTTATTAATGATATAGGGCTTTTTTCGGAATTTAACCCAAGCATTTCTATATGATTTATTTCTTGGATGAAATCATCGACTCTATTTTTTTTATATTTAAAATTTTCATTAGAATTATTATCCGATAAATATAATTCATCTGATAATGAATTTTTATTTATTTCTATCTCAATTTTGCCTCTTTCAAATTCTACGACGATTTTTTTTTCTGGAGGCATAGTAATAACGTCTTGAAAAACCACACCTTTTAGATTTTTTTCAGTAGTTACATGAATTTTTGAATCAGAATCATATGAAATATTATTTTTATCAACATAATTTACTTGTGCAGATACTTGAGTAATTTTACCCATTTCAAATAATTTTGCTATTACTAACCACAGGTTAAGTCCATGAGAATGTTCACCTATTGCACCTCCTCCCATTTTCCATTGACCTAAATACGAATCTTCAGGTCCGCTTAACCATGGATGAGCATTAAAAATTCCTTCCCAATGTTCTTTCCAATTAACTGTTAATTTTTTTATTTTACCTAATGAGGGATTATTTAATTTTATTTCAAATAATTTTGATATTACTTTAGAAACTGCATGTGTATAACCTACAAAACATTGTATTTTTCTATGACTAATGATTTTATAAAATTCTTCTGCTAAATACATTTCTGGAGTAGTTAGTGGTTTCTCAATCATCATCACATTTGAATTTGTATATTTTAGAGATTCAATTGCAACAAATAAATGAGTATTAGGTGGTGTTCCAACAAAAATATAATCGTAAAATTTTTTTATATATTTTTTATTATTAATTAGTTTTATTTTTTCGTCCCATTTCCCATATCTAGAAGGATAAATATTATCCTTCATACGATTTAAGGCTTTTTCATCAATATCCATAACGCTAACATCCCATTTTTTTATCAGTGCTGCGTGCGTAAGATGATTTCCTATAGAACCAGCTCCAAAAATTAATACACTAGGCATGTTATGACTTAATTTCCTTAATTGATTTAATTATTTCTGATTCGACCCGTAGTGATGAATTTCCTTTTAATGTGTGGATTAAATTTGAAAGTCCTTTGTGTTTTTTAATGGAAGGTGTTTTTATTTCAGAACTGAAGTATTTAGAAAAAAATCCAAAATCTTTCCAAAAAGATGTTTGATCGTCTATTGATAAAAGTATCTTATCCTGAAGATTTGTGATGTTTTCTACAGATAAAGTTATTATTGGTTTTTCCATCAGTATTGCTTCTATTAAAGTTGTAGAATTAAATCCACAAATTGTCTCTGATTCATTCATTAACTTTTGAGAATTTATGTGATTAGAAATAATTAAA
>PBDR01000011.1 GCA_002717385.1 Chloroflexota bacterium
CTAAATCAGAGGAATCTAAAGTAGAAGAACCTAAATAAGAGGAATCTAAAGTAGAAGAACCTAAATCAGAGGAATCTAAAGTAGAAGAACCTAAATCAGAAGAAAATCAAGAAACAATTAAAAATGATGAAAATTCAGATATTAATAATGATGATCTTGATAAAGTAGATGATAACATTCGTAATGAAAATGATGATCAGAACGAATCAGAGAAATCTTAGCGTAACCTAGTTATTATGAGAAAACTGAAAGGAGATATTTCTAATGTCCAGTAGTAGGTTTGAAAAATTTTCAGAACGAGCAAGAAGAGTTTTGTCTCTAGCTCAAGAGGAAGCTCAGCGTTTTAACCATAACTATATTGGTACAGAACATATTCTTTTGGGTCTAGCTAGAGAGAATGAAGGAGTTGCAGCGAAAGTATTATCCAACCACAATATTGAATTGTCTAAAATTCGTTCTGCCGTTGAATTTATAATCGCAAGAGGAGATAGGTCTTCTTCAAATGATACTATTGGATTGACTCCAAGAGCAAAGAAAGTGATTGAATTAGCTGTTGATGAAGCAAGAAGATTAAATCATCATTATATTGGCACAGAACATATATTGATAGGATTATTGCGTGAAGGTGAAGGAGTTGCCGCAGGAGTTTTAGAAAGTTTTGGAATTCATTTAGATCAAGCTAGGGAAGAGACAAACAAAATTATTCAAAATCAAAGTCTTGGATCTGTTACTACATCTGCAAGTAAATCAAATAATACTCCAACACTAGATGATCTCGGTGTTGATCTGACTCTTAAAGCTTCAGAAGGTTTATTGGATAATGTTGTTGGGCGAGATACTGAAATTCAAAGGGTTATACAGATCCTGAGTCGCAGAACGAAAAACAATCCAGTTTTACTTGGAGAACCTGGAGTAGGAAAAACAGCTATTATTGAAAAATTAGCTACTATGATTTTTGATGGTGATGTTCCTGAAACTTTAGACGGTAAACGCGTGGTTACTTTAGATATGGGATCACTTGTTGCTGGTACAAAATATAGAGGAGAATTTGAAGAAAGACTAAAGAAAGTTTTGGCTGAGATTACAAAAGCTGGAGATTGTGTTCTTTTCATTGATGAAATGCATACTATGGTTGGAGCAGGTGCAGCTGAAGGTGCTGTCGATGCGGCCAATATTCTAAAACCAGCTCTGGCAAGAGGTGAAATTCAAGTGGTGGGTGCAACTACAATGGATGACTATAGAAAATATGTTGAAAGGGATGCTGCTTTAGAAAGAAGATTTCAACCTGTGAATGTTGAAGCTCCTGGTCCTGTTCAAACTGTTGAGATTTTAAGAGGAATTAAATCTGAATATGAAAAACATCATAATTTATTAATTGAAGATGAGGCTTTAGAAGTGGCATCTCAACTTGCAGACAGATATATCACTGATAGACAATTACCTGATAAAGCAATAGATTTAATAGATGAGGCTTCATCAAGAGTACGTATACGTAGTGCGACTGTTCCTAAACCTCTAAAAGAGAATAGAAAAAAACTTAATAAAATTAGGAAAAGCAAAGATTCTTCCATTGCTTCTCAAAAATATGAAGAAGCAGCTGAATTAAGAGATCAAGAACTGAAGTTAATTACCGAGATTGAGAAACTTGAATTACAATGGAAAAAAGAAAACCCTAATTCAAATGCGCATACTATTGCAGTTACCGCTGAAGATATAGCTGAAGTTGTTTCAATGTGGACTCGCATTCCTGTAACTCGTTTAGATGTAGAAGAGAAACAAAGATTAATTAATATGGAAGAAGCACTTCAACTTCATGTTGTTGGTCAAAATCAGGCCATAAATGTGGTGTCTAAAGCTGTAAGGAGAGCAAGATCTGGTTTAAAAGATCCAAAAAGACCTATTGGAGCTTTTTTATTTCTTGGGCCTACAGGGGTTGGTAAGACTCATCTAGTGAAAAAATTAGCTGAATATATGTTCGGTGAAGAAGATGCTATGGTGAGGTTAGATATGTCTGAATTTATGGAGAAACATTCTGTTTCTAGGCTGGTAGGTTCTCCTCCTGGTTATGTTGGATTTGATGAGGGTGGTCAATTGACTGAGGCTGTTAGGAGGCGGTCATATTCGGTTATTTTGCTAGATGAAATTGAAAAAGCTCATCCAGATGTGTTTAATGTTTTACTTCAAGTTTTTGAAGATGGACATCTAACAGATTCAAAAGGAAGAAAAGTAGATTTTAAAAATACAATAATTGTTATGACCTCAAATTTGGGTTCAAACCTAATAAATAGTGCGTCAAAATTTGGGTTTAATTTTTCAGATGAGAAAGAAAATGATCTTGATTACGAAAGAATAAAGACACAAGTTTTGGACTCAGTTAAAGATCCTTCTAACGGATTTAGACCAGAATTTTTGAATCGTATAGATGCAACAGTTGTTTTTCATCCTTTATCATCAGATAGTATTATGAAGATAGTTGATATTTTGTTAAAAGATATTGAGATAAGGGTTCTAGATCACGGGCTTTTTATGCACGTGACTTTACTTGCAAAGCAATTTTTAGTCAAAAATGGATTTGATCCAAAAATGGGGGCTAGACCTCTCCGTCGATTGATACAGGATACAATTGAAGATCAACTATCAGAATTATTATTAAAAGGAAAGTTTTCAGCTGGGGATTCTATAGAAGTTGATTCTAAAAACGATCAAATAACTATAAAGAAACTAAATAATAAAAAGAAGACCATTAAGAAGGAAGAATCTGTCATTCCTGATTAAATAAGATCATTTATTTTCCAGTATTATTAGTTTGGACCAAGAAAAATTAAATAGAAAAACAAAAAAACTTGAACAGATTTTATTAGGATATAAATCTATAATAATCGCGTACTCAGGTGGTGTGGATTCAACTTTCCTAACTGCCGTAGCACATAATCTAAATGAGTTAAGGGTTTTAGCTGTCACTTCAAATTCACCAAGCGTAGCTGATGAGGATTTGTTTTTTGCAAAGGAGGTGGCCAAGGATTTTAAATGGAACCATTTGGTGATCAATACAGAGGAAATAAATAATCCTAAATATGTCTCTAATGATTTAAAAAGATGTTTTTATTGTAAGACTGAGTTATATTCTCAACTTATAAAGATTGCAAATCGTGATCATTACAAATATATAGCTAATGGAGCTAACATAGATGATCTAAGCGACTATAGACCTGGTATGTTAGCAGCTTCTGATTATGAGGTGGTATCTCCGTTAGTAGATTCAGGTTTCAATAAAAATGAGATCAGATTTATTTCACGTGAAATGAATTTGCCATCATGGAATAAACCGGCTCAACCTTGTCTTTCATCAAGAATACCTTATGGAATTCCTGTCTCAATTAAATCTTTAGAAATGATAGGATTTGCAGAAAAAAAAATTCGGGATTTTGGGTTTCCAATTGTCAGAGTTAGGCATCATGGAGATTTAGCTAGGATAGAAATTCCTTTATATGATTTTAAAAAGTTTAATCAATCTTCTATGAAAAATCAAATACAAGAAATAATTTTTGATGTTGGATTTAAAAAAATGGAACTAGACCCACTAGGTTTTCGCTCAGGTTCAATGAATAAAGAAATCAAGGGAATTTAATTTTTGTAAATATGAATATTGCATATATTGATGTGTTAGGTGGTCTTTCAGGTGATATGTTATTAGGTGCCTTAATTGATGTAGGTGTAGATAAAAATTCTTTAAGTTCTGAATTAAAAAAAATCCAACCTTCTGGTTGGAAAATTACATCTAAAAAATGTCGTAGAGGGGCAATTACCGCTTCGTCTATATCTTTTGATATAAATAATTCACAAAAAATTTATACATGGGATGATTTTGATGCAAAAATTATCAAATCATCTTTACCTAATTCTGACAAGTCTAAAATTAAAGGGATTTTTAAAATTATAGAAACAGCAGAAATGAAAGTACATTCTGAAGAAAAAAAGAAAACTCATCTTCACGAATTAGGAACTTTAGATACTCTTTTGGATGTGTCAGCTTTTGTAATTGGATTAAGATTGTTAGAAGTTTCGGAACTTTATAGTTCTTCATTTCCTATAGGTAATGGTCAATTTGTTAACAGTCATGGAGCAATGTCATCTACAGCACTAGCCACAGCATCAATTTTTTTAGATTATAAGGTACCGATACGAAATTCCTATTCTATGCCTCCTGGAGAGTTTGTTACCCCAACTGGGGCAGCTATTGTTTCTTATTTTGTCGAAAATTTTAAAATAATTACTTTTATCCCTACTAAGGTTGGATATGGGGCAGGAGATAAAAATCCAGATAATTACTCAAATGTTACAGGGATTTGGTTGGGAAAAATTGACAATTTATCAGAAGAAAAAAAATCTATTGTTTTATTAGAGACAAATATTGATGACACATCTGGTGAAATTATAGGTCATGTTCAAAAACTGATTTTAAAAAAAGGTTGTTTAGATGTTTGGGTCACACCAATACAGATGAAAAAAAATAGACCTGGAGTACTATTATCAGTTCTTCTAGATCAATCTATTGAATCAGAAATTGTTGAAATTATTATGAGAGAAACTTCTACTCTGGGAATAAGAAGAAGGTTTATAGATCGTCATTTAGCTTACAGAGAAAAATTTTCTATTACCACAAATTTTGGTGAAATACAGGTTAAGGTTAAAAAAATTAATGGTGAAATAATACAAATAAATCCTGAATACGATGATTGTGCCATAATAGCAAATTCACAAGGGATACCATTAAGACAAATCTATGATTTGGTTATAGAAGAAACAAAAAAAATAATTCAAATTAAATCTAAAGATTAACATTTTTTATAATAATCTATATTCTTATCTTTAGATGATTTAATTTATTGCCTCAGTGGCGCAGTGGCTAGCGCAGCCGATTTGTAATCGGCAGGTCGTCGGTTCGAATCCGACCTGGGGCTCCAATTGTTTATTTCTTCGATGATATTTAGTGGTTCTATATTTTTGGTGTGTTAAAATAATTAAATAATAGCAGGGGTTGGGGAGTGGTTAAACCCAGCAGTCTGTAAAACTGCCGCCCTCGGCTTCACAGGTTCGAATCCTGTCCCCTGCACCACTAATTTTTTGTTTTATCTCATTTTATATGGAGTATTTGCGCCCACATAGCTCAGTGGTAGAGCGCATTCTTGGTAAGAATGAGGTCCCGAGTTCAATCCTCGGTGTGGGCTCCATAACAATTTAATTATTCATCTAAAAATGAAGAAAATTAGAAAATATATATATACAATAGAATTGATGATTTTGTAAGTTAATCTTTTTTACGGTAAATTGCTTGAATAATAAGAGGATAAAATGGCTAAGAAAGTATTTGATCGAAGTAAACCACATGTTAATGTGGGCACGATAGGTCATGTTGATCACGGAAAAACAACTTTAACTGCAGCGATAACACATGTATTATCACATTCTAGTGATAATGTTATTGCTAAGGCTTTTGAAGAAATAGATAACGCACCTGAGGAACGCGAAAGGGGTGTTACTATTGCAACTACCCATACTGAGTATGAGACTCAAGCTAGGCATTATGCTCATGTAGATTGTCCGGGACATGCAGATTATATTAAAAATATGATCACAGGTGCTGCACAGATGGATGGTGCGATTCTTGTTGTTGCAGCTCCAGATGGTCCTATGCCTCAGACTAGAGAACACATTCTTTTAGCCAGACAAGTTAATGTTCCTAGATTAGTAGTTGCTCTGAATAAATCTGATATGATGGATGATGAAGAATTACTTGAATTAGTTGAATTAGAGATCCGTGAACTTTTAACTGAATATGATTTTCCTGGAGATGATATTCCAATTGTTAAAGTTAGTGCTTTGGAAGCACTAGAGAATCACGATAATCCTGATAATCCTTGGGTTAAGGCTATCAACGAATTAATGAAATCAGTTGATGAATATATTCCTGTACCTGATAGACCTACTGATCAGCCGTTTTTAATGCCCATTGAAGATGTGTTTAGTATTAAAGGACGTGGAACGGTTTTAACTGGTAGAGTTGAAAGAGGAAAGGTAAAAGTTGGGGAGACTATAGATATAGTTGGATTTGGTCAGAATACTTCTACTGTTATTACAGGAGTAGAAATGTTTCATAAGACCCTTGATGAAGGTTTACCAGGTGATGCTGTTGGTTGTTTAGTGCGAGGTATAGAACGAGAAGATGTAGCAAGAGGAGCGGTTTTAGCAAAACCTGGATCTCTTTCTCCACACACTAAAGCTAAAGCTCAAGTTTATGTCTTAACAAAGGAAGAAGGAGGTCGTCATACCCCTTTCTTTTCTGGTTACAAACCACAGTTTTACATTAGAACTACGGATGTTACTGGTGAAATTAAATTAGCTGATGGTGTTGAGATGGTTATGCCAGGAGATAATACAGAGATGGATATTTCTTTGATGTATCCAGTAGCTTTAGAGGAAAATCTCAGATTTGCAATTCGTGAAGGTGGACGTACTGTAGGATCTGGGGTTGTTACTAAGGTAGTTGAGTAATAAAATATTATAATGGCAAGAAAAAGTGCAGTTCGTACTTTGGTCGTTTTGACATGTACAGAATGTAAGAAATACAACTACAATTCCGAAAAGAATCGGCGTAACACGCCGGACAGGATTGAATTTAGGAAATTTTGTCCCAAATGTAGATCTGGTCAAATATTTAGAGAACGGAGGTAGTATATTCAATTATGGCAAGAAAATCAATTCCTGTTAATAAGTCGGTTAAATTATCAAATCGTTTCTCTATTATTAGATTTTTTTCTGAAGTAATAGGGGAATTACGTAAAGTTACTTGGCCTAGTAGGCAAGAAGCTACTCGTTTAACTATTTTAGTTTTGACTCTTTCAATAACTATAGGAATACTTTTAGGTATTGTAGATTATTTTTTTTCTAGATTGATGGCTTTGTTATCTGGGACATAGGAAGTAATATGAGTATAGATAATAAAGTTCAAAATTCTCCAAGATGGTATATTGTTCATACCTATTCTGGGCAAGAAGATAAAGTTCAAAAAAACCTTTATCAACGAATAGAAACTATGGATGTAAAGGATCGGATACTTGAGATTATAGTTCCCACTGAAGTAGAAGTTGAAATTAAAGATGGAGAGCGTATAGAAGTTGAAAAGAAGATGTACGCTGGGTATTTATTAATCAAAATGATGATGGATGATGAATCCTGGTATATTGTAAGGAATACCCCTGGAGTTACTGGCTTTATATCAGCTGAAGATTCAAATGAAAATCGATCAAAGCCTGTTCCTTTGGAACAAGATGAAGTTGAAAGAATTATAAGCAGAATGAAATCTGAGGCTCCTAGAGTAAAAATTGGATTTCAAATTGGTGATGGAGTAAGAATTAAAGATGGACCATTTGTTGATTTTATGGGCACAGTTGATGAAGTGTTTTTAGATCGAGGAAAGGTTAGAGTACACGTTTCGTTTTTCGGAAGAGAAACACCTGTTGAACTGGATTTTCTTCAACTGGAGAAGACCTAAAAATAGTTAAGGATAAAAATAATTGCCAAAACAAATATCTACAGTATTAAAATTACAATTACCAGCAGGTCAAGCTTCACCAGCTCCTCCAGTTGGTCCTGCATTAGGCGCGGCTGGTGTTAATATTATGCAATTTGTGAAAGAATACAATGAACGAACCCAAAAATTATCTGGGAATATAGTTCCAGTTGAACTCACAGTATATGTTGATCGTTCTTTTGATATGCAGCTAAAGACTCCACCTGCATCAGATATGATAAAAAAGGCTGCCGGAGTAGATTCTGCATCAGGAAGACCAGGTATAGAGATAATAGGAAAAATTTCTTCCACGCAAATCAAAGAGATAGCTATAACTAAAATGCCGGATTTAAATGCAACTGACATAGAATCTGCGGTCAAAATTATAGAAGGGTCAGCTAGAAGTATGGGAATAGAAGTAGAATAAAATTTTACTATTTGGATTGGAGAATCATGGTAAAACATAGTAAACGTTACGAGTTAGGTAGTTCAGGGATAGGACTTGATTATTACAAGCCTGAAGATGCGGTTAAGATAATTAAAGACCATGCTACTGCAAAATTTGTAGAAGCTGTTGAACTGCATATTTCAACAGGTGTAGATCCTTCGCAATCTGATCAGCAGATTAGAGAAATTGCTGAGCTTCCCCATGGTACCGGGAAAAAAGTACGTATTTTGGTTTTTGCTGAAGGTAAAGATGTGAAATCAGCAGAAGAGTCTGGAGCTGACTATATTATTAACGATGGATTAATAAAAAAAATTGAGGATGGATGGTCTGATTTTGATGTTGCAATAGCTACACCTGATCAAATGTCGAAGATTGGTAGATTAGGTCGTTATTTAGGTAGAAAAGGTTTGATGCCAAATCCCAAAACTGGAACAGTTGTAGAATCAAAAAATCTTGCGTCAGCAGTTTCTGATAACAAGCATGGACGAGTAGAAATAAAATTAGATAAAGGTGCTAATATACACGCTAGAATTGGTAATGTTAGTTTTGATGAAGATCAAATCTTGGAAAATCTACGTAGTGTTTATTCGCGTTTATTAAATTCAAAGCCTGAAAATATCAAAGGTCAATATATCAAAACTGCTTCTATGTGTTCAACTATGGGACCTAGTGTTAAGTTAAATTTGACCGAAATGGAGAAATTTAGTAATTATGAGTCACTATAAGTTATCCAATTCACTTATATAAAGTGTACAATTTTAATTGATAACATAATCCAGACCAAAGACAGTCGGCTTCCTTTAAGGAATAAATGTTTTACAGCCTTCCGAGGTCTTCTTAGTAATAAATGTTACTTTGCGAGAACCCCGGAGGAATTCGGGTTTTTTTTTGGATTAATTTAGGAGAAAAATGCCAACAGACAAAGCAAAACAAAGTGTAAAGGAAGTTTCTGATTTATTTGCTTCCTCTTCAATCATTGTTGCAGCTCAATATCGTGGTCTAAATGTTTCTGAAATGGGAAAATTTAGAGCATCATTGCGAGAAAAAAGTTGTAATTTTAAAATTGTTAAAAACACTTATGCGAGACTTGCTGCTGATGAAGCTGGTAAACCGGAGCTTAAAAAATTTATGGATGGTCCTATCGGATTTTTGACCAGTTCTACTGATCCTGCTTTAGCCACTAAAGCTCTTGTAAATCATACTGACAAAAATTCACTTCCTATGGTTATAATTGGAGGATGGCTTGATGGAGATATTTTAGATGAGGAAACAATTAAACGTTTAGCTAAACTTCCTTCAAAAGAAGAACTGATATTTAAAATGGTTACCTCTATTAATAGTCCTATTTATGGGTTATTAAATGTTATGGAAGGACCAATTAGAGGACTAATTACCGTATTGAAAAGACACGTAAATAATAATTTAGAATAATTTAGATAATAAGGAGTAATGTTTATTATGACAAAAGAAGAGTTAATCGAAGAAATAAAAAAAATGTCTGTTTTGGAATTATCTGAAGTAGTCAAAGCTCTTGAAGAAGAATTTGGTGTTAGTGCAGCTGCGCCTCTTTCTGTTGCAGCTCCCCAATCAGGGGATACTGATGCGACGAGTTCTTCTGAAGCAGATGAAAAAGATTCATTTACTGTGACATTAAAAGAATTTGGAGCTAATAAAATAGCAGTTATTAAAGCTGTAAGAGAAGTTACTCCTTTGGGTTTAAAAGAAGCAAAAGATCTTGTTGAAGGAGCTCCGAAGCCAGTTCTTGAAAATGTTAATAAAGATGATGCTGAAAATGCAAAAACAAAGCTGGAAGGTGCCGGTGCATCTGTTGAGGTTGCTTAAGTAATAAACGTTTAGTTAGATGTTATAGAATTAGTTAGAAAAGATTATGAGATTGTCCACCGTCTACATTTATACATACGCCTGTAATCAGAGCTGATTTTTTGGCGCATAAAAATGTGACTGTTGCACCAACTGGTTCTGGCCAACCAAATTTTTCCATGGGTAGATTTTTTTCTATGAACTTTTTTACAGTTTCTTTTGAATTATTTTGAATAAACTTATCCCATGTTCCTCCTTTAAACAATATCGAACCTGGTGCAACCGAATTAACTGTGACACCAGTGTTTGCTAAAGTTTGTGATGCATGTTTTGAAGCAGCTATCATAGCTGCTTTAGCAGTCATATAAGGAGCGGTTCCACCGAATTCTCTTCCGTAAATTGATGCTATATTGACTATTCTGCCCCATTGATTTTTTTTCATATTTGGGATACATAATTTCATTAATTCAATTGCCGACCACAAATTTACATCCATTACATGAGAAAATTCATCCATTGAAGAATTTAATATATCTGAAGTGCCTAAGCTTCCTCCTACATTATTAATTAGAATATCAATTTTACCATTAGCTTCTATTGAAGAATCAAACAATTTTTTTGCCGAGTATTTTTTAGATAAATCAGCTACATGTCCAGAAACAGATATGCCAAGATCTTTTAATTCTTTCACTGTTTTGTTTAAATCTTCTTCACCTCTTCCACATATAGAAACAATTACACCTTCTTTACCTAGTGAGATGGCAGATTCCTTTCCTAATCCTCTACTACCTCCAGTAATCAGTGCGTGTTTTCCAGAAATTTCTAAATCCATTGTTTTTTCCACATATAATTATTCAGATTGTTGAGTATTTGTCTGAGATGGAGCAATATCAGATGGAGATTTGCTTCCATACCAAGATGAATATTCAAAAGAATTACGAAACTCACGTGTTTCTCCGCATAATTTACAGTTTCCTATACTCATAGTTCCATTTGGAGGATCTATACTCCAATGGTGAGCACATTCAGTATTTTTATTTTTATGTTTAGTTGTTGACATAATGAAAACCCTACCAGTTTGATAATTTTCAATAATTAATTTTAACATTTTTTAAATTCAATTGATAATTAATAATTTACAAGATTTGTCTACTAATGTTGACTTTAATAATTACTTCAAATAATCTTAAAAGAACGATAAAGTTTACATTTTGGTGTCAGAGAAGAATTATTATTGGTTAACTCTGAATAATAGGGAAAACGGTTAAATGCCGTTGCGGTTGCGCCACTGTAGTCGGATGAAATTCATTATCCACTGTCATTTCAATGATGGGAAGGTTGATTTTCGATCTAAATTAGAATCCGTAAGCCAGGAAACCTGCCAATGTAAAAATATAGGAATGTGCTTTCCATATTCTTTTTCAGTAGGTGAATTTTGCTGCGCAATACAGTACGAACACCCAAGCAATATCATGTTAAGGGTAAGTTAATTTTTGGGATTCTTTTCCTTATTATAATATCCTTGTTCACTATATACGTTTCAATAAACGTAGGTCCTTATGAAATTTCAAAAGGAGAAACATTTAATTTTTTTCTTAATTATCTTGGGTTTGAAAATCATCTAATTTCTGATACTCAGATTGCAATAATTCAAACTGTTAGACTCCCAAGGATTTTAATGGCTTTTATAGTCGGAGGAGGACTTTCAGTATCTGGTGTAATTATGCAAGCTTTATTTAGGAATAATTTAGCTGATCCAAGTATCATAGGTGTTTCAGCTGGAGGTGCGACAGGAGCGGTTTTTGCAATATTTACTGGGATTGCAGTTTTGTCGGTGTGGGCGATCCCTTTTTTTGCATTTTTAGGATCATTTATTGCATTATTTCTCGTATTTGGAATCTCTTCTTTTGCCGGTAGAATTTCTGTCCCAACTCTTATATTATCTGGGATAGCGATAGGTGCATTTCTTAATTCAATTACTTCAGCTATCATTCTTTTTTCTGGTGATATTGAATCCCAAAGACAAATGATTTTTTGGCTTGCTGGAGGATTTGATACAGCTAGATGGGCAGGATTGAAATTTATTGCTCCTATAGTTATTATTCCTAGTATAATATCCTTGATTTTTGCTAGAGATCTTAATATTTTAATGATTGGAGAAGATCAAGCAGAATCATTGGGGATTAGAGTACAATTTACCAGGAATTTTTTATTAATAATAGCTTCAATTATTACAAGTGTTTCTGTAGCTTATACTGGTGTTATAGCGTTTGTGGGATTGATTATTCCACATATAGTTAGATTGGTAATCGGTGCTGACAATAGAATTTTAATCCCTTTTACTTTTTTTTCTGGATCAATATTTGTTTTATTTTCTGATACGTTAGCCAGAACAATTATCTCTCCTGCAGAAATAAGAGTAGGGTTGATTACTTCGTTTCTTGGGGCACCGTTTTTTATATATTTACTTATTACAAATAGAAAGAATTTTTATTCATTATAAAAGGAGAAAACTATTGATTAAATTTTTTGCCACTATAAATAGGTATGTTTTGATATTTTCTATGTTGATTTTTTGTATTGGTTGTAATGTTAAATCATCAAATATTAGTGAAGTTAATTTATTTAACAAAAGTAATAAAATAGAGATAAATAAAAGTGAACTATTTAATATCGAAAATATAGTTGATTCAAAGAATTTTGGTTGGCCCCGATCTGTAAAAACTACTGAAGGGATAATGACAATTAACGAACCACCTGAACGAGTTCATTCTCTATCTCTGGGGCATACTGAAATATTGGCAGCGATAATGGATTTTAATAAAATTTTAGCTGTTTATAGTTTTTTTTATGATTCTACAATTTCTAATATTTCCGAGATTGCATCCACTTCAGTTGAGATTGGATATGATCCAGAAGAAGTAGTTGGACTTAACCCAGATATAGTGATTGCATCAAAATATACTGACCCTCAAACTATAGCAATTTTGAAAGAAGCAGGAATTCCAGTACTTAGAGCTGAGTTGGATAATTCCGCTCAAGGTAATATCCCAAACATTCTTTTAATGGGTTATGCATTAGGAAGAGAAGATGCAGCTAGAATATTGGTTAATGAAATAAAAGACAGGTTGGATTTTCTTTCTAAAAAAATCCCAAACACTAATCAAAAGAGAGTATTATCTATTACCAAATGGGCAACGATATTTGCAGCTGGTTCTAATTCTACTGAAGGAGGAATTATTGAACAAGCAGGAGCAATTAATGCCGCGGCGGAAGTAGGAATTAATCAACATAAAGAAATTAGTATTGAATCTATTGCAGAAATTAACCCTGACGTGATTTTATTACCACAACCTAGAAAGGGAGCTGAAGAATTTCAAAAAGAACTCTTAAACCATCCAGTTCTATTAGAAGTTCCTGCAATAAAAAATCAAAAGATATTTCATGTTCATCCACCGTACTATACCACGTTGTCTCATTGGAACGTTAGAGGCATAGAAAACCTTTGTAAATTACTTTATCCTGATGTTTTTTCTTCAATAATATTTGAAGATTTTGAGAATTAAGATGAAAAAGAATGGTATAAAAGTCGAATCTGTGTCTTTTAGTTTCGGGAAAAAAGCGATTTTAAATAATGTTTCGCTAGAAGTTTTCCCTGGAAAAATTTTAGGGATTGTCGGACCTAATGGAAGTGGTAAAACATCTTTACTTAAAATTATTGCAGGAATTTTGAAACCTGACAAAGGTTTTGTTCAAGTGGATGGAGAAAATATCAACAAAATAAAACGGTCAGATAGAGCAAAGTTAATTAGCTACCTTCCTCAATTCGAAGAGAATCATCCATTTACAGTTTTGGAAACTGTTATGATGTCTAGATATTTATATATGGGTAGATTTCAAATACAAGATGATTCAGAAAAAGATATTGCTATAAAAGCCATGAGTAGAGTAGGTATAGAGAATTTATCTAATGTGAATATTTATTCTCTTTCTGGTGGAGAAAGACAGAGAGTGATGTTGGCACGAATGCTTGCTCAGTCTTCTAAGTATCTTTTAATGGATGAACCTGTAACTGGTCTTGATATCAAATACCAAATACAAATAGCTTCATTAATTAGAGAACAAAGTAAAGTTATGAATACCGGTAATATTATGATAATGCACAATCTAAATCTTGCATCAAAATTATGCGATGAAATATTAATGATTTTTAAAGGTAAAAATTATACCTATGGTATTCCAGGAGATGTTTTTACTAAAGAAAATATACTAAAAGTTTTTTCTGTAGACTCTACAATTACTCAAAATTTCCATACTACTAATGTTGACATAAAATTTGTTAGTTAATATTTCAAAAGTATATTGAATATATACTACATTTTATTCATCTAATTTAGTAGATAAATTGTTATTAAATATTATTATTAATATATAGATGAGTAATATTTGGAGATTATAAACTATTTGACTGAATCAATAATTACCGCAGAAAATATTAACAAAACTTACCGTTCCAAAGATATAACTGTTAAGGCATTAGTAGATGTATCTCTAGAAGTTACTAAAGGTGAAATGGTCGCTGTTATGGGACCAAGTGGCTCAGGTAAAACTACTTTATTAAATTGTTTATCAGGTTTAGATTCTATTGATTCAGGCGATGTAGTTATATCGGGACAATTATTAAGACAAATGTCAGATGATAAGTTGAGTGAATATAGGGCCAAATCTATGGGGTTTGTTTTTCAGGCATATAATTTATTACCTGTAATTACTGCTCAAGAAAATGTAGAGTTGCCCATTATACTTGCAGGAATTTCCCAAAAAGAAGCACGAAAAAAAGCAGTAGAAAAACTCGCAATGGTGGGTTTAGAAGATCGACTTGATCATTTACCAGCAGAATTATCTGGAGGGCAACAACAAAGAGTAGCAATAGCTAGAGCACTCTCGAATGACCCTTCAATAGTTTGGGCAGATGAACCCACGGGAAATTTAGATTCTTCAAATGCCACTGAAATAATGGATTTAATAAAAAAATTAAATCATGAACAACAACAAACCTTTGTTTTAGTTACTCATTCTGAAGATATAGGTTCACAAACTAATAGGATTCTCAGAATGAGTGATGGTGAAATAGTAGATGATGGGAAATGATATGAATTTTTTTGAAATTTAATGGAAAAATTATTTGGCATTGAAATGAATCATTTAGCCATCTCACTTGCAAGTTTGATGGTGATAATATCATTATTTACATTACTTCTGGTCTTGAGAAATCGTGTTCTACTAAAAATGGCTCTTAGGAATATACCTAGAAGGAAGTCACAGACTATTCTTATTGTAGTAGGTTTAATGCTGAGTACTACTATTATTATGTCTGCCTTATCTATAGGAGATTCTATAAATAGTGCTATACGTATTGGAGCCTTCAGGGCTTTGGGAGAGACTGATATAAGACTGTCTTCTCCAGTGTTTTCTCGTTTTGGGGATGATTATCTTGATGATGCTGTACTAGATAGAGTTGAGAGAGAATTAAAAAACGACCCTAGAGTTGATGGGATATTACCTTTACTAAGAAAAAAATTACC
>PBDR01000012.1 GCA_002717385.1 Chloroflexota bacterium
ATTTTATTTTTTAAATGTAATTTGATATTCCCTAATGAAAGATAAATGATTATGATTTTTTAAGTAAATTTTCTTCAAAGATGTATCTAATAATATATAGCGTTTCCAATACCTCCACCTGCCGCAATTCCATCCCCATTAATAGCAATAGATTTTGGTGATGCTAAAATGGTAGCAATATAAGCAATGTCATTAGCGAAAATTTTTTTCTTAGTAGAATTATTTTGATGTATTTCGTCCCAAATTTCATCAATTGTTTTTTTTCTTTCTTTTGCCATAGAACTAACTAAATTTTTAGTTCTTTCAGTAATAGTAAATCCTGGATGTATTACAGTGACATTTATTCCATAAGGACCAAGTTCATCTGCTAGGTTTTTAGTTAAAGCACTTACAGAAACATTACGAATGCTTCCTACTATATTACCCGATGATCTATATGCGAGCCCTGAAATATTTATTATTCTCCCCCAACCATTCGCTTTCATAAATGGTACTACAGCTCTAGTGCACCTTAAATATCCCATCACTTTGACATTGATTTCTTCAACAATTTTTTCATCAATGGATTTATCTTCTATACCAGATTTTTTTGGACTTAGAGGTTTTGCTGCACAATTTACTAATATGTCAATTCCTCCCATTAATTCTTTAGATATATTAACCATATTTTTTACAGAATCGTTATTACCTGTATCTGCGATAACTCCATGACATATATTTTTAGAGCAATTTCTAATTTCATTTACTGCAATTTCTAAAGATTTGTTGTTCCTTGAAACAATGACACATTCTACGCCTTCTTTAGAAAGTGACATTCCTATTGATTTCCCTATTCCTCTACTTCCACCAGTGATAATAGCTCTTTTGTTTTTTAGTTCTAGGTCCATTTTATTTAGCCCTTTCTAACCAGTGGCTTAATGCTTTAGCAATGTTCACTATTCTAGCGCATCTGAAAGGACCATTGACATATTGAGTGATAGTATCATGAGCATATCAAGATATTTTATTTTTCCATTTCATAATTATTTAAAATGTTATTCAAAATTGTATTTATTAAAAATAAATTCTCAATATAACATGACATTAATTGTTGGAACCTAATTCTTATTCTATAACGACCTTCATTATTTTTTTTACATTCATCCAATTAATCAGATATAGGAATTCTTATTTTTAATTGTGGATTAAAGATTTGACGGTAAATTTGAGTTTTTTTGATTGCAGTACGAAAACTTATGGTTTGCATCCAAATTATATGATCAAGGAAAAGGTGTGCAATAAATGATTACTAATAAAAGCAAAACTATTTTATATTTCATACTCATGACGATATTTTATATTTCATACTCATGACGAAATAGTATAACTTTACTGAAAAGTTTTATGTAAATTGTTTTTTCTTCAACTTTCGGTTTTCATTTACACGCTTCCTGATATCAATATAAAAATATAAAAAAGTATGAAGTTTAATAAATTAAGTTGTTTTAGCAATTTTTTTGAACAAGATTTTTATAATTTTAATTATGGTCTTAAAATTAATTCGTTACATGCTCTTTATAGTTTTTGTCTTATTTGTTTTCAGGTAAAAGATATGATATAGCTTCTAACGCACCTTTTCGGAGGAGATCGTATTCAGTACCTCTATGAGGACCAAAAATTTGGTATCCGGCTTCCCTTTGGCTAGTATATTCTGAACTATTTGTAGCGAGCGATGGAGCTTCAACCGCTTTTCCTTTTTCAAGTGCTATGTCACAAACTGTTTGCATTGTCTTGATCACATCATTATGTTTCCATTGTCCGTGGAAACCCATGTCCGCGGCTAAATCACCCGGTCCAAATATAATTGCATCCACCCATTCATTTGATAATAGAGATTCAGCGTTTTCCACTCCTTTTTTAGATTCAATCTTTAGTATTAGAAGAGTAGATTTATTTTCGCTTTTACAGTGGAACAAAGGGTCATCTATTATGTATTCCGCATTTGATGTTGGTGCTAAAGCTCTTTCACCAATTGGAGGGTATTTCATCCATTTCACTAGCTCTTCAACTTGACTCAAAGTTTCAGCGTGAGCGAGGCATATTCCTTGGGCACCAGCGTCCAATAAAGTGGAGACCAGTGGTCTTGATACAGTTGGTATCGTAACCGCTGGCGATAGCTCATTGTCGCGGGCCATGACTAGAAAATTATTCAATGTCTCAGGGTCATGTAAAATGTGTTCAGCATCTACTTTTATCATGTTGTAACCACTTTGCCGGACTATTTTGATAACCGAGGGTTTTAACAATTCAAACACATTAAAAACTCGGATATCATCCCCTTGTTTAAGTCTGTTTTTAGCACGATTGATTATTTTTCTAGGTTCATGCAACATGAGTTTATAACTCCTTATTTTATTTTAAGTAATCTAAAGGTTATTACAATTTAATTTTTCAGACACGGTTTTATAGTAATCTTTCAATAAATTGACAAAATAGGATTGATTTTTTTGATTTTGCATATACTGTATTACAATTAATTCAGATGTTTATGTAAGCGAGAAATGTAATTTATGATTATTGATGTTCACACACATTTACCGACGCACCCGGACAAGGTGCCTCCGTATGAGGTTAAGACGGAGCAGACTATGCGATCGGGAGAGGTCGTTACACTTACAAACACAATAGAAGACTATATTAGAGATATGGCTCCCTTAGATAAGGCTTTTTTGTTTGGTATTGCTCCTAGGCCTTGGATAAAGAGGATACCTGGTACAGGGATTGGTCAGTTTAAATCGGGATCAGATTTTGGTGCAGGTATAGGTTGGGATAATTCTCTTAACCATAATGACGTGGCATCTATTACTGCAAAAAGGGCTCCTGATAAGATCATTCCCTTTATGAGTTTACACCCTAATGATCCAGGTTGGCGGGATGAATATGATAGGTGTGTAGGTGATTTGGGTTGCAAAGGGATTAAGTTGGGTCCCAACTACCAGGATTTTGACCCGACTGGGACTGAAGCTTTTAAGATGTTTTCGCGTTTGGAGTCGGATGGAATTCCTATAGTTTTTCATCAAGGGACAAGTCCTATGAGTGATGCTCCTCTTACCTATGCGCATCCTCTTACTACTGATAAAGTGGCTATGGCATTTCCTGATTTGAAGATAATATTGGCACATTTAGCTCATCCTTGGCAGACTGACTGTATAACGGTCGTCAGGAAGCATCCGAATGTATGGGCCGATGTTTCAGCTCAGTTTTACAGGCCATATTCTTTTTGGCAGGCGATGAGGCTTTTTTATGAGTGGGGATGTACAGAGAAAATCCTTTTTGGTTCGGATTGGCCTGTAACTAAACCACAGCACAATATAGATCATCTGCGCCTACTGCCGAAATTTGCAAAGGACCATCAATTACCCACAATTCCTGAGTCTGATATAGAAGGGATTATAAACAGGGATGCCCTTGATATCCTTGGTGTAGATTGATGTTCCAATTAAATGAGATCACTTGAGGTTTTCTTTTTGATTCAAAGCATTCATTTTTAACTTTGCCTGTTCATCAGTATTTTTACCTGAATTTACAAGTTCGTTAATTTTATTTCCTAGATTTTCATTTTTTATATTTACACTAGATTTTTTACCTTTTAATTTATCTAAAGATTTTTCTAGTTCTGAGTATTTTTTTTTTGCGTTTTGAGTAGTTATTTCACCATTTTTTAATGCTGTTTTTATCAACATATAATTATATGTAATTTCTGCTTCTTCACGAGTAATCAAGCCTTTTTCAATTTTTGAACCTAATAGTTTTTTTACTGAATCAGTTTTTTTACTACGGAATTTTCCATGATATTTTTTATTATCTAAGTCTTGGAAAATCTGACCAGATTTAATTTCTTTTTTTGAACTTTGTAAATTTTCATCCATTATTTCTTTTTTTGCTTGTTTGATAGCTTTTGAGAGATCAGATTTTTCTACACCTAATATGGATGATACTTTAGATAAAAATCTATTCTCATAACTATATTTTTTAGTATTTTGTTTTTCTTCAGCAAAAGTAGATAAGATAGAGTGATTATTTATACTGAAAAATAAACCAAAAGTAACAATACAGAAAATTAATATGTAAATAACTTTTTTCATTATATTTTTATCAGTTTAGTTTAAAAGATAGTTGTAACAAAATTAGAATTGGTATTTTTAGCTGTTTTTTTGGTATTTTATTGAATGTATTTCTAGAATCATAGTAGATATAATCAAGCAATTAGAATCATGTCTATTCAATATTATTTGGGTAGTCATTCTTAAAATATTTAAGTACTTGGGGTTATGTTTTAGTAGCATTCTTTATAGGTGTAGGTGTTCAATTAACAATGATTTGTGCAATATCGCGTGCGTGAGAGAGGATCTGTTGAGGCCGTTTAGAGTTCGTTCGTTGCTACAGGGATGATTATAGTAGCTTTTTTATTAGGGAAGGTACTTTCAAACAAGAATATTGCTTTATGTCAACCTTTTCAAAAACCTATACTACTTCTAATATTACAACAATATTAGTATTTTTTATTTTAGCCTTGATTTTTCAACAAAAGGATTGAACTGGTACTTTGTTTTAACAGGGATTTTGGCTGTTCCTTTATTAGTTGGTGCAGGATTATTAGTACCAAAAATGGGTATAGGTGTTTACATTTTAGCTACGATTGTTGGTCAGTTAATCGGATCAATTTTTGTAGATCATATAGGAGCTTTTGGGGGTATTCAAATTTCAATATCCTTTCAAAGAATTATTGGAGCCATGTATTAATTTTTGGAGTAATATTGGTCCGAGGTTTAAGGTAAATACTAAATTTTCTTTTTATAGTTGTTTTTATCTGTTTTCTGATATAAGATTATTGTAATATTTTATACAAAAATAGGATAGATTAAATATGTCAGATAAAAATAATCGGTCACTGGTAGTTGTTCAGTTATCAGGCGGCAATGATGCTATGAATACGATTGTTCCGTACAATAATGGAATCTATCATGACTCTCGTTCCTCTATACATTTGACTGAAGATGAAATTATAGATATCGATGGATCATTGGGATTTCATCCAGAGATGTTGCAGATAAAAAACCTTTGGGATGAGAGGAAAGTTTCTATAATTAATGGAATTGGATACCCTTCACCTAATCGGTCGCATTTTAGATCAATGGATATATGGCATACTGCAGAATCAGAAAGCATAGCACCAGATGGATGGTTAGGGAGGACAATTAGAGAAATTGATCCTGAACATAAGAATGTCGTCACTGGAGTGAATTTTGGTAGAGGTCTTCCTAGATCTTTACAGTGCAGAGGAGTACCAGTTGCATCAGTTGGGAATTTGGATACCTATGGATTGATGACTGATATTCAGGGTTCAGAAAATAGGGACTATGCTCTCAGTTTTTTTTCAAGATTATACGGCCCACACCTAGGTAGGGATGTAATTTTAGAAGCTTTGGGTGAAAACGGTATTAATGCAATGATAGGTGCAGATATTCTTTCTTCTGCAAACGAAAAATATTCATCCTCGATTGAATATTCTGACACTCCTATTTCAAATAATTTAAAAGATATTGCTAAAGTTATTTTTGCTGATGTAGGGACAAAAATTTATTATGCTCAACATGGTAGTTTCGATACACATGCAGGAGAGTTAGTTAATCATGCAAAATTATGGAAAGATCTTTCAGTCGGACTAGGTGATTTTTTTGATGATTTAAAAGAACATGATAAGGAAGATGATGTTGCTGTCTTACTTTTTTCTGAGTTTGGAAGACGAATTGAGGATAATGGTTCGGGTACAGATCATGGTTCAGGTGGAGTTTCTTTTGTAATGGGAGGTTCTGTAAAAGGAGGTTTTTATGGTGAGCAACCTTCTTTAGAATTATCAGAACAAGTTGAAGGGGATATGAAATATAACAATGATTTCAGGTCTACATATGCTACTTTGCTTGATCAGTGGTTAGAAATTGACCCTGTACCTATTTTGGGTGCGAATTATGAACAACATGACTTGTTTAGGAAAGGTTAAAATTTATGTCTAATGCAGATGTTTTGTTAATGGCACATTTGATGAGAAGAGCTGGTTTTGGTGCTAATAAAGGGGAGTTGGATAAGTTAGTTAAAAATGGATACGACAAAACTGTTGACTATATGTTGGATAATGATCCCAATATTCCAGTATCAGAATATATGATTCGTAGATATCAGCCGGATTATGGAGCAAGTTTGGGGAGTACTACTAATGGAGCGAATTGGATGTATAGGATGATATGGAGTGATTTTCCGCTAAGAGAAAAAGTAGCCCTTTTTTGGCATGGTATTTTTGCTACAGGATACGCAAAATTAGCCAATGGTAAAGTTCTTCATGATCAAATTAAAATGTTACTGAAGCATGGATTGGGAAATTATCAAAATCTTTTAGTAGAGTTGTCACGCGATCCTGCAATGATTATATGGTTAGATAATTGTGAAAGTCACAAAGGAGCCATTAATGAGAATTATGGAAGAGAACTTTTAGAACTTTTTTCTATGGGAACAGGAAATTATACTGAAGAGGATATTAAGGAAGCCTCTAGAGCTTTTACAGGTTGGACAATTGCTAATTCTGACTATATGACTCTCAAATGCCAACGAGACTCCGTTTGGCCATATGGGCGTCTTTCAATGCATTTTGAATATAATCCAGATGACCATGATGAAGAAGAGAAAACATTTCTTGGGGAAACAGGTAATTTCAATGGTGAAGATATCATCAAAATTATATGTGAACAGAAAGCTACAGCTAAGTTTATTTCTAGACATTTGTATAGTTTTTTTGTTGCTGATGAGCCTCCTGTTCCAGAATGGCCATATAAGGAACCAAATGATCCTGAAGCAATAGAAATGCTTTCAAAGGTATATTTTGATTCAGGGTATAACATAAAAGAAATGTTGAGATTTTTGTTTAAATCTGACTTTTTCAAATCAGAAGATGTTTGGAATAAAAGAGTTAAAAGCCCAGTAGAACTTGTTGCTGGAACTTTGAGGTTAACAAAAGAATTTAATCGTCCTTCTCGAGATCAATATTTCACTACTCTTAATGCACAATACATGGGGCAATGGATGATGAGTCCACCTTCTGTAGAGGGGTGGCATTGGGGTACAGAATGGTTAGACTCAGGGACATTAGTTGAAAGGGTTAATTTCTCTTCTTCAAGCTTAGGAAATAAAGATAATATTGGAGTTAAAGAAATTATAAATAATATTAAATCTTCTTTAGACTCTCCAATAGATAGCGAAAAACTGGTTGATGCATCTTTAGAACAATTAGGAGCATTATCTACTTCAGAAAACACAAGATCTATTTTAATTGATTATGCTGATTCCAATTTAGATTCTTCTGAAGAAATCAATGATGAAGAAATTGCTGAGTTATTGAAATTTGTTGGTGCAATGCCAGAATATCAACGATCATAAAATGACAACAATTAGTTCAAAGATTAAATATAAAAATACTATGGGACTTGCTGCAATGCAAGGAAGGGGTTTTTATTATCCAATGGATTTGGCGTTTGATAGTTCTGAAAAGATCTATGTTCTTGGTAGGGGGCATGATGGAGATCCTAGGGGTTGCAGAATTGTTGTAATGGATATGAATGAAGAATATTATGGGACTTTTGGTTCTTTTGGAAATGAAAACGGTCAATTTATCTGGCCATCATGTATAGCTGTAAATTCAAAAGATAACCTTTTTATATCAGATGAAGCTACGAATAAAATTACTGTGATGTCAAAAGAGGGAAATTACATTTCTTCTTTTGGTGAGTTTGGGTCTGGTAATGGTCAATTTGATGGTCCTAACGGTCTAGCCTTTGATCATGACGATAATCTTTACGTCGTTGATCATAGAAATGGAAGAGTACAAGTATTTGATGAAGATGGAAAATTCATTAGGAAATTTGGTAAACCTGGAGACTTAAGTGGAGAACTAAATTTACCTTGGGGTATAACCATAGATTCAAAAAACAATCTCTATATTGCAGATTGGGGTAATCATAGAATTCAAGAATTTTCAAATGATGGGGATTTTATAAAAAGTATTGGATCATATGGAAAAAAAGATACAGATCTTATTCATCCTTCAGATGTTGCAGTCGACCTTAAAGGTAATGTGTTTGTTACTGATTGGGGTAATCATAGATTCAAAGCATTCAATCAAAATGGTGATCTAATATATTCAACTAGAGGAGAAGCTACTTTATCTAAATGGGCTCATGATTTTCTAAATACAAATATTGAAGAAAAAGAGGCTAGATCAAAATCTAAATTAGTTTTTGAATTACCTGGTTTCGATAAAGATCCGCACGAAGAATCATCTCATGTAGAAAAATATTTTTGGTCGCCTACTTCGATTACTTTTTATAAAGGTGAGATAATAATTGTAGATAGTAATCGTCATCGCCTTCCAGTATATTTAGTATCTTAATTTTGAAATAAAAAATTCTATAATTATTGAAAAATTATTGGTAGAAAATTCACAATTTATAAGATCATTTTGAATTAAGGAGATTATATGTCTAAAGTTGTAACAATTTATGAGACTGGTTCACCCAAAGTAATGAAATTAGAGGATATTCACATCCATGAACCTGGTGTTGGTGAGGTAAAGATTGAGCATACTGCGATAGGATTAAATTTTATAGATGTATATTATCGTTCCGGTTTATACCCAATTGACAATTTTCCTATAACTCTAGGAATGGAAGGGGCAGGAATAGTAAAATCAATTGGTGATAATGTAGAAGGTTTTTCTAATGGAGATAGGGTAGCGTATCCTATGGATATGGGTGCTTATTCTGAAGAACGTACTATTAATGCTAATAAACTTGTTAAAATACCAGATGCTATAGATGACGATACAGCAGCAGCAATTATGCTTAAAGGTTTAACAGCACAATATTTATTAAAAAGAACATTCAAGGTTAAATCAGGAGATAATATTTTAGTTTATGCTGCAGCTGGTGGCGTGGGTTTGATTTTATCTCAATGGGCAAAATTTCTTGGAGCAAATGTTATAGGATGTGTTGGGTCAGAGGAGAAATCTGAAATAGCAAAATCAAATGGTTGTGATCACGTAATATTATATAGAAATGAAAATATAGCGGAAAGAGTGAGAGATATTACAAATGGATTAGGAGTCGATGTTGCTTATGATTCTGTGGGTGCTGCAACCTTAGAAAGCTCTATAGATTCATTGAGGGAATTTGGAATGTTAGTCAGTTATGGAAATGCTTCTGGAGCTATAAAAGGTGTTAATCCGGCAAAACTTTCAGCTAAAGGTTCGCTTTATTTTACTCGACCTACTCTAGCGACTCATATTTCAAATAAAGATTTGTTTGATAATGGAGTTACAGATCTTTTTGATGTAGTTTTAAATGGTTATATGAAAATAAAAATCGGTCAAATGTTCTCTCTAAAAGACATACAGCAAGCTCATGAAGATTTGGAGAAAAGATCTACAATCGGTTCTACTATTTTAAAGCCATAATCGTAGTGTTTTTATAAAAATATTATTGAAAAATATCAAAGTAATATATTGTTTGGTTTAGGCCAAGCTCCAGCCCATTTGTCATGGTATTCGTACTTCAAAGCAGCATCACCTGCAATATTGTTCCACATCTTCATACGAAGGTAATTTCTTTTAGGTATTAAAGATCTTTGTATAGCTGCAGCTTCATCTTTTTCTAATCTTTCTAAAATTCTTTGGTTTTCAGAGGAATTATGATTCCATGAAGGTTTTTTGGATTCATGTTTTCTTTCAAATAGATACTTTATCATGTACCTAATTTTATTACTTGTATTAGCTGTTCCAGCATGCCATATATCAAAATGAAGAACAAGTAATGATCCAGCCTTTAAAGTTGCTATTACTTGATCCCTAAAATTCCCATGTGATGCATTTCTATCAGGAGCAGATTTGAATAAATGCGATCCAGGTATCAAGGCTGTGGGTCCCATATTGGATTCTACATCTTGAGGATAATACATTACCAAAACACTTTTAATATGATCTGGAAAACGATTATTTCCATCTAAAAGTGCAGGTATATTTAAGCTATCCTGATGCCACATTTGACTTCTTGTTCCTGGATGGTTTTTATGACAGTGTTTATGTGATGCTTCAGAATATTTATTTCCAAGTAGACTAGTTAATACCCTTATTACAGCATTGTTAGAATATATTTTTTGAAGATCTGGAACTACTTTGTAAATTCTATCACCAGGATTAGTAGGTAAAGATTCTAGTTTTTTATATATTTCAGTATGAAACTTTTTTGGAAGAAAAGGCTCAATAATGTGGTAACCTTTAGTTATAAAGTTAACAATTTCATCATCAGATAATAAAGTTAATTCATTATCTTTAGGCATTAAATTCCTCTATTTTTTCTAGAATGAATTGGAATCCCAAAACTTCTATTTCTGTATCTGAAAGTGAACCGCGTTGATCTGGAAAATGGACTATTTTCCATCCGTCAATTACAGCTTCATGAACAGATTTGTAATCTATATCAGTTATTGTTGGGTCAATTTCAACTATAGAATCTTTTATAGGTTCATGTATAGCTTGTGATATTGTGGGTGATCTAGGATCAGTAGACTGTGCACTTAAATATAAAATTCTTTGTTTTAATGTCATTCTATTATTTTTCAAATTTATGGATGTATCACTACTTTTGTGTAACCGTCCTCCCTCCGATCAAATTTCACGTATGCATCAGGTGCTTCGTCAAGTGATATTTCGTGTGATACAACAAAGCTAGGCTTGGCTCTTTCTGCGATAATTAAATCTCTTAAATATGCATTGTAATTTTTGACATTACATTGTCCAGTAGCCAGTTTAAGACCTTTTTCAAATAATCTTCCAAAATTAATAGATAGTGCTCCCTTTTTGGCATTTTCATCTACTCCGCCTGGATCCGATGGAACATAAAGACCTGGTATACCAAGCGCACCAGTTGGATTGACGACCTCAATTAGTTGATTTAATACTATATTTGGAACTTCATCTTGTTCACCTCCAGCCGCAGAAGAACCAGCACTTGTAGCCTGATATCCTACCGCATCAATTGCCTTGTCAACTCCATTACCTCCTCTAATATCTTTGATTTGCTTTACAGGATCAGCATCATCATAATTTATTGGAATCGCACCAAAACTAGAAGCCTTATCTAATCTTTCTTTGACATGATCTATCGAATAAACTTCTGCTGCTCCTCTAATTATAGAACTATATGCAGCCATTAATCCAACTGGACCAGCTCCGAAAACAGCGACACTTTCTCCAGGTTTTACTCCAGCTAATTCAGCCCCATGATAGCCAGTGGGGAAAATATCAGCCAATAGAGAAAAATCTGTTTCATGGTCTTTTCCTTTAGGTAGAGGTAGACAGTTAAAATCAGCAAACGGAACCTGTAAATATTCAGCTTGACCACCAACCCATGGACCCATAGCAACATATCCATAAGCTCCTCCTGCAAATCCTGGATTAACTGTTGTACAGAATCCTGTGAAACCTCCAAGACAATTTTTACAAAATCCGCAAGCTACATTGAAAGGCATTACAACCCTATCTCCAACTTTTCTTTCTTTTACAGCAGGACCTATTTCTTCAATAATGCCCATGTTTTCATGACCAAAAACTATACCCGGTTCTGCTGATGTTCTACCTTCATACATATGTAGATCTGATCCACATATACAAGAAGAGGTAATTTTAACTATTGCATCGTTAGGATGATTGATCCTTGGATCATCTACATTCTCTATAGCTACCTCAAAAGGTTTCTTATATACAACTGCCTTCATATTATTACTCCTTAAAAAGTTTAATTAATTTTTTCTAATTTGGTGTATCGTCCACCTATTAACCACTCGCCAGAATAAATATTTCCTGACTCATCTGTTGCAATGCCATGTGGGCTATTAAATTTTCCTGGCTCTAATATTTTTGAGCGGACTGTATTTCCTTTTTCATCAATATTGTTGGGCCATCCTGGAACATCTTCAGAGCTATTTCGTTCTATCCTGGAAATAGATTCATTTTCTCCAATATATGTAATAAAAACGTCTTCTATGTCAAATACTGCAAGACGAGCCCGTAACTCTGCAACAATCATATGTGATTCGTCAATCGCAAAAGCACTAGGACTAGTTAGTACTTCAGATCCAAATGAACGTACAAATGAACCCTCTAAGTCATAAACCTGGATTCTGTGATTAGTTCTATCTGCAACATACAACTCTGGATTTGATTTTCTATAATCAATCCATATTCCATGTGGGCAATCAAATCTACCAGTAGATCCTTCTTCTCCATTTATAGATGAAAGTAGTTCCCCAGAAGAACTAAACCTATGTACATAACTTTCACCATAGCCATCTGCAACCCATATGTCGCCATTTCCACTTAATGATTTTTCAAATACAGTAACTGATGTTGGAGCAAATGTTCCATTGTTATAAACTTTATGTGGTGGTTTAGGAATGATTTGTATAATCTTTCCATCGAGCGAAACACATACTACCTGTCCACCCAAATCACCTTGTATTTGTTCATAAATTCCATTGATGTTTACATTTTTTTTACCTGGATCAGCAATCCATAAATTTTGTTTATTCCCATCGGATGAAAGAGCTAATTGATGTCCTTCACGGATAGGTACTGAAAAAGAATCTATCAATTCCCCAGCTTTATCAAATATAATTACCATTGGTTCAGTTGGATGTATTGCAATAATTTTTTCATCCGAAGTAACAGATATTCCATGATGTGCCCAGCCATCGGTTTCTGGTAATTTAGCCCAGTTATCTATCCATTTATATGAGAATTCTCCATTACCTATACGCACTTTTTTTAACCTTTTTAGAAAGAATTTGTAATCTTTAGTAGGCTGATTCTACATGATATTTTACTGAGTTTCTAGTCTATCTAGTCTATAAGGTTAATACACTTTGACCAGTAATCAATTTTTAAAGCAATTCATAAATATTCAAAACTAAAGTCAGAATATATTTGCTACCTCATGGAAATAACTAGCTCTAGATTCTGACATTATGATTTTGGTTATTTAGTTACCAAAGTATATGAGCAATAAATAATTAATAATTTTTATTTTGATATGTTTTTATGAGAGAATTTTAATGTTTTTACTTCAAAAAAATATATATTTCCTCGAAAGTCAAAATGTTTTATAAGTGACCAATTTATAAATCACAAATAATCGTTATGTTATTAATATATGAAGATCCGAAATAAGATTAAAGTTTTATATTTTCTAAACGATAAAAACAGATATACTAAATAATAAGATTAGTTGTTAGATTTATTCTGATTGATAGGAAACGTTGTTCTCGTTATTTAGTAAGATTCCTGCCTTATTTGCTGCCAATTTTATATCTTTATTTTCCATACGTGATTATAAATTTTTAGTTTTATCTAATTTTTTTATATTTGCAGGTTATCAAATTAGGGTAATGGCAATAGCTTGGATAGTTTTGGATATTACCGAGTCAGAAAAAATGATGGGATTGATTAATGCTTTGCCAGGGATAGCGGTGATTACAATGTCTTTATTTGGAGGAGCTTTAGCTGACAGGGTAGAGAGATGGAAACTGTTATGGATAACAAAAATTGTAATTACTATTATGGCTTTGATAACTGGAATTTTATTAACCTTTGAAATTCTTGATTCAGCGACAATTTGGTATTTGATACCAATATCTTTAGTTATAGGCATTATGTTTGCGTTACATAATCCAGCTAGTCAAGCATATGTACTAGATGTTGTTGGAAAAAACAAATTAGTTTCGGCAACAAGTTTTAGTGCTGCATCATCAACATTTGCAACTATAATTGCCCCTAGTATGGGAGGGCTATTATTATGGTTTGGATATGATCTTTCATTTTATGTTTTAACTTTTTTTTACTTTTGTGGAGCTTTGATGATTCTTTCCATGAAAACAAGATATAAATCATCTGATGTATTAGGAAAAACAAGTATTTTTTTGGATATGAAATTAGGATTAAAATACGCTTTCAAAAATCCTATTATCAGAGCTTTATTGATTCTTTCAATTACAGCAATTTTTTCAGGGATTTATCAACCTGTTATTCCAGTTAAAATCAAACAAGATTTGGGTCTAGGTGAATTTGAGTATGGTTTTGTTCTTGCTATGAATGGTATAGGTACTCTAATAGGTTCAATAATTTTATTTATCATAAATGAAAGAATAAAAAAGATCTTTCTCATAATAATTTCTTTTTTGGCATTTGATTTTGGCATTTTATTTTTCGGTTTTTCTCCAAATTTTGTAATGTGTTCATTATCTATGATTATTATGGGAATAGGAATTTCAGGGTGGATGATTACAATACCTGTACTTCTTCAAACTAAATCTTCTGATAATATGCGCGGGAGGGTAATCAGTTTATATTTTATGTGCGTACTTACTTATCAATTAGGTTGGCTTTTTGGGGGATTTTTTTTAGAGTATTTAGGCATCAATGAAACTTTAATTATTGCTGTAAGTGGGAGTTTATCATTAGCAACACTAACTATTTTATTTTCTAAATCGCTAAGAAATGTAGAATAAAAACTTCATTTACTAGACAAGAATCAATTTTTTAATTTTATCTGGTTATCCATTTTTTTATTAATGATAATCCAAAAATACTAGATGATACTAAAGCTATAGATGGCCCTGAAGGCAAGTTAAAATAATATGATAAATAAAGACCTAATACTGAAGAAAAAACTCCAAAAGCTATTCCTATAATAATTATCTGTGGGAAACGTTTTGCGATCATACTTGATGCAGCTGCAGGGGTAATTAGCATACCAATTACCAAGATTACTCCAATGACTTGTAACGTGATAACGATCACTATAGATAATAGAACTAATAACAAGTAATCTAATTTTTCGGAAGGGATCCCTGCAACTTTAGCTCCTTCAAAATCAAAACCAGTAAAAATCATTGGTTTATACAGTATTATCATTACTATCAATAAAAATATAGTTAGTAATGTTGTTACAAAAACGTCTGTTGTAGTAGTGCTTAATACCTCCCCGAGTAAGATGTCTTCCACATTTATTGTTGTACCTCCCAAAAAAGAAATTGTAATTAAACCTATAGAGAATAAAGTAGAAAAGATTATTCCAATTGATGTGTCATTTGATAATTTTGTTTTTTTTACAATAAAACCAATTGCTAGTGCTACAATAATCGCATTAGGAGTTGCTCCAATGATTGGGCTAAAACCCACCGAATATGCGACAACCATTCCAGGTAGTACTGAATGAGCTAAGGCATCGCCCATAAATCCCATTTCTCTATTTATAACAAAAGCCCCCAAAAAAGGGCACATGACTCCGACTAAAACACATATTACTAATGCTCTTAAAATAAAAGAGTACTGTAAAGGTTCGGTTATTAATTCAATCCCCATTATTGTGACTTCCAATGTTATGTTCGGCAAATTTTTCGCCATGAGCTCCGTAAAGTTCAGTTAATACTTCTGGAGTGAAAACCTTTTCAGGGTCACCATGAGCACAAATATGTCTGTTGATACACAACACAGAATCAAATCTTTCCGATAGGTTATTTAAATCGTGTGTAGCTATAAGAATTGTTTTACCTTCATTTTTTAAATTTCTTAAAATATCTATAACACCATCTTGTGAAGCCACATCAACTCCACTGAAAGCTTCATCAAGTAATAAAATTTCTGTTTCTTGGGCTAACGCTCTAGCTATAAATGTTCGTTGACGTTGTCCACCTGATAAATTATTAACTAAATCTTTTCTATATTGCCACATGTCTACTTTTTTTAGCGAATCTTTTATTATTTGATCATCAGAAAACCCAAATTTTTGTAAAATATTACCTCTCCATATTCTACCTAGTGAAACAACATCTTTAACGGATAATGGAAATCTCCAGTTGACCTGTTCTCTTTGCGGCACATAGCTAATTTTCCCTTTTATATTTTTTGAAGAAATGCCGTTTATTAAAATTTTTCCATGAGTAATTTTTTGTAATCCTGCTATTGAGTTAAATAATGTACTTTTACCTCCTCCATTTGGTCCTACGACTCCTGTGAGTACACCTTTTGGAACAGAAAAAGAAACATTATCAAGAGCTAAAGTGTTTTCGAATTCTACGCAAACATCAAAAACTTGTATGGAATAATTTTTCGTAATTTCATTTGTCATAATTTTCATTAAGGTTTTTGATTATTATGTTAATATTATTTCTCATAAAGTCAATATAACTTTCTTTTTCAGAGGTAAGAGTCTCCACACTTAGCCCTTTTACTGCATTGATTCCAGTTTCTTCAGCTACAGTTTCAGCGGATTTGTTTGGTGTTTCATTTTCTAAAAAAATAATTTTAATATCAAGATCATTAATTATTTTTACAGCTTTAACAAGATCTTCAGGATTAACCCCCGCGTCACTATTAACATTTGGAATTATTGAATGAACTGCATGAATATCATACCGATTGCTCATGTAACCTAAAGAATCATGTGAAGTTAAAAATTTTTTGTTGTTTTCAGGTAATTTATTTATAGATTTTTTGATATAAAAATCAAGTTCTTCAAGTTCAGCTAAATATTCATCTGTTTTTTGATTAAAATATTCAGATTCTTCTGGCAATAAATTTGAAAGTTCGGAAGATATTATCTTGATCGCAGTTGATACTCTAATCGGATCAAACCAAAAATGTGGGTCATATACTCCATGATTATGCTCTTCATGATCACTATGTTCTTCATGATCACTATGTTCTTGGTCGTCGCTATGCTCTTCATGATCACTATGTTCTTCATGATCACTATGTTCTTCTTCGTCGCTATGCTCTTCATGATCACTATGTTCTTCTTCGTCGCTATGTTCTTCATGATCACTATGTTCTTCATGATCACTATCAGTGAATTTTATTGGTGATATAAATTCACCAAGATTAACATTTTTAATGTCAGGATTATTTTCTAACATTTTTCTGAAAGTTGAATGTTCATAATTTAATCCTATAGAAAATATCAATTTTGATTCAGAGATTTTTATTAGATCTCTTGCCCCTAATTGGTATGAATGTGGGTTGACGTTGTATGGAATTAAGGATTCTACCGTGAATTTCGATCCAGCAATCTGATTTACCCAATCTAAAATCATTGGATTATATGCTGTTATATGTAATTTAACCTGTTGATCAGAAGTGTCTGAAATATTCTCATTAACTTGAGAATATTTTGAACAACCTAATAAAGTAAATAAAAGAATTAAAAATATTAGAGTGTATTTCATTATAAATGCTTATCCTATGTTTTAATTGTAAATAATAAGAATGATTCTCATTTTCAGTTAAATAATAAGATGTTTTTATTCGTTTGTCAATCAATTTGATATAATATTTTTTGTTAGGGGTAAATAAATTTGGTTACTAAATTATCTAGATCTTTGCTAGAATCAAAAAATATTTTTGTAACAAAACCTCGATTGTTTCTTTTAGAAATTTTACTGAAAGAAAAACGTCCACTCTCAGTTGATCAATTAATAAAGTTATCCAAAGGTAAACTTGCTTTATCTTCTATTTACAGAGTAATAAATGATCTAAGAGATTTTGATTTACTTGAAGAATTTCAAAATCCAGAAAATATTAAGGTTGTTGAGTTAAATAATAATCTTGATAAACATCATCACCATATTTTTTGTGCAAGTTGCGGTTCAATTATAGATTTCGAAATAGATGAAAAAATAGAACGTGATTTGGAAAAGGAAATTAATAAAATTGAGCTTAAAAATTCTATCTCTGTACTTTCACATTCTTTGGAATTATTAAGTATTTGTAAAAAATGTAATAAAAAAAATATAAAGAGTAATCGTTAAAATAACTTTAAGGATTACTCTTTGTAAATTATATGGTTATTATTTTCCCGGTGGTCGATAACCAACAGAACTTGCTTTGGTCAGAGAGTTAAGAACATCTTCACCTGTCATGAGAACAGTTGTTTCGAGATTATTAACTGATCCAGTTGATGCCACTTTCATTAACAAAGCTGATATATCTGTAACGTCTGCTGCTTCACTTATAATCACGAAATCCTTTTCACCTAGACTATAATATGCAGATGTAATTTTGACTCCCACCTCTTCCCCTAAAGCTTTAACTATTTCCAATCTATTTTGAGGGTTATCAACAAGTGAAGCCCAAGATCCTTGAGTATAGTTTCCTCTAGTCATGTAAGTAGGCATTTAATTTCTCCTTTATTCTATGATGTTTTTCATTATTGTCAGTAGAACTATCTGTGGATAACAACCATCTTCAATTCAGTCATTTCTTCGATAGCATATTTAGGACCTTCTTTACCCATCCCACTATCCTTTAATCCACCGTAGGGCATAAAATCAGCTCTAAATTGTGTACCACTGTTAATATTCAAATTACCTGAATGAACTTCCAAAGCAAATCTTAAAGCATTATCTAAGTTTTCTGTAAAACATGCAGCACTTAATCCAAATCTGGTGTCATTAGCCAAAGCTATAGCTTCATCAATATTATTAGCAGGCATAACACTTACAGCTGGTCCGAATAATTCTTCTTTGCAAACCCTCATTTCTGGTCTTGCATCTGCTAATATTGCTGGACTCAATGTGGCTCTGTCACGATTTCCACCAGTCAATAATTTAGCTCCATCAGAAACTGCCTCATCAATCCATTCTGATACCCGTACAGCGTCACCTTCCCTAACCATTGGTCCAATTTTCACTGGATCTTCTATTGGGTTTCCGATAGACAAAGATTCAACAACAGGTAGCAAAGCGTCAAGATAATCTCCATATACAGATTGATCAACTATAACTCTTTGAGTTGAAATACATACCTGCCCTGCGTTAGAAAACCCACTTTGAGTGGTAGCTTGGGCGACTTTTTCTAAATCGGCATCAGGTAGTACGATTAATGGGCTGTTAGAACCCAGTTCCATAGTAACTTTTTTTAATCCTGCTACTTTACAAATCTCTTCTCCTACTTCTTGACTTCCTGTAAATGTAACTTTTCTGACTCTAGGGTCAGAAACCAATGGATTTCCTATTATGCTTCCTGAACCAGTAATACATTGTATAGATTCTGCAGGAAAACCTGAATCTAGTATTATTTCGGTTAACTTCAATGCAGATAAAGGGGTATCAGATGCAGGTTTCAATATTACAGAATTACCTGCAGCTAGGGCTGGCCCTATTTTATGTGCTACTAAATTCAATGGAAAGTTAAAAGGACTTATTGCCGCAACTATTCCAACAGGTACTCGTAAAGTAAATCCAAATTTACCAGCATTTCCAGGTGCAGCATCTAAAGGTAAAACTTCTGACTGTAATCTTTTTGCCTCTTCAGCAGAAACAATAATAGTTTGTTTACATCTATCTACTTCCATCCGTCCTTCTGATATAACTTTTCCCTCTTCAAGTGTAATTGTTCTGGCCAAATCTTCTTTTCTTGCTTCGATTAATTCAGCGGCCTTCATCAAAAAAGTATATCTGTCGTGAGAATTTAAAGACTTCATTGCTTCGAACCCTCTTTCAGCACTTTTTACTGCAACCGAAACATCCTCTATTGAAGCAGATGGTACCGTATCAATTACGGAATTGTCATATGGGTTTATTACTTCTTGAACTTTATCTCTGGAGACCCATTCTCCACTAAGGTGCATTTTCATTGAAGATTTCCTTTTAAACTATAATTTGTGATTTTTCATCAATATATCAAAAAAGAAGACTCATGAATAGGTAAAAAAGGAAAAATTACCTTATGGCTATGTAATTTATTGGAAGTGAAATTATTATTTTTATAATTTATTTGTACTTAACTAATATTTAAATAACAGGTGATTATTTTCTACCTAATATATTCATACTTGGGTAGAAGTTTGTATGTATGTTATGATTCAGATTATTTAGAAATAAAGGAGAAAATATGCTCGTTGATCTTTCAGATAAAACTGCTTTAGTTACAGGTGGTAGTCAGGGTATAGGTGAAGGTATTGCTCTTGCTCTAGCAGGGCAAGGGGCTGATGTTGCGATAGCTGATATAAATAAAATTCAGATAAATGCCGTAGTTCGAAAAATTTCTTCACTTGGTCGTAAAGGTTTGAGTATTCATATGGATATAAGGGATAATAAATCTGTTGAAAAAGGTATTTCAGAAGTCATAAATAAGTTTGGTAATCTCGATATTCTTATAAACAATGCAGGCATACGGGGATTAGTTGGACAGCCTATAGATCAAGATTGGGAGTCAAATTGGGATACGGTTATGGATATTAATGTGCAAAGTATCATGCGTTGCTCTAAAGCAGTAATTGGTCATTTTATTGACCGTAAATACGGAAAAATTATAAATACCGCATCAGGATCTGGGCGTGGACCAATTTGGTGGGGACCAGCAAAAGGATCAGAAGATATGGCAAATCCTTATGGACCTTCTAAAGCTGCAGTAATTAATTACACACAGAATCTTGCTGCGAGCCTTGCTCGATACAACATTAATGTAAATGCGATATGTCCGGGTCAGGTATGGACTGAATTCCATGGAGATGACCCAAAAATTACTTCTGGAGAGTCATATCAAGCATTCGTCGCGAAAAGTAAAAATTTAATTCCTTTGGGTAGACCTCAAACCCCAGAAGAAATCGGTAAACTAGTAGCATTTCTAGTTTCTGATGATGCTAATTCAATTACGGGTCAATCGATTCACATTGATGGTGGACAACGTATGATCTAATATACTGATAATAAGGATACTTAAAATGAAAATTATCGATCTCACTCTAACCCTTTTCAAATGGGAAGGAATCCCTGTTGGACTTGCTAAACGTCACACTGGTAGGATAGGTGGAGATAGCCAAATAGGATTATTGGCAATCAGTACTGATGAGGGAATAAAAGGGCATTCTTTTTTAGGAGCTTCAGGACGTAGTGCTGAATTTGATGCTGGATCCCTAATACATTATTTGAAACCAATATTGATGGATCAGAATCCACTTGACCGTGAGAAACTATTTGATAGGATGAATTTCATCGAACGCAATACTACAATTCGTGCCGTAGGTGCTGTAGATATCGCTCTTTGGGATATTGCTGGGAAGGTAGCAGGACTACCCATTCACCAGCTACTTGGTACTTATAGGGATAGTATTCCAGCTTATGTTAGCTCACCGCGTTTGGCTACCGCTGATGATTACGCTGCAGAGGCTCTAGAATATAAATCTAGAGGATTGCAAGGTTATAAGATTCACCCACCTGCAATAACTGCTAAAGAAGATATCGAAATTTGTACTTCTGTACGTAAAGCGGTGGGAGATGATTATAAATTGATGCTAGATTCAATCTGGGCCTATAACTATACTCAAGCCCTTGAAGTAGGTATTGCAATACAGGAACTTGACTACTATTGGTTTGAAGATCCTTTAGCAGGTGATGATATTTATAACTATGTGAAATTGAAAGAACATCTCGACATACCAATAATGGCCACTGAACATTCTCCAGGTGGTTTTACAGCATATGCTCCATGGCTAATGAATCAGGCTACTGACTATTTGCGTGGTGATGTGGCTGTTAAGGGTGGAATTACTGCTGTAATGAAAACGGCTCATCTTGCTGAAGCATTCCATATGAATTATGAGATTCATCATGGTGGTAACTCACTGAACAATGTTGCAAATCTTCATGCTAGTATGGCAATCAAAAATACTGAGTTATTTGAATTTCTTTTGCCATCTGAAGCTCAAAAATATGGGCTTCTTGAAGATGTTGAACCTGATCAAAATGGTATTGTGCATACAATGAATGAACCCGGCCTAGGAGCTAAGATAGATTTCGATCTGATTGAACGTAATAAGACAGTTTTATTAACTTAAAAAATAATTTTCAATGTGTGATCAATTTAATCTTCACATTTTAATTTTCACATAATGTATAAAATCATTTAAATATATAAATAAATATATAAAAAATGGAAAACTATAAAATTTTAAATATTAAAACTCTTCGACCGGAAGTAATAAAGCCAGTTTTGGAATCCTTGTTGTCCGAACACAGTGAAAAAGATTTGTTCTGTAAATATACAGATAATGAAGTGATCTTGTATTTACATTCAGTTGATTATAGAAAACTAACTAATAATGCAGAAAAAATAACAAAAGATAAAAGTGATTTAAAAAAAGTTGAATTTATAAATCACTTTTTGGAAAAAATAGACTCTGTGAGAAGTTTTGGTATTAAAGGCAAAAAGCGCTTATATGTTGGTTACGCGGACGAGAGAAAAGTAAAAAACAGAAAAGAAAAAACTACTCGAAGAAAAAAAAATGTGTCAGAAAAAATTGGTATCCCAGAAAATAACATTCCAACAAAATACCAAAACGAAATAATTTGTGGAAACTCTTTATCAGTCATGAAAGATTTTCCAGATAACTGTATCGATTTGATATTAACCTCACCTCCATATAATTTTGGACTCGAATATTCCTCCAACGATGATGCAAATAAGTGGGATAATTATTTCAATAATCTTTTTAAGATTTTTGATGAAGGGATACGTGTGTTAAAACATGGCGGGCGTTTTATTGTTAATATTCAACCACTTTTTTCCGATTATGTTCCGAGCCATCACAAAATAAGTAACTATTTTTTGAATAGAGGAATGTTGTGGAAAGGGGAAATATTGTGGGAGAAAAATAATTACAATTGCAAATATACAGCCTGGGGAAGTTGGAAAAGTCCAAGTAGTCCATATCTAAAATATACTTGGGAATTTATTGAAGTTTTTGCAAAGGGTTCACTCAAAAAAAAAGGAACTATGGAAAATGCCGATATTACCGATGAAGAGTTTAAAAAATGGGTTGTTGCGAAGTGGGTTATGTCACCTGAACGTAGAATGAAAGAATTTGATCACCCTGCAATGTTTCCTGAAGAGTTAGCTAATAGAGTAATTAAGCTTTTTAGTTTCAAACATGATGTAATATTAGACCCCTTTAATGGTGCAGGGACCACGACTTTAGTTGCTAAAAAACTGGAGCGAAAATACGTTGGTATTGATATATCCAAAAATTATTGTCATAAAGCACAAAATAGAATGAAAGGTATATAGTTAAAATATTAAGAAAATGATAGATTTCAAAACTTACATGGATAAACTAATTGCATATAGATCGGAGCGTTAAATGAAAGTTGGATTTTTCACTATGCCTTTGCACCCTCCTGGATCTTTACACTCGGAAACTCTAGATAGCGATTTAGAACAGTTGGTATTGCTGGACCAATTAGGCTTTGAAGAGGCATGGATAGGAGAACATTTCACGGCTGAATGGGAAAACATTCCCTCTCCTGATCTGCTTATAGCTCAGGCTTCATCTATAACTAAACAAATGAAATTTGGTACTGGTGTAACATGTATGCCAAACCATAATCCTTTTACAATTGCTCATAGAATTGCACAATTAGATCAAATGCTGAAGGGTCGTTTTATTTGGGGTGTTGGGGCTGGTGGATTTCCCGGAGATTTGACTGCATTTGGTTTTGACACTGAAAGCTCTGCTGAATATAGGCAGATGTCATTTGAATCTGTAGATTTGGTTTTGAAGTTGTGGGCTGATCCCACTCCTGGGAGATATAAATCAAAATGGTGGGATTTTTCAATAACAGATGTCGATGACGAAATTGGAATGCGGGTTCATATGGTGCCATATCAAAAACCCCACCCTCCAATAGGGGTAGCTGGAGTTTCGGCTAAATCTGAAACTCTAGTAATGGCGGGAGAAAAGGGTTGGTTACCAATGAGTATTAATTTTATTCCGTCAAGAATCTTAAAAACACACTGGGATTCGGTTAAAAAAGGGGCAGCGAAAATGCATAAAGAACCCAACAGAAATGACTGGAGGATTGCCCGTGAAGTGATAGTAGCTGAAACCACAAAAGAAGCAATTTACCAAGCAAAAAATGGAGTGTTAAATCGTGATATGGAAGGATATCTTCTTAAAATTCTTCAAAGGAGAAGAGATTTGAATACTCTGAAAATTGATCCCAATATGCCAGATTCTGATGTGACAATGGATTATCTAATAAATAATGTTTTTATCGTTGGTTCTTCTTCTGATGTTAAGGAAAAACTCGAAGAACTTCACGATTCAGTCGGAGGTTTTGGTGTATTGTTGGCTATGGGACATGAATGGCAACCAGCTAATTTTTGGGAATCTTCCATGGGTATGTTAGTTGATGAAGTCATAGCGAAAATTTAGGTTGGGTTTTTTATATAACGGGGGCATGAAATTAGAAGTAAAAAAGCAGTCAGTAAATGCTTTAATGAAAATCAGACCTGAGTGTATAGTGAGTTAGACCTGGGTCGCTCGGCAATTTCTCCCTCAGAAAACCTAATAACATCTTTTTTATATATCTGTATCCGACAAGAACCAAAATCCGGTACAAACATGTAATCGTCATGAATAGTTACTGATACAGGCCATCTGAATCTTTTTTGTGGCTCTATAGAAGTCATTTCTCTCAGACGGATAGCAACCATATTTGTAATCATATAACCGCGTGCTTGATCAGATAAAGTAGCGTCTCCAATAAATTTTTCTACGAAATGACCATCTGCACCAAAAAGTTGAATGCGGTGATTTCCCCAATCAGAAACATAAATATCACCATCCTTATCAATCTTAACTGCCGAAGGACGATTAAATTTACCGTCTGTGTCACCTGTACCATTACCCACCGTCAGTAGATGGTTCCCTTCAGCGTCAAACTTTTGAATACGGTCATTCCTCCAGTCTGCCACATATATATTGCCATCGTCATCAACATCTATTCCCCATGGCATATTAAGTTGTCCAGGATCTTTTCCTTGATATCCAAAAGTGTACTGATATACACCATCTTCGGTGAATTTTTGGATGCGATGATTCATTGTATCTGAAATAAAAATACTACCGTCCTTATCTAAGGCGATTCCACTTGGGCGATTCAATTGCCCCTCTTGAATTCCATGAATACCCCATTGATTGATTACTTCACCTTCAATGGTAATTTTAGAAATTTTATGGGTACCTTCATC
>PBDR01000013.1 GCA_002717385.1 Chloroflexota bacterium
ACAGTAAGTCTGTTGGAGTTTGTATTCGAAGAGAAAATAATAATATTTAAAACAATAATTTCACTATTGTTGTTATGAAATTAAGTAACTCAAAAATTAAAACACTTGAAATTGAAGATTCCTTTAATTTCCTTTTAAAAGAAAATTACTTTCAAACAGCTAGTTTATCCATTAAAGTAAAAAATTTACCGATAATTAATATTAATCATATTTCTGAAAAAATTATAACCCCATTATTCCCAATAATGTCCATAAGTAAAATGTTTGTCGCTGCAGTGATATGGAGATATTATTTCAAAGGGTACATTGATTGGGACGATCCTATAATAAAATTTTGGCCAGAATTTGGAAAAAATGGTAAAGAAAAAATATCAGTTAAACATGTTCTTTCTCATACATCTGGAATACCTTATCATGATTCTTTACCACTCAAAGATTTTGGAGATTGGGGCAGAATAATTGAATGGATTGAAGATTTAAAACCTCATAATAAACCAAGTGAAAGAATCGAATATCATTCCCTAACTTTTGGATGGATTTTAGGAGAAATTATATCTAGAATTTCCGGTAAAAGTTTTGAAGAAACATTTATTGAAGAAGTCTCAAAACCATTAAAATTATCAAATACAATGTTTTTAATCCCAAAAGAAAAAATCTCAAAAATTTTACATCTTAAAGTTAGTAACGATTTTGACGATATTTATTTACCTGAAAAGTTACAAAGTATACATAAATATAATATAATTTTACCTGCTGCATCAGCAGTAAGTACAGCTAATGATATTTGCAATTTTTTATCCTCAATCTCTATAAATAAAAATGGTCAAGAATGGCTTCCAAAAAATATTATCTCCGAGATATCCAGATGTCATGCCGAAGGAATAGACTCATTTGGAAAATATCATAGAATTGGATTAGGGGTATTGTTACCAGCAGGAATTAATAATAAATATGGAGCTCCGCGTAATAGTAAAACTATTGGTCACGGAGGTTTAGGAATTGCAACTGCATGGAAAGATTTGGACTCTGAAATATCAGTGTCTTTTCTTACCACAACTTTACATTCTGAACCAATTAAGAAAGAAATACATCAAGATATTTTTAAATTAATTAGATCAGTTATTTCATAATTACTTTTTTAATTTTGGAATACAGACACATATAATTGAAAAGGAAACCTCATCACGAACTAGGCTTTGACAGATTATAATTAACAATAAATCTATAAAATTGACGTCAATTATGAAAAATAAATTTTTTGCTCTCACTATAGTTGGAGGAAAAGGAGAACGTCTTAAACCTTTAACTGATGATAAACCAAAACCAATGGTTGAAATAAACGGAATTCCAATAATTGCACATCAAATCAACTGGATGAAATTTCAAGGTGTTACAGATATTATATTTTTATGTGGATATAAAAGTGAATTGATTTTCAATTATTTTGGTGACGGTAGCAAACATGGTTTTAAAGCACATTATTCTTACGAAGAAAAACCTCTAGGTAGAGGAGGTGCTATAAAAAAAGGTTTTTCTATGATCCCGAAATCTGTAGAACGTTTTGTTGTCACAAATGGTGATGTTCTGACTACACAATCTTTAAATCCAATAATTAAAATGCACTCCAAAAATTTATCCACTGCCACAGTTATGGCTGTTCCATATCCTAGTCAATACGGCATTATAGAATCTCAGGAAAATGGATTAATAAAAAAATTTAGTGAAAAATCTAGGATACCATTTTTTATTAATGGTGGAATATACATATTTGAAAGATCTATATATAATTCATTACCAGAAATAGGTGATCATGAAGTTTCCACTTTCCCAAAATTAGTAAAAGACAAAAAAATTTCAGCTTACTATTCTAATGATTTTTGGACAAGTATTGAAACTTATAAAGATCTTCAAGAAGTAGAAAAAAAGCTTCAAACAGGAAAAATTAAATTTTAATTTTCCAACGATTGATAATATATCTCCGCAATTTAAGTAAAATCATTTCAAGAGATTCGGAACTGGTATTAAATGTTAAATCATAAATTGAATGATCTGTAGGATCTACTCCTATAGAATCTTTGAAAAACTCATATTGTAGTTTTTCTTGTCTTTTAATAGATTCACTCGCAGCTTTTATATTTTTTGTTCCTTCAATATTATTTATACGATTAATTCTATCTATCCAATTAGCAAAAATTCCTATTTTTAAATCAACATTAGCTTTCATTGTTATCAAAGCTGCTCTTTGAACTATTATGGTATTTCTTTTCTTGATTATTTCATTATAACTCATTGAAGAATATCTTAATCCTTTAGGACCATTTTGATCCCAGGTAAGAAAAGCCATAAGTTCATCTGCAGTATACATATTTGGATCAGCAGCAATGTTTCCTAAAGTAATTTCCTGTAAAAATCGTTCGAAAAAATCAAATACTCTCCTGTTTATATTTTTTTTATTCGAGACAGTTTCCAATTGAACTTCCATTGTTGGTAATACCATTCGATCTATGTAATTAAAATCAAACATTTTAGATAAATTTTTACCAAGTTCATAACCTCCAGCCCCAATATGTCCATCTATACTAATAATAGTCATAATATTAAACTTTTTTTGATTCTAAATTTAATTTATGAAGCTCTAAATCTTCATCCAAAAATTCAAGTGAAGTTCTAAATAAATACCATAAAGATCTCGACTTCTCACTTAAAGGATGATGTTCGGGATCAAATATCCACCTTGTAACTGTAGATTGCACTATACCAAAAAACATCATTGCTGCTGAATCAGGATCAACATTTCTATCAATCTCACCTTTTTTAATACCAAGATAAATAATATCTTCTATAGATTTTAGGTACATTTTAACAAGATTATTCCCACATGTTTTTATTTGATATGTCTCGAATTCTGAAGCCTGTAGTATTACCACAAAAGATAATCCTTGGCGTAGTTCAATGGAGGAACAATGAAGATTTAATATTTTTTCTAAACAATCTAATGATTTCAAATTAACATCTAGTACAGAATTTATTGTCTTCGATAATTTTTCAGTAATTTCATTTATAAGACAAATAATTACATCCTCTCTGGAACTAAAGTGGCGATAAAATGCAGCTTCAGTAATTCCAGCATGATGTGATAATTTCCTAATAGTTAGATTATGTATTCCACCAGATGAAACCAATTCTCGTGCTATATCAATAATTTGATTTTGTCTATCTATATGTTTAAGTCTCTTTTTTGTCATAAACTTTTGTAATATATTATCTATATGTTAGTTAACGTTCACTAACATATAATACAAAAATTTGAGTAAAAATAAAGTTTTTCTGTTATCTAAAAGGAGTATTAATCTTGAAATTTGGAACTTTCAAGAAATTGGAATAGTTCACTTTCAGGGTCTAAAACAAGTGATGTTTTAGAATCAACAATCAATTTATAAGCCTCTAACGACCTTCTAAAATTATAAAATTCAGGGTCTTTATTGAGTGCTTCAGCTAATATTTCAATAGCTTCTTTTTCAGCTAAACCTCTAATTTGTTCAGATTGACCATTTGCTGTGTCTAAAATAATTTTAACTCTTTTATCAACTTCTGCTCGTATTTCTGAATCCCTTTGAGCACCTTCAGCCCTAAGCCCTTTGGCAATTTTTTCTCTTTCAGCTTCCATACGTGCATAAACACTTTGAGATATATCTTGTGGAAAATCAGCTCGCTTTATTCTAACATCAACAATTTCTATCCCATATTTTTCTCTCAATGGAATATAATAATCAATTTCAGTATCTTTCAATGAATCTGGATTAGATTCAAATAACAATAAATTAATTTCGGTACTTGTAGCTAATCGACCTCTAAGAGATTTCCCTTCTAGATCTTTTTCAGTAATTACAATTGTTACTAAACTAGATTCCAATCCGCCATAAACATCAAGCGCTTCTTCTCTAGATATTTCTGCCCTATTACTACCTATTGTCACTTGTTCCATAATCTCTTCACGTTTTTCAGAAATAACTTCTTCTTGTAAATCCAAAGCTACTTCACTTCTTAATTGAGCATTAACTATATCTCCGACTCTAGCATCAGCTAATAATTGCTCTCTTAAAGTTCGGTAAAACTTTAAAGGATCCACAATTCTATATCTCGCATACGAATCAATAAGCAAGTTCCTTTTATCAGATGTTAATAAGGAAGCAGCTTGAACGTCTACTCTTAATAATTTTTTATTGAATTTTGTTACAGATTCAATAAATGGAGTTTTAATCTGTAAACCTGGTGATGTATGTGTTCTCTGATATGCTCCAAGTCTAATAACTATTGCAGTTTCAGTTTCATCAACAGTAAAAAATATCTGCGAAATTAATAGAAAAGTTACACCTACAATAAACACTAAAGGAAAGAAAATTTTTCTCATTTTAATTTCCTTGACTTTCTGCATTTTCAAGCGGTAGGAAAGGTAATACCCCAGAATCATCTAAAATAAACTTCTTGACCCCTGGTAAGATTTCTTCCATAGCTTCTAAATATAATCGTTGTCTTGTCACATCCGGAGAAGATTTATACCCTTCAAGAACAGATTCAAAACCTTCTGCCTCACCTTTAGCTTTAGCTATACGACCATCTCTAAAACCTTGTGCGGACTCCGTAATTTTTGCCGCATCACCTACAGCTCGAGGAATTTGATCAGCTTGATAGGCTTGTGCTTGATTAATTATTCTATCTCTATCTTCTCTAGCTTTTACCACATCTTCAAAGGCAGATTGAACCTCTTGTGGAGGATTAACATTCTGGAGTAATAACTGTTGTATTTGTAAGCCAGTATTATATTCTCCAGCAAGTTGTTGCATTTTTAATAGTACCGCTGCTTGAACTTGTTCTTTTTCTGTAGTTAAAACATCATCTATATTTCTTGATCCAACTACCTGACGTAAGGCTGTTTCTGTTATATCTCTAAGAGTTTTACCATCAGGAAAACCTTTATTAACTCCTCGTTCAAGATCACCTGGATCATCTACAGAAAACAAAAAGTTTTTTAAATTAAATATTCTATACTGAACAACAGCCTGTACATCCACAATATTTTCATCTCCTGTAATCATTAAAGATTCAACAGGGACTGCTTGAGCAATAGTAAATCCATCAGGTCCAGATCGGAAGCCTAACTCTAATCTTCGTGTGGTTGTAACAGATACAACATCTCTTGTACCGATTGGTGAAGGATAATGCCAATGTAAACCTTCATTAACAGTACCAATATACTTCCCAAAGGTACGACGTGCTGCTTGTTCATCTGGTCCTACAGTATAAAATCCAGTTCCAGCCCAAAAGATTCCCAAAATTAATATAATAAAAAAAATTAATACTGGGGACCCTTTTCCAAAACCAGGTATTTTTGGAAAAGAAGATTTAAGCTTATCTAACACCTCATCGATGTTAACTTGCTCTTCGTTATTTCGTTCGTTATTTTGTCTTGGCGGACGATACATTTAGGAAAACACTCAGCTAAATTTATTACTATGAAAAAATAAAGTTTATAAATTTCTAATTTAAATTATAAACCGAATAAATTCTAATTAATAGCTTAATCTAATGTTAATTTCTATTATTATTTCGATAATAAACTTTCAAATTCTTCGTAAGTTGAAATGTTTTTAAGTTTATCAACTAATTCTCCTATACTAGATACATCTTTTCGTAAATATAACAATTGTTCATAAATTGGACTTGTTGAATGAGGTGTATCGGCATATGAACCATAAAAAGCAAAATAGGCTTGATTAATTTTTCTAACATTATAACCATATGAATTTAATTCTATTCTTCGATTTTCCATATATTTTTCAGCTTCAGAAATTAATCCATTAGATAATAATATATCTGTTTCTTTTCTAGTTTCGTTCATATGTTTATCATAAGAAAAAACTGGAGAAGATTCATCATTTAATTTATTCTGGGATTTTCGAGGACTAGATTCATTTAAATGCTTTAATGGTAAATTTTTAATCTCACTAAATGTTGCCAAACCTATTTCTTTCCCAAACATATTTGCAAGAGTTTCATTAATGGTTAACATTTCACCTCCTGAAAAATATGATCGCCCTAAAGGAAAAAAAATTAAGTAGGCATGTAGCCATTCATGTGCAACAGTTTCAAGTAAGTTTAATAACTCAACATTTGATGGAACTAGTGATGGATAAGTTGATAAACCTCCAGTTTGAATTATTAACGCAGAAAGATCAAAATTTTGAGTTATCTGTTTCTCAATTAATTCAGTATCCATGGTATTAATTTTAGGATCAATTAGAGCTTCATCTAATCTTATAATTTTATCCCGTGGAGATATAACTAATAATTTCGGGGGAGAATCTATTCTAAAATCCACAGGGGGCCAAACAGATAACCCTATAAATGATAATTCCTGATCCTTTATCTGTTTTGAAACTAAAGATTCTAAATGTTCTTCAACCCGATTTCGAATAAGATTTTTTCTAGCAATTAATTTACTTAATTTTAATTCGTTTTCTACTATCAAAATATCACTCGAACTATCTTGAGACTGATATTGTCTAATTTTATCTTCTGTTTCTCTAATCATCACAAAAATCTCCTCTAACTCAACAACTAAATCTCTAGTTTCAGTAATATATTCTAGATTGGTCTTTTTCCATAAATGTGAACTAGTAAATTTATAAAAAAACTTTGCAGGTAAGTTTTTAATCTCCCATGAAATAATATTAAATTCATGGCCTTTAGATTCTAAAGTCGGAGATTTATTTTCAGTTTGACCAAATTTAATTACCAAAAACAATAAAAAGAATAAAAATAAAATTACAACAAAGCGTTTATTTTTAACTACCTTCAGATTCCCAGACAGTTTCATATTTGTCTCCAAAAAGTAATTCTAATAAATCTTCTTGCTGAATCTCCAATAATTCATCGAATGAATTATTGGCATTAAGGATTGCTTGATTACTATTGATTTTTTTTATTTCTAAAAGTAAATGATCCCATAAACCAGACGATCTTATTGCATCGACATACCCAACCCAAGGAATTAAAACAATTTCTTGAATTTTTGGAAATTCTGGACGCAATTCCTTAAGGGTATCAATCCTTTCAGATACAGAATTTGCCATTGGCATAATCTTAATTAACGGATCATATCCTTCTTTGATACGTAAATCAAAAACTAATGACCGTCCTAATTTTGGAAAAAAAACAGTTATCACACTTGCATTTTTAATATATTTAAACACCTCTCCAATTTCTTCTCCATAGCCTACTTCCAAAATAAACCTCCATTTTTTTATCTAATATTTAAATCTTCTATCGTTGAAATTAAAGACTTTACAATTGATTTCCAATCTCCCACAACACCAAATCTAGCAACATTGAAAATATTTGCATTCTTATCATTATTTATTGCAACTATGTTTCTGGACATTGAACACCCAGCTAAGTGTTGACTCGCTCCTGAAATACCTACAGAAATATATAAATCCGGACTAACTGTTTTTCCAGTCAAACCTATTTGATACGAGTGATCGACCCAACCTGCATCACAAGCTGCGCGAGAAGCACCTAAAGCTCCACCTAAAAGATTTACTAATTTATTAAGCTCCTTAAATTCCAACTCTCCTCCTATACCTCGTCCTCCACTAACAATAATTTTAGCATCTTCTAATTTGATTTTATTTTCATCCATACTATTGAATTCATTAATCATCTTTACATGTTGTTGACAGGAATATTCAAATGTAATTTCTTCTATAATGGGGTGTTTAATATCGGAAGAAGATAAAGATAACCCAGGTCGAAATGATATTATTGGAGAAATCCCCGGAGGTATTTTATAATCAGCATTTGCTACTCCTCCATAAATTGGTCTGGTTATAGAAAAACCGTTCTCTCTTAAATTTATTGCTACACAATCGGAAAGATATTCCTTTTTATTACCGAAGGCCACTCTTGGTCCGACAATAGATCCGTATTCTGTTTTAGATAACAAAATCAGATCATAATTTTTTGATTCTATAAACTTAGAAATTACAAATGTATCAATATTATATATCCCCTTATCAGTATTCAAAGGAGGGACAGTCAAGACATAAATAAAATCAACATATAATTTATCAAAATCTTTACTCAAAGTTTTACAATCCGAGAAATTTAAAATCACTAAGGAAACTTCATCTGATATTTCATTTGCAATATTGATTAGTTCATAAGTATTTTGACTGATTTTTTCGTCTGTAATTTCACTTAATAGTAAAGTTTTAATCACTATATTAAACCTTCCTCTTTTAAGCGAATAGCTAAATTTCTCCCAATCTCTGATTCATCTTCACCTGTAATAAATTCAGTATTCAAATTGTTTTCAGGAATAAAAATCCTTTCCAATTGAATTAAATCTTCTTTTTGTTCATCTAAACCTAAATCTCTGAACGAAAAAATTTTAGGGTTTTTTTTTGTTGCAGTCATAATACCTCTTAAATTTGGATATCTTGGCTCTCCTATTTCATTAGAAACAGTTATTATGCATGGGAAGGAAGTTTCTATTATTTGGTAACCATTTAGTGTAATTCTTTTGATCATTAAATGGTTATTCTTAATTTTAATTTCACTCGCATAAGTAATTATGGGTAGATTAATCGTCTCGGCTATACCAATTGGAACATGACCATTATCAAAATCGGATGCATGTCTTCCAGCAAGTATAATATCAAAAGGACCAATTTTATCAATAACAGAACTCAACGCTTTGACCGTAAATGTAGAACCACAACCAACTAAAGATTCATCTTGGAGTAACACTAAATTATCTGCACCCATAGATAATGGTTTTTTTATTATATCTAGAAAAAAACCATCTCCTGCCATAATAACAGTAATATTAACGTCATGACCATCATCTCTTAATTTTAAAGCTGCCTCAGTAGCATTGAGATCAAATCCATTAATAATTGGAGAATTGTTACCTTTTGTTTCTAAATTATTACCATTTTCATTAATTTTAAACTGATCACTAGGAATTTCTGTATCAAGTACTTGTTTTGCTAGAATAGCTATTTGAATAGTCATAATTGACTTTCTATGAATTTTTTATAGGAGTTGTTATTTCTAATATATAATTAATTTACTAAGAAAAATATTTCCTTTTTTAATAATTTTATCTGTATTATTCACAATTAAAAAATTACTCTATTGTAAAAAAATTCTAATGAAGTATATTAATCAAGCTATAAAAATTTTAGGGCAAATGCCGGATAATAATATTTCTGAAAATTTTCAAAAATATTACAACTTGATAATTGAAAACTCAAAAAAGTTTAATTTAACCGGTTTATCTAATTGGGAAAATATTAGAGATGAATTACTAATACGATCATTAAGAATAGCAGTTAATGCTGGAGGAAATATAAACCCAGGAAATTGGTTTGACGATAAAAAAATGATAGATATAGGTACTGGAGCGGGAATTCCAGGTATTCCATTGAAGATTGTTTTTCCAAAATTAAAAATTACATTACTAGATTCAAATAAGAAAAAATGTAACTTTTTAGAAAAAGTTGCTATGGATTTAAACCTAGATGAAACAGAAATAATTAATGGAAGAGCCGAAGAAATTGCACATAACGTTAAATATAGAGAAAAATATGATCTAGTTACTGCACGGAGCGTGGCTTCCTTATCAACTTTATCTGAATTATGTATCCCTTTTATATCTAAAGGAGGGACAGCTATTTTCCCGAAAAACACCAACATTAAAAAAGAAATTCAAGAGTCGATCAATTGCATAAAATACCTCGGATGTACCCCCCCAATATCTAAAATAGTTGATACCCCAGGGTTAGCCCCAAAAGATTTAATAGTATATCTAATGAAAATTGAATCTACCCCATACAAATTTCCTAGACGTACGGGAATTCCATCCAAACGACCACTTAAGAATTTAATACTCTGAATCTTATAAATGTCAAAAGAACCTTTATCTCCTAAATCATTTAAACCAAGGTTTTTTTCTGTTCCTACACTCATCGGATCCTTTGTAGGAGTAATATTGTTGATTTTTATGTTTTGGCGTTTTCTAGAGATAAATTGGTTTGAAGTTTCAAAAAACTTTAAATCTGTAAATCTACAGTTTTTTTTCTTATCTATAATTTCATACTATATAAGTTTTATATTTAGAGGTTTACGCTGGAAATTGATATGTAAATCTTCTATCAAAAATATAACTTCTCCAAACATACTCACTTTTTCTGGAATAATTCTGATGGGATGGTTTATAAATTCTATAGCTTTCATGAGATTGGGAGACATATATAGAGGATGGTTATTATCAAAAGAAATCAAAAAAACTAGTTTTTCAATTTTAATAGGGACTATTATAGCCGAAAGAGTTCAAGATATTATTTTAATTATATTCATTATAATATTCACTATTTTATATCTACAATCATCAGGTGCTTTTGAAATCCCAATTCGGTTTTTATATTTGTCAATTTTATCTTTAATATTTATAATTTTAGGAATAATTTTATTAAACAAGACAGGCAAATATTTTGAAAACATTTTGCCTGTAAAAATCAGTACCTTCTATACTAAATTATATAAATCAATATTAAATAGCTTCAGTATTAAACAATTTCCGTACCAATTATGTTTAGGTGTTATTGGCTGGATTCTTGAAATGTTAAGATTTTACTTTGTAGCCGAATCAATAAATATTGATTTATCTATTTGGATTATTATTCTTGCAACTGTCTCATCAGCTATTCTTTCAACAATTCCAACTCCTGGAGGATTTGGGTTTTTAGAAGGAGGAATGACAGCACTGTTAATATTGTTTGGAATTTCAGACACATCTGCAGTTTCTTTAGTCGCAATAGACAGAATAATTTCTTGGCTAAGTGTAATACTTTTTGGAGGCTTATTATTCACTTTTTGGCATATTATTAGAAAACCATTTAATCTTAATAAAAAATACTAATCCAAAAGATTATAATTGGGGCTGTAGCTCAGCTGGGAGAGCGCTTCGCTGGCAGCGAAGAGGTCGGGGGTTCGATTCCCCCCAGCTCCACCAATAATAGAAAAACAAAATGTTAAACCCAAAAAAATATCTCCCAAATTTAACTTCAGATTATGAGGTAAGTGATTTAATTGAAAATGTTTCTATTTTTAGAGATGCATGGGGTATCCCCCATATTAGAGCAGCAAAACAAGATGACCTTTTTTTTGCACAAGGGTTTGTCACAGCTCAAGATAGATTGTTTCAAATGGATTTGGATAGATTAAGAAGTTTAGGAAGATCTTCAGAATATTTAGGTTCAAAAGCTATTTCAAGCGATAAAATCAATATTAAACGAAATTTTGAGGCGGTTTCAAAGTCAGATTTACTTAATTCATCAAATAAATCAAAAAAAATGATAAAAAGTTTCTCTAAAGGAGTAAATTTTTATTTATCAAAAACTAAATCATTACCTTTTGAATATCAATTACTTAAGAAAAGGCCCGATATTTGGGAAGACTGGCATTCGGTGTTAGTTTATAAAATCAGAAATGCTGCAGAAGGATCATTTTCTTCGAAATTATTTTATTCTAAATTATCCAGTTCTATTGGAAGCGAAAAAGCAGCAAAGTTAACTCCTGGTTATTTGCCGAATTCACTATTAACTGTTCCTCCTGGAAAGAAATATTCTGGTGAAATTGAAAATGCTGTACTTGAATTAAAAGAAGCCGCAAAAAATTTTTCAGCAATAGGAGCCATTGATGGAGAATCTAATGGATGGGCTATTTCAGGAAAGAAAACATATTCAGGTTCTCCAATAATAGGAGGAGATTCACATAGAGCACTAGATACACCTAACGTGTACTATCAAATTCACCTTAAATGTAAAGATTTCGAAGGCATTGGTTATACAATTCCCGGTTATCCAGGAATAATGCATTTTGCACATAATAAAAAAGTTGCATGGGGTATGACTCATGGAGGAGCAGATACACAGGATTTGTTCCTAGAAAAACTCAGGTTTAGAGATCAAAAAATCCAGTTTTTCTATAAGAATAAATGGATAAATACAAAAAACATAAAAACAAAAATCAAGCCAAGAAATGCCGATGAAATTGAAGTAGATATAATCGAAACAAATAATGGAAATATAATTTTTGGAAATCCTAAAAATGGATATGGGATTTCTATATCAGATCCTGGAACAAATAAAGTCGGTACTTTTTGGATAGATTCTGCTTATGAAGCAATGATATCAAATTCAGCAGATGAGTTAGAAAAAGCTTTTGATAAATGGACTGACAGGACAAATAATTATCCTTATGCAGATAAAAATAAACAATTTGGATATAAATTTGCAGGAATGGTGCCAATTAGACATAAACAACATCAATGGGGAATAGCAAAAGGTTGGGAAGAAAAATATTCAATTAAAGGTGAAATTCCAAGAAATAAATTACCCCGAATTAGAAATCCTAAATCAAATTGGGTTGTTACTTGCAATCAAAAAGTAGTTGATTATGATTATCCTTATTTTATGTCTATAGCTTTTGCACCAGAATACAGAGCAAAAGTACTAATCGATTATATAAAAAATCAATCTGAAAAATTAAAAATTGAACATATGTTGGAAATGCATAACGAAATATTTTCCATCCCTGCAAAAAAAATTGTTTCTTTTTCTAAAAAAATTAATCTAAATAACTTTTCTATTTCAACAATCGAACTCAAATCTCTTAAAAAATTATTTACATGGAATTTTTTGATGGATAAAAATAGTATTGAACCATCAATTTATTCTGTAACAAAAGAAAATATTGTTAGAGAAATAATTAAACTAAATTATGGACCATTTTCTACTGAAATAATTAATTATGAAGATCCAGGAGGTGTATTTCATGTTAGAAGATTTTTATTACCTCTAATAAATGAACATATAGGAGATCAAAACAGTTTCTTACTATCGAAAAAAATCAATTGGGATGAATTATTTATTTCTTCACATAAAAATGCTGTCCGTTTCCTTGAAAAAAAATTTGGTAGTAATATTAATTCATGGATTTGGGGTAAATTACATAAAACCAATCATCAGCACCCTCTTAGTTCTGAATTTCCCGATTATTCTAAAATACTTAATCCCCAAAAAGTCGGTATCAGTGGAGATGGAGACACTCCGTTCGCAGGAAGTTATGATAAAAATTTTCAAGTAATTGCTGCATCTGTTAATAGATATACACATGATACTAGCAATTGGAATAATAGTAGATGGATAGTTCCACTGGGATCTTCTGGTAACCCTGGTTCAATAAATTATTCTAATCAACAAAAAATATGGGCAAAAGGGGAAACAATCCCACAATTATGGGACTGGGATATAATAGAAAAAAAATCCCGGTTACAAAAATTATCTGCAAGATAATTATTAATCAGGTCAAAATCTAACACGGATCAAAAATTTACATGAAAAAAAAAATACTAATTACTGGTGGTGCTGGATTAATAGGATCAATACTAATAAAAAAGCTCGGGAGTAAATTCGATTTTTCTTCTTTGGATATTAAAAAAGTTAAAGGATTAAAATCTCATGTAGCAAATTTATCTGACTTAGATAATATTCTACCTGCTTTTGAAGATATTGATACTGTAATTCATCTCGCAGCCGATAGATCGGCTGAAGCTCCATGGAATTCAGTATTGAAAAATAATTTAATTGGAACATATAACGTATTTGAAGCCGCAAAAAGATTAAATTGTCAAAGAGTAATTTTTGCTTCCTCAAACCATGCAAGTGGTGGTTTCTATAACCTAAATCCTTGGAAACATATTTTCAAAGGAAAATTCAATAAATTAAAAAAAAATTCTTATCCTTTGATTGATGAATCATACAGAATTCGCCCCGATGGATATTATGGAGTAGGAAAAGCTTATGGAGAATCCATAGGAAGTTATTATTCAGATTATCATGGAATCTCGTCTATGAATTTAAGGATAGGATGGGTAATATCAGATGATGATCCGACTTTTTCTCCTTTCGCACTTTCATTGTGGTTAAGTCACAATGACGCTGCACAGATATTTAAATTATGTATTGAAGCAAAGAACAGTATGAAATATGGAATATTTTATGCTACATCAGATAATGATTGGAAAATGTTTAGTATAGAAAAAGCAAAGAAAATTCTGGGGTTTGAACCCAAAGATAATGCTGGGTCTAAATTTATTAATCGATCACCTCCAAAAAGAGATCAATGATTGAAAACTCGATAATAATAAATTCTTTAAGTTTCTCTTATGGAAAAAACCTTACATTGGATGATATTAATTTAGAAATAAAAAAAGGATGTATCCAAGGAATTATAGGTTCGAACGGGACAGGTAAAAGCACTTTAATAAATATTTTAGTTGGAAGATTAAAACCATCAAAAGGTTCCGTACATATTTTAGGTTCTTCACCTGAAGTTAAGTTGCTGAAAAATATTGGTTTCATGCCTCAAAAAAATTCAATCTATGAAAATTTAAACGTCTATGAAAATATAGATTTTTTTGCAAGAATGCAGGGATTATCTAATAAAAATCATAGAAAAATAACCGTCAAAAAAATAATTGATACCGTCCATTTAAAAAATATGTCAAAAGAAATTGTTTATAAATTGAGTGGAGGAATGAAACAACGTGTTAGTTTAGCTATTGCATTGGTTCACCAACCAAAAATTTTAATTTTTGATGAACCTACCGTGGGTTTAGATCCTGAATTACGACGTACATTTTGGAATAATTTTAAAAATTTATCTTCTAAAGGAACAACAATCATAATCACAACACATACAATGGATGATGCTATACATTGCGATAAATTAGCGTATATGAAATCAGGTAAAATTCTTATAAATCAACCACCGGAAAAATTTCTCGATACAAATAAAAATATTTATTCATTAGAAGATGCTTTTATAAAATTATCTGTAGGTAAATCAAATGAAGTTAGTTGATAGAATAATAGGAATTACATCAATTATTATTAGACAATTACTGCGCGATCACAGGTCTGTCGCTCTTATATTTTTAGCTCCGATTGTAGTGATGTCCCTTATAGGTTTTAGTTTCCAAGATCAACCAATTATTTTAAATAGAACTGCACCAGCTATAATTGCAACAATGTGTTTAGTTTTTGTCTTTATGCTTACTGGAGTATCCTTTTTAAGAGAACGTTTAAGCGGTACGCTAGATCGGGTTTTGGTTACATCTACCTCAAAAATTGAACTAGTTTTCGGCTATCTGATTGGTTTTCTTATTTTTGCTTTAATACAATCCACTATCATTCTCTTTTTTACCATCTATGTTGTGGGAGTTGATTACACGGGAAAAATCACCGACGCTTTTATAATATTAATTGTTCTTACAATCACATCTGTATCTTTAGGAATTTTTGTTTCTACATTTGCAAAAAATGAATTCCAAGTTATTCAATTTATTCCGATACTTATTTCTCCTCAAATTTTTTTATCGGGAATTTTTATTCCAGTTGAACAATTACCTTGGTATTTTAGGCCGATAAGTAATATAATCCCACTTACTTACGCTAATAAATCATTACGAAATATAATGGCTGGATATAAAATTGAGGACGTGATTTCCGAACTGGGAATTTTAATTTTATTTGCCGGAATTTTACTAATTTTGGCAATATTAAGTGTGAGAAGAAATTAATTTCAAATATTTCAAATAAAGATAATCATGAACATAAAAATACTCAACAATTTAATAAAACAATCATACTCGGAAAAAATAGCACTAATTTCTGAAGATTTTCCACCTTTATCTTATAAAGAGTTTTCTGATGAAATCTTAAGGGGATCTGAATTATTAACTGCAAGGGGACTCAAAATTGGAGATGCCGTTTCAATTGCTTTAGACAATGGAATAGAATTCATGATTTCATTCTTATCTATCACAAATGCTGGTGGTATTGCTGCACCTCTAAACCCCACTTATACTACAGAGGAATTTAAATTTTATTTTGAAGATTCAAAATCTAAATTCCTAATCACATCAAAAGAAAAATCACAAGCTATCTCTGCTGCAGAAGAATTAAATATTATAATCTTAAAAACAGATTACACTCAAAAAGAATTTAACTTTTTAGAAAAAAATTCTCCTCTAGTAAATTATAAAGACCCAAGTATACCTTCAGAAAATGATGTTGCATTATTTTTACATACATCTGGCACAACAAGTCGCCCTAAGGGTGTTCCACTAACACATAAGAATTTGATGCAATCAATATCAAATATCACAAAACATTATTCTTTATCCACAGATGATAATACTTTGATTGTAATGCCTTTATTTCATGTTCACGGACTAATTGGAGCAGCTTTATCTACCTTATCAAGTGGAGGAAAAGTGATTATTCCACCAAAATTTTCTGCATCATCTTTTTGGGATCAAGTTAAACAAAATAATGTTACTTGGTACTCTGCTGTTCCTACAATTCATCAAATTCTTCTAAATAGGGCAGACCAAGACAATGCTCCTTATGAATCATTTAGATTTATACGTTCATGTTCTGCAGCATTAGCACCAATAATACTAGAAAATTTAGAAAGAAGGTTTGGAGCTCCTGTTCTTGAAGCATATGGAATGACTGAAGCATCACATCAAATGTCTTCAAATCCTTTACCACCAAAAATTAGAAAACCTGGTACCGTTGGAAATCCTACAGGAATAGAGATTGGAATTATGGATATGAGTGATACTAAAAATATTTTGGAGAGGGACCAAATAGGTGAAATTGTTATTAAAGGAGAAAATGTTACTTCAGGATATAACAACAAGTCTGCTAACAAAGAATCGTTTGTAAATGGATGGTTTAGAACTGGAGATCAAGGAATAATTGACAAAGAAAATTATTTGACTCTTACTGGAAGAATTAAAGAATTAATAAATCGGGGAGGAGAAAAAATTTCACCCCTTGAAATTGACGCTATTTTATTGAAACACCCTAATATAATTGAAGCAGTATCTTTTGGGGTACCAAATATAAAATATGGTGAATGTGTCCAAGCAGCGATAGTAACCAATAAAGATTCTAACGAAGAAGAAATCCGTAAATACTGTTTAGAATATTTGGCAGATTTTAAAGTACCAGAAATGATACATATTACTAAAACTCTTCCTCGGACAGCGACAGGTAAACTTCAGAGAAGGATTATTGGAGAAAAATTTGGTGTAACTTTAGATTAGATTGGAGAGATAAAATTGCTTTTAGGAATAGCAGGCCTTGTTGATGGGGATTGGAATAACATAGATTCTTCAGTATTAAAGAATGCCAAAAATATGGGGTTCAAAACACTTCAAATCAGAGTTTCTGATACTGAAACTATTACTCAAAAAAATATACATAGAATCCGATCTTTGTATAAGGACTTTGGCTTTAAAATGCCTCAAACTGTTGGAGATTATGGTGGAGGGCTTATAAGTAAAAATGAAGAAATTAGAAAAAAAGCTATTAAATTCGTAAAAAAGATGATAAATTTTACTTCTAAAATTGAAGGAGAAAACACTTATCTAAGACCTGGAAGTATTAATTCGGAACCATGGAATCCACATCCTGAAAATTATACCACTGAAACATTCGATAGATTAATTGATAGTACTAAACAAATAATTAAAGTAGCAGAAAATGAAGGTGTTTTAGTCGCTGTAGAAGGAGGAGTGTCTTGTCCAGTTTCTACCCCAAAAAAGGTAAAAGATTTATTTGATGGCGTAGGATCTAAATATCTAGGTTTTAATATGGATCCTGTTAATTTTATAGGCAGTTTAGAAATAGCATATAATAATACAAAACTTATCGAAGATTTTTATTCTCTTATCCCAGATAAAATTTTCGGGTGTCACGCTAAAGACTTTACTATCGTTGAAAACTTACTTCCTCACTTTAAAGAATCAATCATTGATGCTCCTAATAGTCTACTGGATAATGAATCTCTATTACGAGGATTGATGAAAGTAAACCCCAAAGCTCATGTATTAATTGAACATCTTCCAAATGATAAAATACCAGAAGCACTCGAAGGAATTAATAGAGTTGCTAATAGAATAAACATTAACTGGGATTAAAGATAATAAACAAGAAAGGACATTATTTAATATGCCAGTAGATTTAAGAAAAAAGAAAATAATTGTAACTGGAGGCGCTACAGGAATTGGTAGATCTGTCGCTTTAAGAGTCTCAGCTAACGGAGCTAAAGTAGCAGTATTTGATATAAATTCACTAGAAGGAGCTTCAACTGTAAACAAAATCAATAATTCAGGTGGAAATGCAAGATATTGGCATGTAGATGTTAGTGATGAAATAGGTGTATCTGGAGGTGTAGAAGCAGCTAATAATTGGCTTGAAGGAATTGATATATTAATTCATATGGCTGGTATTTTAGAAGGTGCTGGAATAGAAGTGGATAATCTTTCAGAAAATATTTGGGATTCAGTATTAGATGTCAACTTACGTGGTACATATTTAATCTGCAAGTATGTTTCTTCAATAATGAAAAAATCATCTCATGGTATTATTATTTTAGCCGCATCACCTGCAGGAGTTACTGGAACAAGTTCTTCATTAGCTTATGGTGCTTCAAAGGGTGGAGTTCATGGTTTCACTATGGTTCTCCAAAACGATTTATCAAAATATGGTATAAGAGTTAATGACATTGCTCCCGGGTCAGTAAAAACACCTTTAAAAGTTGAAAACGTAAAATTGATGCACAAAAAAAACTATAAAAATTTCTCACTTGAAAAAGAAATTGATGAATTGATCTCTCCGGATGATGTAGCTAAAATAATTGCTTTTATGGCATCGGAAGATGCTAAAGAATTAAAGGGGACAGTTTTTACAAATTGAATATTAATAAAAATTATAATTTTAGAGGGATTTTTGGTATACCCGTCACTCCTTTTAATACTGATGATTCGTTAGATAAAAAATCTTTAGAAAAAATTATACATTTTACTATCGAAAATGGTTGCAACGGTATCGTGATGCCTGTAATGGCAAGCGAATACCAAACATTAACTGATCTAGAAAGAAAAACTATCATTAAAAAAACTGTCCAAATTACTAATACTCGAATTCCTGTAGTCGCTGGAGTAACCGGAAATTCAAATTTTCATTCCTTGGAACTAGCAAAATTCTCGGAAGATACCGGTGTTGACGCTATAATAGCAATGGCACCATTTAATTCTCCTACTAATTTCAAAGAAATTTTTTCTTTTTTTGAATTACTATCAAATAACATTAAAATCCCAATATTTATACAAAATCATTCAATAGGTACTCCTTTGAATGCAAAAGAACTAAGTATGCTATGCGAAAAATTAGACAATGTTAAATATGTAAAAGAAGAAACAAAATTTGCCGGACAAGTTTCTTCTTCACTAATTAAAAAATCCAAAAGAAATGATTGCCTTGGAATAATGAGTGGATTCAGTGGAAGATTTTTGATTAACGATTACAAAAGAGGTATTTGTGGATGTATGCCAGGTTCTCATTATGGAGATATTCATTCAAAAATCTGGAATCTTCTAGAACAAAAAAAAGAGGATGAGGCACGAGAAATTTATAATAGATTGCTACCTTTAATTAATCTTGAAAATTTATACGGTATAAGTATTTTTAAAGAAGTTTTAGTTAGAAGAGGTGTTATTTCAGGGGCAACTGTCAGGTCTCCAGGTAAAATTCTTCTCGACAAGTATGATTATGAAGAATTGAAAACTTTATTAGAATCGATATCAGATCTTTTTACATGGAAAATTTGAGTTATTTTTTAATTATTTTCTATCATTGTTATTGACATAATAGAGAACAAAATTAAAATTAATATATATAGCATAAGTTTAATTAGGTGAAAAACTAAAAAGATTCATGCTAAACGGGGATTCTTTATTCTACGTCGTGTCCGCGAATAGAGCCTATATTGATAACCGTGATGTCTATACACAATACTATATTAGAAGGAGTCACAAAAAGTGGCACTTAAACTTAAACCTCTTGGCGACAGGGTAATCATAGAGCCTAGTGAAGATCAGTCATCTACTAGCCCAGGAGGTATAATAATACCCGACACTGCGAAAGAAAAGCCTCAACAAGGTAAAGTAGTAGCTGTTGGCCCTGGTCGTACAACGGATGAAGGGAAACTCATTGATATGCCCATTAAAAATGGGGATTCAGTGATTTATTCAAAATATGCCGGAACTGAATATAACGAAGACGGTACTGAATATCTGATTGTTCGAGAAAGTGATATTCTCGCTATAGTTGGATAACTCCAGAACTCTGGAAAAATTATAATAATTGGAGAAATAATATGCCAGCAAAAGAAATGAAATTTGGTGAAGATGCAAGGTCTCGCCTCAAGGAAGGTGTAGACACCCTTGCAAATACTGTCAAAGCGACATTAGGACCAAAAGGTCGTAATGTAATCGTAGACAAAAAATTTGGACCCCCTCAAGTTAATTCTGATGGTGTCACTATAGCTAAAGAAATCGATCTTGAAGACTCATTTGCCAATATGGGTGCTCAATTACTAAAAGAAGCATCAAAAAAGACAAATGATGACGCAGGTGACGGGACAACTACTTCAACTGTACTTGCTCAAGCTGTTATAGCAGAAGGGTTTAAAAATGTTGCCGCAGGAGCGGATCCTATGGCCCTTAAAAGAGGTATGGAAAAAGCTATGGATACAATAAGGCAATCAATAGCAAAACAATCAACTCCCGTACAAGAAAAAGCCCAAATATCAAATGTGGCTGTTTTATCGTCACATGATGAAGAAATGGGAACACTTATAGCAGATGTCATGGATAAAGTCGGTAAAGATGGAGTGATTACAGTTGATGAATCTAAATCTTTAAGTTACGAAACGGACTTTGTGGAAGGAATGAACATCGATAGAGGTTTTCTTTCTCCATATTTTGTTACTAATGCAGAAAGACAAGAATCTGTATTAGATAATCCTTATATTCTAATTACTGGACAAAAAATATCTGCTGTTTCTGATCTTCTTCCTATTCTTGAAAAAGTTCTACAAACTAAAAAGAATATTTTAGTAATTGCTGAAGATATAGAAGGAGAAGCTTTAGCTACCTTAGTTGTCAACAGATTAAGAGGAACCCTAAACTGCTGTGCGGTTAAGGCTCCTGGTTTTGGTGATAGAAGAAAAGCTATGTTGGAAGATATAGCTATTCTAACGGGAGGAACTGTTATTTCTGAAGAAGTTGGACGTAAATTGGATTCAGTTTCATTAGATGATTTAGGAACCTGCAACCAAGTAGTTATTAAGAAAGATGACACTACATTTGTTGGTGGTTCAGGATCTGCAGATGCTATCCAAGGTCGCTTGAGTGAAATTTCAGTGCAAATAGAAGAAACTACATCTGACTATGATAGAGAAAAGCTTCAAGAAAGACAGGCAAAACTATCTGGTGGTGTAGCGATTTTAAGGGTCGGGGCAGCCACAGAAATTGAAATGAAAGAAAAAAAACAAAGAATGGAAGATGCTTTGGAAGCTACACGTTCTGCTGTTGAAGAAGGAATTGTTCCTGGTGGAGGAACAGTACTCATCAAAACTTCTAATGAATTAAAAGCTCTTAAACTAGGTAATTTAGATGAACAAACTGGCGTAGATATTCTTAGAAAAGCATTGTTAGAACCGATTAAGGTAATCGCTGCTAATTCAGGATTTGAAGGAGCTGTGATTCTCGAAAAAGTATCAGCGAGCAAGACAAAAGATTTTGGTTTTGATGCTTATGAAGAGAAATATGGAGACATGACAGAAATGGGTATTGTCGATCCAGCGAAAGTAACTCGAGCAGCAATAGAAAATGCAGTGTCAGTGTCAGGAATGATTCTCACTACAGAAGCTCTAATTACTGAACAACCAGAACCACCAGGACCTCCAATGCCTGCTGGTCCTCCAGGTGGAGGAATGGACTTTTAATTGTTCAAATAAGAAGAAAAAAAAGAGATCTTAATTAGATCTCTTTTTTTTTGGGGGGATTTTTATTCCCCTGAACTAATCGAAGATGATAAATTATCATATAATTTTGTCATACCATCCATCCATTTACTTTGGACTTCGATATCCCAATTTGGATCAAATTCAGGATATTTATCCAAAATACGTTGTACCAAATTTAAATGTAATTCCGATAATTCCGTTTTTATATGAGAATTGTCGATTTGTTTGTTTATTGAAATTTTATTTTTTGAAACAGAATTAACATTTCTGGCATTTCCATGAGTTCTAGCTATAATATATTGGGAAAGTTCTATTCCAGAATCTTTAGCAGCTTTTATAAAAAAGGCTTCACATTTAGTTAATACACCCTCTTTTGCCCCAAAAACCCTAAAAGCTTCTCGAAATTGATTCTTTGTTGCCTTCTTTAAATCCAAATTAAATAATGGGCTATAAAAATCTTGCAGAATATCTTTCATTAAATCTCTACGCTCTCTACCTTGGGCAAATACTAATTTCTCTAATCGAGACGAAGGTCTACCATAATCATCTATAAGACTAAGGGCTTTAAGAGATGTCATTAATTGCATTCCAGAACTTCCAGAAAATCTTGTAACCCAAACACTCCTATCTATCCTATCGGGAATTCCTTCTTTCAGAAATTCTAAAAAAGTTCGGAATGTCCTGTAAGGAACATAAGGAGGTATTTTATTATTGTTACTTTTAAGTGTCATTTATACTCAAATTTTCCATTTTAAAACATTTATTAATATTAATAATATGCCCATTATTCCAAATTAATAACACTTTTGGAATACCTTTTCCCATATACAGGACAGTTTTAGATTTTACTTTTTAGAATAACCATAATGATATAAGATTTTAGAATTTAAAAAATTTATTCATTCGATGGAGGGAAAAGTGAAAATATCTATTAACGAAATAGTCTCCCATGTGGGAAGGCCACCAAGCTTAAAAAACCAAAAAATTAATCCTAAGGCAATAAAATCTCGTAGAAATCCAATCGTATTGAAAACTTCTAGAGGATATAAGCTTCTTTCGGGAGAAAGTATGATCACAGAAGCAAAAATTAATGGTGCCAAGGAAATCGAGTGCATTGTTAAATCTTCCATAACAGACCAAGAAAAATGGGAATTATCTCTAGCAGAACAATATTACTCAGCACTTATTCCTCCAATGGAATTAGGGAAGTCATTTTTTAGATACAGAGAAGCCAATAAAATTACTCAACAGGAACTTGCACGTAGAACGGGAATAACCCCAGGAACTATTCATCATTATGAAAGTCTTGTAAAAACTTTAGACCCAAATTTGGGTGAAAAACTAGATGCTGGAATACTTACTTTCAAAGAAGCTAGATCTATAGCAGATATAGATAGCCATACAAGACAAAAAGAAATTGCCCAACCATTTATTGATGGAACACTATCGAGTGTTCATGTCGAAAGAGTTGTAGGAATCGCAAAAGCAGAAAAAAAAATGAGTATTCAAGATATTATTGAAGAAGTTACATCAGGGAAAAGAAAAAGTTCAGATAAAGAAAAATCTATTTTTTCTATCCCTCCTCCAGTTCAACCTAAAACTCCCAATACAGAACTAATTGAATCTTCTATTCTTAAGATGGCAGGAGAGTTAGATGCAATACAACTACAAAAAATTCCGGAATACAGAAGACTTAAATTGATTTCTAGCCTCAGAATCCTTGATTCTAGATTAAAATCTACGCTTCATCATCTAAATAAAAATATTCCAGAAAAAAAATTTGGAAATATAAATATCAATCAAGATAAATCCATAAAATTATGAAGATTTTAACTAAAAAAAAATATTTAAATTTAGCAAGTATAGTGCGGACACACATTCCTTGCAATTCCTTACAAAATACACTTTGGGTTCGAGGTATTTTTTGTCTGAAAAATTGAAAAAAATAGAACCTTTACACCTTCTTCATATTTCCCCATATGAAGAAGGTGTAGTAATAGATTTCAAGAGATATTTTTTTTCATTGGCATAATCAAAGATAATAGGGTTGCTATCAGAGCAATTGTTCCTGAATAATAAACAACTCCTTCAAAAAAATATCTCTCATAGATTGCTCCAGCTGCTAAAGGAGAAACAGAACCTATAATAGCTAACCCTGAAAACATCAATGCTGTGCCAGACCCTTCTATGCCATTAGGAACTTGATCCATAGCTGCAGCTGTAATTGTAGGCATAACTGAAAAGAAAAAAATACCTAAAACTCCAACTAATAATGTCATGTAAAAACCAGAATCAAAAAAAATAAACATAAAAATAATTATTGACATCATTCCCATAGAAAAAGCAATTACTGGTTTTCTCCCAATTTTATCTGATATATTTCCCATAATAGGAGTAGAAACAATACCGGCCAAAGTAATTAAGGCTACATGTAACCCTACATTAAAGTTAGAATATTCTAGATTTTCCTTCATATGAAGTACAAGAAACAATTGAAAAGCAGTATGAACTGCACCTCTACATGCGCCAAGAAAAATCATCCCTAGTACTTGAGGATTAGTTATTATTTGTTTAAATCCCTTTATATATTCTTCAAAAGATGGATTTTTTTTTACTTCAGCTCCAGCTGACTTGAAAAATACTAAGACCAGAATCGCTGTTATAATCATTGGAACAGAAAGCCCGATTGATATAAATTTCCAGTCCCATCCACCAAAATACCAACCTAAAAATGTTCCTCCTAATAAAAAGCCAATAATGATAGGACTAAGAGTATTTCCTATCTGTGCCCCAGATAAATGCATCGCTAGAGCAAAACCTTTTTTATCCGGGTATCTCGCAGCAAGGGTCCCAAAAGCTGGGGCGTGCCATAGACTTGTTCCGAATCCTAACATTGCAGTAGCTGTAACACACATCCAATACCATGAAGATAAGCCTAAAAGAATATAACCTGCGCCAACAATAATCATTGAAAAAAATAATATCCAGGCTATGCGTTTTCTATATATATCCGACAATACCCCAGCAGGAATATTAGCAATTCCAGATGTTATCGATTGAGCAGTAAATATTCCTCCTAAAGCTACCTCAGTTAAACTTAATGTATTTTTCAGACTAGGAGCCATTAAAAGCAATGCGCCTTGTCCGAAATGTTTTACTCCATGACCTAAAGAAAGACCATATAATAAATTATTAGATTCATTAGTTTTTTTTGATTCTTTATTAATCATCAAGAAATACCTAATTTTTTTTCTACAGTGTATAAAGATTCATTAATTATTGAACATATCATTTCGATTTCATCTGCAGATATCATTAAAGGTGGTGCAATGGGTAAGATAAAAGCTGGTACTCGTATCCACATACCTCGTTTCTTTAATTCTTCTGTAAGCATTACATTTACACCAACCGCTTTTGAAAAATGATGTTTTGTTTCTCTATTAGCGACTAATTCAATGCCCTGAATAAGACCAATTCCTCGTACATCACCTATTATAGGATGAATCTCTTTCATTTCTAATAAATTTTCTCTAAGCTGTTCTCCTCGGATTCGGGCATTTTCAACCAGTTTTTCTTTCTCAATTATTTCTAAATTTTTCAAAGCTGCTGCCGCTCCTCCAGGATGTGACGAAAAAGTAAATGCATGAATCCAAGTTTTTTTGGGTTCTCCTGAAAAAACATTAGCAATCTTATCTGATGTAATTGTTCCTCCTACTGGAAAATATCCTGAAGTAATACCTTTAGCAAAACTCATAATATCAGGAACCGTTTTGACTAAATCTGAACCAAACCAAGTTCCAAGTCTGCCAAAACCAGTAATTACTTCATCAAAAATAAGTAAAATTCCATATTTGTCGCATATTTCTTTGACTTTAGGCCAATAATTAAAAGGTGGAACAACTCCTCCTAACGGTTGAGAAACGGGTTCTCCAATTAAAGCACTAATAGAATCTGGTCCTTCAAATAGTATTGCATCCTCAATTGCTTTACTATTTAATTCTCCACATTGTTCTTCAGACGTTGAATTAAATTCACATCTGTAAATATTAGGCTGAGGTACAGTAACAACATGTTGAGGTTTTGGTTGATAGTCCTCCCTAGGAAAACCTGGATGCCCTCCTAACCAAACAGTATGATACGTTGAGCCATGATAACTACCATTTCTTGAAATAACTTTATATTTCCCTTTTTCGCCCATTCTCATATGGTATGCCTGAGCTAATTTCAAGCTTGACTCATTGGCTAAACTGCCACCTTGAGAAAAAAATGTTTTAGAAAGATCTCCAGGAGTAATTTCTGATAGTTTTGCAGCCAGTTTAACTGTAGCTGGAGTAACACCAGCATAAACATCCATTGAAACTTTCGTTAATTGTTCGTATATAGCTTTAGCGATCTGTTCTCTTCCATGACCAACATTCCTAAAGTACATTCCACTAATCCCATCTATATAACTGTTACCTTCAACATCTTTAATATAAATTCCTTCTCCAGATTCAATTAATAAAGGTCCACCTTCTTCAGCCATTTGAACTGAATTCGACATTTGTATAAACATATGATCAATAGCTTTTTGACGTAATATTTCATTTGTCATTATTTATGATTCCTTTATTAATTTTTAAACTCCACACACTTTCATCAATTTTATACCAGCACAAGAATGAGGTATGTCCAATGAGTATTAATTTATTAAAATAAATTATATACTTTTCATTATGTGATTATGAATCAACTGATCTATAAATTTAATAAACTAAAAATTCCTATCCGTGGTGGAATAATTGGGTTAGTTTTAGGTCTTATTTTTACTACAGGATATATCCTTACTTCTGTATGGTTATGTACAGGAATAAGATCATGTCCAGCTCATTGGTTTCCTTTTATTATTACAGGTACATTGATCTGGACAATCACTATAATATCATCCATATTTATATCGGTAATATTACAAAAAATGTACTACTTTTTTGATGTTTCTGGTAATAAGAAGTGAAAAGTAAAAGTATAATCTTTATGGCGAAAGCTGAAAATATCTAGTCCTGAGGTGTAATAATATGGCTGATAAAATTTATGATCTTATTGTAATTGGAGCCGGTCCAGGAGGTTACCATGCCGCTATCAGAGGAGCACAACTAGGCCTCTCTGTAGCATGTGTAGAAGTTGATGATGGAACTGGAAATGGAGGAATAGGAGGTGTTTGTCTAAATTGGGGATGTATTCCTTCAAAATCATTACTAAAAAACGCTGAAGTAGTTAATACTTTTAAAAATGCTGAAGAATGGGGTATAGATGTAGGAACATGGAATGCAGACATATCTAAAGCTATTGACAGATCTCGAGAAGTTTCAAAAACCCTAACTCAAGGTATAACTTACCTTTTTAAAAAAAATAAAATAGACCTTATTAAAGGAAAAGGTACACTTATTTCATCTACTGAAGTATCTATAGATGAAAAAGAAATTTTGACTACTAAAAATATTGTAATCGCTACAGGAGCAAGCGCTCAAGGGTTACCAGGATTGGAAATTGACGGTAAATTAATTTTATCTGCAAGACACGCACTTGAGTTAAGGGAAAGACCAGAAAAAATAGCGATTATAGGAGCTTCAGCAATAGGATGTGAGTTTGCATATTATTTTAATTCTTATGGAAGTGATGTTATGATGTTTGAACTATTAAACCATTTAGTTCCAAAAGAAGACGAAGATATATCAATTGAACTAGAAAAACAATTTAACTCTCAGGGAATTAATTTTATTACCGAAGCTTCAGTAGAAAAAGTATCAATCAATGATAAAAAAATACATTTAACTTACAACACAAAAACTGAAAAAAAAGAATATATTTGCGACAAAATATTATTGGGTGTAGGGGTAAAGCCTAACACGGAAAACATAGGAGCTGAAAACGTAGGAATTCAACTAGACAATCGCGGTTTTGTAAAGATTAATGAATATATGAAAACCAACATTCCTGGAGTTTATGCCGTTGGTGATGTTACAGGAAAACTACCTTTGGCACATGTAGCATTCGACCAAGGAATTGTGGCTGCTGAAACCATTGCGAATAAGGAATCTAATCCTATAAAAAACTATACTGATATGCCCAGATGTACTTACTGCCAACCCCAAATTGCATCTATTGGCATCACAGAAAAAGAAGCAAGAGAACTTAAAATAGACTACAAAATAGGTAAAGTTCCTTTTCAGGTAGCTGGAAAGTCTGTAGCGATTGGAGAATCTTCTGGATTTGCAAAAATAATTATTGACAATGAAAATAGCGAAATTATTGGTGCACATATAATAGGTCCTGAAGCAACTGAATTGATTGCTGAAATTGGAATGCTTAAATTTTTAGAAGGTACGAATTTTGAATTACATAAGTTAACTCACGCTCATCCAACTCTTTCGGAAGCGATTAAAGAAGCTGGTGCTGCTATAACAGGTGAAGCAATACATTTTTAAATTCTATAGTACCGCTCTGCATTTTTACTAAATAATGCAGCCCTTTCATTTTGAGAAAATTCTGACGTAATTTCATCATAAGCTTCCCATAACGTTTTATAATCACTAAACATGGAATCAACAGGAAAGTTTGAAGCAAACATACATTTTTCTACACCACAAATATTAATCGTTTCCAAAACAAAAGGTCTAATTGAATCTACTGTCCAATTTTGATCAAGCATTCCTAAAGCGGAAATTTTAACTGATGTATTCGGTTCTTTAGAAAGAGAGTTAAGTCCATTTTTCCAAACTTCTATGTCTTCTGATTTCCTTTTGATAGGCATTCCTGTGTGATTAAGTATTATTGGAATTTCTGGAAAATTTCTGGCTAAATTTGCCCCCGCTTCTAATTGCCATGGCCATACTTGCAAATCAAAACTTGCATCGTATTTTGAGAGTGATTTATATCCATTTAACCATTTTGAATTAGACATTAAATTATTATGTTCAGCAAATCTAAATTTAGCGTCTTCATCCCAATTAAGCATATATCGAACACCTCTCCAGTTTGAAAATTGTGAATGTCTTTCAATCGTTTCTTCAACATTTTCATCTAGGAAATCAGCATAACTAATTATTGCATTGGGCATATTATTCGAAATACTACTGTCAGAAACTTTCTGTAACCAAGCAGTTTCTCCTACTGGATCTAATTTATGATCCCATTCTGCCTGAACATGTACAGATTTTAATAAATTAAGACCATTAGCATCAGAAATAAGATCTTTAATTAAATATGATTTTCTAATTTGAGTATAATCCCCAACAAAATGATCTATCCCTTCTTGAAGCCATGGATATGGGTTGTTTTCTAAATCCCATAAATGATGATGTGTATCAATAAAAGCCGGCACTGCCATTTTATTTACCTCCTAATTTGTATGAAAAATTTCTTTTAGTTGAATCATGTTTCCGTCTGGATGTGTACCTTCTGGAATTTCAAAATAAGGAGCCATGAAATCCTGCCATTTATCATTAATCTCTTCCCTAGACATCCTTTCTAAAGCAGATGAAAAGGAATCAGGTACCTCAACATATCCAAAAATCAATCCATCCTCACGCATGAACAAAGAATAATTGTTCCATCCATTTCTTTTTATAGCTTCGAGCATTTCTGGCCAAACTTTTTTATGCCATTCAACATACTCTTCAAGGTGATCTTTTTTTACTTTCATTTGAAATGCCACACGTTTCATGTTGAACCTCTATAATTGAATTTATTTAATAAAGTTTAAACAATCATAGTAACATATTAAAAAATTAACACCGAGGAAAATAATAAATGAAAACATTTGCTCAAACTATCGATTTAGTTAATGATCCCAAAATAATAGAAAAATATGAAGAATATCATCGAAATGTATGGCCTGAAGTCATAGAGTCTCTTAAATCTATAGGAATTAATAGGATGGAAATTTTCAGATCTGCCAATCATCTTTTTATGTATTGTGAAGCAAAAGATGAATTCAATCCAGAAACAGATTTTCAGAAATATACTGAAACAAACCCCAAAGCTGATGAATGGAATACCTTAATGTCTTCATTCCAACGAAAAGTACCTGAAGCCAAACCTGAAATGTGGTGGACACCTATTAAACTTGTCTTCGATTCACAGTGGTTTTAATGAAAAATTCAAACAAAACAAAACATAAAGAAATATTAAGTGAAATTCACGAAGCAATTAGTTTATGTGAAGAATATTGTTTACCTATATATGAACAAGCTATTTATAAAGAAATTTCAGAAACTATAATCCCGTGTTTATTTGATGCCCGTACATATATTGAGGTAGGTTTTCCTCATTCTCCATCTGTTAATCTCTCTATTAGTGAAGCAATGTTTCTAGCAAGTGATTTAACAGATAAAGACCCGAAATTTTCTACACTCTTGGCCAAACTGCGCTTGATAAAAGAACACACTAATTCTTTATCAAATAATCAAGGGAATCAATCAATTGGTTAATCAGCTAATCATTAATGACGAATTAACAATAATTACTAAAGAACAACAATATCTGGTAAAGAAATCCATTTCATTAACTCTACAAGAGGAAATTTCCCGTCAAAAGGTTAATGTTATTTTTGTAGATGAAAATGAAATGAAGAGAATTAATTTGCAATTTAGAGGTGTTGACAGTGTAACCGACGTATTATCATTTCAAAATAATGTCAATAATAAATATTATTGGCCTAACGAAAAGAAAACAGACGAAGAATTGTTAGGTGAAATAATAATTTGTTTTTCTCAATTAAAACGTCAAAGCCTTGATAAAAAAGTAGAATTAGATTATGAATTGGCTCTAATTTGTGTACATGGGGTACTACATTTATTAGGATATGATCATCACACAAAAATTGAAAAAAGAATAATGTATTCTAAAACTGATAACCTTTTGAAAAACATCTTTTATAAAAATGAATAATTCACAAGTTTTTTACAGAAAATGGCGCCCAAAAATTTTTAAAGAAATTGTTGGGCAAGAACATATAACAAAAACATTACAGAAAGCTATTGTTTCCGAAAGAATTGCTCATGCCTATTTACTTACCGGTCCACGAGGTGTTGGAAAAACATCAACTGCACGAATTTTAGCTAAAGCTCTAAATTCCGAAATTTCATCCTTGGGTGAACCATTAAACAATTCGGATATTTCCCAAGCCATAGATACAGGAAGCTTTTTAGATTTAATTGAAATTGATGGTGCTTCAAATCGAGGAATAGACGACATAAGAAGTTTGAGAGACAGTACTCAATTTAAACCATCTTTGGGTAAATATAAAATTTACATAATCGATGAAGTTCATATGCTCACTATTCCTGCATTTAATGCATTACTCAAAACATTGGAAGAACCTCCAGAAAAAGTAGTATTTATCTTATGTACTACAGATGCAGAAAAAATTCCTTCAACAATTATTAGTCGATGCCAAAGATTTGATTTCAAGAGATTGTTAGATGATGATCTTATTGGAAGATTAATAGAAATTTGTAATGAAGAAAATATTCAATGTGAACCCTCAGTCTTAGAACTTATATCTCGTCAATCGGGAGGTAGTTTAAGAGATGCTGAAAACATGTTAGAACAACTCTCTATATCCTTTAGTGAAACAAATCAAGAAAATTCTTCCGAAATAACAGAATCACAAGCTCGTAAAATGTTTGGAATGGTAGATAAATCTGTAGTAATTAATTTTTGTGCTTTTCTACTTAATTCCGATCTTAAAGCTTGTTTAGAATTGGTTAACATAGAATCAGAAAAAGGTGCAGATTTACAAAAATTATTTCTTGGATCAATAGATATTTTACGATTATGTTTACTAAAAAAAGCTAACGTAGAAACAGAAATAATTACAAATTTTGAAGTCGATAGCAATTTACTTACAATTATTAATGATATTAATGTCAATCATATATTAAAAATTCTACAATTTTTGGTAACAACAAAACCGAATAATAATCTATCATCCCCGATAGGATTTGAACTAACTATCCTAAATGCACTAAAAAGAGAAAATGAAATTCAAAATATACCTTCTAATATCCAAGAACAACAAAAAAATTTAAATCAAGATATTACTAAAAATCAAATTTCCTTATTACCTAATAATAATAAAAAAACATCTCAAGAAGAAAAAATTATTCCTCCTAGCAATAAAATTACTGAAGAAAAAACCACTGAAGAAAAAACCACTGAAGAAAAAGAATGGGAAGAAATTTTATGGATGATGAGAAGAACAAGAAACCATAAATATACTATTGGATCGTTATTACGAAATACTGAAATTCCAAAAATAAATAATGGGAAAATTTCCTTAAGATTTAAAAGTAAATCCATTCTTGATTTGTTCAAAGAAGAAATGTCTCATCCTAAATCAAAAAATGAATTAAGAAAAGCTATTGAAAAAATATACTCTCAATCATTAGAAATAGAATTACGTGCACCCAAAGAAGCTGGGACAGAATCTTCAACACTAACTCGGAAAGAAACTCCTATTGTTAGGCAAGCACTCTCTTTGGGTGGAAAAATTCTTAGTGAAGAAAGTATTAGTCCTAATCAAGGTGATTGATTTCCTATCAGATTTTTTAATTAATATATAAAATACTTATCATATAAATGTGGTTAGGCAAAGAATATGAATAAAAAAATGATACAGCAAGCGCAACAAATGCAAGCTAGGCTAAAATCTCTCCAAGATGAAATTTCACAAACCAAAACAGAATCTTCTGCTGGTGGAGGAGTAGTAAAAGTTACTATTTTAGGAGGAAATAAAATAGACTCTATATCTATTGATCCAACAGTTGTTGATTCCGAAGATATAGAAATGTTAGAAGATTTGATTACTGCCGCAATAAATGAAGGTATGGAATTATCCCAAAAAAATGCAGCTGAAAAAATGAACTCATTAACCGGTGGATTAAACATCCCCGGTTTGTTCTAAAAAAAATTCAATTGTCAGATACTAATTCATCATTACCATCTATAGAAAGACTAGTCGAAGCTTTTCAAAGATTACCTGGAATAGGTCCTAAAAGTGCTCAAAGACTGACTTACCATTTAATTAGAATGAAAAGAGAAGAATCTGAGGAATTAGCTTCTGCTGCGATTGGAATTAAAGATAATCTAATGACATGTAAAAATTGTTTTAATATCAGTGAAGAAAAAATATGTGGAATATGTCGTGATGAAAATCGAGATCATACTATGATTTGCGTAGTGGAAGAACCACTAAATGTTTTAGCTATAGAAAGATCAAGAATTTATAGAGGAATATTTCATGTTTTATATGGTGTTATTTCGCCTGTACATGCAATAGGACCTGAAGATTTGAAGATTTCTGAACTTATCGAAAGAATTAATCATAATGATATAAAAGAAATAATTTTAGCTACAAACCCCAATCTTGAAGGGGAAGCTACAGCGGCATATATAAGAGACACTGTGTCTGAAACAGATAAAAATATCGAAATTTCAAGATTAGCAAGAGGGCTACCATCAGGATCAGACATAGAATATGTTGATGATTCAACTTTAGTACATGCTCTAAATAGCAGATCTTCTATAAAATAAATTTTTTACCAGAAATAATTAACTAATGCGGAATTTTCATCAAAACATATTTAATACCGAAGCAATAGTTGTAAGAATAAATAACTTTGGAGAGTCTGATCGTCTAATAAATATAATTACACCAAAAAATGGTTTAATTAGAGGAATTGCTAAAGGTGCAAAAAAACCAAAATCAAGAATTGGTGGACATTTAGATTTATTAAAATTTATTAAACTCTCTGTAAAAATTAACAAAAATCTTGCTTCATTTAATCAAACTGAAACATTAAATAGTTTTAATGGATTTAGAAATAATTTATCAAGAATGTCAAGAGGAATATACATGGGTGAAATAGCCGAAAAATTATCAGTAGAAGGAGCTGAAAATATTGGTTTATTCAATCTATTAGTTAAATCATTACATTTTCTAGAAAAAACAAATCATTTTGAATTAATAACACGTTGGTACGAATTAAATTTATTAAAAGTTTCTGGTTTTTCTCCGGAATTAAACATGTGTGTGGAAACCGGTAAAGAAATTCAGCCAGGAAACCATCTTTTTTCTTCAGATAAAGGTGGAATAGTGGATATAAATGCTAACCCATCCGATGGAACTCCTCTAATTCCAGCATCAATGAACACAATTAAATTATTAAGACATCTAAATAAATTTGAATGGGAAGATCATTATAAAGTTTTAGTTGACAATCAAACACTTTATAATTCAAAGAGGATTTTACGCGAATATATTCATTTTATAATTGGAAATCCAATTAAATCTGAATATTTTATGGATGAAATTTTTCATAAAGAAAAAATTTAATTATGCTCGAATATGAAAAAAATTTGGTTATTCGCGGGGCACGTGAACATAATTTAAAAAATATCAATACTGTTATACCTAGAAATAAGCTGGTTGTTTTAACTGGAGTTTCTGGTTCGGGAAAAAGTAGTCTGGCATTCGATACTATCTACGCTGAAGGTCAACGTAGATATGTTGAGTCTCTTTCTGCGTATGCAAGACAATTTCTGGGTCGTATGGAAAAGCCTGATGTAGATAGTATTGATGGTTTAAGCCCTTCAATATCAATCGACCAAAAGGGTGTCTCAAAAAACCCAAGATCAACTGTCGGAACTGTTACTGAAATTTATGATTATTTAAGGTTAATGTTTGCCAGAGCCGGTAGAATGCATTGTTACAAATGTGATAGGAGGGTGGAAAAACAATCAGTCCAACAAATTGTTGATTCTATTTTGAAATATCCACAAAATACAAAAATACTCATACTATCTCCTGTAATTAAACACATGCGTGGTGAACATTTACAAATTTTAGAAAATATACGTAAAGAAGGCTTTGTAAGAGTAAGAATTAATAACGAACTACATGATTTATCTGAAGAAATAAAGTTAAATCGTTACCAATGGCACAATATTGAAATTGTAGTTGATAGACTTTTAATAAATAACAATATTGAAAGAGAAAGACTGTCAGAATCTATTGAAACTGCCCTAAATATTTCAAAGGGTTATGTACTTATTTGTAGATCTGAAGAAAATTCGGCAGTTTATAATGATATTCCTTATTCAGAAGAGTTCGCATGTCTAAAATGTGATATATCAATTGAACCTCTGGAACCAAGAAATTTTTCTTTTAATACTCCTTATGGAGCATGTAAACGATGTACAGGATTAGGATTTAAATTTGAAATCGATCCAGACTTAATAATCCCAGATAAAAAGCTTACTATAAATGAAGGTGCAATTAATCCCTGGTCTAGAAACGGAAAGAACTCTCCTGTATATCAATCCTTACTTGAGTCAATTTCACAACATTATCATTTTTCTTTGGACACATCGATAAATAATATGAATCCTGAAGATTTATCATTAATCCTCTTTGGCAATAAAAATGAAAAAATCAATATAAAATATACAAATAAAAAAGGAAATCAATATAGATGGTTAAGTGATTATGAAGGAGTAATACCAAACATGGAACGTCGGTATGTAAATACCGAATCAGATCGTGCAAGACAAGAAATAGAAAGATATATGCTCCAAAAGCCATGTATAAAATGTAACGGGAACAGGTTAAAACCAGAAGCATTGTCAGTAAAAATCCTTGGGATGAATATAATGGAAGTTACTGCACTATCTATAGAAAAATGTTTAAACTGGATAAACCTGTGCAAAAATGGAACTGTAAAAAATCAAAAAATTTCTTCTGAATTTAAGTTAACCTCAAAAGAAATTTCTATTACAGATCAAATTTGTAAAGAAATTGAATCTCGATTATTTTTTTTGTCAGAAGTTGGATTAAACTATTTATCATTAAATCGAACAGCTTCAACTTTATCTGGTGGAGAGGGACAAAGAATAAGACTGGCTACACAAATAGGATCGGGTTTAATGGGTGTCTTATATGTTTGTGACGAACCTTCTGTCGGATTACACCCATCAGATAATGAAAAACTTATTAAAACTCTAAAAAATCTTCGCGATGTTGGAAATACAGTATTAATCGTAGAACATGATGAATCTATTATGAGATCTGCAGATTATATTATTGATCTTGGACCGGGGGCTGGTGAACATGGAGGAAAAATTGTCGCTGAAGGTAATATAAAAATGATAGAAAATAATAATAATTCTATTACAGGAAATTATTTGAGTGGTAAAAAAAAGATTTTAACAAAAACTACTAGAAGAGATGGAAATCTAAAAAAAATAAAAATACTAGGAGCAAAAGAAAATAATTTAAAAAATATTTCTTTAGAAATCCCTCTAGGTTGTTTCATTAGCATAACTGGAGTTTCTGGATCAGGTAAAAGTACACTAATAAATGAAATTCTAACAAAAAAACTTTCTAACTATTTTTACAAAACTAAAGAAAAAGCAGGAACTCACCACTCAATAGAAGGTATAGATAATATTGATAAAATTATTGATATAGATCAATCACCGATTGGGCGTACACCAAGATCAAATCCAGCTACTTATACTGGTCTTTTTACATATATAAGAGATTTATATGCTTCTATGCCTGAATCTAAAACTAGAGGATATAAGCCCGGAAGATTTTCGTTTAATGTAAAAGGTGGAAGGTGTGAATCTTGTTCTGGAGCAGGATACACGGAAATTGAAATGCAATTTCTACCAGATGTTACTGTACCATGTGAATACTGCAAAGGAAACCGTTATAACAGAGAAGCATTAGAAATAAAATTTAAAAATAAATCGATATCTGATGTTTTGAATATGACTGCGTCAGAAGCTACAAAACATTTCCAAAATATTTCACCAGTTAAAAATAAACTTGATGTTTTAATTGAAGTTGGACTTGGATACATAAAGCTAGGTCAACCTGCTACTACTCTGTCAGGAGGAGAAGCTCAAAGAATTAAACTAGCTGCGGAATTATCTAAAAGATCAACTGGTAATACATTATATGTTTTGGATGAACCCACAACAGGTCTGTCATTTGAAGATGTAAACAAATTATTGTCAGTTTTACAAAAACTAGTTGAAAAAGGTAACACGGTAATATTGATTGAACATAATATAGATTTGATTAAGTGTGCTGACTGGATAATTGATCTAGGGCCTGGAGCTGGAGATAAAGGTGGCTCTATAGTTGCAGAGGGAACACCTGAATTTATTGCTTCAATAGAAAAAAGTGAGACAGGAAAACATTTAAAAACCCAAAAGTCCATTGTTGCCAACAATAAAGCAAAAGGAACGATCAAATCTATGAAAAGTCCTACAACTGACCTCCAATCAGAAAAAAAGTTAGCAGATATTTTAATAAACAAAAATAATAGTATAAAACCAATAAAAAAAAGAAAATATAGATACAGACGTAGACATAAAAGGGTCGCTAATATTATTTGATATTTATTTTTTATAAAATGAGTCAAAATTAAAAAAATGAAAGAATATTTTCAAGATAAATTATATGGAAATAATTGTTATGGTTGTGGTGCATGGAATGAAAATGGATTGAAAATAAAATCTTTTTGGGATAAAGATGAAAGTATATGTATTTTTCAACCACAAAAACATCATGCTGCAATGCCTATTGATGTTATGAATGGCGGGACAATAGCAACAGTAATTGATTGTCATGGTGTTTGTTCATCTATTGCCGATGCTTACAGAAGTGAAAACAAAGAAATTGGTGAAGGACAAAAAATTTGGTTTGCAACAGCTTCACTAAAAATAGATTATAAAAAACCTACGCCTATGAAAGGTCCAGTTACATTAAGAGGAAAAATTATAAAAAAAAGTGAGCGAAAAACTATTTTTGATATAGATGTATATTCTTATTCAAAAAACTTAACTTGTAAAGGTATTGTCACTTCTGTAAGAGTTTCTGAAAAATGGTCACATTCAAAAGGTTTATTCAACAGAAATTAAAAGGTTTATTCAACAGAAATTAAAAATAATATAAGTTCATTTAAAAAAATCGTTAGAAAATGAAAAACAAGAAAATTTATAAGTCTTTTTCAGATTCAGTAAAAGATATTAAAAATGGATCATCCATAATGATTGGAGGATTTGGAGGCTCTGGAGGCCAACCAACACGGTTGATGTTAGCATTAAGAGATTTAGGACTTAAAAATTTAATCATTATTAGTAATGTTGCTGGAATTTCCGTAACAACAGGTTATGGTTGGCCAAAAAACATTACACCAGTAGATCAAGGGATTTTTTTTGAAACAAAACAAGTAAAAAAAATAATCTGTTCTTTCCCTGTCACAGGCTCTATCAAACCAATCAGTGAAATTGAAAAATCTTGGCAAAATGGTGATTGTGAAGTTGAAATAATACCTCAAGGAACGCTTATAGAAAGAATTAGGGCTGCAGGTGCAGGGATACCTGCATTCTACACCCCTACAGGTGTAGGAACAATTGTTGCACAAAATAAGGAACAGAGAAAATTTAATAATCGTACATTTTTATTAGAAAAAGCACTCTCCGCTGATTTTGCATTAATCAGAGCAAATAGATCTGATACTTTTGGGAACTTAGAATATATTGGAACATCAAGAGCATTTAACCCGGCTATGGCAACTGCTTCAAAAATAACCATTGCAGAAGTTAATGAAATAGTTAAGCCAGGAGAAATCGATCCCGAAAAAATAGGAACTCCAGGAGTGTATGTAAATAGGATTGTAAAAAGAAAACTTAAGGATCCCTATCCATGAAAAATCTTTCTTTTAATAACGATCCTGCACCAAGATTATCCAGAAATGATATTGCAAGAAAAGCCGCTCAGTTTCTTCCTAATAGTTCGATAGTAAATTTAGGAATAGGAATTCCATCTCTTTGCGCAAATTATTTACCTTCAAACATTGAAGTTTTATATCATGCAGAAACAGGATTACTGGGCTATAAAGATTTATACGAAGGTGAAAAAGGAAATCCAAATATCATGGATGCAGGAGGAAATTTCCCAATTGAAGTTCCCGGGATGGTGTTCTTTGATTCAATTGAATCTTTTAATATGATCCGCGGTGGACACATAAATATTACTGTTCTGGGAGCATTCCAGGTTTCTGGTACGGGAGATTTATCAAATTGGATGATACCGAGTAGAGGTATTGGTTCTATAGGAGGAGCAATGGATCTAGCAGAAAACACCCCTACAGTAATAGTTGCAATGGAACATACAACATCAACAAATATACCGAAAATCGTAGAACAATGTACTTATCCTCTAACATCAAAGAATTGTGTGAATTTGATTGTCACAGATGTAGCCGTGATTGAGGTAAAATATTATGAAAAACAAAAGTCAAAATTGATTTTAAAAGAAAAAGCTTCTGGCTGGAATATTTCAGAGGTTCAAAAAATAACTAACGTTGAATTATTTGAGGAATAAATGTTTGATACTCTGACGGAAAAATTAAATTTTTCTTTGTCAAAATTAAATAAAAAAGGGACTATTTCTGAAAAAGATTTGGATAATACTTTAAAAGAAGTTCGTTTATCTATGTTGGAAGCAGATGTAGATTATAAAGTGACACGTCAATTTGTTATTAATTTAAAAGAAAAACTTAAAAACTCTAATGTTTTCTCCTCTTTATCTCCTGGTCAATCAGTTGTTAAATATGTTCAAGATGAATTAGTTGATATTTTAGGTGGAGATTCTTTTACAATAAATAAATCTTCCCAACGTCCTTCAGTAATTTTATTAGTTGGCTTACAAGGAACAGGAAAAACAACAACTGCTGCCAAATTAGCTTTATATTTGAGAAATCAAAAAAATTCTGTCTTATTGGCTGCTTGCGACTTACAAAGACCAGCGGCAATAGAACAATTAAATCAATTGGGTAAAGAATTCAATTTGCCTGTTTACTCTCAAAATAAAAATAATTCCAATCCTTTACAAGTAGCAATTGATGCAAAAAAAATTGCTGTAGATCAAAATTTTGATTTCCTTATTTTGGATACCGCAGGAAGAATTGCTATAGATCAAAATTTAATGTTTGAGTTAAAAACAATAAAAGAAAAAATTAATCCTGTTGAAATTTTGCTTGTTCTAGATGCAATGACAGGTCAAGATGCAGTTAATTCAGGTAGTTTATTTAATGATGCCCTCGATGCAACTGGTGTAATTCTTACTAAAACAGATGGTGATGCAAGAGGAGGAGCTGCATTATCAATGAAAAACAAACTAGGTATCCCCATTAAATTTTTAGGCACCGGCGAAAAACCCCATCAACTAGAACAATTTCATCCTGATAGAATGGCTTCTAGAATATTAGGAATGGGTGATATTCAAACATTAATTGAAAAAGCAAAATCAAATTCTGAAAATAATGATCTCGAAATTTTAGAACAAAAAATCAAAAAAGAAGAATTTGATTTGAATGATTTGTTAAATCAACTGAAAACATTAAAAAAAATGGGCTCTGTTTCTGATTTGTTTGGAATGATACCTGGAATAAATTCAATAAGAGGAAAAATTAACCCATCAGATTTTAATGATGATAAATTAAAATACACAGAAGCTATTATATTATCCATGACCCCTATAGAACGTAAAAATCCTTTGATTATTAATGGATCCAGGCGTAAAAGAATTGCTACAGGTTCAGGAACGTCACCATCCGAGATCAATCAATTGTTAAACCAATTTAAACAAATGAAAAAAATGATGAAAAAAATTTCTAAAGGAGATTCTCAAAGATCTCTAATGGAAATATTCAACAAAAAATAGGTAATAAAATGAATTTTGCTGATCTTTTACTCCATGATGCAAAACAAAGAGGATTAAATCATTTTTTTGGTATTCCAGGAAGCGGATTTCCTATGGATGCAATGCAATCAGGAAAAAAATTAGGTGTAGATTTTATACATGTTGCACATGAATCTACAGCTGCTATTGCCGCTGGTTTTTATGGAGAACAAAAAAATACTGCAGGTCTAGCTTTAAGTGTAAAAGGCGTGGGAGCTGCCAATCTAGTTGGTGGAGCTACAAATGTTTTTTTTGAAAGAAAGCCATTGCTGTGTGTTTGTGAAGCCGGTCCAGAAAAACAATTAATTGATTTAGTTCAAGTTATAGATCATTTTAGATTGTTTGGATCTATATGTTCATATCAAACAAATATAAGATCTGAAACAGCTAGAGAGCAACTTAAAACTGCTGTTACATCTGCTACATCTGCAAGACCCGGAGTGTCTCTTATCAATATCCCCAGCGATTATGAAGATGATGATTGTGGATTGTTACCAGAATATAAAAACATAGAAAAAAAAATCAAGATAAACAATTCAAAGCTTAAGGAAATTTCCACCCGAATTTCAAAAAGTAAATTTCCTTTATTTTTAATTGGTACAGATGTTCATAGGGATAATGCAGTTGATGAATTGATTTATTTCGTTGAGAAAATTGGTGGTGTAGTATTAGTTAATATGGATTCTCGTGGAGTTTTCCCGGAAAATCATAAACGTTGGGCAGGGGTTTTCACAGGTAATTATGACCCTGAGACTATAGAAGGAGAAATCGAATCAGAAGCCGATTTAATTATATTGATTGGAACGGATGCCATGATGACTCACATACCATGGACTTTTAATAATCCTACTATAGAAATAGCTTCACTCCCTGAACATAATTCAACATCAAATTCCCCTGAATTTAGAATCAACGGAAATTTGAAATCATTGCTAAATAAATTTTCAGATATAACACCTCACTCTAAAGGTTTTTCATTAAAAAAAATTGATGACATTAAAAAAAATGTTCTTCGACATTTTGTAAGAGACACAAAGGCTATTTTTACAGTTCAAGACATCATAGAATCTATAAAAACATTAACCCCTAAAGATATAACTTTAATCAGTGAGACAGGTGCTTTTGTTAGATTTTTTGAATACCTATGGCCAGTTAACTCTTATGGATCATACCTTGGTACATCTGGAGGAAGGACAATGGGCTTAACAATACCTGCTTCAATAGGTTTTGGTCTTGCCAATCCTGAAAAACCAAAAATAGGAATTGGAGCTGATGGCAGTACTTTAATGCGACTAGGAGAATTAGAAGTCTTTTCGAGAAACAAAATTAACATGCCTCTCATAATAATTAATGACATGGCTTTAGGAACAATGATATCACGACAAAAATCTAGAGGTTTAAACCCTCATGGGTTGAATTTTGAACCTGTAGATTTTGCGCAAATTGCAAAATCAGTTGGATTAAATGGGGTTACAGTAGAAACACCTGAAAAATTCCATCTTGCATTAAAAACTGCTTTATCGTCTCAAAAAACAACATTAATAGATGCTCGAGTTGATCAACAATCCTATTGGGATGGATTTGCTTTATCTATAGGGGCAATAGAAAAATAAATTGTCAAAAGAAGCTTTTCTAGGAATAGATATCGGAACTTCTGGTGTGAAAATTTTGGTAGTCGAAAAAACAGGAAATATTATTGCTAATCATACTGAACCACTCGGCATCATAATAAAAAAACCTGGGTGGGCAGAGCAAAAACCGGATGATTGGTGGGAGGCAACAAAAAATGGACTCAAATTTATTCTAAATTCCCTTAAACCCAAAAATTATAAAATTTCATCTATTGGTTTATCTGGGCAGATGCATTCATTTGTTGGATTAAACAGTAAAGATCAACCAGTATACAATGCTATTCTTTGGAATGATGGGCGAACTCATGAAGAATGTAAATTCATTAAAGAACAAACAGGTTCAATGTTGGGTGAAATAACAGGAAACCCCCCCCTGGAAGGTTTTACTGCTCCTAAAATGCTTTGGTTAAAAAAACACGAACCAAAATCCTATTCTAAAATAACAACTGTTATGATGCCAAAAGATTATGTTCGTTTCATGCTCACTGGAGAGAAATTTGCTGAACCAACAGATGCATCAGGAACATTACTATATGATATTCACAAAAACAAATGGTCAAAAAAATTAGGAGATGTTCTTGGGATAGATATATCTCTATTTCCAAAAATTATAAACTCTACTGCAATTGCAGGAAAATTAAGAGGAAAAATAGCATCTGAATTAGGATTAAATAAAAACATACCCATCATCGCAGGAGGAGCAGATAATGCATGTGCATCTATTGGGGCAGGTATCATTCAAGAAGGATCATTAATGTTAACAGTTGGAACTTCTGGAGCTGTAGTTGCACCTACGAAAAATCCAGAATACGATCCTATGCTTAGAGTACATTTAATGAGACATGTTTTAGAAAACACTTGGTATAAAATGGGTGTAATACTATCAGCCGGAGCCGCTTTAGATTGGTGGAAAAAAGTCTCAGGAAATGAAAATTTCCGTAACCTTATTGAAGAATCCTCTACTAAGTTAGATGCTTTAAATCAAATTTTGTTTTTACCATATCTTACTGGTGAAAGAACCCCTCATGCTAATCCTAATGCAAGAGGTGTTTTTTTTGGTCTTAATTCTAAAACTTCACGAGGAGATTTAACTTTCGCAGTATTACAAGGTATAGCACTTGCGTTAAAGGATTCACTGAATCTAATCTACGAAAATAAAACCAATATTAATCAGGCTGTCCTTGTAGGTGGTGGTGCAAAGTCAAGAAAATGGCAACAAATTATTTCTGACGCATTACAACTAAAACTAAACCTCATAGGAGAATCCGAAGGTGCTTCATTAGGCGCAGCGATGTTAGCATCCTGCGAATCGAAAAAATATTATCGTTCTTTGAATGAAGTAATTACAGAATGGATTTCTGTTAAAGGGTATATAGAACCTGATCATAAGAAATCAGACTATTATGACGAATTACATGATAAATACAAAAATTTATACTTATCGTTAGTAACACAATTTCAAAACTTAAAATAAATTATGAACTTTTCACCTAGCTTGTATTAGTTCTATTCTTATATCTCCTGGGGCAGAAATAAATGCAATTATTGGCCCCCCTTCGACTTCCCTTGGACCTTCTTTAAGCTCAGCTCCTATATTAACTAATCTTTCAATATCTTTATTAATATCTTCACTATCAAAACCAAAATGTTCCAAACCATAATGAGCATCAGAATCAGCTGGACCTAATATTTCATTGGTTCTTTCACTTGAAATATTGATTTTCATACCACCTTCAGCTTCCGTTATAATAAATCTATCTCCAACAGGTCGGCGTGTATCTGAAACGATTTTTACATTAAAAGCATTTACAAACCACTCAGCTGTGACTTCAGGATTTTTAGATTTCAAATGAATATGATTAATCTTATATGCCATTTTTTCTCCTTTTTTAATTCTATCTATTTATTCTTTCAAGAATTTCTTTGTGAATTTGAGGCCATCCAATTATAACAATTGGTTTCTCGTGATTGTTTTTCCAGTCAATTATATTGTTTTCTTCGTCAGAAACACACATCCCCAATTCTTGAGCAATTAAAGCCCCAGCAGCTAAATGAACAGAATCGATACCATAAAAAACTCCTCCTCCCAAACGACCTTGACAAAGGTGAGACATCGGGTATGCCACTGAGGAAAATGTGTTCACTTGACCCACGTATGAAATCCAATTGAGTTTTGATTTCAACAATTTTCTCCACTCATTACCTCCATCAATTTCTAAAACAATAGTAGATTTTGATAAATCCTTAATACCTTTATTCGGTTTAAATAATATACCATTTCGTTGTACTCCTTCTTGTTTAATCCCAACTAAAATTTCATTTGAAAGAGGTACAGAAACAATTCCTAAAAGTAACTCTTGTCTATCATGTAGCGCAATGTTTATACCCCAATGAGGTAAACCTAAAGAAAAGGGGACTGTTCCACAAAGGGGATCAACAAGCCAAGTTAAATTTGAAGATATAGCTTTATGAGTACTTTCTTCAGAAAGAATACTACTGTCAATTTCTAACAGTTTTTGTTTAATGCATTTATCGCTTTCTATATCTGCGTCGGTAACAAGAGCATTCTCACTTTTTTCCCATTTATTGATTTGGGAAAAATTTGAAAAATTTCTCATTAGTATTTTTGAAGCATGATCAGTTGCTTCTAATCCAATTTTTTTATAAAGATTCACGTCTTTATAGCTCATTCTCTTTTCTCCACAATAAACTTATGTACAGATTCAACATCAACAACATAAGGTCCATCTAAATCTAAAAAAATTTTAATTTCATTTTTTGGTAAAAGTTCAATTTCACGTTCTCCATCTAAACCAATAGTCCCTTGATTTGAATTTATCGAATAATATTTACCAGGGACCATATCACCCCATGAAGAAATATTAATTTTATGAACTTTTCCCGGAGCTAGTGGGGCTTTAACAGAAATCGATGGTTTTCCTCTAAAATTAACAAATAAACCTTGAGGGTCGTCTATAGCAACATTTTTTAATTTTGCTCCAATTGAAGCAAGCCCTATACTTAATGGCTCTGCACGAGTTAAAAATATTGAATCGATTACGGTAGGGTCCCAAATTGCCCTAGCCCCCAAAAACATTTGATTGGTAATAGCAACATCTACAAGGGCTATATCAACAAATTCATCATTTATAAAAATATTAATCTTCTTGCTTTTTTTACATGAATCATTAACTGAAACTTGCCCTGTAGCTAGTTTACCTGCGGCAATTCCAGCTAAAGTTCCTTCTGTCATTTTAGGAAATACATTATTAGTACCTGTGGAAATTGGAAGTATAGGAACTGATCCACAGCCTTTTGCGACAACGCGATTAGTACCATCTCCTCCGAGTGTAACAATACAACCAACATTCAAATCTTTCATCATCTTTGCTGCATTTGTTGTTCCGGATTGGTGAGAAACAGGTGGAATATCTAAAAAAACCGTTTTGATTTTTTTTTTAATATCGTTCACTCCTGGTAGGGTAAGACCAGAAGCATCAGGCATAAGAACCAATTTTTCGGTTTTAGTAGATATAATCCCAGCAAAAACTCTTCTTAATATATTAGCTTTCTCTTGATTAGAAATAACCCTACCATGAGAGACAAGTCTTCGAATATCTTTCCCTGCAGCGGGATTCGCAATTATGCCAATTGATGATTTACTCATCCATCCAGCTAGGTTGACTCAAATATTTCGATACAAGATTTAGGAAACTCGCTGAAGGTGCTCCATCCCAAGCACGATGGTCAAAAGTAAGATTTAATGAACCTACTGACCTCGGAAGTAATTTGTCATCAACATATAAAGGAAGAACATTGATATTTCCAACACCTAATATACCTATTTCAGGAGGATTCAAAAGAGGATTAAATGTATCTATATTATAAGATTCTAGTGTAGTAACAGAAAAAGAACTTCCTGACATTTTCTCTAAAGGTATGGAATTTGATCGGGATTGTCTTGCTAGTTCTCTAACTTCCAAAGCTATTTCTAAAAGTGATTTTTTATCAGCATTTTTTATTACAGGGACAATTAAACCATCTGTAACAGCCATTGCTACGCCAATATTAATATCTTCTAATAATCTAATTTCATCACCTACTAAATGTGCGTTTGCCTCTCTTTGTTCCGATAAAGCTCGGGCTGTTGCTTTTAAAATTAAATCTTGATATTGAGGCCTTAATTTCTTTGATCTCCAACTAGAAATTAAATCCTTTTGAAATTCAACAGCATTAGTAACATCAACATTTCTAGTAAGGGTAACTGTAGGAATTTGAGAACTTTCTGTCATTCTTTTTGCAATAACTGACCTCAAACGTTCGAGCTTAACCGTTTTTGTTACTGGCAATAAACTTTCAGGTAAAGAAATTTTACTTGGTATTTTATTGGAAAAATTTGTAATGTCTTCTTCTGTAATCCTCCCACCGGAACCGGTCCCTTCGACTTGATCTATATTAACGTTAAGTTTTTTTGCTAATCTTCTTGCTCTGGGTGTAACAATTTTATTTTTTCCAGATTGAGGCTTTATTCTTTCAGAAGATTGCGATATATCAGGTTCTTGGGCTGCTACTTCATCACTTTTTTGCACAGGTAAATCATTATCCGTTTCACCTTGTACTAAAATATAACCTAAAACTGTTCCTACATTAACAACTTTTCCTTCTTGAACATCAATTCTACCTAAAACCCCATCGGAAGTTGCTTCAACTTCAGAATTCACTTTGGAAGATTCAATTTCTACTAATTTGTCGCCTTTTTCAATAGGGTCCCCAACCGATTTGAGCCATTTCATTACTTGACCTTCATTCATTCCCATTCCCCATTGAGGTAATATTATTGGTGTCGACATTCTAACTTAATCCTAAAAGCTTGATTATTAAAAATTTAATCTTCTAATGTATTTTTAACAGCATTAGAGATTTTTGTAACATCAGGATAAACTAATTTCTCCAGAGATGGTGTAAAAGGAATATGTACTTGCTCAGAAGCTACCTTTTGAATAGGTGCCTGTAATGACCAAAAACCTTCTTGGGCAACTATAGATGCTATTTCGGAAGCGGCACTACAAACTTTATGAGCAGGATCAACTACAACTAATCTTCCTGTTTTCTCAACAGAATTTAATATTGTTTCTTTATCCAAGGGAACTAATGTTCTAGGGTCTAAAACTTCGACAGAAATACCTTCTTTATGTAAATTTTCTGCAGCTGATATAGCATGATTTACAGCTCCTGCAATAGCTACAATCGTACAATCCGTTCCTTCCCTAATAATATTTGCTTCCCCAAATGGAGTAATGTATTCTCCATCAGGAATTTCACCTCGCATACCAGCTAAAGTTCCATCCTCAAAAACAATTACAGGATCATCATCTCTAACGGCTGTCTTTAATAAACCTTTCATATCGGCAGGATTAGATGGCACCACAATTTTTATACCTGGCATATTCATAAACATAGGATAAGATCTATCAGAATGGTGAGCTGCAGCGCCTCCTCCGTACATCATCAAAGCTCGATACACCACTGGTAATGTGGCCTGTCCACCAAACATATATCTCATCTTTGCAGCCTGACTTATAAGCTGGTCCATTGCGACCCACATAAAACTCGTCAATGTTTCAACAATTGGTCGAGACCCAACTAAAGAGGCTCCTATAGCGGCTCCAAAAAATCCATTCTCAGATAAAGGAGTATCAAGAACTCTTTTTTCACCAAACTCTGCTAATAAGTTAGCTGTACTTCCGTATACTGCTCGCCTAATATCCTCTCCCATAATAAAAACTCTCTCGTCACGTTTCATTTCTTCAATTGTTGCCTGGTTAATTGCCTCTCCAAATAAAGCCTGAGTCATTTTCTTTCCTTTTCAAATATCATATTAATAATTTTTTTACCCAAATTTCAAGGACGTGGAATTGGGTTTGCCCACATATCTTCAAATAATTCATCTGGTTCTGGGAAGGGGCTATTCCGTGCAAAATCGACTGCTTCATCAACAAGTTTTTCGCTGTCTGATGCTATTGAATCACATTCTTCTCGAGAGGCAATATTATTATTTATTAAATATTCCTCATGAATATTTATCGGGTCTCTTTTTCTCCATTGATCTATCTGATCAGTAGTCCTATATTCACCTCTCCTAACCCTTCCCAATCCAAGTGAATGTTCTTCATATCTGTAGGTAAGCCCCTCGATAAGTGTTGGACCTTGTCCCGACCTAGCTCTTTCAACAGCAGCAACTGTCGCTTCATACATTGCGATTGCATCTTGTCCATCAACTAAAACACCAGGCATATTATAAGCAGATGCCCTGTCAGAAATATGATCTACTGCAACCGTTTCTTCATAAGAAGTAGTAACAGCAAATTGATTGTTCTCACACAAAAAAATCACTGGAAGATTCCATACTGAAGCCATATTCATTGATTCGTGACAAGCTCCTTGATTTGAAGCTCCATCACCAAAAAACACCATTGAAACAAAATCTTTTCCTTGTACTTTAGCTGAAAGTGCTGCACCAGTTGCAACTGGAACAGATGATGCAACTATACCAGATTCACCTAAAATACCTATTGAAAAATCTGCTAAATGCATAGATCCTCCCTTACCTTTACAGTATCCATCTACTCTTCCATAAAGTTCTGCCATGGCTTTTTTAACAGATCCTCCTTTTGCGAGAGGGTGTCCATGAGATCTATGGTTTCCTGCAATATAATCAGTGTCTCTCAAAGCTGCGCATGCACCGACTGCAACTGCTTCTTCCCCAATATAAGGGTGAGCTGCTCCAGAAAATTCTCCTGCGGAATGAACTTCCATTACCTTCAGTTCAAAATTACGTATAATCCACATTCTGGTCAATATCATTATTAGCGTTTCTTTATTTATACTCATTAGAATTACTCTCGGATTAATTTTCGGTTCAATACTTTTATCTTTTATAAAATCCGATTATAACCACTATCTTTCTTTTATGGTGAAAAAAAGCACCTATAAAATATAGTAATTTCATCAGAGACAAACATCATTAAATATTTCCCTACTTGATGATAAAATAATATTAAGTCTACATATAGTAAATCATTACATGAATATTTAATTTTTGTTACGGCTTTTTAACTTGTAATTTTAGGGAACCCAATGGCTAAAAAAACTAAAAGTAATAACCACATCGGTGCCGCAGACTACAGTGCTGAGCATATTGAAGTAATGGAAGGGCTTGAAGCTGTTAGAAAAAGGCCTGGCATGTACATTGGAACCACCGGACAAGATGGTGTGTTTCATCTAATAAGAGAAATTGTTGATAATTCTGTTGACGAAGCAATGGCAGGTTATGCAACAAGAATAGATGTAACCATTCACTCTAATGGATCTGTAACTGTCGAGGATGATGGAAGAGGGATACCGGTAGATAAACATAACAAAACTGGAGTTTCCGCATTAGAAACTGTTATGACAACTCTTCACGCAGGAGGAAAGTTCGGCGGTAAAGGTTATCAGGTATCAGGAGGATTACATGGTGTAGGTGCTTCTGTAGTAAATGCTTTATCAGTTAATACAATAGTTAATGTAAGGCGTGACAAAAAAAATTACACCCAAAAATATTCGCGAGGAAAAATTGATGGTGAAATGGAAATAACACCATTAAACGAAGATGATCCAAAAGGAACGGGAACTAAAACCACATGGACGCCTGATAATGAAATTTTTCCTGAAGTTTCTTATGATTGGGATATTATCTCAAATAGATTTAAAGAGATGGCATACTTAAACCAAGGTTTATTAATTCATCTTAAATCAGAATGGCATTCCGATCAATGGCCGAATAATGATGTAACATTTTACTTTGATGGTGGTGTGCAAAGTTTTGTAAAATCTCTAAATAAAACTAGAGGAGGAGGCGTTCATGAAAATATTCTCTACGCAAATGAAACTTCCGAAGATGTAGTTGTAGAAGTTGCTCTTCAATACAATGAATCTTTTGTTGAAAATTGTTTGTCCTTTGCTAACGTAATTCGAACTGGGGATGGAGGAACTCATGTTACAGGATTTAGGTCTGCATTAACTAGGGTATTAAATGATTATGCAAAAAGAAACAATTTATTAACAAATGGAAAAGACGATATTAATTCTTTATCAGGAGAAGATACTAGAGAAGGATTAATGTCAGTTATAAGCGTAAAAGTAAAAGATCCTCAATTCGAAGGTCAGACAAAAGGAAGATTAGGAAACCCTGAAGTTAAAGGAGCCGTCGAACAAATAGTAGGAAAATATTTAACAGAATATCTTGAAGACAATCCGAATGATGCCAGAAGTATTATTGCCAAATGTTCTACCGCTGCACGAGCGAGAGAGGCTGCAAAAAAAGCCCGAGATTTAGTTATTAGAAAAAATGCAATGGACGGAGGGTCTTTACCAGGAAAACTTGCAGATTGTTCTGAAAAAAACCCGATGAATTCAGAACTTTACATTGTTGAAGGTGAATCCGCAGGAGGTTCTGCTAAACAAGGTCGAGATAGACAGTTTCAAGCTATATTACCTCTCAGAGGGAAAATACTTAATGTTGAAAAAGCTAGAATAGAAAAAATGTTGGCCCATGAAGAAATTAGTGCATTAATTACTGCTCTAGGGGCTGGTTTAGGTGAAGACTATGATGAAGAACGCCTTAGATACCACAGGGTAATAGTAATGACAGATGCAGATGTTGATGGTTCACATATTAGAACATTATTGCTAACTTTTTTTTACAGAAACATGCCAAGACTTATTGGGAATGGTCATCTATATATTGCTCAACCGCCTTTATATAAAGTTTCTAAAGGTCGCTCAGCAAAATGGTTATATTCTGATTCAGAACTTGATGATTGGATGGCAGAAAAAGTATATGGAACAATGGAAATTTCCAACCCCGAAAATTCTTTTGTTATTAAAGGTAAAAATATAGGGAAAATACTTACTCCATTGAAAGATTTTATTGATTCTCGTGAAGCAGTAAAAATTTTAGGCGTTCCAGATATTGTTATCAATACATTACTAGAGAACAAAGATTATCATAATCTTGATTTTACTCCAGAAATGGTTATTCCTGAGCCATATCCTGATAGTTCTCAGGGTTCTTTATTTGAACAAGAAACAAACTCTTTAGAAATTCAAGAACCGACTTTTAGTGAAAAAACATATGAAATTGATGGATATCTTCTAAACAAAGAAACATATCAAAACCCTACACTTCAAAGAATTATACATTTACATCCTAAAGTGACAAATATTCTAAATGAAAAATCTCTTATCTTAAGAAAAAATGACGAAATTATATCTGATAATCTTTCATGGCATGAACTCCCAGGAAATTTAGAGGCTAATTCAGATAAATCTGGTGTAAACGTACAGCGTTATAAAGGTCTTGGTGAAATGAATCCAGATCAACTTTGGGACACTACGATGGATCCTGAAAATAGAGTTATGTTAAGAGTGACTGCGGAAGATGCGATGATCGCAGATGATATATTTAGAACTTTAATGGGTGATGAAGTTGGCCCAAGAAGAGATTTTATCAGAGCAAACGCTTTAGAAGTTAAAAATTTAGATGTTTAAACTTTTTATACCAAACTGATATTGCCTGTTTCCGAAGCTTCCAATATTTTGAATAAGGGTATCTTTTTTTTATTTAATTTTTCCAACGCACCTTGTTGACGATCAAGTATTGTTAAAGCCAAAACCACTTCACAATCCATTTCTTCTACTGTTTCAATCGAGTTTAATAAGCTTGATCCGGTAGATAAAGTGTCATCAAAAATTGCAACCTTCATTCCAGGTTTAACTAACCCTTCAATTTTACGATTAGTTCCATAATTTTTAGCTTCTGTCCTAACAAAAAAACCATATAAATTAATTTTTTCAAAGTAACATTTCAACGTTAATGCACCAACAATCGGAACAGCAGCAACGGAAGGCCCCCCAAAAGCATCGGCTTTATATTCAATTATTTTTTTTATAAAAATTTTTGTGATTAAATTAACACTATATGGATCCATAGAAAGAAGTCTTCCATCAAAATAGTACGAACTTTTTTTTCCTGAAGACAAGGTAAATTTTCCAAATTTTATCGCTTCTAATTCTTTGGCTCTTTTATATAGTTTCTTAGTTTCGTTTTTAAACATTACCTTTTATACAATCCTCTTTTAATGATAATTTCTTCTACCTGCCGTGGAACTAAATTCTCAATACTTAAATTCTTATCGATATATTCTCTTATTTTTGTGGAGGAAATATCAATTCTTGGACCTGCAATATTTACAATGTTTTTATAAAAATCATTCTTGGACTTCTTCACAAGAAATTTTTTGTTTTCTCTTTTATACACTGCAATAGTACAAATTTTTTTTATTTCTTCAGATTTATACCATTTATCCATTTTGTTAATAGAATCTTCTCCAACGATTAGATATATATTCTCGACTTTAGGATAAAGTTTAATTAAATCACTAAGGGTATCTATTGTATAAGTATGTTTTTCGCGTTTTATATCTATATCGCAAGTTTGTATATTACTTAGATTTGATATAGACACATTTATCATATCCAGTCTATCTATTGAAGTAGCATAAGGGCCGCTGTTTTTCATCCATTGATCATACACAGGTATGAAAAGTAAAATATCCAAGTGCAATTGTTTCTGCGCTAATAAACTTATTTTTATATGTCCGTTATGAATTGGATCAAAACTTCCTCCAAATATTCCCAAATTTTTTAATGCCATTCAAAATTCCATTCACTTACCAAAACAGTATCTCCGGGTTTAATTCCTAATTTTCGTAATGAATCATTTACTCCCATTCGTTCAAGTCTTCCTTGAAATTGTATTAGTGTAGACCAGTCATTTAAGTCGCTACCTTGAGCAATTCTAATTGCTCGTGGATGTATAATTTTATATTGATTTTCAGTTTCCTTAATTACTGAATCAAATTCATTTTTTATTCTTGGGTGTATCATATTTATCTCTTCTATCTCCGTTTGGTGAAGTTTTAATGTTTTTTTTATTTTAACTTCTTTAATTTTTTTCGTTATTGATTGAAGTAAAACGTCAATTCCTTTCATGGATAAAGCAGAGACAAAAAGAGTCTCAATATTAATCTTGGCATTTTTAATCATTACTAATATTTCATTTTTTAAGATTTCAACATCATCTAAATCAACTTTATTTATAACTAAAATTTGTGGACGATCAAGGAGAGTTTTATCAAATTTTTTCATTTCATTATTAATAATATTAATATTTTCAGGAATATTTTCTGATGTTCCGTCTACTAAATGAATCAATATTTTCGTCCTTTGAATATGTTTTAAAAAGTCATGTCCAATTCCAACTCCCATATGTGCATCTTTAATTAACCCAGGAATATCCACTAATACAAATTCTTCTAAATCATTTATTACAGTTCCAAGCTTTGGTTCTAGAGTGGTGAAAGGATAGTCCCCAACTTTAGGTTTTGCCGAAGTCATTGATCTTAGAAGGCTTGATTTTCCTGCATTTGGCATTCCAATAATACCTACATCAGCTAATAATTTTAACTCCAAGCTAACAATTGTTTCTTTTCCAGCTTCACCAGATTCAGCTAATAAAGGTTCTCGGTTAATTGAAGATGTAAATTTTGCATTTCCTAATCCACCTCTTCCACCTTTTATTAGGATAATATTTTTTTTTGGATGGTCTAAATCTATCGTTTCTACTATTCCATTTTCATTTTTGAATGATAATACTGTACCAACTGGTACTTGAATTTCAATACTTTTACCATTAAAACCTTGTTTCTTAGTGGTACCCCCATTCCCTCCATTTCCAGCCGAAAAATGTCTTTTATATGAAAATCTTGAAAGTGTTTTTACTGAAGTATCGCTAACAAAAATTACATTTCCACCATTTCCACCATTTCCACCTGAAGGACCTGCAAGAGGATTATGAGGTTCTCTTGCAAAAGAAACTATACCATTACCTCCGTTTCCAGATTTAACTGTTATTTTTGCAGAATCTATCATTATTAAATATTTAATTATTTAAAATTTATTTAAGTAAATATTTAAAATAATAAAACTAATCATATGAGTTATGTGAATAAACAAATATCTTTATGAATAAAATAATTGTGAATAAAAGATTGTATCTACTGTTAAATTTTAAAAGAACCTGAAATTTATGTGAAATTAAATTTCATATGAAGTCCGATAATTTTTTTTATTCACACAGAAACATTAATTAATTCACGAATTTCAAGGATTTTTTCTCTTAGAATCAAATCTCTTTTTATCTGTTTTTCTATAGCTTTTTGAGCATATATTACTGTTGAATGATCTTTTCCTCCCAACATTTGTGCTACAGCAGTTGATGTCATGTGTGCGTCTTCTCTCAATAAATACATGGTTATTCTTCTTGCCTGAGTAGATTTCTGATCTCTTTTATTACTTTTTATTACTTCAATAGGTACACCTGTATATTTTTCAATAACATGAAGAATTTGTTTTGGATTTATTGTGTTTTCGGAACTTTGAGAAAATAAATTTTTAATGGCGTATTCTGCTAAATCAAGAGATATTTTTTTACCAACAAGATCGGAATATGCAATTATACGATTAATTGACCCTTCTAAATCTCGGATGTTTTTATATTTTTTTTCAGAGATCATTTCAAGTATTTCGTGATCAATATCCAGGTAATTTGATTTATGTTTTAAAATAGCTAACCGAGTTTCAATGTCAGGTGGTTGTATATCTAACTCAAGTCCTCCAGATAGTCTAGAACTAATTCTTTCTTGTAATTTAATTCTTTTTGATGGTTCGTCTCCGCTAATAACGATTTGTTTTGCTGAAAGATGAAGCTCATTGAATGTATGAAAGAATCCTTCTTGGGTTTGTTCTTTTGTTGAAATAAATTGAATATCATCAATCAAAAGAGCATCAAGGTTTCTGTATTTTTTTCTAAATATTGCAGTTTTACCTTCTCGTATAGATTTAATGTATTCATTTGTAAATGTTTCTGATGTTAGATAAATTATTTTTTTTCCTTTTTTGACTAATTCATGACCAATAGAGTGTAATAGGTGTGTTTTTCCAAGTCCCACTTCGGAATATAAATAAAGAGGATTGTATACTTTTCCAGGATTTTCAGAAACTTTTAAAGCTGCAGCTAGAGCTAATTCATTATTTGATCCTCGTATAAAATTTTTAAAAGTAAAGTATTTGTTAAGTTTTGGAGAGTCATTATTTTTAGCTTTATCTTGTGTAATTTTGTTTGTTTTATCCCTTTCAGGTAATTGAGAATGTTGGGAGCTATTTGAAACTTTGAATACAATTTCAATATTTTGTTTACTAATTTTATAAACGGCTTTAGAAATGGTTGAATATAATCTCTTCTCAAGCATTTCTGCTGCAAAAGGACTTGAGGTGTAAATGGTAAGTTTATTGTCTGATAAAGAATCGGCTACGGTATGTTTTAACCATGTTTCAAAGTTTGGCCTAGGAATTTCTAATTCCAAAAGACCTAAGGTAGCGGACCATATTGTTTTTGCATTGTTTGTTGGTAACATTTGATCCTTTCTTGGGACGAAAAACACCTTACCGATGTGTCTCTCGGATTAAAATTTAATATTTTATTAGGGGGATATGTAATCAGTGAATAGGTGCGTTAGAGAAACAAAGAACCCCTACATTTTTGTAACGGACTCTGACACCAACTGATGTAAAATAAGTTAAATCTTTTTGGACCTAAAAAGCAACAGATTTTTTATGAAATCTATCAATTTTATTTTTTTTTTTGACACAATTAATTTCAGAAAATAAAAAAATATGATTGTTTTAGATCAAAAGTTTTATTTTGAAATTTAATTTATTATAAACGCGCTTTGAAGCGCGTTTAAGGTAAAAGGTCATTTAAGAAAATGAAGTTAGTATTTTTTGGATCGTCAGAAAACTCTGCAGAAGTTTTAAAATTTATTATTTCAAAAAAATATAATATAGAAATTATAGTAACCCGAAAACGAAAACCCAAAGGACGTGGACTTAAATTGATTTCTAATCCTTTAGAAGATGTAGCAAATCAAAATAAAATAAAATTACTCGAAACAGATGATTTAAATGATCCAAATGTTATTAATGAACTAAAATCTTTAAAACCAGATATTTTTCTAATAGTATCGTTCGGAAAATTATTGTCACAGAAAATTCTTGATATACCTTTAAGGGGAGTCATAAATATACATCCTTCATTACTGCCACTATATCGTGGTCCAAGTCCGATCTCATCTGTGATTTTAGATGGGGTAAAACAAACAGGAGTAACAATTATGCTTTTGGATAAAGGTATCGATACAGGACCGATTTTAATTCAATCAGATCCTGTTATGCTTTTTGGGAATGAAACTACTTCGGAATTATCAAAAGATCTTTTTCTTAAGGGTTCTGAGTTACTTGTCGAGATATTAGATAAATATTACCAAGGTAAAGTTAATTTTACAGAACAAGACCATAAATTTGCGACTTATACTAATTTAATTAAAGCAAATGAAGGAGAAATAAATTGGCAAGAAAATGCAGATTATATTTTCAAGCGATACAGAGCATTTGATAAATGGCCTGGGATTTTTACTTTTTGGAAAGGGAAAAGAATTAAGCTAATTGAATTAGAAATTTTCAAAAATAACTTTCAAAAAATTAAACCAGGAAATATTATTCTTTATGATAAAAATTTACTGATAGGAACTGGTTCGTGTCCATTAAGAATTTTTTCTTTACAACTTGAAGGTAAGAAAATATCGAAAAGTTTTGACTTTGTTAGAGGTTATAAAGAAATTTTAAATCAAACACTACCATCATAAATTAATTTTATTTCTCTATGGGAAATATGGCCTCTTACAAAATCAACATTTTTTTTCCACCACTCACTTCCATAAAAAGAATCCTCTTTTTGCTTAATGTTTTTTATTGAATTACCGTAAGATCTGATCCAAATAAACTGAGTGTTTTCTTCATTAACCCAATAACTTTCAACTTTAATACCGTGTTTTTCCATCAATGGGATTAGTTTGTTTTCGAATAGCGTAAGCCAACTATCCATTTGTCCTGAGTTCATTGTGTATGTTCTTAGATGTGCTATTTTCATTATTTCACCTATAAATTTATCAAATAAATTCGAAATGAATATCTGTACTGATATCAATAGAATTTCCTATAGAGAGATGTACTGGACATTGAGAAGCATGATGATCGATTGCACGATCTATTGCTTCTTTTTTTTCATCAAAAAGCTCTTTTTCAATAGTAAGATTATAAAGGATTTTAATGTTTTTTATTTTTAATACATTATTTTTTTCTTTAAAAACTTCTCCAGCAACATCGGCTGTAAGATATTCTCTTCCTGTAGGAATTTCACGAACAGCAAGGGCTCGTCTTAGCGTCCCAAGCATTCAACCACCAGTTGCAGCAATTATATAATCCAGTGTAGTTGGCATTGGGTCAGTTAAACTGGACGAATCAGCTCCATAATGTTCGGCAATTTCATTATGAACTCCGAAAATCACTTCATTATCATCTGGAGGTAAAAATGCATGTCTTATAGCACCTTTTTCAGGTTTAATTTTAATGTTCGATATATATACTGGTTTTTCTTTTGAAATATTATTTTCACTCATCTTAATTAATCCATGGCTGAACTCTTGGCTCATCTATAACTTGTAACAAAGCAGTAATATAACCATAACAGAATGCAAATGCTGTTGCCTTAGGATCTGTTCCAGAAATTTCTGGAACATGATCTGGCATTAACATATATTTATAATTAATTTCTTTATATGTTTGTAAAGCCTTCCACATACTAATGCTACCTTCATCAGGAAATACTTCCATAAAATCTAATTTTTTCCCTTTGATGTTTCGAAAATGAACATTAAATATCTTTTCTCTTTTACCAAACCATCTGATTACATCAAAAATTTCTTCACCAGGATCATCTAACATTTCCGTAACTGTTCCTTGACAGAAATTCAATCCATGATATGGACTTTCATGTAATTGGATAAATTTTTTTAATCCATCAACTGTTCCTAATACTCTAGTTACACCTCTGAAATTTGGTGGAGTATATGGATCATGAGGATGACATGCTAATCGCACTTTATATTCTTGTGCAACTGGAACAATTCTTTCAAGAAAATAATCTATTCTTTCCCAAATAGTATCTTCATCAATAAAGCCCGCAATTCCAGGAGCAAAATCTTTTTCAATTTTTTCAAATCTTAGTGAAGAGTTATATGATCCGCCTCTGCCTTTTTCTTTTTCTGATCTCGGGATACCAATAATATTTAAATTATATTTGACAGATGGAATTCCTGCATCTGAAACATTTTTAATTAGATTTTGAATAGATTCTATTTCCTTTTCTCTTTCAGGAGATTTTCCGAGCATAATATTTGGAGATTGCGATTTTTCTATTGGAGTTGAAGATAGAGGTAGTTGAACCATATCTAAAGTGATTCCAAATGATTCAACCTTTTCTCTATGTTTAATTAATGTTTCTTTAGTCCAGTCATGTGGATTCCCTTTTGGGTCTGAACAAACATTCATGACGCCCAATTGTGCCCATTGTTTAAAGTCGGTATTATTTCTTGCAGGAATTTGTGTTCCAACGTACATTAATTTCCTCTTTTGGTTATTTTTGTAATCAAAATTTATTTTACAGTTAAAGAACTTTTTTGTATTGCCTCACACCATTGTGAATATAATGAATCTCTTTCAGAGGATTTCATTTTAGGTTCAAAGACGTTTTTTGATTTGATGATGGATTTTATTTCATCTTTAGAATTCCATGTTCCTATTTTTAATCCAGCAATAAAAGCTACTCCAAGAGCAGTAGTTTCAGTTGTTTTAGCTACTTTAATTGTTCTATCTAAAATATCAGCTTGAAATTGCATAAGAAAGGAATTTTTTGTTTGTCCACCATCAACTTTAATAGGAAGGTTTGAATTTGAACTAGTTATGGATGCTTGAAGAACATCTTTGATTTGAAAAGCAGTTGATTCTAATGCAGCTCTGATTAAGTGATACTTGGTTGTAGTTCTTTTAATTCCTGTAATAATTCCCTCAGCATTTGTTTTCCAGTGAGGAGAGCCTAATCCATTAAATGCTGGAACAAAATATAATCCACCATTATCTTTTGTATCTTCAGAAATTAAATTTGTATCAGAAACATCTTTAATTAATTTAATTCCATCTTTAATCCACTGTATTGCAGATCCTGTGGAAAAAACCGAACCTTCTGATGCATAAAAAGTTTTTTGTTTTAACTGGAATCCAATAGTGTTAAGTAATTTGTAATTTTTCAGTTTTAATGGATCATTTCCTTCGTTAGTTAAAATAAAAGCACCAGTTCCATACGTACATTTTGTCATTCCTTTTTCGAAACAAGCGTGACCAAACATAGATGCATGTTGATCACCTGCGATACCTGTAATAGGTATTTCATAGCCGAAAATTTTTGGATCCGTAACTCCAAAGTCATAAGAAGAGGGTAAAACATTAGGTAATAACTGCAAGGGTATATTAAAAATTCGCAAAATTTCTTTATCCCATTTAAGAGTATGAATATTTAGTAACATTGTTCTAGAAGCATTGGTTACATCTGTTATGTGTAATTTGTTTTTTGTGAGATTATAAATTATCCATGTATCAACTGTTCCAAAACATAAATCACCATTTTCTGCTTTATTTTGTCCATCTGGAATAGAATCAAGAATCCAACGAATCTTTGTTGCACTAAAATAAGGGTTAATATTCAGTCCTGTAGAATTTTTTATTAATGAGGTAAAATCTTTTGATTCCAAAAACGCACAATATTCTGATGTTCTGATATCTTCCCAACCAATAGCATTACATACCGGCTTGCCTGTCTTTTTATCCCAAATTAAAGTGGTTTCTCTTTGGTTCGTTATTCCTATTGTATCGACTTTATCATTTGTTTCAGAAATTCCAGCACTTGCTGTTTGAATAGTGTGTAGAATGATTTCATTGGGATTATGTTCTACCCATCCATTTTTTGGGAAAAGTAGACGCGATTCTTTTTGGAAAGAATTTATAATATTTCCATTTTCGTTAAAAATTATTGATCTTGTTGATGTAGTTCCTTGGTCTATAGAGAGAATTGTGTGTTTCATTTCCGAAAATTTATTTTTAAAATATACTTTGATTATGTTTACAAATGAAGAAATATTAATAGCTATAATACGAATTGCAGGATCTCTTTTTACACTAAAATGGGCATTTTTTGGTTCGATTTTTGCAGTTTTAGTTGATTTGTCTGATCTATTTTGGCAAGACTACTTGGATATGGGTGGGATAAGAAATTATCAAGCATTAGATAAAATCCTTGATTTATTTTATATGTCAATTTTTTTGTTTGTTGCACTCAGGTGGAAAAATTTTCTATCAAAGATAGCTATTTTCCTTTTTATATTTAGATTAGTTGGTCTCCTGATTTTTGAAATTACTCAGGAAAGAATATTTTTACTCATTTTTCCTAATGTTTTTGAGTTTTGGTTTATTTTGGTAACTGGTTTGAAGCTTTTTTTAAAAGAAAAAACAGTTTTAAAACCCAAAATAATAATTGGTTCCTTAGTTTTTTCTGCTGGACTTAAAATTTTTCATGAATGGGTTTTACACGGGATTAAATTTTTTGATCAATGGGGTTTTTTTGAATTTATAAATTTATTGTTTGATATTTTTTTGGGACGGGGATAGATTTAAGTTTTTTATGTTCAGATTTTGTTAATTAGGAAAGAACCTCAAATAGATGTTAGTATGTAAGTAGATACATACGCATTATTAAAAAGGATAATAACTGCTTAAATAACGTTACGCTGTTGGCCCAATCCAAGCAGTAACACCTCCATCGATTAATAATTCCGATCCTGTTACATATCGAGATTCATCAGAAGCCAGAAACAATATACCTTCTGCTATGTCATCTGCCTTTGCAACTCTCCTTAAGGGAATTCGCTTAACCATTTGATTCATCCATTCACGGGTAAATTTTTTTGCGGTAAATGGTGTATAGGTCCATCCAGGTAAAATTGAATTAACCCTTATATTATCTGGTCCGTATTCAACAGCGGCTGAACGTGCGAAATGCGTCATACCTGCACGAGAGGTTGCATATGCATTTAGCCCTTCCTCACGAACTACTTTTGCCATCATTGATGATACCAATACAATGGATCCTCCTCCAGAGTTTTTCATTTGATTTACTACAGAACGAACCCCTAGAAACATACCTAAGTTCGTTACGTCAACAACTCTACGCCATTCATCAACATCTATATTTCCAATTTTAATTGCGCTTGCTTCACCAATACCTGCTCCCATTATCATAATATCCAATTTGCCATAAGTTGAAACTGTGAAATTAACCGCTGATTTCCAATCTTCTTCAGAAGTAACATCTAAATGTAAATAATTGGCAGTCAACCCCATATTATTCATTTTTTCTACCGATTGAGTACCAGTTTTATCGTCAATATCAGCAATTACTACACTTGCGCCGTCTCGTGCCATTATTAATGCTGAAAGACCTGAAAAACCAAGTAACTTATCTTCGTCAGCATTCGCTCCACCTACAACAAGAGCCACTTTTCCTTTAAATCTATTTCTCATTTTTTTTCTTTCTATTTCTAGTCTTTAAGATTTGATTTTGTTTTACCATACAGATGAATACCCATCTTTTCGTGGATCTGAAGCTGCAAAAAGTGTTTTATCTTTTCCGTAAATTTGAATCGCTCCAGCACTTCCTGCTCCTCCAAATGCACCAGAGGAGATAGTTTTATGTCCTTTATTTCTCATAAAATCAAATGTTTCTTCAGGAATTCTATTTTCTATCTCCAAAAAATTTTCTTCTTTATGTGGATAAGCGGAATTTGTTTTATCTTGATAATGAGTCCATCTAGGGCCTTCAATCGCTTCAGCTACATTGAGTCCATAATCATAAATTGAGGTAATAATTTGTAAATTAGTTTGCACTTGAGTATCTGCTCCAGGTGTTCCACAAATTAATTCTACAGTTCCACCTTTTTCGATTTGGTCTGAAAAAACCATAACTGGATTCATTGTATGTCGTACTCTTTGTCCAGGATTTAGATAATCTATATGGTCTGGATCTAAATGCCAATAAGTCATTCGATTATTCATTAAAATTCCTGTGTCTCCAGCGATCATTCCTGAACCATATGCAGTTTGAATACTTTGAAGACCACTTATTGAATTTCCCCATTGATCCACAATACAATAATGTGTTGTGTCCCCTCCTGGCAAATGTAATCTTTGCTTGAATCTATATTTTTTGTTTTTTTCTGGATTTTTTTTCATATAATTCCATGGGTTTCCTTCTTGAGGTTTTTTCAGAGCCTTTTCAAATGAAATTAAACTTGACCTGTCTTTAGAATATTTTTTTGATAACAAACCTTCTATAGGAACATCAATAAATTCAGGATCGGCTAAGAATGCTTCTCTATCTGCAAAAGAGAGCTTTTTTGCCTCTACCATCAGATGTAAACTTTCGGGAGACAAATAATTCCAAGATCCTAGGTGAAAATTTTCTAAAATATTTAATTCTTGTAGCAAAACATGTCCACTAGAATTTGGAGGTGCTTCGTAAACTTCTTTTCCTCTATAATTTGTTGAGATTGGCTTTTGCCATATCATCGAATGTTTTGATAGGTCCTTAAGTGACAACAAGCCGCCAGTATCTTCACTGAATCGGATCATTTTTTTTCCAGTTTCACCTAAATAGAATTCATCTCTTCCTCCATCAATTATTCTTTGATATGTTTTTGCAAGATTTAAATTCCTTCTTTTTTCTCCTGCTGTAAGCCATTTACCATTTGGTGCAAACACTTCGGATGAAGTTGGGAATTCAATTAATGCTTTAATTTTTTTCATATCTTCTGCTTGAAAATGTGTTACTGGTACACCTTCCTCACATAATTCAATAGCAGGTTCAATACATTTTCTCAGTGATAATGTTCCATATTTTTCATGAGTAGATAAAATAGCGTCTAAAATTCCAGGAACCGATGTACTTTTCATCCCATAATATGGAATTCCTTTTGAAAACTTATTCGAAGTTGCAGCTAATGGCGCTGCACCAGTTCCATTTGCTACAGCTAAAGAGTTTTTTTGAGCCATATGAACCATAATAAATCCATCACCACCTATACTTGAACCTGATGGTTCCGCGACACCAAGAGAAAAAGCTACAGAAACCATTGCATCAACAGCATTTCCACCATGATTTAGAGTTTTCATCCCTGCCTCAGTAGCTAGATGATGATTGGCAACAACAGCAGCTTTTGACCCTACAATAGGAGGCCTGTATGATATTCCTTTTATTCCATGTGGACTTTCTTTTAACGACATTACAAATCAACCCTTCTATTTGGAAAATTTTAACTAAATTTTTAAAAGATTAACTCCATGAGGAAAATAACTCAACAATTTTTTGTGTTCTTGATGTAGATCTTGATTAGGAGGACTCCATTCCTTCAAAAATTTTACTTCAATTATTCCGGCTTGTAACATTTCTTTTGCACAGCCAAAACATGGCATTATAGTGGTGTATAAGATGGAGTTTTCAGTAGAAATTCCAAATCTTGCTGCTGAAAGAAGAGCGTTTTGTTCAGCATGAACACAAATACATAAATCATAAGATGTTCCGGAAGGGAATTTTTTTCTATTTGAACATCTGTTACATCCTCCCTCATCACAATTTTTAATATTATGTGGCGTTCCATTGTATCCAGTTGATATTATGTGTCCTTCTCTAGCAATTACTGCTCCAACCTTATTTCCTTTGCAGTTAGCACGAGATCTTACAGTAATTGCAACTTGCATCATGTATTCATTTATTGAGGGGCGCATAATTAGTTTTAATTCAATTAATTCAACAAGAGAAATTCATACTTACTTTTAATCTTATTGTTATGTTTATATTTAGAGTAAATTTTTAATATAATCAATATCATAATATCTTAAATTACAATATGGAATATTATAAAGATAATCAAATACCTGATCAGAATGGTAGATACGGAGATTATGGAGGTCAATTTGTACCAGAAACGTTGATGGCAGCTCTTTCTGAACTAACACAAGCATTCGAAGCAATTGTAAATGACCGAAATTTTTCTGAACAATTAAATTCTTTATTAAAAGATTACGTTGGAAGACCATCTCCTATGTATTATGCAAGAAATTTATCTCAAGCATTAGGTGGTGAAATATATATAAAAAGAGAAGATTTAAACCATACAGGTGCACATAAAATAAATAACGCAGTAGGTCAAGTATTATTAGCTAAAAAACTAGGGAAAAATCGTATTATAGCTGAAACTGGAGCTGGTCAACACGGGGTTGCAACTGCAACAGTTTGTGCACAAATGGGGTTAGAGTGTGTAGTATATATGGGAGAAGAAGATATTAAACGGCAAGCCCCGAATGTTTACCGAATGCGAGAATTAGGAACAAAAATTGTTTCAGTTACTTCTGGAACTAGAACATTAAAAGATGCTATTAATGAAGCCATTAGAGATTGGGTAACTAATGTTCAGAATACACATTATTTGATAGGAAGTGCAGTAGGACCACATCCTTATCCAAAAATTGTTAGAGAATTTCAGGCCGTAATTGGAAAAGAGTCTCGTGAACAAATACTCGAAAAACTTGGCAAATTACCTGATTATGTTGTAGCGTGTGTAGGTGGAGGATCTAATGCAATTGGAATTTTTTCAGGGTTCTTAAGTGATCTTACTGTTCAATTAATTGGGGTCGAAGCTGCAGGAGAAGGATTAAATCAAAAACATGCTGCAACCATGGCACGAGGAAAACCAGGTGTTTTACATGGTTCAATGAGTTATTTATTACAGGATGAATTTGGCCAAGTTCTTGAAGCACATTCTATTTCAGCAGGCCTTGATTATCCAGGAGTAGGCCCTGAACACAGTTATCTTAAGGATACAGAAAGAGCCAAATACGTATCTGCGACAGATGAAGAAGCATTATCAGGATTTAAGCTTTTATCAAAGTTAGAGGGTATTATTCCTGCACTTGAACCAGCACATGCGATTGGTTATATGCAGTCTTGGGTACGAAAATTACCAAAAAATTCTGTGATTATACTATTATTAAGTGGTAGAGGTGATAAAGACCTTGAAACAGTTTCAAATATTTTAAACGAAAAAATTTAGAAAACATCAGGTGAAATTAAATGCAGATAACTGATGGACCTCTCAACGATATTACTGTTATCGAATTTGGAAGTTTTATCGCAGGACCCTTTGCAGGACAAATTCTTGCGGACATGGGAGCAGATGTAATTAAGGTGGAACCCTTATCAGGAGACCCATGGAGGTCCTCTGGACGATTAATGGAAAATGAAGGAAGAGGGTTTCTAACTTTAAATAGAGGAACAAGAAGTTTGTCTATAGATTTAAAAAACCCTGAATCTAAAACAATTATTCATAATCTAGTAAAAAAATCAGATGCAATTGTTTCAAACAATAGACCTAGTACTTCATCTAAACTATCTATCGATTACAAAACCCTTTCAAAAATAAATCCTTCTATAATTTATGTTGAAATTACAGGATACGGACCAAAAGGAGCGCGTTCTAAAGATCCTGGTTTTGATTTGATTATGCAAGGTTTTACAGGTGCAGTTGCTACAGAAGGTAAGATTTATAACGGTCAACCTGAAGTAATATCATCATCATCGTATATAGATTTTGCTACAGCCTATGCTGCTGCTTCCGGTATTATGGCTGGTATTATCAAACGTTATAAAACAGGTAAGGGTTCACATATATCTACAAGTTTGTTGTCAAATGCTCTCGCTATGCAAAGTTTACACCTAATCGAAGTAGATGAGTTTCCATCGGTACAGTATAAATGGACCAAAGAAGAAAAACCTCTTCTTGAATCGAAAGGAGCTTCATTTGAAAAAATTTTGAGTAGTTATAAAAAAAAAGCTAGGCATCCGCTTTATTTATGTTATTACAGAGCATATACGACTAAGGATGGGGGAATTAATTTAGGAACACTTGCTGATCATGCTAAGGAAAGGCTTTTAAAATATATGGGAATAACAGATGAAAGACTTAAAAATGCGAATTACAATTATGATTCTCGACAAGCAAAAGAAGTAAGTAAAAAACTTGTAAATTTTTTCGAAAATTTTTTCAAAAGTAAAACTACTAAAGAATTAGTTACAGAACTCAGATCCCGAGATATTCCATGCGAACCTATAAGGTTTATTAAGGAAATGTTAGAAGATGAACAATCAATAGCTAATGATTATATTGTTTCTTTGAAACATTCAATGGGATTTAAATATAAATCAGCGGGTCCAATTTTACAATTTACCCAGGATTCTAGTATTAATTTTAATTCTTCTCCAGCTCTTGGTCAGCATACAGACGAAATATTACGTGAGTTAGGAATATCAAAAAATTCTATTGCCAAATTAAAAAATCAGGGAATAATTAAATAAACTCCACTATGTCCTACGAAAAGATAATTATTAATAGAGATACTTTAGAAAAGATTTATTCTCTAGCAAGAGAAGGCTTTCCTTATGAAATATGTGGCTGGTTACGTGGTAATCCAGTCGACGGATTAGTTACAGATATTAGACCAGCAAAAAATGTTTATAATCAAAATAATCATCCTGTTGTTAATAATCGAACTCTTGAGACTGCATATGTTATTTCTCCAGAAGACCTTTTGGAAATGAATAATCAATTTGATAGTTCCGTACCTCCATTAGTGATATACCATTCACATCCTAATGGGCAGGCTTATTTATCTGAAACCGATAGAATTGTAGCTACAGATCCTTGGGGTGAAGGGCCGTCATATCCTGTACAACAATTGGTAATAGGAATTAATTCTGAAGAAGTTGTTGAAGCTAAGTTATTTGATTGGAATGTTTCAGAATTAAAATTTATTGAGGTTAATATTTTCTCTGGAATGAAAATCTAAAATATCATCTTTCAGTTACAGTTCCGCCATTAATATTTATAGACTGACCGGTAATATAAGATGCTCTGTTACTACTCAAGAAACCAATCAATTCAGCTATTTCTTGATCTTCAGCAGCCCTTTTTAGAGGAATTTGAGAAATTCTTTTTGTCCATTTTTCTTCCCTACCCATAGGATCTAAACGAGCTGTTTCGGTAAGTCCAGGGCAAACAGAATTAACGGTTATATTTTCTGAAGCCAATTCCTTAGATAATGCTTGAGTAAAACCATCGATTGCAAAATTTGCTGCATTATACGCAGCCATATTTGCAGATCCAGATTTTCCTGCTGATGAAGATAAATTTATTATTCTTCCACCATTTCCTTGTTTAATCATTTGCAGTGACACGTATTTAGAACAAAGAAAAGTTCCGTAGAGTTTTACATTAATTACATTTTCAAATGTTTTTTTATCTAAATCAATAACAGGAACTCTATCTGCTCCATATGGTGCTGCTGCATTGTTGACTAAAACATCAATTCTTCCAAAAGTTTCAAGGGTTATATTAATTAAATTTTTAACAGCATTATCATCAGTAACATCAGTAACAATTGGTAGAGCTAACCTACCATAACTTTCCACTTCTTTAGAAGTAGAAAAAATATCTTTCCAATCAGCTTTTTTTTCATCATCAGGAAAGGTATTAGGGTTTTTTCCTGTCCCCGTAATAACTATATTTGCTCCCATTCTGGCAAGTGTATTAGCAGAAGCTCGTCCTATTCCTCGCATACGTCCAGCTCCGGTAACAATTGCAACTTTTCCTTCTAATTCTAATTCGTTCATTATTTATCCCAAACAAGTTAATTTTTGCTAATTATATTGTAAAGTATTAATTTTGTGTGGGTATAATCTATAGAAAAAATTAAACGTTAAGCCTGCTGTTTTATATATGAAGAAATCCTATCCTATCCATGGGATATATAAAGAACAAGATTTGATGATACCTATGCGAGACGGTGTAAAACTTGCTACTGATATTTACCGTCCATCTGATGGTTATGGTAATCCCATAAAAGACCCTGTTCCTTCTATTTTAGTTAGAACATCATATGATAAAACTTCTAACGAATGGGATGATGTTTGGCCTTATTATGCAAGAAGAGGTTATGCAGTTGTGATACAAGACCTTAGGTCAAGATTTAGATCGGAAGGGGATGGAAAATATTTTCATACTGCTAACCCTTGGGAAGGGAAGGATGGTTTTGATACCGTAGAATGGTTAGCAAAACAAAAATGGTGTAATGGTAAAGTAGGTACAATGGGATCGTCTCATAGGGCGATTACTCAAACTCAGTTAGCGTTAGAAAAGCCTCCACATTTATCTGCTATGTGGATAGAAGCAGGACCTACAAATATATACTTACATGAGGCGCGTGAAGGGGGTGCAATGAGCTTCCAGATGTTTTCTGCCTTGCACTTACATGCATTAGATTCTCATGAGATAAAAGGCAATCAAGATAAGGCAAAAATAATTATTGATGCTATGCGTGATATGAGATCATGGATCAGAAAATTTCCACTTAAGCCCGGTGAAACTGCTTTACGAGTAGCTCCATCATTAGAGAAAACTGCTTTTGATTATTACTATAGAGGAACATACGATGAATGGTGGGATCAAGAATCTACTAATCAAGCTTCTAGGTTGGGTCGACATGCTGATGTTCCAATAGTTCTAGCATGTGGGTTTTATGATAATTTTATTGGGGCAACATTAGATTACTATTTAGAAATTAAGAAACAAAATAAATCGCCGGTAAATATTATTTTAGGTCCATGGTGACATGGTGGAATGAGAGCGTCGTCGACGTTTCAAGGAAACTGTGATACAGGATTAAGTGGAGTATGGTCTAACGATGTTTACAACCCACGTAGGTTAGCTTTTTTCGATAAATGGTTGAAGGGTTATGAAATTGAAATTGACAAAGAAAAATCTGTGAGTGTTTTTGTGATGGGTACCGGTAAAGGAGGATTAACTAAATCAGGACATTTAAATCATGGTGGAGAGTGGAGATACTCTGATAATTGGCCTATATCTAAAACCATAGAAAAAAAATTATTTTTAACAAAACAAGGTTTATTACAAGAGAAAAAAGAAAAAAATGAATTTACAAAATTAAGTTATATATATGATCCTAATAATCCAGTTCCAACTATTGGGGGGCCTATAGTTGGAATGTTTGAGATATTAAAACCCAATGAAGGTGGCCCAAATTTAGATATTATTCCTAATCACTTAGATCAATGGGCTTTCATGAAAAATTATATAAGTGAAGTCCTTCCTGCGGGGGGATTTCACCAAGAAGAATCATCTGAAGACTTTTCTTCACGAAGACCATTTCAATTACTTAAAGATCGTGACGATGTTTTGACTTTTGAGACACTATCATTTGAGACAACAGTAAATGTTGTTGGTGTGATAAAAATGGAACTTTATGTTTCTTCAAAAGCTTTTGATACAGATTTCACAGTAAAAGTCATAGATGTTTATCCCCCTTTTGATCAATATCCCAGAGGGTACCATTTAAATTTAACTGATACTATTTTCAGGATGAGATATAGAGATGGATATAATAATGAAATAATGATGGAGAAAGACAAAATTTATAAAATCAATATGAACCTGTGGCCGATATCAAATGTTTTTAAAATTAACCACAAAATAAGAATTGATATTTCCAGTTCAAATTTTCCTCGATTCGATGTAAATCCTAATACAGGTGAGCCAGTTGGTAAACATACTAAAATGATTAAGACAAAAAATACATTATGGATGACGAGAAACTATCCTTCTAACATTCAAATTCCTACACTTGTGAAGTAATTAAATGGATAATGAAATTAATCCAATTAGATTTGAAGTGATAAAAAATGCATTGATTCAAGCTACTGAAGAAATGGCAATAACATTAAGAAGGAGTGCTTATTCGACAAACGTTAAGACTCGGCAAGACTTCTCTTGTGCGTTTTTTGACAACAAATTAAGGTGTATTTCACAAGCTTTTACTCAGCCGATACATTTGGGTTCATTTGTAAAACATGTTCCTGAAATAATTATAAAATATGATCCTGAAAATATTAATCAAGGAGATATGATTCTTTCAAATGATCCGTACGGTGGAGGTGTTCATTTGAATGACATTACATTAATTTCTCCGGTTTACCATAGTAAAATATTGTTGGGATATGTTGCATGTTTAGCTCATCATGTAGATGTTGGAGGTGGGGCACCAGCTTCTGTAGGTTCATTTCAAGAAATTTTTCAAGAAGGTGTAATAATACCACGAGTAAAAATAGTAGAAAATGGAAAAATTGTAAATGATATATTTAATCTTCTTCTAGCGCAAATAAGATCAAAACATGAAACATCTGGTGATTTAAGAGCCCAAATTGGATCAAATTTAACTGGATCAAAAAGAATCGTAGAAATAGTACAGAAATATGGTTTAAATGAATTTTTTAAATATATCGATGAAATAATTGAATATACTGATCGTAGGACCAAAAAAGAAGTAATGAAATTACCTAAAGGTAACTATTTTGCTGAAGGTTTTATTGATAATGATGGTTTTACTGATAAAAAAGTAAATTTGAAAATCAACATTAAAATTGATGATAATGGTGTTTTTTTTAATACTGATGGTTCCGATTTACAACGTCGAGCACCAGTTAATTCAACTTACGCCCAGACTTTTTCGGCTTGTGCATATGCATTAAGAACATTGATGGATCGTGATTTGCCTGTTAATGATGGTTTTTACAGATATGTAAACGTTCATGCTCCTGAAGGAACAGTCACTAATTGTAAACATCCTTCACCTGTTGTAGGAGGATGGGAAACACATGTTAGACTTAATGATTTAATTTATTTAGCTTTGTCAAGATCCTTCCCGGATATTGTTTGTGCAGGAACTAAATCAATGCAATGTCATTCAGGATTTGGGGGAATAAATTTTCAGACAGGAGAATATTATTGTTTTTTAGAAACTTTGGCCGGTGGTTATGGTGCTAGATATAATTCTGATGGACCTGATGCGGTTCAAGCTCATGGTCAAAATACAGAAAATGCTCCTATCGAAGAAACAGAAATTAATTATCCAGTTCAAATTACAAGATATGAACTTGTTCCAAATTCTGAAGGACCAGGAAAATTTCGAGGAGGTTTAGGGTTGAGACGAGATTATATGTTTACCGGAGAAACTACCTTTACTATTCTTGCCGATAGAGATAAAGAAGGTCCACATGGTCTTTTCGGGGGCGAGAAAGGAAGCCTATCGATATATACACTACAAAGGTATAATCAAAAAACAAGAATCAATTTATCCTCTAAGATTACTTTGCAATTAGAATTTGGTGACACTATAAGTTATATGACATCAGGAGGTGGAGGTTATGGAAATCCTTTTAAGAGAAATCCTCAAAAAGTTTTAGAAGATTATTTGCAGGGGAAAATTTCATATGAAAGAGCACGTGATAAATATGGTGTTGAAATTGATATAAATAAAAAGAAGATAAATCATATTAAAACAAAAATACTGCGAAAAAATATATAAATAAATGAAACAAAATAAGAATAAAAGTGATACAAAATTTAGAATTGGAGTGGATATTGGTGGAACGTTTACAGATGCTACCTTAGTTAATTCAAAAACAGGAGAAATTTTTACTTCAAAAGTTATTTCTACTCCGTCTGATCCTTCTGTAGGTTTTATTAATGCCTTAAAAAAATTATTAGATGACAAACATATAGATCCTGATAAATTAGACTATGTGTTCCATGCCACCACAGTTGCAACCAATGCGATAATTGAAGGGAAAACTGCCAGTACAGCTTTTGTAACCACAAAAGGTTTTAGAGACATGTTGGAAATTGCTAGGCAAATACGTCCTTCGCTTTATGATTTACAATTTGAAAAACCTCCTCCATTAATTCCTCGTCAATTATGTTTTGAAGTGGAGGAAAGAGTGAATGCGAAGGGTGAGATAATAAAAATTTTAGATGATAAATCTATTAATAAAGTTATTAATTCTCTTGCTAAAACAAATATTGATGCTGTGGCAATATGTTTACTACATTCCTATAGAAATCCTAAACATGAAAAACAACTGGGTCGTGCTATAAAATCTAAATTACCAAATTTGACAATATCGATATCATCAGAAGTTGTTTCAGAATTTAGAGAATATTTGCGTGCTTCAACGACTGTAATTAACTCATCCATTTCACCAATAGTAAATACTTATATTAAATCTATTAAACGAAAATTAATAGATAATAAAGTAAATGCAGAATTGTTTGTTATGCAATCAAGTGGAGGAGTTTATAGTGCCGAGGCAGCTGTAAAATCTCCTGTACATATGGTTGAATCAGGACCTGCTGCAGGTGCTGTTGCTTCTGCAGTTTTTGGGGGAATACTAGGATATCCAAATCTTATCTCATTTGATATGGGTGGAACTACGGCGAAAGTAACTCTTATTCGCGATAGCAAGCCTAGTATTACGAAAGATTATAGCGTTGGAAGTAGTGCAAAAACAGGTGCGGGAGCTTTTGGAGGATCATCTGGCTATCCGATAAGGACACCGGTAATCGACTTGGTCGAAATTGGTGCAGGTGGAGGTTCTATAGCTTGGATAGATTCGGGAGGGGCATTAAGAGTTGGGCCTGAATCATCTGGAGCTGATCCTGGTCCAGTATGTTATGGTCTTGGCGGTAAATTTCCTACTATTACAGATGCGAACTTAATACTTGGAAGGTTGGATCCCAATTATTTTGCAAATGGTGAAATTAAATTAAATTTTAAAGAAGCTGAAGATTCAATTTATAAATACTGTGCCAAACCGCTCGGAATTAGTACCGAAAGAGCTGCGTATGGAATTATAGAAATAGCAAATAATGCCATGGTAAATGCTTTAAGGATTGTTTCTATACAACGAGGACATGATCCTAGAGAATTTGTACTGGTAGGTTTTGGTGGAGCTGGGCCAGCTCACGTTGCTAGTCTTGCTGAACAAGTAGGTATTCCGAAAGTTTTAATTCCAAACTCACCAGGAACTGCATCTGCATTAGGTTTGCTAGTTACAGATGTACGTATGGATTTATCTAAAACGCTCATAATAAGATCAGATCAAATAGAGCTTTCTGTAATAAAAAATGAATTAAAGTCACTTGAAAATCAAGGTAAAAGTTTATATTCTTCTATCGCTTCTAACATTCGAGATTTGATATTTGAATATTCTGTTGATATGAGATATTGGGGACAAAGCTTTGAATTAAATATTTCTGCACCTGAAACATCAAAAATAGATACTAATTGGTTAAATGAATTACTTGAGTCATTTCATAAAACACATGAGATTTCTTATGGATTTCGTGTAGATAATGATCCTATAGAGATAGTAAATTTACGTTTAACAACGATAAGAAAAATTTCTCAACCAAAAATTAAAAAATTATTAAAACAAAAAACAGATCCTTCTTATGCTCTCAAAGGAGTTAGAGCAGTATATTTTGGAAGTAATAATGAGAAAGATCAAACACCTGTTTATAATCGTAAAAAGTTGTCTTCAAAAACCATTATTAATGGTCCAGCAATAATTGAAGAGCCAGATTCAACAACTATAATTCCTCCTAAATGGAATGCCAATGTAGATGATTTTGGAAATTTAATTTTGGAAAATTTGTACTAATAAATTTTTATTGAGGTTTCTCAGATAAAATAACTTCAGATTCAATAATGTATTTTTTATTCCTTAAAAACGTAATTGTTATTTGACTTCCAGATTCATGATTTCTTAAAAATTCAGCCAAATCAGTGCTACTTTGGATATTAGTTTCATTTAATTTTAAAAGTATATCGTCTCGTTCTATACCTGCTATCTCTGCTGGAGATCCAGGTTGGATATAGGTGATCCATAGATGGTTAACAGGGAGATCAAAAAGAAAAGCCAAAGCAGGAGTGATCTCATCAAAACTGATTCCAAGATAACCAGGAGGAGGAGGATCACCTAATGAGATTAATTTATTAGAAGTTTCTATAGCATCATTAATGTTTATAGCAAATCCTATTCCATCACCACTCGTTGTTATTGTGTTTATCCCAATCACTTTTGCTTCATTGTTTACTAATGGTCCCCCTGAATTTCCACTATTTATTGCCGCATCGGTTTGAATTAAACCTGTCATATCACTACCAATTGAAGTACTGATTGTACGATTTAATGCACTTATTATTCCTTTACTTACAGATGGACCGCCTTCTAAACCTAGAGCATGACCTATTGCTATTACTTCTTCCCCTACTTTTAATTGCTTTGAATCACCAAATTCGGCAGGGATCAAGAATTTATCATTGTTTTCCACCTTAATTATGGCTAAATCTAAAATCGGGTCTTCTCTGAATTTGGAACCTTTGAGTGTTTGGCCATTACTAAAAGCGACAGTGATTTCTGTAGCATATTTAATTACATGTTTATTAGTTAAAATATGACCTTCAACATCAAGTATAATACCTGTACCAACTCCACGGTCTGACTTTCCGAAAGTTGCAATTTCAACCACTGATGGAGCTAACATGTTTACTATTTCTGGAACAGGAAAATTAGTTTTACTGGCAGATTCAGCAGGCGGATTTGATTGGATAATTTTTGATGTTTTGGTTGATTTGACTATTTCAGGATTGTTGTTTGAATGAATTGTACTCTGATCTGATTCACCGGTTGTTGCATTTTCTACTGAACATGAAACAATTAACAATATTATTATTAATGCGGTCAGATGCTTTCTGTTTTTTACAAACAATTTATCCCTCAAGAAAATTCTGTTAGTGGTCTAATTTTATATTGATTATGTTTAAGGATTCATTAAAACTTATATCGATTAGAATAATTGCTCATAAATACATGCTGTCAGCTGTATTTTTGGGTGTTATTTTATCTTCTACAATTACTTCTACAACTATTATTTACTTTGATTCTTTAAGAGATATTGCCCTTCAAAGTGCATTGAATAAATCTTCTCCTCAAAAAATTGATTTATTAATTGAAGTAAATACTGCCCCAACAAATAAAAGTTCTCATGAAGAAATCATTAAAACAGTCAATTCAACAAGTACAAAATTTAAAGAATTTATTGTTGGGAATTATTTAGGAATAAAAACATGGACTTTTTTTATCGATAATAAAGAAAAAATAAATTCCATTTGTAATAATTTTCAAGATTCAAATCTTCAATCAAATAATGATTTCAGTTGTCTTAGATCTAATTTTATTATGATGCCAGATTTTCAAAATACTATTAATTTAGTTGAAGGAAATTTTCCAAATGATTTTCTTAATTTAGACACAGATAACCATATTGTTGAAACTTTGATAGATCTTTCCACTGCTCAAAAATTAGGATTAACTGTTGGGGACCATTATTCTTTAAGCCCCCATTGGACAGAAACAGGCGATGTAATTACTATTGAAATTTCTGGAATATATTCCAGATCAATCAACTCTAAAAATTCTTGGTATCTTTTTGATACCGCATTTTCAAATAAATCTCCTAATTTAATTTTTATGAATTTATTGGTCTCTGAACAAACAATATTAAATGGTGTAGTAAACCAATTTCCCAAAATAGGCACAGAATATGCTTGGCTATTAGACATTTCCCCTGAACAAATTCGTGCAGCAGATTCTACAAGAGTACAAGAAGAAATAAATAGAATGGCTATAGAAATGGAAACTTTTGTTGAAGGATTTATATTACGAACAGATTTACAAGAAATTTTACAGAATTTCGAAAGAGAATTATATTTTAGTAGATTGCCAATGATAATAGTAATTTCATTGATAGTACTTGTTGTTTTGTACTACACGATGATATTGAGCGGATTATTAATTGATTCACAAAAATCGGAAATTACTTTACTACGTATTAGAGGTGCTACTTCTTTTCAAATATTATTGGTTTTTATTTTAGAAGCTATTTTTTTTATTACGATTTCTGTAATATTAGGTCCATTTTTATCTCTAGGAATTGTGTCTTTTTCAGGTTTAATTTATTCTGACTTAAATCAAGGAATGCCATTACCAGTAAATCTAAATCTAAAGGTTTTTATTTTGGCGATATTTGGAGGTTTACTGAGTTTTGTACCTTTAATTATTCCTGCGTATAATGCTACGAGACAAGCTGTAATATCTTCTAAATTTACCAAATCTAGACAAATTTCTCATAATCTAATTAGTAAATATTATTTAGATGTAGGTTTTATAATTATTGCAATTTTTCTCTTTTGGTTACTTTCTAGAGAAGGTTCTTTTTTGGCAGTTGATTTATTTGGCGAAAAAAACATCAAAAATATTCTACTCGCATTTCCTGCATTTTTCCTAGTTTCAATTGGAATAATTCTTCTGAGAATATTTCCCCTTCTTGTAGGTTTATTAGCTAAATTTTTTTCTATAAAATTTTTATCGGATTTAATACCTCCCTTTTTGATTATCGCATTATGGCAAATGGCTAGAAATCCTTCTCATTATTCAAAACTTTCTTTTTTAATAGTTTTGACTGCAGGTGTTGGAGTTTTTGCATCTACATTTAGTGAAACATTGGTTAAATCTTCTCAAGATGGAGTATTTTACAATACTGGATCGGATATACGATTTAAATCTATTAGTCTTAGAAGAGATGCAAAAAGTATTTCTTTATCAAATAAATTTCAAAATTTATTTGAACGAGATCAAATTATGGAATTATATAGAACTAGAGGTATTACAACTGAAACATATGGAACACAATTTGTAAGAATTTTAGGAATAGATTATAAACTATTCGAAAAAATTGGTTGGATTCGATCAGATATTAATTTAGGACAAGAATCATTATCAAAATTACAATTAAATGATCAACAAAATGGGATTTTATTACCCGAAAAAAGTGAATATATTTTCTTGTCAGTTAATCCTTTGAGTGTTCCCGCGGAATCGTATATAGTACTTAGAATGTCTGATAAAAACAACAGGTATTTTAGTGTATATATTAATTGGGAATCGGGATGTCAGGATTTTGAAAAATATATTAACCTAAAACAACTAAATATTTGCAATAATGATTATATTGTAGTAGGGGGTAAATTATCATCTTTTTTAAATAAAGGCAATATTAATTCTGATAATACGAATGGTATTTATATAGCTCCATTAAAATTACATTCTTTTGGGATAGTCTCTCCTAGACGAGATCTTCTTGGAGGATATATAGATATTGATTCTATTCAAATTCTAACTACTGAAAATGAACTTTCCACTATTGAAGATTTTGACAATTTTGATAATTGGCATTTAATTATGTCAACAAAAAAATCTGTAGGAGATACATTTACTAATTTAGAAGAAGGAATTTCTAGATTTCGTTGGACGCCTGGAAAAAGTAGAGAATATAGAGGGGTTACCTTTTCTCCAGGAAATCCTGAAATCCCAGTAATTGCTAACAATGTTTTTAAGGAATCTTTTGGTGTTAAGGATGATATTCCTATACAAATATTAATAAATGATAGACCTGTTAATATTTTTGTATTAGATACGATAGATTATTTTCCGTCTATAGAATCTCATGACAAATCATTTATCATAATGGATAAAAAAATTTTACATAACATCATTAATCGTACGATTTCTTGGGGAGAAAAATACCCAGATGAACTTTGGATTAAATCTAATGTAAAAAATCACGGGGATAATGATTTGTTATTAGAAGAAATTGATGAAATAAAAAAAATATTAGAATCTTCAAAAATCAAGTATGGAAATATAGTTAATCGTTTTAAAGAAATTTCTGAAATAAAATTAAATCCTCTTATAATTTCTGGATGGAAAGCGTTATTAGGGATTTCGTTTTTTACTGTTCTTGTGGTAACTTCTGCTGGCTTTATGGTACATTCTAGAATATCTTTTAGATCAAGAAAAACTGATCATGCACTTTTACGTACGATGGGTTTATCTGGCAAGCAATTGTTATTGTTTGTTTTTATAGAACAATTTTTTGTAATATTTATTGCTTCTGCTGTCGGTATTTTTATGGGTTTACAACTTGGTACAAATATTATGCCATATTTAGCAAACTCCGGTACAGAAAATACATTAAATCTACCGATGAAAATTGTAATAGATTGGGGTATCTTTTTATCAGTTTTTGGTATTTTATCTTTAGTTTTTTTATTTATAATTATTGTTACTCTTATTTCTGTTTATAGGATGTCGATTAATTCTGTTATGCGTATCGGACAATGAAAAAATCACCAAATAGATATGTTAAATGTGAAGGGTTATTTAAAATTTACAAAACTTCAGATATAGAAGTTGTAGCTTTGAGAGGATTAGAATTATCGATTGATTCTGGTGAAGTTATATCTATCGTGGGTGCTTCTGGAAGCGGTAAAACAACTTTATTAAATATTTTAGCAGGTTATGATTCTCCTTCTGCAGGGAGTGTAAAGGTTGGAAATTATAATCTTTTACAAATGAATGAAGAACAATCAGTAAGATATAGGAGGGAGGAAATAGGATTTATTTGGCAAGATACTTCTGAGAATTTGTTTCCATATTTATCTTCTATAGAAAATATTGAATTACCAATGCTTGTTTCTAAAATCTCAAAAAATGAAAGATTGAGCAAGGCTGAATATTTGTTGGAATTAGTTAATCTTTCTGACAGAAGAGATTTTAAACCTTTTCAATTATCTGGAGGAGAACAACAGCGTATAGCAATAGCAGTGGCTTTAAGTAATTCACCACGATTATTGTTAGCTGACGAACCCACAGGTGAACTTGATTACAATACCGGACAAGAAATTTTACAATTGATTAATTCTGTAAATATTGAGTTAGGAACGACAGTAATAATAGTTACTCATGATGAATTGATTTCTTCATCAGTTAATAGATCTATAAAAATTAAAGATGGGAAAACTAGTACTGAAATAAGACGGAGTATTGACTCATCTTCTAATATCGATCAAGAATATTATTTAATTGATTCTAGTGGACAATTACAAATTCCAGCTACTGTCGTAAACCAAATAGGAAGACGGGTAAAATTTTCTAAATCGGATTCTGGAGAAGTGATTATTAACTCTGATGAGTAAAGAAACACCTAATAATAAAATTATTCATACAGAAAACTTGACTAGAGACTATATGATGCAAAACCAAACTATCAGGGCAGTAAATAACGTTAATATCAAAGTTAACTCAGGGGAATTTGTGACGTTTATAGGTAGATCAGGATCTGGTAAAACAACATTATTAAATTTAATTTCTGGCTTAGATAGTCCTACAAAAGGTAGAGTTTTTTTTGATGGTCAAGATATACATAAATTTTCTGAAAAACAAATGATGTTTATGAGACGAAATAAATTTGGGATAATTTTTCAATCATTTTCTTTATTGCCATTATTGTCTGCATATGAAAATGTTGAGTTACCATTAAGGATTTCAGGTGTAAAAGGATCGAAGAGAAAAGAAATGACGAACAGTGCAATGGAAATTGTTGGATTGATTCATCGTTCAAAACATAGACCTTATGAGCTTTCTGGTGGAGAACAACAACGTATAGCTATAGCAAGAGCAATAGTTAACAATCCTTCAGTAATACTTGCAGATGAACCTACAGGCGAACTTGATTCTATAAATTCAGAGAAAATTTTTGGAATTTTTAAAACCATGGTAGAAGAAAAAAAGATTACAATTTTGGCAACAACCCATGACAGGACTTTATTGAATTTATCTCATAGAGTTTTAGAAATCTCTGATGGGAAGTTAATTTAAGATGTATTCAATCTTTTTCTAATTTCCAAAGCTTTTTTATATGCTTCATTTACATTTGTTGATATTACGTTAACGTGACCCATCTTTCTACCTATTCTAGGTTCATCTTTTCCGTAAAGATGTAGGAAAGTATTGGGTGAACTTTTAAGCATTTCGAAATTTGGCGGAGAAGAATTATTAATCCATAAATCGCCAAGAATGTTAACCATTACTACTGGGTTTAAAATATCTGTATTACCAAGAGGCATATTTGTCAAAATTCTGATCAATTGACTAAATTGTGAAGTTTTACAGGCATCCATAGTATAGTGACCGGAATTATGTGGTCTTGGTGCCAATTCATTAACTAATAGCTTATTTTCTTTGGTTAAAAACATTTCTACAGCTAATAATCCTATGAGGTTTAATTTTTCACTTATTTGGATAGCAATTTTTTGTGCATCAGAAATGATTTCCTGAGAAATTCTGGGAGGGACAATTGAAACATCAAGGATATGATTTTTATGAATATTTTCAGCAGGGAAAAAGGTTTTGTTTAATCCTTTTTTATTCCGTCCACAAATAACAGATAATTCACACTGAAAATCTAAAAATTCTTCAACTATAAAATTTGTGTTGTTTACTAATAATTTTTTTATAGAATTAGAGATTTTATTTTTAGATTTAATGATTACTTGACCTTTACCATCATAACCAGAGGTTGCTGTTTTCAATACCATAGGAAAACCTATTTCCACAATAGCTTTATCTAGGTCATCGAGTGAATATATCGGAAGAAATTTTACAGTTGGGATTCCAATAGAAGACAATTTTTCCTTTTCTCTTATCCTATTATTTGAAATTTTTAATATTTCAGGGCTAGGGTAGATATCAACATGTTCAGAAATGGTAATTAATGAGTCTAAATCAACATTTTCAAACTCATAAGTAACAACATCACACATATCTGCTAAGGATTTTGATGCAGGAATTGAATTATATTCTGCAACTATTTGATGATCAGAAAGTTGACCAGCCGGACATAAAGGAACTGGGTCTAATATGATAGTTTTATATCCTAGTTTTTTTGCAGCCTGCACCATCATTCTCCCAAGTTGACCTCCACCTATTATCCCTATTTTGGATCCTATCGGAAGTTTTTTGGGAATATTATTCATTCACTTCACTTTCTTTTTCTATAATCTCAGAAATTTTTTTTCTTCTTTTATATATTCTTTCTTGTAGTTCAAGATCGTTTAATCCTAAAATTTGCGCAGCTAATAATGCAGCGTTTGAACTTCCATTTTCTCCAATTGCAACTGTAGCCACAGGCACACCTTTTGGCATTTGAACTATGGATAGTAATGAATCTAGACCATTTAAAGATGAACTTTTAACAGGAACCCCTATCACTGGTAGAATTGTTTTCGATGCAGTCATTCCGGGGAGATGTGCAGCCCCTCCAGCTCCGGCAATTATCACTTTAATGCCTCGTTCTTTAGCATTTTCTGCAAATTGAAACATTAAATCTGGTGTCCTATGCGCTGAAACTATTTTTACCTCATAAGGTACTTTTAATTCATCTAATACTTCAGATGCTTTTTTCATAGTTTCTAGATCAGATTTACTACCCATTATTATTGAAATCAAAGGTTTTTTCATCATATTTGTCTTTTCTTTTAGTTTTTAACAAGGAACAATTTTAATAATGAATTAAGTTTTCAGTTTTTTATAAATCATTATTTTTATGCCTTTCATTAGTATTGATAATAAAAAAATTTATTATGAAATATCAGGTAATGGTCCTGTAATTATTTTACATCATGGTTTTTCTATGTGGGGAAAAGATTGGATAAAATCTGGTTGGATACAAGAATTATCTAAAAGTTTTACTTGTTTAATTTTTGATGCAATTGGACATGGAAACTCTGTAAAACCTTTAGACATTCAGGAATATACTGTTCAAGCTCGTACCGAATTAGTAATGGAATTAGCTTATAAGTTTGGTTGGAGCAAATTTTCTTTTTTAGGTTTCTCTATGGGTGGTCGAATTGGATATCAACTTATGTCTTCTTACAAAGAAAATTTAGATAAAATTGTTGTTATTGCGATGCATGGTTTCCCACCTTCACAATATATAGAACAATTTAAAAGGAGATTAGAATTTATAAATTCCAATAGAATCCAAACCTTGGAACGTGCACTTGGAATACATAATCCTGATAGACCAACAAATGATCCGAAAGCATTATCACTTAGTACTAAAGCATTATTTTCGTGGGAAGGATGTCAGAATTCTCTAAATCAAAACCATATACCGACGTTGATTTTATGTGGAACTAATGATCCTATTTTTAAACCAACTCAACAATTTTCAAAATTACTGAGTTCTTCAACTTTTTTTCCTGTTTTAGATGACTCTCATGGAGGTGTTTTTCATCGGAATCAATCTGTAAAAGATCGTGTATTGTGTTTCTTTAATTTCAAATCATCTTAAAATTTAATTTATAAGATTAAATAATTTTAGATATGGATGATCAAAAAGAAAACATGATAAAAAAAGCAATGGTAGTAGTTGCCCATCCTGATGATGCTGAATGGGGCTGTTCAGGTTCGGTTGCAAGATTATGTCGAGAAGGAGTTGAAGTAGTGTATGTATTATGTACTGATGGGTCAAAGGGGACAGAAGATAGATCAATAGATGGGTATAAATTATCAGAGATAAGAAAGAATGAACAAATTAAAGCAGGAGAAATTTTGGGTTTAAAAGATGTGATTTTTCTTAACCATCCTGATGGATATTTAGAAGCTACCTTGGATTTAAGAAGGGATATTTCTAGAGAAATAAGACGTTGGAAACCAGACCTTTTAATCACTACTAATCCTAAAAGAGATTTAATGACATCAAATTATTTAGGTCACCCAGATCATTTTGCTGCAGGAGAGGCTGCATTATCTGCTGTTTTTCCTGCAGCAAGAGATCATCTCACATTTCCTGAATTGATTTCAGAAGGTTATGATACACATAAAGTTAAAGAAGTATGGGTTATGATGTTTGGAGAAAATGCCAATTATTGGTATCCGATATCTAAAGAAGATGTGGAAAAATCTGTTAAATCTTTACATTCTCATGTTAGTCAAGTAAAGAATCCTGATGAAGCTTCAAAATGGATGAAAAATAGACGTTCAGAGTTAGGTGAAACTATTGGAGCCGATTATGCAGAAGGTTTTAGAAGATATAAGCTATCATAATTAGTCTAATCTACATTAAATCTAATAATTCTTCTACATCGTTAATTATAAGGTCAGGATAAGGTGCATCTTTTGGATAATCTCTATCCATTTTAATCCAAGCAGTTTTCATTCCTACTTTATGAGCACCTAATATATCTGTATATGGATTATCTCCTACGAAAAGAATTTTTGAATAATCATATTTATTTATTTCAATATCTAATAGTCTAACCGCTTCGTGATAGATTTCCGGTTCTGGTTTTTTTGAACCATAAATATCTGAAGCTAATAAAAAAGGTATTATCTTTTCCCATCCTACTTTTTCGATTTTTTTAAATTGATAATGATCACCATTAGTAACTATTCCCCACTTAATATTTAATGAACTGATTTTTTTTATAAATTTGTAAGAATTTGGTAAAGCGTTTAATCCATTAATCATTGTTTCAAAGTAAAATCGTTTGTGTTCGACAGGATCATTGGGAATAGAGGGCCATTTTTTATTAATAGCAGCTATGGATTTTTTTTGGTCAGCTGCACCATTTGGAGATAAACTCCAAAAAAATTCCTTAGCAGATTCCCATGTTAATGAGGAATTAATCTCCTTATGAGAATCATAGAAGATTTTATACATATATTCATAAGCATTTTTTCTATCGATTAAAGTATCATCGAGATCAAATAAAAATCCTTTATAATTCATTTTTTTGTTTTATTCCTTTTTTGTAAACTTGGATAGGATTTGAAAGATCGGAAATTTTTATTAGTGGATTACCTTTGACTATTAAAATATCAGCATTTCTACCTATCTCAAGAACACCAGATTGCTCACCTAAACCGATCGATTGAGCAGAGTATTTTGTTCCTGCAAGTATTGCTTCATAATTTGACATTCCAGCCTTTTGTAAAGCTTCTATTTCTTTATAAAATTGACCAGGTGGATATGACCCCCAAGGAGAATCGGATCCAGCCATAATTTTCACTCCTGATTTTGTAAGTTTATTTACAGTTTTTATTCTGTTTTCTACAGATATTTTCATTTTATCCAACATAGATTTTTGTTCTTTAGAAGTTTCGCTACTCTTTTTCATTTTATCTTTCAAATGTTCTAATTCAAAAATACTAATTTGTAGTGTTGGATTAACCCAAGAATTATTTTTGAGTATTTTTTCAACTAAATCTTCTTGATAGTGAAAATTACCGTTTTCATCATCAAATACGCAATGAATTATCATGTCAATTTTTGCTTCAAGAGCAAACTGGATTCCTTTATTTGAAGTACAATGGGCAGCTGTTAATTTATTTACTCTATGAGCTTCCTCTGAAATAGTTTTAAGTTCTAGTACAGAAAATGAGGGATTTAATGGGTTAGAAGTAACAGTGGATCCTCCGGTAGCAGCTATTTTTATAAAATCTGCTCCTTCTTTGATTAATTTTCTAACCTCTTTTTTTATTTCTGTTATTCCGTCAGCAGGAGACCCAAAGTATCCCATATGACCGGCGGTAATAGTAATAGGTCTTCCACATACTATCATTTTTGGTCCTTCAGCAATTCTATCGTTTATTGCCTTTTTTAAAATAAACCCGATATCATTTTTCGCACCATTTTCCCTTGCTGCCGTTACACCGGAGTCAAGAAATATTTTGGCATTGTTAACGGCTCTGATAAGCAAAGTTTCATCTGTTTCTTTTGCAATATCATCACCCCCTGTTCCATCACCTGGAGCAATCATATGAGTGTGACCGTCTACTAATCCTGGTAATGCTGTACAGTTTGGGTAATTAAAAGATCTAAATTGTTTTAATGAATCTCTAATTTCAGATTGTAGTCCAATTTCTTTAATTTTTCCTTCTTCAATGAAAATATAATAAGGGTTAGGTTTTTCATTTTTAAAACCTGTAATTATATTATCTGTTTTGATTAAGAAAGGGTTTAAATTATTCATTAAACATCATTAGGAGAGTTATCTTCAGCACTTCACGATCCTATATATCTATCCTGTTTACTATCATATGGACGTTTTTTTATTATGTCTTCATCTAAGAATAAGGTACTAATTTGTTTTATCATTTTTTTGAGCAAGGAATGAACCAAAAAACACTAATATTGCACCTAAATAAAGTTCGAAACCAATTGATTCTCCCAGGATAATCCAACTAAAAAATATTCCAAAAATAGGTTGGCTTAATGAAAGAATTGTTACTCTTGAAGGGAGGTAGTTTTTTAATAGCCAAGTTTGGCCGATAAAAGCTAATCCTGCAATAATAATTCCTGTATAAAACAAAGAAACAATTAACTGTGTTGATAGAAAAAACTTTTCACTATTTTCAAAAACTATACTTCCAATTACAAAAAATATTATTCCAAAAATACTTTGAGCGATTAATAATTTATGCTGCGAAATAATCTGCCCAAGTTGAGAAATATAGATTTGACGTAACCCTAGTAAGATGGCTGAAATTATCAAAAAAAAATCACCAATAAAAATAGTATTCATATTTGAGGTGTCAAATAGTGCTCTGGAAAACACTATTACAACACCTGAATAAGCTATAAATGTCCCAATTAATCTGATTTTTGACAATTTGTCATTTGGGACAAAAATATGAGCAAATATAGATGTCCACAATGGAAATGTTGAGATCATTATAGCCCCATGACCTGCGGTAGTAAAATCTTGTCCAAAATTCAGAAATGCTATCTGAGCCGTAAAAAGTAATCCAAGTAAAAACAAAGGTTTAATTTCATTCATTTTAAGTTTGAATGATTTTCTTGTAGCTATTGCCCAAGAAAGATTTATTATGCCTCCAAGAAAAAATCTTAGATAACCATATCGTAATGGTTCACAATCCAACAATCCTGCTTTAGTTGCTACAGGATTTCCAGACCAAATTGTAGATAAAAAAAGTGCAAATGAACCTGATTTAATAGAAAGTGGTTTTCTCTTGTCATTTATTTTTTTTGGAAAAGTAGATTTTTTTTTATATTTATTTTCCATTTAGAGATTTTATGAATAATTCAATTATATCTTTTGGATTTTTACACCATCTAGTAACAATAATAATTTTTCTATTAGGGTCTACAAAAACAGCATTACCACCAGCACCTGCGGCAATAAATGATTTTTCTGAAGTATATTTACCAAATATATTGTTATGTGTATTTATTCTAATTAAGAATCCATAATTTGGTTTAATAACACTTGGACTTAACATTTTATTGATCCAGTTAGATGAAATAATTGTTTTACCTTTCCAGTCACCTCGATTAAGCATAAGTAATCCAAATCTAGCTAAATCATACGAATTCATCCATATACCGCCACCCCAGTGTCCTCCACCTGGTACGGAGATGAAACTTTCATTATTTATAAGAACATTAGAATAATTTCCATATCCATGCCACTCCCAAGTATCACTTGCCCCAATAGGATCCAATATTTTTTCTTTTAAAATTTTAGGGAGTGATTTTTTGAACAAGCATAGTATAGAAAGAGATAACCTATTCACCCTTACATCATTGTATTCCCAATGTTCTCCAGGAGGCATTCTGCTTGATCTAATTGTTGTCATGCTGGGGACATTACGGTTCCAATCAACTAGATCGGATTTGGAAAAAAGAGTTCCTTCCCAATCACTGGTTTGTTGCAATAAATGTTTCCAAGTAATATGTTTGTTTTGTTTAGAATTATACTTATCCAAATTTTTGCCATCGGACATTTTAAGATCAATTTTTTTTTCTACATCAATTAACTTTTCATCTACACTCTTAACGAATCCATTATCATAAGCAATCCCAAGTATTAATGGTAGAAAACTCTTAGTTATGCTAAAAATCATATCTGTTCGTTCAGGATTACCCCATTCAGAAATAATATAACCATCTTTTATAATTAATCCACTTGGGATACCTCTATCTTTCATAGGGCCAATTTTCCCTGCCCATTCTAGAGGATCATCTGAAACATCAACTTTATTTAAATCAGTTGGGAAACCACAATCAAATTCTTTTGCAAAGGCTTCTACTTTTTTTGTTATAGAGGGATTTATATTAACTTCTGAAGGATTTAAACGTTCCCAAGTACCCTTAACTGGTATATACAAATTAATAACCTAATCCAAAAATTATTTTTAACTATTTTCTAATCTTTTTAAATACTGATTAATCCAATCAAATTCGACTAAATCAACATATGCATTCATAAGAGCTTTTGTAATTGGACCAGCTGCAGTGCCATTGGAAAGTAAATTTCTTCCTTGAATTGATCTGACCCCACAAATACACAACGATGTTGATGTTAAGAAAATTTCATCTGCTGTATACGCGTCAAAAAGATCTATATCTTTTTCTATGACTTTTAATCCTAAATCATCAGCCAATTCAATTGCAGTTTCCCGTGATATTCCACCTAAAACATATTGTTCTTTAGGAGTATAAATGACGTCATTTTTAATTGTAAAGATATTAGATCCTATTCCTTCACTAAGGAAGCCTCTTGTATCTAATAAAATTGCCCAAGCTTCAGGATCTTGTGATTTTACTTCCAAATCAGCCATAACTAAATTTAAATAATTGTGAGATTTTGCTCTTGGACTTAAAGATTCAGGAGGGGTTCTTCTGGTTGATGGAACCATTATATCTATTCCATCTCTATATAATCGAGCTCTTGGTTTTAATGGTAATGGCATGCATTCGATAATTACAGTCGGGCCCCCATCAGTGTCCCACATATCTCCACCTACCAAATCAATACCCCTTGATACTCTCTGACCTACCCAAAAATCATCGTCAGATTTAAGTAAATGCAAATTAGCTTCCAAAACTTCTTCAGTTTTTTCAACCATTTCTTTCTCATTTAATCCTGGGTCTATTTGTACATATTTTAGAGAGTTATAAAATCTGCTGATATGACCCTCTAGTTTAAAAATTTTATGATTAAATGTTCTTGTCATGTCAAATACGGCATCACCATATTTAAATCCCCTATCTCTGAACGGGACTTTAGCTTGAGATTCTGGAACTATATTTCCATTGAAATAAGCTACTCTTTCTTTTGTTTTGATTATAGACATACTAATTTTTAATTTGTTTAGATAACCTCTTCAGAGAAGTTTACATGAATCATACCCAAATTTAATTAACAAGGATTTATTTCTAAGTCTTTTTCTGTATAGCAATCAAATAAAGCATCTAGTGCTTCTTCAGAGTTAAAAATTCCACCAAATTGTTCCCATACTATTTTTTCGTTTTTATCCAAAACTATAAATGTGGGAACTAAAGAAGCACTATATTTTTTTAACATAGGAATAGAATCGGGATCTTTCACATCGTAAGTGATAAAGTTTGCATGATTTCCAACACGGTTTTTAAGAGTCGTTATTCCCGGTAACGATGCTTTGCATGTTAGTCAAGTGTCAGAATAAAAATCAATTAATATGGGTTTAGAATTATTTCCTTCGTTGTTAATTATAAGATTGTTATTTGTATCGATTTCTATATTTTCAGTTGAAATGATATTTTCAGATGATTTGCTATTATTGTTTGTTGAACAACCGATAAATAAAATATTGATACTTATAAAAAAAACTATGAATATATTTTTATTTATTCTGACCATTTTTCACCGTAAAATTCAATAGTTAATGGATCTACCCTTGCTCCCAGTCCACTACCTTCAGGTATTTCAAAAAAACCATTATTAATTTTTTCGAAAGGCTCCAACATTTTGTTTCGCCAGTGGTTTTCGAACACTGCATGTTCTAAAGGTAAACTATATTCAAATGCCAAAGTTGTATGTGCACTCGTTAATAGTGATATTGGTCCAGATGGACAATGCATCGATACAGAACCGGGTTTTTTATTTTCAAGTTCAGTACCAATTTTAAATGCTTCGACAGTTCCTCCACAGTATTTTATATCTGGCATTACTATATCCACGATATGTTCGTCTATCATTTTAGAGAATACTGTTAATCCATAACCTTTTTCACCTCCAGCAATTGGAATAGATGAATTTAAAAGTAACTTTTTACTAAACTCAACTTTTTCTAATGGATTTACTGGTTCTTCAAACCAATTGATTCCTAAATTTGAAAGTTCGTTTTCTACAAAACTTGCGGAATTTTCATCAAATCTAGCGTGGCAGTCTATATATAATTCGTTATCTAATTCCAATTGTGATTTTATAGCTCGGATACGTTCTAATCCATATTCTGTTTGAGGAGGTAACATTTTTTTTATATATGGAGGATCACATTCATCAAAAGGTGCGCATTTAATTGTCTTAAATCCTTTATCTCTAGCTTTTTTTGCCATTGACGCAAAATTTTCTGGTGAACGATCAACCCCACCATATTGGTTTGGTAGCATCGAGCGATTTATATTTGCATAAAGTTTAATTTTGGATTTTTTTATCTCCTTTTTTTTAAAAAGGAATCTTAAATATAAAAATAGAGGGAGATTTATTTGACGAGATAAAGCATCAGTTATAGAAGAACGTAGCCCACTAACAGCTGTAGCTAGGAGAAAGTTTTTTTCTAGATCTTTTTCAGATATATTATTGAATTTGATTACATCATAATCGGATCTGATTTTAATATCACGAAGGTTATTAGCTAATCTTGCAATAATAGAGGTTATAGATTTATCATTTTGGGAGGAAGTTACTTCACCATATCCGGTAATTCCATTTGAATCAGATAAAGAAAACATGATCCATTCAGAGGAACCGCGGACATTAATTTTTTCAAATATCAGATTTTTTGGTATAAACCATTCTCCAGATATTGACATAATCTTCCTTGTGTTTTTTTATAATTATGAAGTTTAAATGATATAAGAGTTTTAAGTTTTATTATAATTTATATAAAAATAATGTTGGGAGTATATCTTGAAAATCACATCTATTGAGGTTTTGTCTGCTGACAGGTATGATTATGTAAAAATTCAAACTGATGACGGAATATCTGGTGTTGGAGAATTACATCCTGCATCAGGGACAAGTGGAACACCTTATGTTGCGAGAGCTGGAGTGGAGTATCATAAAGAATATTTATTGGGGAAAGATCCCAATAAAATAGAAGATAATTGGCAACATATGTTTAGACGTCAACTTTTTAGAGGTGGGTCTGATGTAATGTCAGCGCTAGGTGCCGTGGATATTGCTCTATGGGATATTAAAGGTAAGTCTTTAGGGAAACCAGTGTATGAACTTTTAGGTGGCCCAGTAAGAAAAAAAGTACGTCTTTATACTCATTTATCCTCAACTGATATAGATGCTTTACGTGATGAGGCTAAACTTAGGGTAGAAGAAGGATTTACTGCAGTTAGATTATATCCTTTTGGTAATTTTGGTAACCGATCCTTTTCTGAAGGTATTGGTTTAGAGAAAATGAGTTATACAGCTATGCAAAGACATGCTGTAGAACGGATAGAAGCAGTTAGAGACTCTATTGGACCAGATATAGATATTATGATTGATGTAGTGAATAGATTGACACCTGCTGAGGCGATTGCGATAGGGAATGCATTATCTGATTATAATTTATATTTTTTTGAAGATCCGATTGAACCTGAAAACATGGATGCATGGGAACAAGTAGCTATGCGTCAACCAATTCCTATTGCTATGGGTGAACGTCTTTATACTATTTATCAATTTAGGGAATTATTAAATCATAATGGAGCTTCATTTTTACGACCAGATCCTTCTTTAGTTGGAGGAATTAGTAATATGATCAAAATTGGTTCATTAGCACAAGCATCTTATGCATCAGTTGTTCCACACAACCCATTAAGTTGTGTGTTAACTGCAGCATGCGCTCAGATAGATGCTGTATTACATAATATCCCTGTACAGGAGTATCCTGTTGATGATGATTCAGGTGTTAAAGCCGATTTAGTAACAGAACCTCTAATGAGAGAAGGAGGGTATCTTTTAATTCCAGATAAACCTGGTATTGGTATTGAACTAAATGAAGAAGCATTTAAACATTATCCAAAAAAAGCATATGTTAGACCACCTTTAATTTATGAAGATGGCAGTCTAAAGGACTATTAGTTCTATTGTCGATTAATAAAATAAGTAAGAAAAGATTATCTGTAAAACAATTACAATCGAAAATTGATAAATTTCCACGTATTAAAATTGCGCATACTCCAACTCCTTTAGAGGAAATGCCTAATTTAACAAAAACCTTAAATGGTCCTAAAATATGGGTTAAACGTGAAGATATGACTGGTCTGGTTTACGGTGGGAATAAGGCTCGTCATTACGAATTTGAGATGCCAGTTATTAAAAATGAAGGATACGACACAATTATTAATATTATGGATTATCATTCAAATAATGCACGTATGACTGCAGCTGCGGCAAATAAAACAGAGTTGAAATATATTCTAATTTTGAAAAATGCTTATAATCGTAAAATCCAAGGGAATTTATTGTTGGATAAAATTTTAGGTTCAGAGTTACATTTGCTAGATGAAAAACAATCTATTAATGCTCACGATTATGCGACAAAATTAAAAATAAAGTATGAGAAAGAAGGACATAAAGTATATTTATTAGAAGATCATTTATTTCCAAAATTGGTAGGTATGATAGGATTTGTGGAAGCAGGGATAGAATTAAAAAATCAGATTAAAGAAAATCAACTAAATAACATTCATATAATTGGGGTTGCAGGGCGTTCTTTATGCGGTTTAATTATTGCTTCAAAAAATTTAGGTTTAGATTGGAAATTTACCGGAGTAACTGTAAATTATGATATGCCTTTGGAGGGTTATATTTTTCGTCATAATGAGGATATTCAAAATCTTTTAGATGTTCCAATGACATTTTATGAAACGGATATGAAAATTTTAGATAATTATGTTGGAGAGGGTTATGGTGTAATGACTTCGCAAGTAGCCGAAGCAATACATTTATCTGCACAAACAGATGCCATAATTTGCGATCCAAATTATACTGGGACAGTAATGGCTGCTTTGATAGATCAAGTTAGAAAAAAAAATTTTAATAAAAATGAAACAATAATTTTTTTACATACTGGTGGATTACCAGCATTGTTTACGTTTTCAGAAGAATTAGCTAGTTTTTCTTTTTAGCTAAAGCTTTTTTTGATTCTCTTCTTAACCATAATGGAATAGAAATAAAGATAATAGTTACTATTACAAAAAGAATATTTCCTCCAATAAAATTATCTCCCCGAGAACGTTTTTTTATTTCTATAGGAACTATAATATTTCCTTCACCGATAGAAGATTTTATTATTGCTTCTATTGTCCAGAGGCCAGGTTTATCGAGTTCTAACATACCTATATAAATATTTTTAAATTCTGGAGAATTTAATCCTGGAGTATATTGTTTATCACCTTTTTCTGGTTCAGCGAAAAATTGTACTTTTGCATCGATAATAGGAGAATCAGAATTAACTTCATTAATTATCAGAGCAAATTTTACTGGACCTGAGATTGGTTTTGGAGGGCTCATTTGCAAGGTTGTTTTATAAGGTCCAGAATTTTCTATAGCAATGTTCTTAAATCCATCTGGAGCAACATCTTCTCCATTTATTACATTACTATTACTGATACATAAAAAAGGTATAATTATATAAATTATTAATTTTTTCATAAATTTATTTTGATATGTAATCAAACTCAGATGTGGAATAATAATTAAAATAGAATTAATTTCTCAACCTATCTAATATTTTATTATGAGAAACTATTTTAATAAATCATAATAATTAAATAACCGAAGGAAAATAATATGGATAGCTTAATATTTATACCCATTCTAGTAATTATACTACTTGTATTGAGTATAAAAATTATTCCTCAACAACAAATGGGTGTTGTAGAAAGATTAGGTAAATTTAAAAAAACTCTTGGTCCAGGATTACATTTTAGGATACCTATAATTGAAAGAGTTGCTGGTAAAGAATCTATACGTATACGTCAATTGGATGTACCTGTAGAAACGAAAACACAAGATAATGTTTTCGTAAATTTGGGTGTTTCTGTTCAATTTTTAGCTATAACAGACAAAATCTTTGAGGCTCATTACAGATTGACAGATGTAAATTTGCAGATCACATCCTATGTTTTGGATGTAATTAGGGGAGAGGTGCCAAAAAAAACTTTAGATGAAGTATTTGAAACTAAAGATGAATTAGCGCAAATTGTCAAATCTGAACTGGCAGAATCGATGGAGGATTTTGGTTATTCAATAGTGAAATCATTAATTACTGATATAGAACCGGCTCCAGATGTTAAGGATGCTATGAATAAAATAAACGCTACGGCAAGGTTAAGGGTTGCAGCCCAAAATGAAGCTGAAGCGGATAAAATCAGGCAAGTAAAATCAGCTGAAGCAGATGCAGAGGCAAAAAAATTACAAGGAAAAGGTGTAGCTGAGCAACGGGCAGCAATCATCGAAGGATTTAAGGCTTCGATTGGAGATTTGAAGGAGGTGACAGGAAGTGATGTAAAAACCCAGGATGTGATGAACATGGTTATGATGGTCCAATATTTTGACGCTCTAAGAGATATTGGTACGACCGGTCAAAATAATGCAGTACTTATACCGTATGGTGCAGGAGGTTCGAATGAAATTCTTCAGCAAATGACCCAAGCTATGTTAGCTTCCGATCAAGTAAAAGGCAAGATCAAATAAAAGGCAATATTTTTCTGTTATGGTTGATTTAATTTTATCTAATGCTCACGTAGTTGATCCACATAATAAAACAAATGGTTTATTTGACCTTTCAGTTACTAAAGGAAAAATAGATTCTGTCAAACAACACTCAGACTCTAGTAAAGGAGAGGTTGTAATAGATCTTAAAGGAAACCTAGCTATTCCTGGTCATATTGATACCCATGCCCATTTATCAAGTGTAGGAGGAGATACTTGGGATTCGGATAGGTCCTATGGTCATAAGATGATTGCCGAGTCAGGAACTACAACGGTTCTTGATTTAGCTGGTAATCCTTCGATAATGAGTGAAGGAATGAAACGAAGAGGTGCGGGTTTAAACGTTGCATGTATTACAGGTCTTCAACCAGGAGAAACCATCCCTTCAGAAAACCCAACAATGGATGTAATACGAGATGTTGTGAATCGAGAGAAAAAAAATGGTGCTATAGGTTTGAAAATTCTTGGAGGTTATCATCCTCTTTCACCAGAAATCACTTCAGATATAATTTTTCAAGCGAATAATCAACAAGCTTGGATAGCACTTCATGTAGGTACAAAGGATGCTGGTTCGAATATTTTAGGATTAAGAGAAGTTCCTGAGATAACAGATAAAGGAAGATTACATGTTGCCCATATTAATTCATATGCTCGAGGACTAATTAATAATGTTGAAGAAGAATCATCAGAAGCATTAGACCTAATTATAAAAATGCGGTCACAGTGGGTTACCGAAGCCTATTTAGCAAGTATTAATGGAACTAATGGATTGTGTGATGAAGATGGAAATGTAGTGTTTGATGTTGCAAGAAATTGTTTAACTATTAGAGGTTATGAACCAAATGAAAAGGGAATTCGAAAAGCTTTATCCGAAGGATATGGTGCTGCTTTAGTATTGAAAGATGAAAGAATGGGACTTATTACTGGGGAAGATGCAATTAATATTTGGGAATCTAATCTAACCAATCAAGCGTTCTGTTTTCCTGTAAATTCTCCTGTTTCTGCATTCAAACTTACTACTGCAAAATATTCTGATGAAGAATTCATAGTGGATGCAATATCTACAGATGGTGGTGCCCTACCTAGAAATGTAGCTATAGAAAAAACAATGTCTTTAGTAAAATTTGGAGCACTTTCTTTGAATGAAGCAGTTGTCAAATTATCCTATAATCCTTCAAAAATGTTGGGCCTATTAAACAGGGGTCATTTCAGCGAAGGTGCGGAAGCTGATATTACAGTAATTGATCAATCTCTGGGGAAGGCAGTGATGTCATTTGTAAATGGTAAAATGATCATGAAAGATGGTAAATCTGTGGCAGATGGAGGAAACTGGCTAATTCTTTCTGAAGGAAAAGAAACAGCAGAAAATAGTGGATTACCATATGAAATAATCGATTTGTCTAAAAGCAAATTATACTTATAAAACATATATAAAGTTACGATATATCACCAGTCAAAAAATAAACTGGATTAATTTTTACTTCCGTTTATATCTTTCCACTTCTGATACCATATTTCTGATTGTTCATTGTCTATTGCTACTCCTTCTCCAAATTTATACATTTCAAATAGTTGAAAAAATGCCAAGTCATAACCTTGTTCAGCTGCACTTAAAAATAATTGAAATGCTAATTTTTGATTTTTCGGCACGCCTATCCCAGTCCTATACTTTAAACCTAATTTATATTGTGAATCTCGAAGACCTTGATCTGCAGAAAGTTTATATAATTTTAAAGCCTCATTTAAAGAACCATTTTTTCCCTCTTGAAATAATGCAAGATTATATTGAGCCCTTGGATCACCACTATCTGCAGCTAATTCATACCACTTCAGTGCATTAATAAAATCACCACGTTCTGTAGCCAAGTTTGCTAAATTATTCATCGCATAAATATGTCCTTGTAATGCTGCTCTTTTATACCACAAGGATGCCAAACTTAAATCAGTTTCAAAAAAATCCCCAAATTCATACAATAATCCTAACCTATATTGCGCATTTTTTAAATTTTCTTCATTTGCCAATGCCCATATAGCAGTGATTTCATTTACTTTCATAGCTTGATCAGAATGAAATTTCGATTTCTGTTTATCATCAAATTTCTCTAAATAAATTTTAGATAACATTAAATGCGATAAAACTGCACCTTCTCCCAAATCTTCTTTAGATATAGCTGAATTGAAAATCTCAATAGATTCGTCTAGATAACCTAAATTGTATAAGATCAAACCTTTAACGTACCAAACATCAACAAATGGCTTTGTTGTAGCCTCCATTTTCATAACATCATTTGCAATTAACTCTGCATTTAAAACGTCTCCCATTTTTAACAGTGCAAGTGATGATAAACTTAAAATTTTTGGATAACCAGGGTATTGATTAGCTACATATATATTCCTAAACTTTGCTTCGTCAGCATATTCTTCTAATCCAAAATCATAAAGTGTATTAAGAACAACAACTAGAGCCAATTGAATATCCCATTCATACGGATCGATTTTTTCAAATCTTAATAATATTTCTCTAGCCATTTCAGTTAAAAGTATTGCTTCTTGAATATTTCCTTTATCAGATTCTAATTTTGCCTGTATTAATATTGGTTTAATATGGTTAATTATTATTGACTCATGCCCTGGTGCAAGTTCAGTTGCTCTTTTCAATAGATCAAATCTTTGATCAGAATCTGTAAGTTTTATTGCTCTGGCCGCTAAATTACTTGCATACATTCTCTTAATATCCCAATAATTAACTGAAATTAGCCCAAAAATAACAGCTCCAACAATAATGAAAACTAATAATTTTTTGCCAGAAATTTTAGAATTAGCATCTCTGATAAAAATTTGATTATTTGTTGTTGATTGAACAAATTTTTCTGATAATTCATTTTTATAGTTTATTTGGTAAATAACAAATAAAATTCCCATTAACAAAAACAAAAGTGATAAATCTTCAATCCTTGGTACACCAACAATCATTTCTACAGATTTTCCAAAAATTGCAGCAAAAACACCTATCAATATAAAGACATCTTGATTTTTCGTAAAGTCGGATTTTCTAGATTTATTTATAATTTTCAAACCAAAGAAGAATAAATATAGAAGAAAAATCGAAAATATTAGTAGATTTAAAATCCCAAGTTCAATTAAAAAATTTAAATAATAATTATGCGCATTTTCAACATTAATTAATTTAGTTTGTGGTTCTACAACGAAATGAAATGAATAAACAAATAAATCTGGACCTACTCCAAAAATTGGACGAATAATTTTAAATATTCTTGATTCTGATCGTGGTGTATCCCATGAAGTTAATAATGAAAATGAACTCCCCCAAATTTGAAAACGTCCTTTTAATCCTCCAGTTATATCAGTTTTACCATCTAATCTGTCAGTATTACTAATTGCTGACACAGATTGAAGAAGTCTATATGAAGAAATATCATTCGCATCCTGACCAGCTAAAATATCTCCTTCGGTAAATTTTTCTACAGTAAATGACAAAGCTAGTACAGAAATCCCAGATAACAAAATCATAAATAAAAAACGCCGAATATAATCTTGACTAAATTTTTTTGACCAAAAAAATAAACAAATAAAAACTAGCACCGAAACAACAAAACCAACCCAAGATCCCCTACTAGCAGTAGCCCAAAGCATGTATAAATGGACTCCTATAAATACACTTACTGGAACGATAAAATACCATCTAGATAATCTCTCAAAAAAAATTGTCGAAATGGTAATGACTATTACCATTGAAATAAAAGAACTAAAATTAATCGTATTCCCAAATGTTGAGTGAACTCTATCCGTAATGTTTTTAAATTCTATAGGTGAAAATCCTAAAATTTCTGCAAATCCATATAAACATGCAATCAAAGAGATAAAAATGATTAACAGGAGTATCCATCTAATAAAAGTTAAGTTATTGAATAGATGCGGAACCAACCACATTAACAAAATAAACGATAAAAAATCATAACTACTATAACCATTCCTATCATAACTACCACCAAAAAAAACTAACATAGGGTAAAGTTGAAAAAAGAGTAGAAATAACAATACCAATAAATAACAAGATACTAATTAACCAAAAAAGATTAACGGGATCTTTTATCATTTTATAGATAGAAAAATTAATTTGCCCACTAATTAAATAATGAATAAGAAGTGTAATAAAACTAAAAGAAACAAAAAGATGTAGAAAATGTACTTTCGCTTCAGAAAAACTAATAAAAACATAACCAAGTGGAATATAAAGTATAGTAAATAGAAAGGCTAATACAAAAAAAATTCGAGACAATTTGATCATGGTAAAAATTATTCTATATATAAAATTTATAAAAATAAATTAATAAGTGACTAAACAATTATCGTTGTGCTCCTCAAGCAAATTTATACGAATGGCGACTGAGTCGGTGATACAAAAATATTCCAAATCCATCAATTTTAAATATGTAAACCAATTCATATAATGCTAAATATACACAAATTTAAATATTCTATTGTAAAAAAATATTGGTAATTAATTTTGAAGAACTCAAGTAACAAAAAATTACAATATGGGTGGTGGGTATCATTTGCTGGATCATTCAATATGATTATAAGTTCAGGTCCTACATTTCAAGCATCCAGCACATTATTTAGAGCAATAGAAGACGAGTTTGGATGGTCAAGAGCACTTGTTTCTGGAGTTGCATCTTTTGGAAGATTCGGAGGGGCGTTACTTGGTCCATTAGAAGGATGGCTAACTGATAAGTTTGGATCAGGAATAATGGTATTAATTGGTTTTTTATTAGGTGGATTAGGCCTCATACTTTTTTCTTTAATTGACAGTCCAATAGAGTACTATATAACTTTTTTTATTTTTTCTTTAGGTTATTCTATCGGAGGATTTGTTCCATCAATAGTAGCCGTTAATTTGTGGATGACAAAATATCGGACTACAGGAATGGCTATTGTAATTGCAGGCTCCTCATTATCTGGTCTGTTGGTTCCATTAATAATTTGGGGTATTGATGAATATGGTTGGCGTTATACATATTTTTTATTTGGAATTATAAGTATTTTATTTGCACCAATTCTGAAAAAAATTATTGGAAAAAAACCAGATAATGATAAAAAAGAAACAAATTTTAAAAGCCCAAATAAATTGGATAGTGGAAAAGATTTTACTCTTTCAGAATCCTTACAAACTCAAGCATTTTGGTCACTCTCAATTTCTCATGCCCTAGTAAATTTTTCTGTTGGAGCAATTTCGGCTCATATATATCTGCATCTGACTGATTTCAATGGAGTAAACTTATCTCCCGCTATGTCTGGTTTAATCATGTCTTTAATGGCAATTTCTGCGTTTACTTTCCAAATTTTAGGTGGGATTCTAGGGGATAAAATAAACAAAAGAGCATTGTTACCAATATTTATTTTTATTCAATCAGTTTCGCTAATTATTATCACATTTACTGAAAATTTTTTCGGTGCCACAATATTTGCTGTTCTTTGGGGTGTAGGATTCGGAGCTCGTACACCATTATTTCACGCGATAAGAGGAGAATTATTTGGGAGAAAACACTTTGGGACTATTTCAGGTGTTTTATCATTTCCAATGGTATTATCGATGATGGTATCTCCTGTAATAGTAGGATGGAGTTTTGATATGACTGGCTCATATGAATCCTCTTTCCTCATAATGACTTTCCTATGTTTCATGGCGACATTTACAATATTATTTATTAAAAAACCAGATTAATGGAATATTCTATATTCGAATAATTTGATGACATTAAATTCATAAAAATCCTTAAATAATTACGATTTACGTAATAAAATAGAGTTTTATATATAATAACTTATGAATAAAATTTAATATTCCGTTAACATTACGCATAACGTAAATTGTATAATTTATTTTAATAATAAAATTTTATGGAGATGATAATGATTCAGAAACTTAATCCTTTCAAAAGTTTTTGTGCAAATTTTTTTGAAACTAGATACGTTCACCCAAAAACATATAACCACGCTTTCTTATGCAATGATTTTCCAATGACTAAAGGATTTCATCGGAGAAATATTAGTAAATGGCAAGATATTAATTTTTTTTAAATATCACAATTAATTTCATTAAATAATAAGTAAAAAAATACTTGAGATTATTACTCTGCTAGTTTAAAAATAATAAAAACTCAATAACATTACATAAATTGTCCGAAGACAATTTCTATATTTATAAATAGAAAATATTTTTTTTATTTTAGTGTAAACTTTTGTTGAGTTAGATATTTTAAGAAAATAGGAGAAAAAATTGCCCAATAAAGACAAGCCAAATATTCTCATGATAATGTCTGATGAACACGGACCAATGTTTAGTGGAACATATGGACATTCTATTGTAGAAACTCCAAATATGGATCGTTTGGCTGAAATGGGGACAACTTTCGAAAATGGATATTGTAATTCTCCATTATGTACCCCTTCAAGATTATCAATGATGACTGGAAAATTTGTAAGCCACTGTGAAGGATGGGATAATGCTACACCATTATATGTTGGCAGGATTACCTGGCCGTGGCTTCTAAAATCATTAGGTTATGAAACAGCTTTAAATGGAAAAATGCACATGATGGGACCAAAACCATTGAATGGTTTTGATAAACAACTAACATTCGATCCACATTCTGACAATATGCTTCCAGTATTTCGATGGAAAGATAAAATGAAGGAAGCAAAAACTCCATGGGAAGATGTTTTAGAAGCTGGGGCAGGTACAAGTCCTGTGACTGTACATGATGATTATGTAGAAAAAGCAGCACACAGCTATTTAAAAGATGACGCAAGAAAGAAAAATCCTTGGGCACTAGTATGCGGATTTATATCCCCTCATTTCCCGCTAAAAGTTCCAGATAAATATTTTAATAAATATTATCCAAATAATTCAGATTTACCTGATATACCTTCAGGACATCTGGACAATCTCCCTCCTTCAGCAAAAAGGTTACAAAAATTTACTGGTACAGGTGGCCCATATACAGATGAACAAACGAAAAAAGCAAGAGCAGCATATTATGGGCTAGTAAGTTTTCTCGATGAAAAAATTGGCCGTATTATTGACACATTGGAATCTACTGGTCAATTAGAAAACACTATTATCATTCACACATCTGATCATGGAGAAATGGCGGGAGAACATGGACTTTGGAGAAAAATGTGCTTTTACGAACAATCAGCAAGAGTTCCATTACAAATATCTTGGAATGGAGGGAATATTCCAAAAGGACGATGGGAAAAAGGAGTTATGTCTAATGTTGATATAGTCGCAACTATATTAGATGCGGTAGGTATAAATCCTGTTGAGTGGAATATGGATGGTGACTCACTTCTACCCTATTTGTACGGCAAAGAAAAAAAATGGAAAGATGAAGCCATTTGTGAACATTTAGCACATGGTACGGATGGACCAAGAATTATGGTAAGACGAGGGGACTGGAAACTTAATTATACACACCGTGAAACCAAAGAATTTGAATTATACAATCTTAAGGATGATCCAGGTGAATTTAAAAATATGGCTGGAAAAAAAGAATACGAAAAGATTCAAAAAGAGTTATTTAATCGTATAAAAGAAATTTGGCCTGACCCTGATGCTTTAGAACAAAAAATCCGTGAAAGCCAAGAAGAAAGATTTTTACTTAGAGAATTAACTTCTCCTAGCAACAATGATTCAGATAAAGCTGATTTTCGACAAGAGGGTAATAGAGAACATCTTACAGCAATAGATTTCTATGCTGGAATAGTAAATAGAGGCAAGAATGCTGTCGATAAAGGTGATTCTCGTTTATTTTAGATATTAAAAAATTTAAAAAAAATCCTACTAAGAATAATATTAATTCTAATAATAGTAAGTGTTTTCTATTACATTATTGTTCCTAGAATAATTTCACCATTAATTTTTGAGTATTTTTTTTTAAATTATTTAGTATTTAAAACAATAAAATATAATATAATCTTTAATATGAATAACCTTTAATATGAATAACAAAAAATCTCCAAATGAAATAGCCGAAAAACTCTCCAAACTATATGGAAATACATTCGATGAAATTATTTATACTAAGGGTGTCGGAATTAGTGGAAAAATAAGATTTGCTGAATTAGGTATAGATAAAGATAAAATTCTTAAAGAAGTTAACAAAACAATATCTATACAACAAGGTACTATTATAAACGATAAATACCCTGGGCAATTTTTTTCTGGATATGTATGGGCTGAAGATTTATATAGAGTTACAAATGAAAAAAAATACATGGAAATTCTGGTAGATTTTGTAAAAAAATACTACAAAATAAATAACTCAACTCTCCCTAATGCTTGTGATCCAACTTATAGAAGCGAAGATATCTTCTTTACCTCAGCTATTATGGGAAGAGTTTATAAATATACAAAAAATTCTGATTATTCTAATATTCTTTCTAAATATCTTTTAAATATTCCTACTCAAAAAAAAGATGGTTTATTTATGCATAATTTAAATGCTGAGTGGAATTGGGGCAGATCAAATGGTTTTGCTGCTCTTGGATTTACTGAAGCAATATCATATCTTCCCGATAATAAAGAAACAAATAAATTGATTACTACCCATAAAAATCATCTTGATGCTTTAATTCAATTACAAAACAATGATGGAACATGGTCGCAAGTTTTGGATGATAAATCTTCATATCATGAATTTAGTGTAACTTGTATGATCGCTTACAGTATCTCTAGAGGTGTTAGATTAGGTTGGTTAGATTCTTCTTACTCAAGTATTTTAGATAAAGCATTTAATGGGATATCATCAATGATAGATGATATTGGAAATATAAAAAAAGTATGTATAGGAACCGGGGTACAAAATACGCTAAGGGATTATTTAAACAGACCTGCAATTTCTGGTTTTGATCACAGAGGCGGTTCATTATGTTTATGGTTTATGACTGAATATATGCTTCAATATAAACATTAAAGTTATTGTTTACAAAAAAATATTAACAAAATATTTATATGTGGACAAAAACATATAAAACATATATATTTCATCTCATATCAAATTGATATTTTATGGATATTTTTTTTATGGTAACGAATGAAATAAAAACAGATTCGTCATTAGTAGCTCATCTTCTGCGCCGCGCAGGTTTCGGTTCGGATTATTCTCAAATCCAAGAATTTACAAAAAAAAAATATGAAGAAATTGTAGAAGATTTTTTAAATCCAGAAATTTTTCCTGAAGTTGAAGATAAATTAATCTCAAGGCATTATATATCTCTTGGAGCCAACAAAGACAATCAGGCAACATGGAATGGAAGATGGTTTTATAGAATGATTAACACTAAAAGACCTTTGCAAGAAAAAATGGCCCTTTTTTGGCACCATGTTTTAGCCACTGGATGGACAAAAAGTGAACATACTCCTACTATGGTTAATCATATTGAAATGCTCAGGAAAAACGGACTAAAAAATTTCAGAACTATTCTAATTGAATTGTCTAAAGACCCCGCCATGATTTATTGGTTGGATAACAATGAAAATCATTCCGAATCAATAAACGAAAATTATGGTAGAGAAATCTTAGAATTATTTTCTATGGGAATAGGGAATTACACAGAGGACGATATAAAAAATGCAGCCAGATCTTTTACTGGATGGACTTTTACTCAACCACTCCCATTATATCCATATGGACATTATGAATCAAAATTTATTTTTAAAGAAAATGACCATGATTATGGTGTAAAAAAATTCTTAGAAAAAACTGGACCTTTTAACGGCGAAGAAATAATAGATATAATTTCTCAACAAGAAGCGACTGCTAGATTTATCTGTAGGCACCTTTATAATTTTTTTGTTGAAGATGAGCCTCAAGTTCCTGCATGGAGTATTACACCTCCAAAAAACCAATTTGCAATTGATCAAATGGTAAAATCGTGGTTAGAAAGTGATGCAGATCTAAAATCTGTAATGCGTACTCTTCTTAACTCAGATTGGTTTAAAAAGTCTAAAATGAATAGAGTAAAATGTCCGGCAGAATTTATTGCTGCAACACTCAAAATATCTGGCGAATATAGAAGTCCTGATCCAGGATTAGTTCAATTAGAATCAACTTGTATAGCAATGGGACAAAAATTAATGGACCCACCTTCAGTTGAAGGATGGCATACCGGGAAAGAATGGATAGATGGCGGAACATTAACAGAGAGAGTCAATTATGCTATAGAAATTTTAAATGATCCAAATAAACCAGGAGTGAAATTTATTATTAATGAAATTAAAAATGATAAAGAATCTCATAATCCAAAAAAATTCGTTAATAGAATGTTGGAGCTGGTTGGTTTTATTGAAATAAGTGAGAACACAAAATCTTTGCTAATAAAATTAGCTGAAGAAGATGGAAAACTTTCATTTAGAACAAAAAAAGATCAGGAAATATCTAGAAATAGAATTATGAGAATGTTACGTCTAATAATCTCATCAATGGAATTTCAGTTCTCATAATCTACCTAAAGGAGCAAAACATGACCACAAAAAATAAAGAACCAGTACTATTAATAATTCAACTTTCTGGTGGAAATGATTTTATGAATACGGTAATTCCATTCACTTCTGGAGTATATTTTGACAATAGACCATTAGTAGGAATTCCAGAAAATAAAATGATCCCTTTTACTGAAAATTTAGCATTTCATCCTTGTGCAAAATCTCTAAAAAACCTATATGAAAAAGGTAAAGTAGCCATTATTCAAGGAATAGGTTATGAAAACTCTAGTAGATCTCATTTTAGAGCTATGGATATTTGGCATACTTGTGAACCAAATCATGTAGCAACAGAAGGTTGGTTAGCTAAAGTGATTAGAGAAATTGATCCAAATTCTTCCAATCCTGTAACAGCTGTGAATTTTGGCAGAGGATTACCTAGAGCTCTCGCCGCTCCAGGAGTTATTGCAACTTCTGTTGGAGATCTTGATAATTACGGGCTTATGTCAGAAATAGAAAAAGAAGAAGAAAAAATTGAAGATTTAGAGATGTTTAAACGTATGTATACTCCAGCTTTAGGCAGTGGAATAGTTATGGATTATTTAGGAGAGACAGGAAGAACTGTTCTTACAGGAGCAGATATTTTAGCTGAAGCTCCAATAAATTATTCTTCAACCATAGAATATTCAAATAACCCCATTGCTAAATCCCTAAGAGATGTTGCGAGAGTACATTTTGCAGGGTTGGGTACTAGAATTTTCTATACTAATCACGCAGGTTATGATCATCATGCACAAGAAGTTCCAAATCATGCCAGATTACTTACTGAATTAACTGATGCCATAAGTGACTTTATGGATGATTTAGATGAACATAATGCTTCTGAAGAAATAACTATCTTAGTATTTACTGAATTTGGAAGAAGAGTTAAAGATAATGGTTCAGGTACAGACCATGGATCTGGTGGAGGTGCTTTTATAATTGGAGAAAATGTAAAAGGTGGCTTATATTCAGAATATCCATCTTTAAATCCTTCTGATTGGTTATATGGAGAAGATCTACAACATACGATAGATTTTAGAGGTATTTACGGGACAATTTTACAACAATGGATGGGAATTGATCCTCATGATATTATTGGCGGAGATTTTGAACAAATATCTCCTTTTAACAAAACATTGATTAGATAGTATGAGTAAACCTTACGCATTACTTCGAGCCGGATTTCCATTTTATGCTACCTTAGGTATGAGAAGAGTTACTACTATGCCTATGGATTTGGCAATAGGTAAAGATCAGACAATTTATGTGCTAAACCGTATGGATGAAATATCTGAGATAAGAAAAATAAATTGGAAAGATGAAGATCTAGGTACAATACCTGAAGGTGGGAAAAACCTTGAGTGGCCAGTACAAATCTTGATAGACGAATTAGATCATATATATATTTCGGATGAAGCAAAAAATAAGATTATTATTCTAGACACTTCAGGTAAAGAATTAGATTCATGGGGAGAGTTTGGTTCGACTAATGGAAAAATTAATCGCCCTTCTGGAATATGTTTTGATAAAGATAATAATATTTATATTGTCGATACATATAACCATAGAATTTCAAAATTCACTAAATCTGGAACTTTCATAAACTCTTTCGGAGAAAATGGATCTCAAAAAGGTCAACTAAATTATCCTTGGGGGATAGATATAGACCATAATACCGGAGATTTATTAGTTTCAGATTGGGGAAATGACAGAATCCAAAAATTTGATTATAAAGGAAATTTTATCAACGATTTTGAACTAAATAATGAATTAGTTGGGAAACTTGATGGTCCAGCAGGTATAGCAGTTGATTCCCATAGTGATATTTTTGTTGCTGACAGAGGGAACCATAGAATAATACAATTCAACCATAAAGGAAATTACGTAGAAAGATTTATTGGAGATGCTGTTCTTTCAAAAATTGGAAGAACATACCTGATGGCGAATGCCAGAGCTTTAAGAGCTAGGGAAATGACACCATTAGAAGAAACAAAAAGATTTAGAGGTCCTACTTCCGTAAGAATATATGGGGATTTAATGTATATCCCAGATCTTGGATCCCATAGAATACAAGTCTATAAAAAAGAAGCATATGAATTAGATGAAACTAATATCCTGCCAGACACAGATATACCGTTTCTTTACAATGTGTAAATCCTGCCAGACTCAAATATATCGTTTCTTTACAATGTGTAAAGCTATTAAATTAAAATGAAATATAATAAAATAAATAAAACAAATATAGAAGTTTCAGAATTTGCGCTTGGAACTTGGCCATTTGCAGGTGGAGATGAATGGGGATACCAAGATGATCAAGACTCTATAAATGCAGTAAACGAATCTATAAATAATGGTATAAATTTCTTTGATACTGCTCCAGGATATGGTGACGGGCGATCTGAAAGAGTACTAGGTAAAGCAATTAAAAATAAAAGAGGTTCTAATGTCCTTTCTACAAAAGTTCCTGCATCAGAGCTGCATCCTGATAACCTTAGAAAATCATGTGAGTTCAGTTTAAATAACCTCCAAACAGACTATATAGATGTTTATCATATACATTGGCCAAGCAGGAAATCATCTGGAAGTAAAATTCTATTAGAACCAAATAATAAAAATGAGGTAGATATTAACGATACTGTTGATGAATTGAATAAATTATATGATGAAGGGAAAATAAGATCGATAGCAGTAAGTAATTTTGGAAAAAAAGATTTTGAAGAAATCTCTTCTCTTACTCACGTAGTTGCAAACCAATTACCTTATAACGGTTTCTGGCGTGCCATAGAATATGAAATTCAAGAAATTTGTATAGAAAAAAAATCTGGAATTATTTGTTACAGTCCATTGGCACAAGGTCTATTAACTGGAAGATATAATCACCCTGATGAAGTTCCATATGGGGTATCAAGAAGTAGATTGTTCTCAAAGGATAGATCCCCTATGGCAATTCATAAAGATATTGGGTGCGAAAAGATATTATTTAACACAATCAGTAAATTGAAAATATTATCAAAAGAAAATGATATCTCAATGGCTATAATGTCACTCGGGTGGCTAAAAACTAGAATGGGAATACTTTCAATATTAATTGGATGCAGAAATATAGAAGAAGTTAATTTAAATGTCCCAGCATTCAATTACAATCCTAAAAAAGAGCTAAATGAAAAAATTTCTGCCCTGACAGAAGATATCAAAATTTATGTCGGAAAAAACCCAGATATGTGGAGTGCAGAAAGCGCATATCGATAAAATTATTAGAGGTTATAATTATGAAAAAACATCATCACAAAGTAGCAATAATAACTGGAGGTGCTCAAGGTATTGGTGGTGCTTCAGCAAGAAAACTTGCATTATATGGAGCTACAGTAATTATTGCTGACATCGATGAAGAAGCATCAAAAAAAAATATAAAAAATATACAATCATCTGGAGGTAATGCTTCTTTCATTAAAACCGATGTTTCTAAATCTCCTGATATCAAAAATATGATTGATTTTACATATGAAAAATTTAAGAGAATTGATATATTAGTTCAAAATGCTTTCCCAGTAATTTCGGGAGCATCTAGAGTATATGGTGATGCAGTTTCAGTAAAAGAAGAGGAATGGGATTATGGTATTTCAGTTTTAGCAAAAGCAATTTATTTGGGAACTAAACATGTAGTTCCTATAATGAAACAAAATGATGGTGGTAGTATAGTAAATATGGCATCTGTTCATTCGATTTTACAGGAACCGGGAATGTTAGTATATGAGGCAGGAAAAGCTGCGGTGGTTGGTATGACAAGACAAATGGCAATAGAATATGGCCCATATGGAATAAGGGTTAATGCTATCGCACCCGGTCATATTGTCAGTGAAGGATTAAAAGCAGTTTGGGATAAAAATCCTTCTGGATTAAAATTTTTTGAAAATCAATATCCTGTTCGCAGAACCGGAATACCAGATGATATAGCTAATGGTGTTAGCTTTCTATGCTCAGAAGAAGCTTCATTCATAACAGGCCATACTCTTGCTATAGATGGTGGACTTACGATTCAACTACAAGAACAATTTGGACTTAGACAAGCAAGATATATAATGGATAATCCAGATACAAATGTATTCGGACCTTCTGCTGAAGAAAAATAATATATAATTTAAATTCACCTTTTTTATTTACCTATTTAATAAGAACTCACTGAAAACATGATCGGGAAAAAGCTTTGGGCATTTATGATTCTTGTCTTTTTCTTATTGTTTATTCCTGGAGCAATTGGAGGTTGGGAGTTAATTAGTTCTATGATTGAGCAAAATTTGAGTAGATGTGGTGACATAATATGTCTTTATGGATTTGAAAATCTTTATTAACTAACTAATAAATATTCAATTTTTCTAATTGTTACTATAAGTGAGAATCTAAGTTCGCGATCAATGCAGACAATTTTTCTTTTTCAATCCATTTTTCTTTAGGATCGGGTTTTGGAATACAATTAATTAATAATTGTGTATAAGGATGTTTAGGAT